>NZ_LZTB01000035.1 GCF_001665685.1 Mycobacterium sp. 852013-50091_SCH5140682
ATGCGATCGTCGGCAGCGTCAGATGTGTATAAGAGACAGCCAAAATGGCGATGCGGCACGCTTTGTAGTCTCAGGCTCGGGCCCCGTAAGCGGGATTGAAGGCCAGCACACCAGCTTCGCGCCGGATCAGAGACCAAGCCGACCTGGTCGTTGGGCGTGGACGAAGCCTCTGCCGCCATCCGCCGGGCACTCGATATTGCTGTGCGCCAATGACTTCCACTGCTCACGACGCTCATCAGAGCTGTGGAGTTTTGCTGCAGTGTTATGCCGGCACCGAGAACCCGTCGCAGTTGCTTGGTCTCATCGGTCGGGTGGCCGCAAGCTGTTACCCAGCAGGCGCGGCCGCACGACGTCTATCCGCTTCGTCGCCTGACGGGTTATCCGCCGACGTGCACGATCGGTCGGCGTTGCACATCGCGTTCGGCCTGGCGAAGCACTTCGCGGGTAACGGGTGCGGTCTCGCCTTGACCGAGCAGGACGAATCGGGCCAAGTGGGCCAACGGGTTGCCTTCGGTCCATTGGAAATGCAGGTGAGGCAGCAGGCCGGTGTCGTCGCGCACGCGCAACATCAACGCAGCCAAGGCGTTCGGCGCTGCAGAGCTCTCCAGCCTCAGGAGATGGTGTCCGGCGGTGTCGATCCCGTGGACGGTCAGAGTGGAGGAGAACTCGGAGGGGTCGATCACCTCGACCTCGACGACGATGACATGCGCGTCCGGCGGGATCGGGTTGAGCAGCCGCTGCTGGTGTTCCTTTTCTTCCAGCTCTTCGGCGGTCTCGTCACAGCGATAGCGGTGGGCGATGAAGTGCAGTGCCCCCGCGGTAATTCCGTCCGCAATGAAGCGCAGCGCCAGCTCATCGAACTCGATGCGCTCGTGACGCAGTTCGGTGCTGCGACTGACCCGAGAGGCCAGAGAGACCACCACCATCGCGACGATGAAGAGTATTGAGATGACGATGCCGTCCGGCTTGTCGACGATGTTCACCACCACGGCGTACGCCAGCAGCG
The DNA here is from genome assembly GCF_001665685.1 of Mycobacterium sp. 852013-50091_SCH5140682. Taxonomy (GTDB): domain Bacteria; phylum Actinomycetota; class Actinomycetes; order Mycobacteriales; family Mycobacteriaceae; genus Mycobacterium. Next base: position 1,007 of record NZ_LZTB01000035.1, read on the forward strand.
CGGTGACGATGGAGAAGCCGATCGTGGCGCCGGTGCGGTGATATCGGTGCATGGCCAGGGTCACTGCGAATGCCCCGGACATCATCATGACCAGGATGCCGGTGGCGTAGGCGCCGGCCTGAGAGTCGACGTCCGCCCCGAACCAGATGGTGATCGCGATGGCGATCGCAGTGTTGAGCAGGACGACCGGGCGTACCGCGCGGCCCCATTCGGGAGCCATGCCGTAGGACGGCAGGTAGCGCGGCACGATGTTGATCAGGCCCGCCATGGCTGACGCGCCGGCAAACCACAGGATCAGGATTGTGCTGATGTCGTATGCCGTGCCGAAGCCATTGCCGAGCAATCCGTGAGCAAGGTATGCCAGTGCGCGCCCGTTGGCCTGCCCGCCTGCGGCGAACTCTGGGGCCGGTATCAGCACGGTGGTGATGAAGCTGGTCGCGAGCAGGTAGGCACTCATGATGAACGCTGCAGTGCCGAGAAGCTTTCGGGTGCGCGCGATTCGGCTCTTCCGCCGTTCCTCCTCGGTTCTGCCGTCAGCCTTGATCAGCGGCATCATGCTGACCCCGGTCTCGAACCCGGACAAGCCCAGCACCAACAGCGGAAACGCGATGAACGCCGTCATGAGGGCGTTTCCCGCGCCGCCAGTGGACAGCATCGCGGTGAGCCAGTCGTGCACGCGGAAAGGTTGGCCGATACAGGCGAGGACCCCGGCGATCACCACGACCAGATTCAGGCCGAGGTAAGCCACGACAAGCGGCACCGCGACGATGACCGCTTCGCTGAAGCCGGCCAGAAACACCCCGCCCAGGATGAGCAGCAGGATCACCGTGATGACGACCGGGTGTCCGTCGAACGCCTCTGGTGTGAAAGGGTTCTCGATCAGGTGCGCGCTGGCGTCAGCCGCCGACAGGGTGATGGTGATGATCCATGAGGTCACCACGAACCCCAAAAGCACCAGCACGAGCAGTTTTCCGCGCCAGAACGGCAGCAGCCGTTCCAGCATCGCCACCGATCCCTGTCCGTGGGGACTTTCCTGGGCCACCCTGCGGTACATCGGCAACATGCCCAGCAGGGTCAGGAACACGATCAGCAGTGTGGCCAGCGGCGAAATCGCACCGGCGGCCAATGCGGCAATTCCCGGCGTATAACCAAGACTGGAAAAGTAATCCACGCCCGTCAGGCACATCACCTTCCACCAGGCGTTCTCCTCGTGGTGTTCCTCGGACACCTCCGGCCCGGTGATCGACGTGACTCGCGCACGCATCAGCCAACGAACGAACGGGCTCGCTGAACGTTTGGGTCTGCTCGGCACCGGAGCGGCGATTACAACATCGGGATGGCCGGTCTGGGTCATCGTGTTCCTCCACGAACGGCGGTTGGGCTAGTAGGGCACATGGGCATGGTTCGGTCAGGGCGACAGCGGAACCCCAGACGAGATGGCGTCGTGCAGGACAGTCCATCCGGTACTGGGAGTTCCGCTGTCTTTCCTGGGCCCCCCACCTGGCGTGTCATGGTCGCCAGAGGCCCGGTCATGGTGGTCGGTCGTGGCTACCGACCAAGGGGTGGATTTCGTTTTCGGTTATATCTGGATTCCGCCGCAGCGTCGGACGCGGCGGGCCAATGCCAGGCTTATGCGGGTTCAGGTTCGGGTTCGACAGGGGCGGGTGTGTTTTGGATGCGGCGGTCGGTGATGCGACGCCACATGTGCAGGGGGACGTAGGCGGCCAGGACGAGGACGCCGACGAAGAACAGGGTGTGGCTGGGGGTGCCGATGACGATCGAGGGGCTGTTCCAGCCGCCGAAGAGCCACAGCACGGTGCAGAAGATCCCGATGGCCAGGGCGATCCAGCGCATGAAGCCCGGGAGTCGGACTGGGCGGTGGATGTCGGGGCGGGTGTGGCGGTGGGCGAAGTACGCGAAAAAGACCAGGCCACAAGAGAAGAGGTAGCCCATGTTGGAGAAGATGTAGATGCGGAGGGGGCTGCCGAAGAGTAGGACGATCACCGAGCACACGACGTTGAACGCCATGGCGCGGGCGGGCACGCCGTGGGTGTTGAGGCGGCCGAACCAGCGAGGCAGCATGCCGTCCTCGGAGGCTTGATAGAGCGAGCGGGCGCAGCCCATGATCGCGTTGAGTACCGAGAGGAGCAGGGCCACGATGAGGGGTAGGCCAAGGGCCCATTCGACCCAGCCGCCGGTCGTGCCGGTGACTTTGGTGATCAGCGCGGAGAAGATGGTGAGCGGGTCGGCGTCCTTGGCGACACCGAGGACCAGGACGAGCGCGACAGCCATGAAGACGAAGATGAAAAAGCCGTAGATCCCTTCGATGGTCATGGCGATCTTCGCGTCGCGGGCCGGATTGCGGCATTCGCCGAGGTAGCAGGCGGCGGCTTCCATGGCCAGTACCGACCAGGTCATGACGAACATCCACGCCAAGATCAGGGTCGGGCTGCCGGTGACACCTGACGCGAAGTGGAAGCCCGCGAGATTGCTCAGCGTCATGGAGCTCGGGCGGAACAGCGGCAGCAGGATGAGCAGGGTCAGCGGAGCCATGGACACGATGCCGAGGACCGTGGCGAATTCGGCGCCGAGTTTGATGCCGAAGTAGGCGGGCACGTACATGATCGCGATGGCGACGATCGAGATGATCAGCACCGACAGCGTGATGGGGCTGCCCAGTCCGCCGAACGGCAGAAACGACGGGCCGGTGGGGATGGAGAACAGCTGGGTGATGTAGGCCGAGGCCAGGATCATGTTGATGGGGGCGACCGGGAACCAGCCCAGCCAATAAGCCCAGGCCGAGAGGCCGCCGAGGTGGGTGGCGGTGGCGGGGTGGACCAGTTCGAAGGATTCGGTGGTGTAGGAGGGCAGTCCGCCGGTGCGGTGCGGCATGACGGCGGCCAGTTCGGCAGCAAACAGACACAGCAGAACCCCGATGCCGGTGGCGATGGCCAGCATCGGCACCGCCGCGGCGCCGAGGGCTTGCACGGCCGGTGGGTCGATACCGGTGACCAGGATGGGGCCGGCCAATCCGATGACGAAGGCACCCCACCAGTTGGTGCCTTTGTGCAATTTCGGTTCAGACCCAACGGGGTTCGACGACGTCATGCCGGGAGTCCCTTCGCGGGCGCTGCAGCGTGCAGCGGACGAACGCACCTCAGCGGTGTGATTCGGAGCACAGTACGCCTGTTTCTCGACAAGAAACAGAATTTAATGTTGTGAAAAACCTGTACATCGCGGCGACCCAGAATACCGCTGCCCGCTCATCAACCACGCCACCCACCGACGAACTTTGAAAAGGCAAAAACCTTACGCCGCAACAACCTCCATCCTCGCCCCACAAATCACGCAGCCCGGCATCAATTATGCCTACGGACGTCCTCGTCGACAGAGTTCGATTCGCCCTGCCACTCCTTGTGGGCGACCAATCTTCTCGTGTGTCACCGGGAGAATCCGAAACGTCGGCCACCGCTCGCGCCCGGTCGTCGGCACTCTAGGTGGACCGCACGGCCAGGCTGTTCCTCCAAATAATCTTGGGCAACAACGCATTACGTCAGAGAGTCAGTTGTCTTGCCAGTCCCGTTAATGGTCGTCTTCGGCACGCAGCACCACTATGAGCGCGGGCGCAGCCGGCGACGGAGCACTGGAGTAGTCAACTACTGCATGCGCCAGCTGCATCTCGTCCGATCATGGCAGAACCGGGGTTCAGGTACTGCACAGGAGAGAACGCTCATGACTTACAACAGAACTCGCATCGCTTCCGTCGCCACGGCTGTGTGTGCAACCGTGTCCCTCACGATGCCGGCGTCGGCGTCCGCGATGCCAAGAGTTCCCTTGGCCCCGTTCTGCGGTGGGTGGGCGTTGCCTGCCGGCAATTTTGTGATCAACCAGGACAACAACATCGTGGTGGAGATGGATGGGTGGGATGGACCGGCGCCGTCACAGCAGCATATTCAGTACCAATTGAACTATTCACTGTTCGGCCAGCCGCCAGCCGTGACGACAGGCACAGTGACCGACGGCGCCATTGAGGGCAACACGATTCACTTCAAAGCGGATTGGGACCCACATCCGGGATCGAGCGACTGGAACCAGTACACCGGCACCATCGATGACAACGGATACGCGAGCGGGACTACCTATAACGATGGCCAGAAGGCGGATAGGGGCAACAAGTGGGGTTCGGTCGGCCCACTTACCTGCGTCGGTTCACCCGGCGTCCCGTGGATGCCGCCGATAGTGACTTCGTAGGAGCTGTCCAATCCGACAGCAGTGAGGATTACGACTCCGTACCGCCGCACTTGCACGAGCCGGATCGAACAAAACGAACATCGCCGGCGAACGTTTGCGCCAGCAGCTCAGCGGGCACACCACGCACGGTGGGGGCTGCGATGGGCTGCTTCGAGGCCCTGCACAAGGCGATGCTCAGGACCGCAGCCTCGACGTTGAGCACCCAGCGCCGATCCCGTGTCGCCGACCCCCATCGCTCTCAAAATCGCACCCGATGCGGCAGCTCAGACGGCCTCACCATCTGTTTCCGTGCCGGGCGGCGACGTGAGCTGCCGCACGAGACGAGTGGCCACGATGCGCAGTGGAACATTCGTATTCTGGCTTTCCCGACGCAACCGCGCGAAGGCCTCGTCGGCATCGATTGCGTGCATGGCCATCAACATTCCCTTGGCCTGTTCGATGGGCGCGCGTGTCTCCAAGGCCCGCTGCAGCCCGGTCGCCACATCATGGGCCGACCGGAAGCGCGCGAAATCGCCGATCGCGCGAGACACTGCCTCGGTCAACAGGTCCAGAATTTCGACGTCGAAGCTATCGAACGCCGAACTGGACCGGCCATACAGATTGAGTGACCCGAACGTCTGATCCCCGGCGATCAGCGGCGCGGCGAGAAAACTGCGAATGCCTTCGGCGTGCGCAGCCGCCGCAAATCGCGGCCAGGTGGCGGCGGCCTGGCCGAAGTCCACAAGCACGATCTGGCCGGTGCGGGCGGCGTGTAGGCAAGGACCCTCGCCGCAGTCGTACTGTTCGGTATCGACCCGCAGAGTGCGCTGATCGGTGTGCACAGCCGTGTAGGTTTTCCTGGCCAGATCGATGGTCACGCCCGTGCTGTCGGCGCCAGGAATCGTCTGCTGAGCAATCTGCGCGAGGTTCTGCAGCAAGCTGAGCAGTTCGTCCTCATCGGCGACGGTCCGGCTTACTGCGAGCAATCTCCGACCGAGCTCGGTAGCGCTGACGTGCCAAGCCCCGGCGGCCGCAGCGACGACCAGCTCAGCCGCCTCGCCGGCATCTGGAGCCGCCGCCTTTGCGGGCAGCGAATCGTCGGTACGCGGATCCGAATGCGTCATTCAATGAGTGTGGCATAACTGACGCACGGGTAACTACCAGTCCGGCATTGACTCCAGGGACCCGCAGCCCTGTGCCTGTGGCGTAATCCGCCTCGACTACGCCGGTGCGTTCGACAGCACCTGAATAACCTCATCCAGCGGTTCCGGTGACGTCGCCAGCTCGCCGAGGTACGGATGCGAAAACTCCAAGACCATGAACAGTGCCGCGGCGATCAGCACGCACAAGCTCGCGACCATCACGTAGTGCATGGACGGTTTCTCGACGCCGTAGACAATCGCGCAGCCGAGGACCAAACCGCTGGTCAGCAAAATGACCACCCACAACGACCACGGTGGGCCGACATCTATCCGGGCCTGCAATATCCGTTCTGTACGTGACAGGCGGATGCTGTCCAGGTTGCCCAATGAGGTGTCAACAGCCTTGGTTTGAGTGTCGTTGCGCGGCTGGACTTGTCGATAGGCGGTGTAGAGACGCGCGAGCGCCTTGTCGGCTTCAGGGGAGGAACGGCCGGCAGAGGCTTCTGGCCACTCGGCTATTGCCGCACGTTGGTACTCGAGCAGGCTCTCGCGGATCCGGTCGCTGTCGGTCTTGTCGAACACATTGAGGTCCCCCGCCAGCTGCACCCCGGTCGCTGCCTCAGTCCGCACCTCGGAGTCCGCATCGTTCATCTGACCCCAAAAGGTGTTGGTGAAGAAGGTGACCAGGATCGCGAACATGAATCCGATGAAGCTGAAGGCGAACAACGTGACATGGTTCTGTTCGCCCTCCTCCAACCGCGGGAACCGATGCCGGACATAGAACAAGAGCAGCAACGCTCCGCCCGCGATGAGGACAACGAGTCCGAGCAGCAGCAGCCACGATGGGACGTTGCTCAGCAGCCAGCGACTCACTAGTCACAAATCCTCACGGTCGCGCTCACAGGCTCTGCTCGTAGGTGAACACCTGGTCAGGATCGTATTTCGCCTTGACAGCGCGCAGCCGATCGACGTTGGGTCCCCAATATGCGGCTTCCCACCCCGCCATGTCGGCATTCGGAACATTGACATAGGCGCCATTCACGAAGGGGCTCAACGCTTCACCGAAGTCCGCGATCCACGCGAGGCACTCCGCGGTCAGCGGATCGTCCGCGTCGGGGTCCGCGCCGCGAGTGCCCCACCCGGCGCCGGGTTCGGCATAGAAGAGGGCGTCGCGGTGAGCGAATGCCGAACCACCGGCCGGTTCGCTGCTGGTGACGGCTCCACCGAACGCGTTGGTGAAGTAGTCGCACGTCGGAGTCGGTGCCTTGGCCATGAGCGATGCGACCAGGCCGATCGCTTCCGGCGGGAACGGCTCAGAAATGAACTGCGAGTGGTACTTCCAGTTCGCGGCCTCCTCGGCGACGGGTATCTGAAAGCTCGCGTAGATGTCGGCCCAGCGTGCGTCCTTCACCGCGACCTCGGGTCCACCGACCGACAGAATCGGCGCCAGCATCTGCGCGGCCTCCTTTTCCGACCCGCCGGCCAGCAAACCGACCAACTTGACCTCATCACGGTGAATCTCAAGCTGGGAGGTGAGGCGATTGTCGGTGTGAGGAGCGACATCCTGCCAGGTTGCGAACACGTCCTGAAGGTCGAGCAACCGTGGCCATATCGCGGTGAGGTAGATCGCCTGCGTCAAGGGATGGATCTTGTAAGTCAGTGACGTGACGATTCCGAAGTTTCCATTGCCGGCGCCTCGCAGCGCCCACAGTAGATCTGCGTTGTTCTCCTCGTCAGCGACGATCACCTCGGCCCCGCCGCCCGCCTGCGCGACGACCACCTCTGCCCCGAGCAGATTGTCCGATGCCATGCCGTACCTGCGGGTGAGCAGACCGAAACCGCCCCCGAGCGTCGCCCCAACGAGCCCGACCGTTCCCTCCGTCCCGGTCGGTGCCGCGAAGCCGGCCTTACCGAGTCCGGTTACCGCTTCCAACTGGTTGAGTCCGGCACCGACGGTGGCAGTACTCGAAGCCTCGTCGATCTGGGTCGACTTCATTCGACTCACGTCGATGACGAGACCACCGTCGACGGCCGACCAACCCTCCAGGCTGTGGCCACCGCTGCGGGCGCGGACCGGAACATCGTTCTGCCGCGCCCACGTCAGGGCATTGACCACATCCGCCGTCTCGGTGCAGAACACGATCGCCTGAGGATGGCAGGAGTACAGCAGGTTGTAGCCGACCCGCGCCCCGTCATAGGCCGAATCACCTGGCCGCACAACCTCGCCCGTCAATGTTGTGGCCACAGCGTCACTCCTTGTTTGCGTGAGGACATCCGCTTCCCCGGCTCCGATTCCCATCTCACGAGCGCCACCGAGCTGACAGCTGACAACTCGTCGGCAACGTGCGCTTGCGGCCCAACTTCCGTCATCGCGGCCCTACCGTCGCAGGAATCAACACGCCAAATCTACTCAGCAAGGCGGGAGTTGTTCGGGGAATTTGACACCTCTGCAGGTTATTTGCTGAGAGTTGACTGGATCCTCGCTGAGGGCGCAGCTGAGCCGGTGAGGAGAAGCGCGAATGGCCACCACCGAGGGCTCTACATCGCCAGGTCAGAGGCCTATGCTTTCGCCATGATCCACACCGCGGTGGTCGGCGTTTGCGAATATCGGATCAGTACTGAAGAAGAAGACGTCATCGACGCGCGGTGGATCACCGACGACCAGGTCGAGGACGGCTGCAAGATCTGCCGGGGCCGAGCAACGGGCGACACGTCCAACGGCTTTCCCGGTGATTACCACGTCAAGTACTTCGGCGCCGAAGACGAATTGGTCGGCGACTTCGATTTGCATATCGAACAGCTCGGGGACGCTTGTCGCCTGACCTGGCGCAACCGCCCCGACGCCGAATCCGCGCCCGGCGAAATCGCGTGCGAGGGAATCGGTTTCCCGCCTGACGACCACTCGATGGTGCTGACGTACTGGCTGACGGAGTAAGTATACTTGGTTCTTCTCAACATCTTTCGCGCAGGCTACGGCATGCCCGCAGGATGGCTGATCGAGAGCGGATTCGACTGCGCCAGCGGGAAATACACACCGCCGGCATCAGCTCTTGAGTTGTTCGACCCAAATCGCATGCACAGCAAGGTTGCCCGCATTGACCCAACTATGGGGCCTGTCCGGGTAGCATCATCAGCGAATCTCTCGTTGCGAGAACGTGTCTCTCCGGCGGCGGTGCCACGATCAGCAGCGCCGGCGCCATCGAGTGACCGGACGACGCCAACTCCTCCCACGTGACGGTCCAGGACAGCGATATCAGCCCTGCCGGCATTCGAGGCGCACACTGTGGCGGTGATTCGCGGCGCATCTGTACCAGACACGCACTCCGGTGCCGACGCGCATCGGGTCATCCGGCCACCCCTGACAGCGGCACAGGTTTAGGCTGCGCGGATGGAGCGCCGGCAGTTGGAGTACTTCCTCGCCGTGGTGGAGCACGGCGGGTTCACCAATGCTGCGCGGGCCTTGTACGTGGCACAACCGTCGCTGTCACATGCGATTGCAGCGCTGGAGGCCGAACTGGGCGGAGCATTGTTCCACCGGTTGCCACACGGAGCGGTACCGACAGCAGCTGGCGAGGCGCTCATCGTGCCCGCCAGACAGGTGACTCGGGACCTGTCCACGGCGGCGGCGACGGTGCGTGAAGTCCTCGGGTTGTCTGGTGGCCGGCTGGACATCGTTGCGCAGACCACGTTTGCCGTCGATCCGCTTTCGGGATTGCTGGGCGAGTTTATGCGCAGCCATCCGAAGGTCACCGTTCGAGTGGCCGATCCCGAACAGGCAACGCAGGTAAGCCATCTGGTGCGGAGCGGGGATTGCGAACTCGGGTTGGTGGACGCGACTGTGCCCTGTGGGGACCTGGAGTCGATGTTGCTCGGCGATCTTACCCTTCACCTGGTGTTGCCACCGGGACATGCCCGGCAACGAGCAGTCGCTCTCGCCGACTTGGCTACTCTGCGGTTCGTGGCGACCCCGCAAGGCACTGCCACGCGCGGCGTACTCGACGAGGCCCTACGGCAGATAGGGCTCGCACCGGAGATCGCGGTGGAAACCACGCACCGGGCGATGATCGTGCCGCTCGTGCTCGAAGGTGCTGGGGCCGCTTTGCTACCGCAGTCAATGGCAGCGGACGCGGGCGCCAAGGGCGCGGCGGTGGTGACGACCGACCCACCGCTTCGCTACTCCGCTCGGCTGGTGTGGCGATCGGGACCGCTTTCGCCGGCCGCCGCAGGGTTCGTTGCGCTCGCGCGCTGAGATGGACTCCGCCGGACTCACCGTCGGCGATCGCCGCCCATAGAACATGTGAATGGGATCAATCGAAAAGCAGTCTCGGCCCGGACGCGAAAGGCCGTTCCCTGACGGATGCGCACGTGGAACTGTGATAGCCGACACACACATAGCGAAAACGCTGAGTCGGATTAGTGAGCGCATCAATTCGAATGCAGGGAGAAAATCTCGATGAGTTTCGATGTTGTCGATGAAGCCCCTCTGGGCAGATTCCATTACAAACTTGCGGCCGCATGCAGTGGCGGGCCTCTATTGGATGGGTACCTGCTGGCCATCGTGGGCATCGCGCTACCCGGGATCGCGAGTGAAATGAGACTTTCAACAACCATCGAAGCGACTCTCGGCGTGGCGGCATTGATCGGGATGTTCTTCGGGGGCCTGATATTCGGTCCGATCACTGATCGAATCGGCCGCAAGACGATGTACACCCTCGATCTCTTGGTGCTGATTGTGGGGTCTGTGTTATCGATATTTGTCACCGAAGCGTGGCAGCTGATCATTTTGCGATTTCTGATTGGCGCGGCGATCGCGGCTGATTACCCCATTGCCACCTCCCTGCTCACCGAATGGTTACCGCGCCGCCAGCGTGGGCAGATGTTCACCTGGGTGATCATCATCTGGTACGTCGGTGCGGCGCTCGCCTATTTGGTGGGCTACTTGATCATCGAGAGCATCGGGCACGAGGGCTGGCGATGGATGCTGGCCTCCGGGGCGATCCTGGCGGCAGTGGTGTTCCTGCTGCGCCTGGGTACCCCTGAATCGCCCCGCTGGCTCGTCGCCGCTGGACGCGTCGACGAAGCTGCTCGGGTGGTCGAACACACTCTGGGCACCCCGGTGACGGCGGAGGAACTGTCGGGGGTCGTGATGCTGCCAGGAGAAACCCGCGGCAGCATCGCGGCGTTGTTTCGCGGCGTCTATCTGCGCCGGATGATATTTGTGGTCATCTTCTTCAGCTGCGCGATCGTCCCGCTGTTCGCCTTGCTGACCTTCGGCCCAAAGTTGCTGGAAGCCCTCGGTTTCGGCAGCGGAAACCTTGCCAACTTGGGCACCGCGATCATCAACCTGGTGTTCGCCATCGGATGCCTGCCCGCCATGCGACTGCTAGAGACTGCAGGCCGGCGCAAGACAGTCATCTGGTCGTTTGCGCTGATGGTGCTGCCCCTCTTCGCGCTTGGGGCATGGGCTCACGCACCGGCGTTTTTCGTCGTGTCGTTCTTCTGCATGTACGCGTTGTTCTCCGGCGGCCCGGGGATCCTCGAGTGGGCGTACCCGAACGAACTGTTCCCGACCCACGTCCGTGCTGCTGCGGTCGGTATCGCCGTCGCGTTGACCAGGTTCGCAGCGGCCGTGGGTACGTTCCTCGTGCCGCTATCGCTGACGAGCCTGGGCACCTCCGCAACCATGTACATCGGCGCCGGCATCACCTTCGTGGGTTTCCTGACCTGTGTGGCGTTGGCAGAGGAAACGAGCAACCGCTCCCTGGAGGACACCGGCGCCATACCCGCCCTATCGCCGGACCTTACGCACTAGCGCTGTGTGGCTCGGTCGCTCAACCGCTCGGGCGACGAGATGAGCGCGATCTCCTTGAATCCCAACAAGACACGTCATAGGAGCAGAAGAACCACCATGACTGACTTTCACGCAGGCCGGCACATACTCCCCGAGCCCGACCCGATCCAGACGGTGGTGACCGCGCTCGGCATCGACGAGCAGACCGCACCCTTCACCGCGGTACCCCCCATTCAACCGCCGGCGGGGGCACCCAACGTGGTGATCGTGGTCATGGACGACCTCGGATTCGGGACCTCGAGCGCGTTCGGCGGCCCGTGCGAAATGCCTGCCGCCGAGCGGCTGGCCGACGGCGGCCTGCGGTACACCCGCTTTCATGTCACGGCATTGTGCTCGCCGACCCGACAAGCGCTGCTGACCGGACGCAACCACCACTCGGTGGGCATGGGCGGTACGACGGAAATGGCCACCGCCGCACCCGGATACAACGGGTTTCGCCCCCGCAGCGCGGCAACACTTGCGCAGATCCTGCAGGGCAACGGATACAGCACCGCTGCGTTCGGCAAATGGCATCAAACCCCGCCGCGCGAGATCTCCCCGGTGGGCCCGTTCGACCGGTGGCCCACCGGGGAGGGCTTCGACCACTTCTACGGATTCATGGGCGCCGAGATGAACCACTGGTATCCGCTGCTTTTCCATGGCACCAACCCGGTCGAACCCAGTCGCCGACCCGAGGATGGCTACCACCTGTCCGAGGACCTGGCCGATCACGCCATCGATTGGGTGCGCATCCAGCGCACGTTGACCCCCGATCGTCCGTTCTTCACGTACCTGGCGTTCGGTGCATCGCATGCCCCGCTGCACGTTGCGCGCGAATGGCAGGACAAATACGCGGGCCGGTTCGATCACGGTTGGGACAGGCAACGCGATCTCACATTGGAGCAGCAGAAGCGACTCGGAGTGGTCTCGCCTGATGCCGAGCTGGCGCCGTGGGCCGCGGGCGTTCCGCATTGGGAGGAACTCTCCGATACCCAGCGGACATTGGCGGCCCGGTTCATGGAAACCTTCGCCGGATTCACTGAGCACGCCGACCATCAGGTCCAACGATTCGTTTCAGCGCTGGAAGAACTTGATGCGCTGGAAAACACGCTGTTCATTTACCTTCTCGGCGACAACGGTGCCTCCGGGGAAGGTGGAATCGAGGGCACCACGGTCGAGCACCGGCTTGGTCATGGGATCGTCGACGATCCCGAGGTCATGATCGATGAGATCGACGAGATCGGTGGCCCCAACAGCTATCCGATCGCTCCGGTCGGGTGGGCGCTGGCGCTGAACACCCCCTATCAGTGGACCAAACAGGTGGCCTCCCACTTCGGCGGTACCCGCGATGGACTCATCGTGCACTGGCCGGCCGGTATCAACGACACCGGTGGCCGCCGTCATCAGTTCCACCATGTCATCGACGTGCTGCCGACCGTGCTCGACTGCGCCGGCATCCCCCACCCAACCTCCGTGAACGGAACGGCCCAAAAGCCCATCGAAGGCGTGAGCATGCGCTACACGTTCGACGCACCCGATAGCCGCGACCGGCGGAGGACCCAGTATTTCGAAATGTGCGGCAACCGCGGCATTTATCACGAGGGGTGGATGGCCGTCACCCGGCACGGTATTCCCTGGGAGATGGTCCCTGACGCCGAGAAGCGGTTCGCCGACGACCGCTGGGAGCTCTACCACATCGACTGTGACTGGACCCAGGCAAACGATCTCGCCGAGGCCGAACCCGATAGGTTGCGCCGACTGCAGGACCTGTTCCTGATCGAAGCGGCCAAGTACCAGGTGTTTCCACTGGACCAGCGGGTGACGGAGCGGGAAAACCCGACGCTGGCCGGACGGATCGACCTGCTGGGCGGCCGTCAGCAGGTCACCTACCGGGGCGGCATGCGACGCTTTACCGAGGAGACGACACCGAACATCAAGAACCGTTCCCACAGCGTCACTGCCGACGTCGAGGTTCACGACAGCCAAGCTCGGGGCGTGATCATCTCGCAGGGCGGGCGGTTCGGTGGCTGGTCGCTCTATTGCCTCGACGGTCGAATCTGCTACGACTACAACTACTTCAATCTCGCGCACTACACGGTGCGGGCGGTCCAGCCGCTTGCCGCGGGGAGGCACGAGGTCCGCATGGAGTTCCACTACGACGGCGGTGGCAACGGGCTGGGCGGGAACACCGTGCTCATGATCGACGGAGTCAAACATGCCGAGGGCCGGGTCGAGCAGACCATCCCCTACTACTTCTCGTTCGACGAGACGCTCGATGTCGGGGTGGACCTGGGTACTCCCGTGACGGATGACTATCCGACCCTCGACAATGCCTTCACGGGCACGGTCCACACCGTCCGCATCGATCTCGACAGCCCGGCGCAGGCGCAGGCTGATCCAGCTGCCGATGAAGCGCGCTACCGCCGCATCCTCACGTCACAATGACAGAGTCCGATACAACGCGACCGAAGCGACCAGCCGGAGGAAGCGACGGGTTTGCCATGATCGACAAGGAACCCGACTACCGATTCACCCTGGCCAACGAGCGAACGTTCCTGGCGTGGACTCGCACAGCGCTCGCTCTGCTTGCCGGCGGTGTCGCCGTCGGTCAACTGTTTGCCACCGGCGTAGACGAAGGGGGCCGCCGAGTTCTCGGACTCACATGCGTTGTACTCGCCACAGCCGTCGCGATCGGGGCGTTCATTCGGTGGCGTCAGGTCCAAACCGCGATGCGTAGAGATGATCCGCTGCCGGATTCACCGATGGTCCGGCTGGCCGTCAGCGGGATCTGCGTGTCGGCCGTCATCTGCGCCGTGCTCATCCTCCTATGAGTGCATCGCGAGCACGCGATCCTGGCCTGCAACCTGAACGCACTGCACTCGCTTGGCGCCGCACCGTGCTCACAGCGGCGGGTGTGGCGCTGATTTGTGCGCGGTTGTGGCTGGAGCACCACGCGTTGTGGATGCTTCTGACCACAATCATGGTGTCGCTCACGGTATGCGTGACCAGCCTCGGACTGATCGTGCGTCGGCGGAGCTGTCACCACTCGCGCGACGTAGTACCACCTGCGACCTGCACCCTTGCCTTGACGAGCATGAGCGTCGCCGCGGCAGGAGGCGCCAGCGTAGTGGCGCTCTTCGGTAGTTGACTGGCAAAACTCCGTATCGGCTCCCGAGTCCCTGAACTGCATCAGTGTCTGAGTTGCATCCGCACCTCCACAACCACTACCTGGCGCAAACGGGCGGCTGGCAACAACATTCGACCACACGCAGCCTGTCCGGCGGTTCTTGTGACGCGCAGCTACGTTGGGTGTGGTTGTGGGTGGTGCCGGCAGCGAACGCCTCAGTCATGTGACTGATGCGCAGACGCCAGAGATGGTCGACGGTTCAGGTGTGGAGCTGAGCCCCTCGTGACAATTGAATCCGCGACCGCGCTGCGAGTCGCCGCGCTGTCCGAACTGCCCGAGAACACTCCGTATGCCGTGGTGGCCGCAGGCGTCGATGTCGTGCTGGTCCGCCGCGGACTCGACGTCTCGGCACTCTACGGTCGCTGCGCGCACCGCGGCGCCCTGATGGCCGACGGTCGCGTCGAGGGTGATCTCGTGGTGTGCGGCGTGCACGGCTGGCGCTATGAGATCGATTCGGGAGTCTCACCGGTCAATCCATCGGTCAGACTGGCCACGTTCCCGGCATGGGTGTCGGACGGGTCGGTCTACCTCGACGAATCGGCGATTGCCGAATTCGCCCGGGTCAATCCGCAGACCTATGCCGACGACGGCTACCAGGGCCGGTGGGTCAAGGCATCAGACACCGCCGAGGAACCGTACGTCACCCAGATACATGAGTGGGCGGCACACGGGCTGAGCAATGGCCACGGCCCGACGGCAGCCATGGGCGTGCCGCGAGATCAACTCCCGTCCTGGGATTCGATCCAGTTGGTCACAGCCCAGCTCTCGCGACTGCCGCTGCTCGACGACGAGCCGGTAAACACTCAAACGGTGATCGGCCCGAACGCATTGCGACCGTTGATGCTGGACATCCCGCTCTTCGTCAGCGACATGAGCTTCGGCGCTCTCTCCCAGGAAGCCAAGACCGCTCTCGCAGCCGGCGCCGAACTCGCCGGAACCGGCATCTGCTCAGGCGAAGGTGGCATGTTACCCGAAGAGCAGCAAGCGAATTCGAAGTACTTCTATGAGCTGGCGTCCGGCAGATTCGGCTGGAGCTTCGACCATCTGCACAAGGTCCAGGCCTTCCATTTCAAGGGTGGACAAGGAGCGAAGACTGGCACCGGTGGCCACCTGCCCGGCGCCAAGGTGGTCGGCCGGATCGCTGAGGTTCGCGGACTTCCGCCAGGCACCGCGGCCATCTCCCCGGCGCGGTTCCCAGACTGGACTTCGCTGCAGCAGTTCAAGGATTTCGCTGCGCAGGTCCGCGAGGTTTCCGGGGGAATCCCGGTGGGCTACAAGTTGAGTGCGCAGCACATCGAACGCGATATCGATGCCGCGCTCGACATCGGTGTCGACTATCTCATCCTCGACGGCCGCGGCGGTGGAACCGGCGCCGCCCCGACGATCTTCCGCGACAACATCTCGGTGCCCACAATTCCCGCGTTGGCCCGCGCCCGGCGCCATCTGGATGGCGCGCACGCCCAGCAGGTCACGCTCGCGGTGACCGGCGGTATTCGCACGCCGGCCGACATGGTGAAGGCGCTGGCGCTCGGCGCAGATGCGATCGGGCTGTCCAACGCAGCCCTGCAGGCCATCGGCTGCGTCGGTATGCGCGCATGCAACACCAACACCTGTCCTGCAGGTATCGCCACTCAGGACCCGCTCCTGCGAGCCCGCCTGCCTGTGCACGCCGCTGCGCAGCGGTTACATCGGTTCCTTTCCGCCGCGGTCGATCTCATGGTTGTCCTCGCCCGGGCTTGCGGACATCGCCGTCTTGCCGACTTCCAACTCGATGATCTCGTAACGTTCGACCGTGACTTCGCCTACCTGAGCGGGGTCCCGTATGCAGGAGCGATACCACTGTGAACGATTCGGACCTCAATTGGTACAAGGCCGCCGACGCAGACGAACTCGACGACGGCGAAGTCGCCATGTGCCCCGTCGGGGTCAAGACAGTCGCCCTGACCAGACTCGACGGGCGCTACGGCGCGATCGACAATCGGTGTCCTCACCAAGGAGGCCCGCTGGGCCAGGGCACGTTGGAGAACGACAAGATCCGGTGTCCGTGGCACGGTTTCGACTTCGATCCGTTCACCGGTGAGGCCGCGGGCGGCCCCGACTTCAATGTCCACACCTATCCGGTGGAGGTCCGTGACGACGGAATCTACGTCGGGACTCCACCACCGGCCCCGCATCCACGCACGGTCAGCGACGTGCTGGTGGACACCATGACCAACTGGGGTGTCGATACCGTCTTCGGTATGGTCGGTCACTCGAATCTCGGTGTCGCCGAGGCCATGCACCGCGCCGAATCTGCGGGAAAACTAAGGTATTTCGGTATCCGCCACGAGGGTGCCGCGGCATTCGCCGCGGCCGCGTACGGCAAGCTCACGGGCCGGCCTGCCGCGTGCTTCGGTATCGCCGGGCCCGGTTCGACAAATCTGTTGACCGGACTGTACGACGCGAAATCCGACCGGGCCCCGGTGCTGGCGCTCTCCGGCAACGTGGATTCCTCGGTTGCGGGCAAAGGTGCCTTCCAGGACATCGATCTGCTGGCGGCGTTCGCCGACGTGTCCGCGTATTCGGCAATGGTGCGCTCCGGCTCCGATCACGCCGAACTGATGACCATGGCGCTCAAACACGCCATCCTGAACCGCGGAGTCGGCCACCTGGTGTTGCCTGACGAAGTCCAGATCCTCGGAGCTCCGGAACAAAAGGCCTCCGGACCTGACGGCCGGATGCCTGACTTGCGGGTCGCGCCACCGGCGGCTGCGCTCCAACAAGCGCTCGACGCGATCGCGGCCGCGACCCGACCACTGGTGATCGTCGGTGCCGGAGCGAAATTCGACATGCCGGCGGTTGTCGCGCTGGCCGAACGACTGCACGCACCGGTGTTGACCACCTTCAAGGCCAAGGGTCAGATCTCCGACGCCCATCCGCTCGCCTGCGGTGTGCTGGGCCGCTCCGGTACGCCCGTCGCCTCATGGATGATGAACAAGGCCGATCTGCTGCTGGTGTTCGGGGCGTCCTTCTCAAACCACACCGGGATCTCGCCGTACAAGCCGATCGTCCAAGTCGACACCGACCCGATGATGCTCGGCCGCTTCCGCCCGGTCACAGTTCCGGTGCTTGGTGACGTCGGAGTCACCGCCACGGCCGCGCTCGATGGTCTGCGCCCGAACCCAGACCTGGTGGACCAACGCCGCGAGGTTGCCGAGCGGTGGGCGGTATGGCGGGCGGAGAAAGCCCGCCGGGCGGACAAAGACCCCGCCGGACGGGTCGCCGCCGCAACAGTATTCGAAGAGCTCAGCCGCCTGGTGCCCTCTGATGCCGTTCTCACGGTGGACGTGGGCAACCACGCGTACTCGTTCGGCCGATATTTCGAAACCACCGGCCAGTCGGTGCTGATGTCGGGCTATCTCGGATCCATCGGCTTCGGGTTCCCCGCGGCGATGGGTGCCTGGGCAGCTGCGCCGGACCGGCCCATCGTCGCGGTCACCGGCGACGGAGGCTTCGGTCAATACCTCGCCGAAGTCACCACCGCAGTGAAATACGACATGAACATCACGCACATCCTGCTCAACAACGGTGAACTCGCCAAAATCAGCGAAGAACAACGCAGCGCCGAGTACGCCGTTTGGCAGACGTCACTGCACAATCCCGACTTCGCCGGCTACGCGCGAAGCTGCGGTGCCTACGGGAGACGCGTCACCGCCGCGCAGGATCTCGGCTCGGCGATCGCCGAAGCCCTCGCCCATACCGGGCCGGCCCTCGTGGAGATCCTGACTGACCCGGCAAGCCACTAAGGCCGGATGTAATCGAAGGGGGCAGTCCCGAACCCAGTCCTTGGTCGTCACGTCGACGGATCGTGCGCGACGATGTCACGCAGTTGATGGCGCCGGCTCACGCCCAGCTTGGGGTACACGTTGTAGAGGTGAGAGGCGATGGTCCGCGGGGACAGGTTCAGCCGCTGGCCGATCTGACGATTGGTGAGACCTGACGCGGCCAACGCTACGATCTGACGCTCCTGAGCGGTGAGGGCATCGAGTCCCTCCACTGCTGTCGACGATGCCGATGCCGTGACTCCGGCGGCGCGCAGTTCTGCCCGTGCGATCTGGGCGAACGGAGCGGCGCCGAGCCGCTCGAATACCTCCAGCGCTGCGGTCAGCTGCGTACGAGCTTCGGCAGGGCGGCGTACCCGGCGCAGCCATTCGCCGTAATGCAAACGGGCGCGGGCACGTTCCATCGGCCACTGATCTCCCGTCGGATCGAACACCGCCAGTCGGTAGTGCCGTTCTGCCACATGCGTCGACGTAGTGAGGGCAAGTGCCTGATGACGTAGCAACCGGAGCCGAACCGGTGGGTTCGACCCCAGTTGCCGTCCGATGGCCACGACCATCGGCCGCACCTCGTCAAGGTGTCCGCTGCGCGCCCCGGCCCAGGCCAGGTCTGCAAGCCCGCGATGGGCCACCACGAAATGGACGGGCTCACCGTCCGCGTCGAACAACTGGCGCAATGCGCGATAAGCGGTTTCGAAGTCGCCACGCGCGAGGGCAATGGATCCTTCCGCTCGCATCAACGCCGCCGCGGTCGCAGATCCACCATTGTCAGCCTTGATCCGCAGTGCTGCGGTCAACGCCTCCGCGGCGCCGTCGGTGTCTCCGAGGCAAGCGAGCAGATGCGCTTTCGCTGCACTACTTTCCGTGTGTAGCAGCGCTAAATCATATACGGCACAGAGCGTTTCAGTCTCTTCGAGCAGATCCTGCAAATCCGACCAGCGCCCAGCATCCAGCAGAGCCCAGGCCAGGGTCGCCATGGCGTAGGTGAACCCACGCAGCCCACCGTCCGATTTGAGGCGCTCGACCGCGTCGCCGAGTTCACTGACCGCCAGCGCGGTGTCCTCCGTGGCATATGCCATGGCGCCGATGATCAGCCGCCGGTAGGGTTCGGCGTCGGCCGACATCGGCTGCAGCCACCGCCGATCCCACGGTGCGGGTCTGCTGTGCTCGCTCGCGGCACTGTCGGCGTACATCGAGACATAGTCCCGCTGCAAAGGACCCGTCTCAGCCGGTAGCGGCGTGGGGAAGACACTCTCGCCGAGGACATCACCGGCAGTTTCGTCGAGCCAGCGTCGAAGATCCCGCCGATGGGCCAGCTCACCGGAGTAGTACGCAGCCGATGCGGCGCAGTACATCAGCGCCAACCGCAACCGGGCGTTGGCAGGCCTGGCCCCATCCAAGGTGCTGCGCACCACATCGCACGCCTGAGCCGGCCGGGCCGATTGCACCAGGATCGAGGCGCGGGTCAACGCTGCCTGCCCGACGATTTCAGGATCAGACGAACTCTGCATCGCGCTTGTGGCCAAGGACGAAGCCCAAGACGGATCGCCACCGAAGTTCGCAGCCACCGACGCAAGCGTGAACCGCCGGGCTGCGTCGGTACCGCTTGGGCTGAGCTCGCCGGCCCGCTGCAGCGCTCGTGCCACCTCGAGATAGCCGCCACGTTGCTGCGACTGCTCTGCGCCCTGTTCCAACAGCGCGGCCACCATTTCATCAGTGCCGGTGGCAGCCGCTGCGAGATGCCATGCGCGGCAGGGCACATCGAGTTTAGGAGACGCTGCGAGCGCGATGTGTGCGGCGCGGCGCTCATCGAGAGCACCCTCACTGTAGGCAATGCTGCGCAGTAACGGATGACTGAACCGCACCCGTCGATCCTCACCGATCGTCACCAGCCCGGCCTCGATCGCAGGCTCCCACCGGGACAGCTCATGGCCGAAACCGGCTGCGGCGGTGACTGCGTCGACAGTCTCGTACCCTGCGCCGGCAGCGGCGAACAGGGCCAGCTTGCGGGTGTCCGCCGGTAGCTCGGACAGCTGCGCGGCGAACAGCGCGTAGGCGAATCCGGAACCCACCATGTGGTTCTCCCGGAAAGTCGCCGACCCCGACTTACCGTAGAACCGCGCAGATTCTATGAGCGCCAGCGGGTTTCCTCCGGACCAACGGATGATCTCGCCCCGCACACTGGAGTCGGGCACCACGGACTGTGTCTCGATCAGTTCGGCCGCAGCCGCGTCGGACAGGGGCGCGACGTCGATCACCGTGACCGATCGGTCGATGCCACGCAACGGATCGATACGCCGAGCACTCAGCAACACCCGGACCGGCAGGTGTGGCACACGGCCGATCACGTAGCTGAGCACCTGACGGGAATCTGGCTCGAAACGGTCGAAATCGTCGAGCACCAACACCACTGGTTGACGAGCCGCCACGACTGCAAGCAACGCCAGCACCGCCTGCTGTATCAACACCGGCCCTGGACTCGTCGAATCGGCTCGCGAGCCAAGGACATCGGCCAAGCCATCGCGCAGATCCTTAGGCAGCTCGTGGATTTGATCGATGACGGGCATGATGAGTTCAGCCAGCGCTGTGTAAGGCTGGACATGATCTGGTTCTGTCCCGCTCGCGAAGAGCACCCGGGCGGGCGGCGTCACTTGGTTCATGGCGCAACGCAGCAACGTTGACTTGCCGATTCCAGGTTCCCCCACCAGGATGATCGCGCGCTGCGCATCGACCGCCCCGGAAGCGACGTCGGAGGTGAGGCGGATCAGCCGATCACGGCCGACGATCGGCAGTACCGCACGGACGACCGTCACGGGCGAAGCGCCTGATTGAGAAACGAAACGCCCTGTTCGAGCGCTGCCTGCGCCGAGGGAGTTTCACACAGTTGAGTCAGGACGACGAAGTCGTGCACCGTACCCAAGTACCGCGTGCACGTCACCTCGACCCCTGCCTCGCGCAAACGTTCTGCAAATGCCTCGCCTTCGTCGCGCACCACATCGGCCTCGGCGGTCACGATGAGCGTCGGCGGCAAGCCGGTCAGATCCGTGCGTGAGGCGCGTAACGGCGATGCCGTCGGACTGTCTGCATCACCATCGCAATACTGCTCCCAGTACCACGCCTGTTCGTCGCTGGTGAGCAAGTACTCCTCGGCGAATGCCTCGTGAGACGGATACTCGCACCGCGCGTCCGTCGGCGGGTAGTACAGCAGTTGAGCCTTGATCCGTGGGCCTCCGCGTGACTTGCACACCATACACATCGCGGCGGCGATGGTGGCGCCCGCGCAATCACCGCCCACCGCAATGGCTTTCGGGTCAATCTCCAACGACTCGGCATTGTCACGGACCCACAGCAGAGTGGCGTAACACTCTTCTAGCGCGACCGGATAACGAGCTTCGGGCGTCCGGCTGTATTCGGGCACGATCACCGCCGCAGCGCACCGCGCTGCGATCGTACCGACCACACGTCCATGGGTATCGGCGTCACCGAACATGAACCGGCCGCCGTGAACATACAGGACGGCCGGCAGCGGCCCCACCGCACCGGTCGGCCGCACCAACCAGAAACCGACCAGGCCGGCGGGGCCGACCTGAGCAGTGTGGAACCGCACCTCGGTACCGGGCTGAGAGATGCTGCTGCGTTGCGCCTCACGCAATGCCAGTCGGCCATCCTGCGGTCCGAGCTGGCCGAGGCTGGGGGGTACCGCCATCGCTGCGACCAGGCGCGCAACGGTCGGGTCCAACACTATGTCCCGGCTCACGGCATCCTTCCCGCAATGTGCCGACCGACGTCAACAACATGCCGCACTTTACGCCGGAACAGCCGACCAGGCAGGCCGGCGTCGCGGTCCCCAGTCATTCGACTGATGACCGCAGCGTCCGAGGCCTGCAGACTCACCATGCGTACATATCAACCGGCCGAACCATGCTCACGATCGGAGAATCATGCTCACTGTCGGTGTCGTCGGTGTCGGGGACATGGGAACCGCCATGCTGCCGCATCTGCTCGACTCCGGCTTCGCGGTGACCGCCTACGACACCGATCCCGACCGGATGCGGGCGGCGACGGCCGCTGGCGCGCAGCCCGCGGCATCGCCTGCGGCTGCCGCGCAGTACAGCGATGTCGTCTTGAGCCTGGTCATGTCGGCAGACATCGCGACGGCTCTCTGGGCCACCGACGGCGCGCTCGCCGGATTGGGACCGGACGCGGTTCTGGTGAGCTGTTCCACCACGACGCCTCAGATGGCAGCAAGAATACGGGCGAAGGTGCCGGCTCGAGCGATGGTCGTGGATGCTCCCATCATCGGCGGCGTGCGTTATGCCCAGGACCGATCGATCACGTTTCTCGTCGGCGGCTCCCCGGAGGCCGTGCGTAAGGCGGACAGCGTGTTATCGGTTCTGGGCAAGGTCGAGCAGGTCGGCCCGTACGGCACCGGCGTCGCCTACAAACTGATCACCAACGCGTTCGTGATGGCCGCCGAGGTCGGGCTCCGGGAAGCCCTCGACGTCACCGACATACTCGGTGGCGATTACGCCACCGCACTGCGCCTCTTCGGCGTTGGCCCGATGGCTGCCGTCGTGAACCGGGCGCTCGATGAATCGAACCCGCGCCCACTACGGGCATCGGCCGAAGACTTCGACACCCTGCTGTCGATCGTCGACGATCCCGCGGCGCTACCGATTTCGGCGGCAGGGCGGGACCGACTTTGGGCGGCAGTGGATTCGGACCAGGACTACGAACCGATGTTCGTCGACCTGACCCGCAGAACTACCGCCCTACCCGCCTACCGGTCGCCACGGCAGTAGGTGTTCGTCCGCTCCGAAAGCCTGGCGTATGAGTTCTTGGGCGAGGTGCACAGCGGAGATACCCTCTACTCACAGCTGGAGATCACTGAACTCATCCCCGACACAAGCGAGGGCGGGTCAAAGCCGCAGTGTCCGTGCATAATCAGCGCGGCGAGATACTGCTCTCCGGTGAGCACACCTATGTGTGGCGTAGCGACGCCGCCTGAAAGGACCATGCCATGTCAGCCACATACGCCGTCGTCGGCGCAACCGGAGCAACCGGTGGCGCCGTTGTCACCGCCCTCGCACACAGCGGAGTACAGGTCCGCGCGATCACCCGCAACCCGCAATCCACTCGTGCGCAGAAACTTTCCCAAGCCGGCGTCGAAGTGGCCGCAGCCGATCTCGACGACGTCGAGGCACTGACTCGCGCTTTCAGCGGTGCCACAGGGGTTTTCGCAGTGACCACCCCGTTCGAGGACGGCCCCGATGCCGAGCTGGCGCAGGGCCTGAACATGGTGACAGCTGCGGCGAAAGCCCGCGTTCCGCACCTGGTGTTCTCGTCAGTGGCCAACGCCGATCGACATACCGGGATACCGCATTTCGAGAGCAAGGCGGCTATCGAAACCGCGCTCGTCGGCTCCGGTGTCCCCTACACCATCGTCGGTCCCACCTACTTCTACGACAACATGCTCGGTGGCCTCGACGAATTGCGTGCCGGCAGGTTCGCTCTCCCCATCCCGCCCAACACCCCACTACAGCAGTTGTCCCGCCGGGACCTTGGCCGGTTCGTGGCAGCGGCGCTGCGCGATCCGCAACGCTTCATCGGGACGCGGATCGACGTGGCTTCCGATGCACCGACACCCCGTCAGATGACCGCAGACCTTGAGCAGGCGCTGGGACGGCCGATCGACTTGATCACGTTAGATCCGGCTCGGATCAGCTCGCCCGATATGCGCGCGATGTTCACCTACCTGTCCGAGCACGGCTACAGCGCTGACATCGTTGATCTGCGCCATAACTATCCGGAGATCGGCTGGCAGAGCTTCCAGGATTGGTTACGCGAAACTCTCTGAGCTGAGCCCTGGTCAACTTCCCGGACACCTGGGCTTGCTCCGACAGCTCAGTCGTTGTGGATTTCGGCGATATAGCCACCGGGCCACTGCAGCATCGCCGAGGTTGTGTTGCCGACATGCGCAGCAGGCACCACTACGCGTGCGCCTGCCGCCGTTGCCTTCGCGACGACTGCGGCGACGTCGCCAACCTGGTATCCGGCCAGTTCACGACCATACGGATAGGGCAACTGGCCGTCGGTGACCAATACCTGAGTGTTGCCGAACGGCGAATTCAGCTGAACCCGTCGGAATGTGGTGCCCGGCTTGCCGATCAGCGCGCCGTCAGCGGATGTGGTGTCGGATTCGATCTTGCCGCGGGTGAAGCTCAGGTATGACGGCAGGAACTTGTCCACCGAGTCCGCCGACAGGTAGATCCGATTGTCGGGCACCGTGGTCAACGGTGGGTAGCTGGGAGGTGTTGTGTGCCAATATAACTGGGCATTCACCCCACCCGGGAACTGAACGATCGCGTCGCGCCCGATCGGATCTGTGAACGGAGCGACCACGACAGCCGCCCCGGCCTCACGCGCTTGTTGAACGCCTGCATCCAAATTGGCCATCAGCCATCCGGTGCGTTCGGCACCGAACGGATAGGGCACAGCCGTGACGAACTCGAAAGCCGAGATGGTGCCGACCGGCGACAGGATCAGCTGTGACCTGGTCTGACTGGGTGTCGGCGTGACGGTCACGACTGCAGCTGGTTTGGTGCTACCACCGAAGGTGGCCAGCCAACTCGACACGAACGCGTCAAGCTGGCCAGGCTGCACATATACGTGCACGCTGTCGTATTGAGTCCCCACCGCCATACCGATTTCGGCACCAGATGTGGCGGCAGTCTGCGGCGGTGTAGGGCCCAGCACGTCACCGCCGCACGACGTCACCGAAAATATGGCAGCGGCCAATGCAATCCAACGAAAACGAGACGCGCTGTACATGTGTCTCCTAGTCAGTCCAGGATGCGGCGCGCAACGTTGGTGGTGACCAGGTCTGCAACGGTTGCCATCGCTCGTAACCTCACGTCGGTCGCTCTTGCCCGACCCATTCTTATCTGACCACGGTGCTCGTGCCATCAGTCATCCGACTGGTGACGCGGCGTATCACCCTGTGCGACAACTGAGGCGGAGACCCCGTTTGGCACAGGAGGATGCATGACGATCACAGTGAGACCATCACCCGCGAGCGCCGAAGAGATCACTGTCCGCGTTGTGACACTGGAGGAGCATTTCGCCACCGCCGAGTACCTCGACGCGACCGGCGAATTCATGCCGCGCGCCGGCACCTCGCCGGCACTGCGCGCAGCACTGATCGATCTCGACGAGACCCGTATCGCAGCCATGGACGCCGGCGGCGTCGACCTGCAGGTCCTCTCGCTGGCCGCCGGTGGCCAGCACCGGCTGAGACCAGCGGATGCCACTGCGCTGGTGCGCGACGCCAACGACGCGGCGTGCGCAGCCACCCGCCGCCATCCCACACGGCTGCGCATGTTCGCCAGCCTCGCTCTGCGCCAGCCCGAACGCGCCGCGAACGAATTGCGCCGAGGAGTACGGGAATTGGGATGCGTCGGGGGGTTTCTCAACGGCACCGAAGGTGGCTCGTTCCTGGACGACACCCGTTACACGCCGATCTTCGAAGCCGCCACTGAACTGAACGTGCCTCTTTACCTGCACCCGACCCCTCCAGCCCAACAGGTACGCGACGTCTATACCGCCGGGCTGCCCGAGGCCGCCGCGTACTTCCTGGGCACCGCTGCGTGGGCATGGCATGCCGAACTCGGACTGCATTGCCTACGGATCATTCTCGCGGGTGTACTGGACCGGTTCCCGACGCTGCGCTTGATCATCGGCCACCTCGGGGAGCATCTGCCGTTCGCGCTGTATCGCGCCCAGGACGGGCTGCCGACTTCGGTGACAGGACTGCAACGCCCGGTCAGCGAGTACTTTCTCGATCACTTCACCGTGACCACGAGCGGCTACTTCACAACCCCACCGTTCATGTGCGCCCGCGATGTCGTCGGCTCCGAACGGCTGATGTACTCGGTCGATTACCCGTACCGCCTGCCACGCGATGGTGCTGACTTTCTCCGCCAACTATCGCTGCCGCCAACGGAGTTGGCCGCGGTAGCTGCCGGCAATGCCGAGCGGATCCTCAACCTGTGAGCGGCCCCTGGTCGATCGCTGTGGTGGGCGGCTCGCTGGCCGGCCTGGCCGCAGCGGGCGAACTCAGCCGGTCCACCGACGCCCAGATCACTGTGTTCGAGCACACTGCCGGACCGCTGGCAGGCCGTGGCGCGGGAATCGTGATGCAGCCCGAGATTGAGTACCTGCTGTCGGTCACGGGTATTCGCCCCGACACAGTGAGCGTCGGGCTGCGCGAACGTCACCTGCTGCACTGCCACAGCCCGCCACGAACCATCACGATGCCACAGACCATGACCGCGTGGGACACGCTGTACCGTGCGTTCCGCACTGCGATCCCGAGCGTTGACTACCGCCAAGGCGTCACCGTCACTGCCGTCACTCCCGGGGAACGCGGCGTCGACCTCAGTTTCGCCGACGGCACCACGTCAACCTGGACACTGGTCATCGGGGCCGACGGGATCGGATCTACGGTGCGCCAGTCCGTTTCCGCCGCGCCGCCGCAATACACGGGCTATGTGGCATGGCGTGGTCTGGAAATCGAGGACGAGCTCCCAGCAGATATCACCGGCGAACTGAGCGAGCGGTTTACTCTCTACAGCGCCGATGGGATTCAGTTTCTCTGCTATCTCGTACCGGGACCTGCGGGTGAGATCACGCCAGGACGACGCCGAGTCAACTGGGTGTGGTACGTCAACGCGTCCGACGAGGCGTTCGGCGACATCATGACCGGACGGTCTACGCGCCGATACGACTACTTCCTGCCGGCCACGGATGTGTCCGAATCCAACAAGGCAACCTTGCAGGCATTGGCCGACAACGATCTTCCGCCACTCCTGGCACGGCTGGTCCGTCATTCGAAGCCGTTCCTGCAACCGGTGATGGATCTCGCCAGTGCACGCATGCGCAACGGCCGGGTGTTCGTCATCGGCGATGCCGCCGGAACCGTCCGCCCCCACACAGCCTCGGGAACGTCGAAATCGATCGCCGATGCCGCGCTCCTTGCGAACGCCTTTCGAGGATGGGCGCCCGGTGACCCCCTGCCCGAGGACCGACTGCACCTATGGGAGCGGCACCGACTGCGAGCGCTGCAAGACCTTGCAGTGATCGGCATCGGACGTGCAGTGACGTCCCGACTCGGCACCATGGACAGTCCGCACGTATGGGATCGGGTCGCACATCACTGACGGAACCTCAGTCATGTGACTGATGGACGCCTACATTGACCAGTGCCATGCTCGTCGCATGCAGGTGAACCGCCGGTGATCGGCAGCGCGTTCAACCGGGTCGAGGGATCCGACAAGGTCACCGGGTCCGCGCGATACACCGCAGACACGGTGATACCCGGGCTGCACTACGCGGTGCTGGTGCAATCCGAGATATCCCACGGGCACGTCACCCGCGAATCGCTGGAAGACGCCTCATCTCGCGCGCTGGCCGCTCCGGGTGTGTCGGTTGTGCTCACCCCGCTCAATTGTCCTGCACTGCAAACTCTTCCCACGGACCTGACCTGGGATCTGCCGTTGGAACGTCGACCCCCGCTGTCCGACCTGACCGTCCAATACCGCGGTCAACACATGGCACTCGTGGTAGCCGACACTCCAGAGAATGCAGAATTTGCAGCCTCGCTGATCAGGTTGACCTATCAGGAGGAACCTGCCGTCCTGGCCGCCCGGGAGGCGCTCAACCAGCCCCGACCGACTGGCGGTGCCGGACCCGTCCGCTCCGGTGTCTATCAACCTGACCACTTTGTAAAACTGGAAGACGAGAAACTCCAAGATCATCGGGGAGCCAGAGACGCACCTGAGGGCGGCATCAAGATCGCATCGCGGTACACGACACCCGAGAATGCGCACTACCCGATCGAACTATCGGCCACCGTCGCGGCATGGGACGGTGACTACCTCACGGTGCACGACACGACGCGCTGGATCGCCGGTGAACGGCAGGTCCTTGCCGCCTATCTGGGAACTACCGTCGACAAGATTCGAGTGATCTCACCGCTGGTCGGTGGCGCATTCGGCTCAAAGAGTTTCTTATGGATGCACGTCGTGTTGTGCGCCGTCGCGGCACGAATGGCCGGCACACCCGTGAAACTGGTGCTGAGCAGAGCCCAGATGTTCACCTCGACCGGTCACCGTCCACCTACCGAACAACACCTACACCTGGTCGCCGACACAGTCGGCTTGCTCAGCAGCGTCGAGCACCACACGCTGACCGAGACTTCCACGGTCGCTCACTTCTGCGAACCTGCAGGACTGTCCACCCGTTTCCTGTACCAATCGCCACGGATGGTGGTGTCCCACAATGTGGCTCGGGTAAACCGCCCCACCCCGTGCTTCATGCGCGGCCCGGGCGAGGCACCCGGACTGTTCGCTCTGGAGGTGGCGATGGACGAACTGGCGTACGCGTCGGGTGTCGATCCCCTGCATTTACGGGTCACCAACGACGCGGCTATCGATCAGGCAAGCGGTCAACCGTGGTCCGAGCGACACCTCACCGAGTGCTTCCAGGAAGGTGCCCGCCGATTCGGTTGGGACGCCCGGCCGCACACACCCCGCTCACTGAGCCGCAACGGCGTGAGGGTCGGCTGGGGGATGGCAACAGCAACGTACCCGGGGCGCAGAATGCCTGCCGGTTGTCGCGTGGTGACCCAGCCCAACGGAGCCGTCGAATTCGCCTCCGCCACACACGAAGTCGGCAACGGCGTGCGAACCGTGATGACCCAGATCGCGGCCGACACAATCGGTCTTGCGACAAGTCGGATCTCGTTCAGCTCGGGAGACTCGGCGTTCCCCGAAGCGCCCTACAGTGGCGCATCGCAAACGACTGCCACGGTGGGTTCGGCGGTGTACGACGCCGGGCAGGAATGGAAGCACCGACTGTTGAATCATCTCGTCAACAGCCGGGACTCACCGTACGCCGGTCGCGATGTCGCGGCGCTTGATATCCGCGACGATACGCTCGTCAGTTCCGATCCGACGCTGCCCACCATGTCGATCGACGAGCTCTTCACCCATGCCGACGATGCACTTCTGGACGTGTTGACGTTCACCATGGCCAGTCCCGGAGCACCCGAAAACGGTCCGGTGTCACAATCGTTCGGAGCTCACTTCTGTGAAGTCGAAGTCGACGAGGAGATCGGGCGCGCAGCGGTCACTCGTTGGGTCGCGGTGATGGACTGCGGAAAAGTGATCAATCCCAAGCTCGCCCGCAGCCAGGTCATTGGTGGCATCACGTTCGGGTTGGGCATGACCCTGCTCGAACATGTGCCGTACGACCCGGGAACAGGCCACGCCCTGGGGGAGTACTACGTACCGACCCACGCCGACGTCCCGTTCTTCGACATCAGCTTCATCGACAGTGCCGACTATCGCCTGGACAAGTTCGGCGCCCGGGGAATCGGCGAAATCGGCATCTGCGGCGTGCCCGCCGCGATCGCCAACGCCATCTTCCACGCCACCGGTCGCCGCGTGCGCGACTTGCCGATCACCATCGAGAACCTGTTGTCGCCATACCGCGGAGCCCGGACATGCACACCGTCAAATTGACCATCAACGGCACGGTATTCAGTATCGAGACCGATGTGCGTTCTACGCTGCTCGATCTGCTGCGTGAACGGATCCAGTTGACCGGCACCAAGAAGGGGTGCGATCACGGCCTGTGCGGTGCCTGCACGGTCACGGTCAACGGTGAACGTGTGGTGAGCTGCCTGACGCTGGCGGTCGCGATCGACGGTGCGGACGTCCTCACCATCGAGGGCATCGCCGACGGCGAGCATCTGCACCCCCTGCAGGGCGCGTTCGTCGAGCACGACGGGTTCCAGTGCGGCTACTGCACACCTGGACAGATCAGTTCGGCGCACGCGCTGCTGCGCGAACACGGCCGCGGCGATCTGTCTGCCGCGTCCTTCGAGAATCCAGCTGCCGACGTAAAGGCAGGACCGAAAACCCTGTGCAGCGCCGAGATCCGCGAACGAATGGCCGGAAACATCTGCCGCTGCGGGGCATATCCGAACATCATCGACGCGATAGCATCATGTCTGCCGGGCGATAACCAGTGAAGCCCTTTGACTTTCACCGCGCGGTCGATATCGACGACGCTCTCGACTGCGCCGCTGCTGGTGGCCAGTTCTACGCCGGCGGCACCAATCTGCTGGACTTGATGAAGCTGGGCGTCGAGGTCCCGACATCGCTCGTCGATATCGGAAATTTGGGTTTGGATACGATCACGGCGACCGAGAGTGGTGGCGTACTGATCGGCGCCGGCGTCACCAATAGCGCCATCGCCAACCACCGCCTGATCCGTAACCAGTACCCGGTGCTATCCCACGCCATTCTGTCCGGTGCGACAACGCAACTGCGCAACATGGCCACCGCCGGTGGGAATCTCATGCAGCGGACTCGCTGCCCCTACTTCATGGAACCCACGTTCCCGTCCTGCAATAAGCGCATGCCCGGTTCGGGATGCGGTGCGCTGGCCGGGTTCAACCGCGAGCACGCATTGTTCGGCGCCAGCGACTCGTGCGTTGCCGTGCACCCGTCCGACATGGCCGTGGCCTTGGCGATGCTGGACGCCGTCATCCACGTGACCTCACATGCCGGATCCCGCGAGATAGCCCGCGCACAGTTCTTCCGGCTACCCGAGCAGGAACCGCAGTCCGACAACACTATGCGGCCCGGCGAATTGATCACAGGCATCGAGCTGCCACCATCCCAATACGCCCGGCACAGCTGGTATCTCAAGGTGCGAGACCGGCACAGTTACGCGTTCGCGCTGGTATCGGTCGCTGCTGGGTTGACGATTCTCGACGGCGTCGTCTCGTCAGCTG
Source organism: Mycobacterium sp. 852013-50091_SCH5140682 (assembly GCF_001665685.1). Taxonomy (GTDB): domain Bacteria; phylum Actinomycetota; class Actinomycetes; order Mycobacteriales; family Mycobacteriaceae; genus Mycobacterium. The sequence continues at coordinate 32,076 of NZ_LZTB01000035.1, forward strand.
CCATCGCGCTGGGCGGTGTGGCCGCCAAACCCTGGCGGGTGACCGCGGCCGAGGCCGCCCTGGTAGGCAAGCCAGCTGAAATCGAGAGCTTCGACACCGCAGCAGAGGTCGCCATAGCCGGCGCAACACCGCTGAGTCAGAACGCGTACAAGGTCGATCTCGGAAAGCACAGTGTCGTGCGCGCCCTGCAGCGTGCCAGCGCGTTACGTCGGTGACGGACTGCGCCCGTGTCACTGGAGTTCAAATCTCGTGCTCAAACAGGACCGACATCCCGCCGGGGAGAATCAACACGATTGTCACTAAACGGGCACCAAAGCCACGCATGAATAAACACAAATGATCGGCTTCAGAATCAATCCAAACCGTCCCAATACGACCATAAAAGAACACGTTTCAATTCGGGCCTCCAACGGGACTGCGGAGGCGGACGTCCAGCTGCCGGCCTCTTGTCCAAGGCATACCCGGCGGTGCCGATAGCGGTCGGCGCCTGCGCAACAAACACCCAGCACAGAGCTCTAATTGGGATGCTCGGCCATCGGTCCATCGTGCGACTGCATGTTTCCCGTCTGTGTCGGATTGGCACCGTGAACAGGCGGTTGTGCTGAAGCCAATTCTATGGCTTGCCAAAACCGCTGACCTGAGTTTGGATATGGTCCAGCTCACATACGGAAAAAGGCATTCCCCGCTGAGGCTCAATTCACAAGACTCGCTCAGCGCTTGCACTGCCCACCCGCGATTCGGAAGGGTTTTCAATGAGCGAACAGGAGTCGACCAGTGACCCGCCGCCCCGGCCGGAGAACGTCATCTACATCTACGACCCCGAGTACAGTCCGGCGGTCCAGTACTACTCGCTTCCGAGCCGTTTAACAGGCGGAGCCGACACCTTGAGTGAGGCGCGTTGCAACTTTCGGTCCGCGATGGCCGACCGGGCGGGCATCGACAGCCATGAGCTTCCCGCCGTCATAGAACATCAGGAGGCGGTAATCGCAAACATCTGGGTGCGCACCAGGATCGGCGGTTTCAGCCGGTCTGGCTCTTGCGGCGACACGCTGCGTCGCTTACTCCGGTCAGAGTCGGATCCAGCTCTACACCAACTCAATTCAGAACTTGGCTCGGTGACGGCCCGGGGACTGCGACCCGTCGTCGTGGTCGTCGAACCCGATGAGCCGATTGCCGCAGTGGCCACTCAGATGGCGTCCGACGACGCACTCTGGCTGGCTTTCACCGACTGTCGGCTCGATCTGGCATGGCTCGCGATCTACGGACCCGACGCGGACACCGGCGACGGCGCCGTCCAGCGGATCGAGGACATCGACCTACCTGCCATGGCGATCGGCACCCTCTTTGACCGCTACGCATTGACCAACGGCACCGCGTTACAGCTCAGTGGCTGACAGTGATGACTGAACCCCCACGCCGGCCGCTTGCGCTCGATCAAGCCAAGTCCTGTGCCTCGATGTGTGATTCCCGTTATAAACGGACGACTCTCGCACATCTGACTGGCCGATTTGATTGGCTTGTAGCCAAGCCGTTGGCCGTCGAGGAGCTTTGCTTCCGCCCGGACGCGGCCAATCGGGTCTACCGACCCGTCTACCTATTCGCACAACGTCGTGCCCCCGGAAATCTGTCGAACAGACGACTCGATACAGCGGAGTTCGTTCTGTGGGAGCAAAGGACGTCAAGCATGAACCCGCACCGACCCGTCACCTCCCCTCAAGCCGACCAGAGCTCCACTCGTCATGACGGAGAGAGCAGCCACGAAGCAGGGCTACCCGATGAACACGAACTGGCTTGGGACATTGTCGAGTTCGCTCGGTCGCGACTGTCTATCTCTGAACTCAACGCGGTTTTCATGAGGATCACCTCCGATGACTGCGTTGATGCCATCGATGTCGCACTGACAGCGCTGGAACGGGAAAAGGCTCCGCTTCCCGACGATCTCGCAAGGCGCCTCAATCGGTGGGTGAGTGCGTACGCAGGCCACCCGAGCTACCGACGGCTCCGCAGTCTAGGCCGCGGACATCCGACGGGATGAACATCGACCGCCCCAGGTCAGGTCGCTGCGGCACCGGTGATGTTGCCCGGTGCCGCAGCGGCCCTCCACAGCATTACGTCCCCGATGTGACAACGCGCAGGATGCGCAGGGCCGCTTACAGCACGACCACGGACCTCAGCACCTTGCCCTCGTGCATCGTGTGGAAAGAGTCTTCGACGTCATCGAGCTCGATCCGCTCGGAAACAAAGCGTTCCAGCGGCAGTCGTCCTTGCTGGTAGAGATCCACCAGCGCCGGGAAGTCACGTTCGGGCAGGCAGTCGCCGTACCACGAAGACTTCAATGCTCCACCGCGGGAGAAGAAGTCGATCAGGGGCATCTGCAGAATCATGTCCGGGGTGGGCACGCCGACCAGCACGACAGTGCCGGCCAAATCGCGGGCGTAGAACGCCTGCTGCCAGGTTTCGGGGCGGCCGACCGCATCGATCACGATGTCGGCGCCGAACCCACCGGTGATGGCCTGCACAGCCTCGACACAGTCATCCTCGGCGGCGTTCACAACGTGCGTCGCACCGAGATCCTGGGCCCACTGTAACTTTCGCTGATCACGGTCAACGGCGATGATGGTACCCGCACCGGCGAGGCGAGCACCCAGAATAGCGGCGTCGCCGACCCCGCCGCAGCCGATGACGGCGACTGAGTCGCCGCGGGAGACGTTGCCGGTGTTGACCGCCGCACCGATCCCGGCCATCACGCCACAGCCGAGCAGTCCGACAACGGCAGGATCGGCGTTGGCATTGACCTTGGTGCACTGGCCGGCATGGACAAGCGTCTTGTCGGCGAAGGCACCGATGCCCAGCGCCGGAGTCAGTTCAGTACCGTCTTCGAGCGTCATCTTCTGGGTGGCGTTGAAAGTATCAAAGCAGTACTGCGGGCGGCCGCGCTTGCAGGCCCGGCACTGTCCGCACACCGCGCGCCAGTTGAGGATCACGAAGTCGCCCACCGCGACGGATTCGACGCCACTGCCGACTTCTTCGACCACGCCCGCAGCCTCGTGGCCGAGTAGGAATGGGAACGCGTCGTTGATTCCGCCGTCACGGTAGGTGAGGTCGGTGTGGCACACCCCGCAGGCCTGCACCCGCACGACGACCTCGCCTGGGCCGGGATCGGGAATGACGATGGTGGTGAGCTCGACCGGCGCACCCTTTTCTCGGGCGATCACGCCCCGAACATGCTGCGGCATGGGATCACTCTCTTTCAGGAACTTTTCGGACAGTTATAGGACGATGCACAGACGGAATGCGTCGTAGATCGCAGCATGGATGTTGCGGCTGGCGACCGCATCACCGATCCGGAACAATTGGTATCTGCCCGTCGGGTTGCGAACGACGTTCTGCGGCTGCAGGTTCAGCAGCGCTTGCTGATCGACCTCGCCGAGGTTCGATGAGCCGGCGACCAACGCGAAGTAGAGTTCGTCGGAGGGCAGGGTACCGTGTTCGACGACCACTTGGTCGACGATGCGCTGACGGGTGGCGTGCGCGTACTCGTTATACAGATCCACTTCCAGGCGACCGTCCTTACGCCGTACCGCCGTTAGCCGTTCGTTGAGCGTCACGCGGACGCCGTGCTCGGCGAATACCTTGAAGTATCCGGGATAGTTCACTCCCCCGACATCCGGAGCCAATGTTCGCTCCGGGGTGACGATTTCGACTGGTGCACCGGAGCGGGCCAACACCTCGGCGGCGTCCATGCCCGGATGGCCACCATTGTCGTCATAGAACAGCACCTGCCCGCGCGGGCGCACCGCTCCGCACAGTACATCCCAGCCGTCAGTGACCAGATGAGTTCCCTCCGCGAGGAATTCGGTGTTCGGCACACCGCCGGTCGCGACGACAACCAGGTCGGGATTCTCGGCCAGCACCTCCTCGGCATCGACGTAGCTGTTTGTCCGGACTTCGACGTCGTGCAGTTTGCACTCATCCAGACGCCATTCGATGATGCTGATGAGATCGCGGCGCCGCGGCGCCGCGGACGCGAGTCGGATCTGGCCGCCCGGCTCGTCCGCAGCTTCGAAGACGACCACTCGATGACCCCGCTCCCCCAGCACCCGCGCCGCTTCCAACCCGGCTGGACCCGCCCCGACCACCACCGCGGTTCGCGCAGGCCCCGTGGCAAGTGGCACCTTGTGCGGCATCCGGTCTTCGCGTCCAGTGGATGCATTGTGCACGCACTTGGCGTCACGATTCTGATAGATCTCGTCCAAGCAGTAGCTGGCACCGACACACGGCCGAATCCGGTCTTCCTCGCCCGCACGGATTTTCGCTACGATATGCGGGTCGGCGATATGTGCACGCGTCATCCCGACAAGGTCGATAATGCCGTCACGAATCGCATGCCGCGCGGTCGCCACATCGTTGATCCGTGCAGCGTGCATGACCGGGATCGACAGCGCTTGCTTGACCTGCCCCGCGAATTCGAGATGCGGTGCGACGGGCGTACCCATCGGGGGGATGACCCGCGACAGCGCCTCGTCGCTGGCCATGTAACCCTTGATCACACTGATGAAATCGATCCCCTCGGCCGCCACGCGCCTGGCGATCTCCACTCCTTCGTCGTAGCCCAACCCACCCTGCTCATCCTCGTCGAGCGACATCCGGATGCCGACCACGAAATCGGGTCCCACGGCCTCGCGTACAGCGCGAATCACCCTCAGCGGGAAGCGAAGCCGGTCCTCCATGGTGGCGATGCCGTACTCGTCGTCACGGTGATTGGTCAGAGGTGACCAGAACGCGTCCAGCAGGTGGGTGTATGCCTCGAGTTCGATCCCGTCGAGCCCGGCTTCGCGGCACCGTTGCGCGGCATCGGCGTAGGCGCGCACGATGCGCTCGAGGTCCCATTCCTCGGCCACCTTGGGGAACGACCGGTGAGCAGGTTCCCGGATCGATGATGGAAAGACGACCGGTAGCCAGTCCCCGTCGTAGTTGCTCGTGCGACGGCCGAGATGGGTGACCTGGCACATCACTGCCGCGCCGTTCTCGTGCACGCCGTATGCCAGTTCTCGTAACCAGGGCACGATCTCGTCCTTGTAGAGGTGCAGATTGCCGAAGGCCGCGGGGCTGTCCGGGGCGACCACCGCCGAGCCGCCCATCATGGTGAGCGAGACCCCGCCTTTGGCCTTCTCTTCGTGGTAGAGCCGGTACCGCCGTTTCGGCATGCCGTCCTCAGTGTAGGAGGGCTCGTGAGAGGTGCTGACCACCCTGTTCCGCAGGGCGACGTTCTTCAGCTGAAACGGTTGCAGGAGCGGGTCGAGGAGTTGCGATGTCATACGGATCCGACCTTCTGAAATGTTGGGCGCATCGTGGAGAACGCCCAGTTGTAGCCGCAAGTGAATGTGTCCGACCGCGCCGTCGGCGTGCTTGTCTGAAGTTACGAAATATGGTGAATCGAGGGCCTTGGGCCGCAGATCCACTCCCACACCGTCATTCGGCGATCTTGTCGCGCAACCAATCATGGAAGACGCCGATGTGGTGCTCGCTGGGTACCAGCACACCACCTTCGCGATACATCCGTGAGTCCATCGCGGGTTGGCAACGCTCGCAGGCTTCGAAATCCTGCTGGTTGACCCGGTGGAACAGCTCGACAGACCGGTCGAGGTCACGACCGGATTCGACTACGCCAGGCAAGTACAGCCAGTCGCATTCCACCACCGTATGGTCGGCGGCCAGCGGGAACATCCGGTGCACGATCACATGATCAGGAACCAAGTTCACGAACACCTGCGGGCGAATGGTGATGGCGTAATAGCGACGATCCTGATCCTCGGTCACGCCGGGAATATGATCGAGGCCCTCCGATCCATCGATGGTGAAACCCTGGACGTCCTGCCCGAACTCGGCGCCATGCCCCACGTAATATTGCGCGGCATACCCGTCGGCGAACTCCGGCAACACCTCGGTCAGTTCCGGGTGGATTGTGGCGCAGTGGTAGCACTCCATGAAGTTCTCGATGATGAGCTTCCAGTTCGCCTTGACGTCGTAGACAATCCGACGCCCCACACTGAGGTCTGCGACGGTGTAGTGGTCGATCGACTCGATGTCACCGAGCCGGTCCACGACCTCCTGCATGACGGTGTCCTCGAACGACGGGGGCGCCTCGGCAAGGCACACCCACACATAGCCGAGCCACTGTTTGACCGCGATCTTGCGCAGCCCGTACTCGACCCGGTCGATGTCGGGCATCTTGGTCAAGTTCGGCGCGGCGATCAGCTTGCCGTCCAGATCGTAAGTCCAAGCGTGGTATGGGCATTGGAACGCACGCTTGACCTCGCCGGCATCCTCGGTGCACAACCGGGCGCCGCGGTGGCGGCACACGTTGAAGAAGGCATTGATGTCGCCTGTGCGTGACCTTGTCACGAGCACGCTCTCACGACCGACCTGGACAGTCTTGAACGCGCCGGGCTTGTCGAGATCCGAGGCCCGCACAACGCAAAACCACATCTGCTCGAAGACCTTTTCCTGTTCGAGCGCGAAGACCTCGGGATGAGTGTAGTAATGGCCGGCCAAGGTGGGGATCAGGCTCTCAGGCAAGCCCGTAGCGGATCCGGGTACTGCTGTGGTCACTGGGTTCCTTATATCTGTGGACGGGTTGGAGGACGAGGAATCAAGCGGTGGCTGCGATCTGCCGCCGCCGGCGAGTGAACAGCCGTGGCTGGTCGATCGCCAGGACCGCAACGATGCGGTTGTCACGGCGGTAGGTCGCCAGGAAGCAGTGGTCTTCGCAACTGCCGTCTTCGATGACGATCTCGTCGTCGGGGGCGGCGATACCGGCGAACTGGATTCTCGAGCCGTACTGGTCTGACCAGAAGTACGGGGGCTTGACGGGCGAGCAGGGGTCCGAACCCCCGGATAGCAAGGTGGAGACGGCGATAGCTGGTCGCTCGAGAGCGCCGGTCCAATGTTCGACGCGGTGTGTCACACCGGTGGAAGCGTCGAGCCACGCCGCGCAGTCCCCCACCGCGACGACATTCGGGATGCCTGTCTGCCCGTTCGACCCGCACAGCACACCGTTACCGAGGCGCAGGCCGCTACCGTGCAGCCACTCGATGTTGGGTATGCCGCCGATACCGACCACGACGACATCAGCCGGCAGGTGTCGGCCATCGGCGAGGTCTACACCGGTTACCCGGCAAGCGGAGTGGGAATCCTGCCGGGAGTCGTGCTCGGCGGCCAGCCCCACAACGCCGACACCACAGATAAGTGTGGTCCCGTTGACCGCGTGCGCGGACGCAATAACGGCGCCCATCGTCGGTCCGAGTTGCGTCTGCAATGGGGTCATCGCCGCCGACACGACGGTTACCTCGAGGCCGAGTTCGCGTGCGGTCGAGGCGACTTCGGCGCCGATGAAACCGCCACCAATGACAACCAGGCGCGCGCCCGCGTGTAGCTCGGCGCGCAACGCGATCGCGTCGTCAATGGTGCGGACCACGTGCACACCGGCCATGCGTTCGCTCCGGGGCAACCTGCGCGCCCGCGAGCCGGTCGCGATCACCACACCGTCGGCATCGATCCGCGCACCATCGGCGAGTTCGATTGCACCGCAGCCGGTATCGAGTTTCGCAGCTGCCACCCCGAGGCGCCATTGCGCACCCAGGTCGTCCCCATCGGACTCGAGGGCCAGATCGGCCTCGGTGACCTTGCCGGACAGGAACTCCTTGGACAGCGGTGGCCGATCGTACGGCCGTCGCGCCTCATCTCCAATGATGGTCAACGCGCCGTCAAAACCATTGGCTCGCAGGGCCCGCGCGGCTGACAGTCCAGCCAGCGATGCCCCGACGATCGCGACGTGCTTCACGGCTTGCCTGCCTCGCCCAGTCGCGAGCGGATGTCGGGCGGCAGGTTGGGAGCGTAGGTACTCAGTTCGACTTTGATGACGCCATCCTCGATGACCACCCTGTGCGTGCGGACCGGCAGCTTCGCCGGCGGTGCGTCAACCGCACCCGTACGCAGATCGAATCGTGAAGCATGCAAAGGACATTCAATCTCACACCCCTCCAACCATCCGTCTGCCAACGAAGCATCTTGGTGCGAACACGTGTCATCGATGGCGAACACCTCGCCGTCCTCGGTATGGAAGACCGCGATTGGAGGATCGGCCTCCACGCGACGCGACTCCCCGGGCGGTAGGTCGGTTAGCAAACAAATCTCAAGCATGAACGGCCCCTCAGGCAACTATGGTGCGGATAGCGCAACGCACTCGTTATACGCAACAGTGTGAGAGGTGTCGTAACGCTTGTCAAGTGGAAGGAAAAACGACATGTCGTCGGCATCAGCCGGCGGCACCACCATTCCCATTGCCATGAGAACGGTTGTGCTCCAAGTTATTTAATCCTCCGGACCATGGGTGACGACGCTGCACCTCCGGGCGACCTGGCGCATTCTTGCTCGGTGCCGAAACCGCATGGGCACTCCGCCGAATGCCAGGGTCTGGTCAGCACGGCGTGTGCGTCACATTCTGAGCTCGGTGACCCGGTCGCCTAGCACTGATGGACGAAATCGCCTGCAAATCAGTACATATGAACGACATGTTACGAATTTCAGCCGCTTTACAGTGCGCCAGTTACAAGGTCGTCATATTGGTTTACAGCAACTTTGCGCAGGACGAGGGTGTCAGGGCTGGATCGCAAATATACTTCTGATGTATCAGGTGCACTTCAGCACCATTTCCCGTTCTCCGCAGCGATACAACGGCATTGAAGCTTCTGCGGCTGCGCGGCACACATCACAAAGGAGATATGCCATGGGCACTGCGCCCGGGTTGCACAAGGGCCTCAGCGACCGACAACTCCGCATGATCGCCATCGGCGGCGTCATCGGTGCGGGACTGTTCGTCGGATCGGGTGTGGTCATCCACGCCACCGGACCGGCTGCCTTCATCCCCTACGCCCTATGCGGATTTCTGGTCATCATGGTGATGCGGATGCTCGCCGAGATGGCGGTGGCCAACCCGTCCACTGGTTCGTTCGCCGACTACGCCCGCAACGCGCTCGGACCTTGGGCCGGCTTCTCCGTTGGCTGGCTGTACTGGTACTTCTGGGTCATCATCGTGGGATTCGAGGCCATCGCCGGAGCCAAGATCGTCCAATACTGGCTGCCCGACATTCCGTTATGGCTATGTTCATTGGTCCTGCTGACGGCCATGACCCTCACCAACCTGTTTTCGGTGTCGTCCTTCGGCGAGTTCGAATTCTGGTTCGCCGGAATCAAAGTCGCTGCGATCGTGCTGTTTCTCGCCATCGGCGGTGCGTACGTGCTGGGATTGTGGCCGCACAAATCGATGGACTTCTCCAACCTCACCGCCCACGGCGGCTTCCTACCCAACGGCGCCTGGGCGATCACCGCAGCCATTGTCACGGTTATCTTCTCGATGACCGGCGCCGAAGTGGCCACCATCGCTGCGGCCGAATCACACAATCCCGAACGAGCAGTGGCCAAGGCGGCGAACTCCGTCATCGCGCGGATCGCCATCTTCTATGTCGGCTCGATGTTCCTACTGGTGACGATCGTGCCCTGGAATGACAAATCGATCGCTGCGTCACCCTACGTCGCAGCGTTCAGTGACATGGGCCTGCCCTACGCGGACCACATCATGAACGCTGTGGTGCTCACCGCCGTGCTGAGCTGCCTGAACTCGGGGATGTACACCGCGTCGCGGATGTTGTTCGTGCTCGCCGCCCGCCGGGAAGCACCGCAGCAACTTGTCAGCGTCACGCGCCGCGGTGTGCCCGCGATGGCGATCATGGCATCGTCGACTATCGGCTTCCTGTGCGTCATCGCCGCCGCGATCTCCCCCGACACCGTGTTCGCATTCCTACTCAACTCCAGCGGTGCGGTCATCCTCTTCGTGTACTGCCTGATCGGGATCTCGCAGGTCGTCCTGCGTTACCGCAACGGTTCTGGGCACCTGAAGGTCAAGATGTGGCTGTTCCCAGTGCTGTCCGTCTTCACTGTGCTGGCCATCATGGCGATCCTCGCGCAGATGGGCATCCGCGAAGATTCCCGGTCCCAACTGGTACTGAGCTTGCTGTCCTGGGTTGTCGTGATTGCGCTGTATTTCATCAACCGGTGGGCGATCACTCGCAGGCCGCACGTCGAGAGCGCCATCGCCGAGGCGCCGCCCACCCGGGTTCTGGTGCTGGCCAACGAAACTGCCGCATCCGACGAACTGATTGCCGAACTGCGCGACATCAAGGCGACACGCACCGCGAAGTACCTCGTCGTCGTCCCCGACAGCCCGATCGAGACCGGCGTCGCGGCCACCCACGGCCCACTCGATGTATGGGAGGCGACCCAGCAGGCCGCACAGGACAGGCTCGACCACACGGTAGGTGTGCTGCGCTCAGCCGATCTCGACGCCGACGGTATCCACGGTGACTTTCGCCCGCTGCGTGCCCTTGCCAACGCCGTGGACACCTTTCGCCCCGATCGGATCGTCATCGCGACACTGCCGCCCGAACAGTCTGTCTGGCATCGGTTCGACGTGGTCGACCGCGCCCGCAGCGACTATCCGGCCATCCCGGTCACCCACGTCGTCGCGACTCCTGTCTCGTCCGAGGAACTCTCGCAGTGACGATCGTCGCCGGGTTCAGCGCCACCCACAACGGCAGTGCGCCACTGCATTTGGCGGCACAGATCGCACGCACCACCGGTGAAAAGATCATCGCCGCTGCCATACTTGCCGGCCCCTCAGTGATAGGCATCGACCAACTCGACCGCGAATACCACCATCAACTGTCCATCCAAGTACTGCGATCGCTTGACCAAGCGATCGCACAACTGCGGACCGATCTCGACATCACACCAGTCATTCACCGATCCACATCGATACCGCGCGGCCTGACGGAACTGACCGCACAGTACAACGCCGATCTCATCGTGGTCGGATCATCCTCGTCGGGACTGCTGGGCCGAATAGCGCTGGGAAGCGTCACCGAACGTCTGGCGCACACGGCCCGCGTACCCGTGGCGATCTCGCCGCGCGGATACCCGCGCAGCCCGCTCACCCTGGAACGGCTCACAGTCGGCTACGGAGGCATGTCCGGTACCACCCCGATCATCGGCGCTGCCGCAGAGCTTGCGGCGCAATGGGATGTGCAGATGCGCATCGCATCTTTTACCGTCCGCCCCCCACTCATGCTGAGCGGATCAATCGAGCAGTCCGCCGAGGATCTCGTCACCGACCAGTGGACCCGCAATGCCGTACGCACGCTGCGCCGACAACTCGATCGTGCCCGCGAAGCAATTCCACTACCGGACGTGGACCTCGTGATCGGCATGGGCCCCGATTGGTCCGCCGCCGTCAACGACATCGCCTGGGAATCCGGCGACCTCCTCGTCCTCGGTTCAGCTGCGGCGGGCCCCTTGGCTCAGGTGTTCCTCGGCTCGGCAGCGTCGAAAATTCTCCGACACGTGCCCGTTCCGGTCATGATCCTGCCGCAGATGCAGGACTAGAGGCGGCAGCGCTGACCGGGCAATCATTCGGTACGTCGAACTGTGAGGCGATGCCACCAGCTAGCTGAGGCCGTAACATGTCCGGCCGTCGACCCGGGCTAGTGTCCGCCGGGTATGCCGACCTGCTTCATCACGTAGTCGGCCAGCAGCTCGTTGGCATGCGTGGTGAGGTGTTCGGCCGCGGCGAATACGTAGGTCCGGTCGGCGTCGGGAGACTTCCACGCGTCGGCAGCGCAGAAGTCCTGGCCGGGCTGTGCGCAGGCGTCCTCGTTGGCCCCGTGAGTGAATCCGTAGGTGTTGGCGTTCTTCAACAAGTCGTCGATGAACGCTCCGGTATCGAGTATCTGAACTTTCGGGTCCTTGGGCAGCGAATCCACCAGGTGCGTGTTGTAGACGTCGGTCAACTCGCTGACGTAGCGGCGCGACGCGTCGGACTCGAACCAGGGAAGAACCTTAAGGTCGGCGAGCTTGAACACCAGCAGGTGCTGGGCGCCCTTGTCGAGGATCGCCGCGGCGGTCTTCGCCTCGTCCTCGGCAGCCTTCTGCACCCGCGCCCGCTCGGCGGCCATCACTTCCGGTGTCGGACTGTGGTTGTCGCGGAGAGATTGGGCCAGCGCCGGGTCCTTCGTGGGATCGTAGTTGTACGCAACGTCATTCGTACCGATGTAGAGAGTGACGAGCTGGTCCGGGTTGAAGGAGCCGTGCTGGTTCAAGAAGTGCTGAAGTTGGACCGCGGTGGATATCGGGGTGCCCTCCGGATTTTGCGAGACCGTCGAGTAGGCGCTGTTGGCCCGGGCGCCGCCCTCGGCGTAGTTCAGTCCGCCGGGGCCACTGAGGCCCGGCTTCCCCTGGTAGACGTCGCTGTAGCTGACGACGTGCTCGTTCGGTTCCGTCGATTGGCCGAGGCGTTCGGCGACATGTTGCGCCCAGGTCATGCCGGGAATGGTGGTGAAGCGCATTCCGTAGGTGCCGGCGTCGGTGAGGCTGTCACCGAAGAACACGGCTTCGCGGAGCTTCACAGGCGCCGCAGTGGTGTCCGAGGATGTGCCGGAGGAACCGCACGCCGTGAGCGCGCTGACCGTGACCGCTGCGGCAACCGCTGCCCGGGCATGGACTGACATCGGCATTCTGAATTCCTTTACGGTTGACGAGTTTTCCGCGATTGGTTGTGCTGGATGGCGGCGATCAGCGCACGATGGCCTTCTCGGCACCGACCCCGGTCAGCGACCGCACCTCCATTTCGGCGTTGGAGAATCGAACCTAGATGAGATGTGGGTCACAATCGAAGCGCTGCGCCGAAGCCGGGTGCTCCTGCGCCGAGTGGTCGGTCGGACACGTTGAGCGGTGTGTCCCATACCGGAGCAGGCTGCTCAGCATTCAACCGGTCAGGTTGCCGGTGGCCAAAGGGACCCGCTATTCAGCCGTTTTCAGTCCGCCATTGCGGCGTCGATTGCCCAGTCGGCAATGGTCGCTGCGTGCAGCGTCGATCGCCCACATGTTCGGGGCGAGGCCGCGGGATCGTCGGGTGTCTTCCCCAACGGGCCACTGACAATGCAAATGAGCGGACGTCTACCGCTGATCAGGTCCGGAGTATGAGTGCGGATCCTTGTCCGCCGCCACCGCAAAGCGCGGCCGCTCCGGTCCCTCCCCCACGGCGTTGCAGTTCCAACGCCAGGTGCAGGACGATTCGTGCGCCGGACATACCCAGCGGGTGACCGATCGCGATGGCTCCACCGTTGACGTTGACCTTCTCCGGGTCGAGCCCCAACGCACGCGTCGATTCGATCCCGACCGCGGCGAAGGCTTCATTGATCTCCACCAGATCCAATGCCGCCGGGTCGATTCCGTCGAGTGCGCACGCCGCGGCAATCGCGTTGGCGGGTTGCAGTTGCAGCGTCGAGTCGGGGCCGGCGACGACGCCGTGCGCGCCGATCTCCGCGATCCAGGTAAGACCGAGCTCGGTGGCCTTGGTCTTGCTCATCACCACCACAGCCGCCGCACCGTCGTTCATGGTCGAAGCATTGCCCGCGGTGACGGTGCCGTCGGGGATGAACGCCGGCCGCAATCGCGCCAGCGAGTCGGCGGTGGTGTCGCCGCGGATGCCCTCGTCCTGGGCGACTTGAACCGGATCGCCCTTGCGCTGCGGGATCGCAACGGGCACAACCTCTTCGTCGAAGACGCCGTTCTTCCAGGCCGCCGCGGCGCGCTGCTGCGACACGGCCGCGAACTCGTCCTGCTCAGCGCGCGTCAACGTGTTGACGCTGTCGGTGAGAGCACCCATCGCCTGGTCGGTGAACACATCCCGCAACCCGTCGACCGCAACGTGGTCGCGCAGCGTTGCATCGCCGTATTTGATTCCGGCACGCGAGTTTTCGAGGAGATGCGGCGCCCGCGACATGGACTCCTGACCACCGGCGACGATGACATCGAACGCTCCGGCACGGATGAGCTGATCGGCCAGCGCGATGGCATCGAGCCCGGACAGGCACACCTTGTTGATCGTCAAGGCAGGCACCGTCATCGGAATGCCGCCGGCGACCGCCGCCTGCCGGGCCGGGATCTGGCCCGCACCCGCGGTCAACACCTGCCCCATGATCACGTATTGCACCTGCGAACCCGAGATGCCCGCCTTGGCGAGCGCTGCAGCAATGGCGATGCCGCCGAGCTCCGCGCCGGACCGGCTCGCCAACGACCCCATGAACTTTCCGATCGGCGTGCGCGCACCGGCGACCAGAACGGAAGTGGTTTCGGCGGCCATCACAGCTGCACCTCCAGCTCGGCGCCGGTCGCGGCGATCACGTCGTCGGCGGTGACGCCGGGAGCGAGTTCGCGCAGCAGCAGGGTCCCGTCCCCGGGCACATCGATGACGCCGAGATTGGTGATGATGCGGTCGACGACCCGTTGTCCGGTCAAGGGCAACGTGCACGCGTCGAGGATCTTGGGTGCGCCGCTACGGTCGGTGTGTTCCATCACGACGATGACCCGCGCCGCGCCGTGGACCAAATCCATTGCGCCGCCCATACCTTTCACCATCTTGCCCGGCACCATCCAGTTCGCCAGATCACCGTGGCGCGACACCTGCATGGCACCAAGCACGGCGGTGTCGATGTGGCCACCGCGGATCATCCCGAACGAGGTCGCGGAATCGAAGAAGGCCGCACCGGCGTTGACGGTGACCGTCTCCTTGCCCGCATTGATGAGGTCGGCGTCGACGCTGTCCTCGTCCGGGTATCCGCCTGTGCCCAGAATTCCGTTCTCCGAGTGCAGGATTACTCGCACTCCCGGAGCGAGATAGCTGGGGATCAGGGTGGGTAACCCGATGCCGAGATTGACGTACTGTCCGTCGACCATCTCGGCGGCCGCGCGCGCGGCGATCTGGTTGCGGGTCCAGCCGGTTGCGAGTGTCGCTGTCATCGTCAGGCTCCTTCAGCGGTACGGACAGTGCGCTTCTCGATGCGCTTGTTCTGCGGTCCGGTGTGTACGACGCGTTGCACGAACACACCCGGGAGATGGACCTGGCCCGGGTCGATCGCGCCGGGCTCGACGAGTTCCTCGACCTGGGCGATGGTGACACGCCCCGCCATCGCCGCGAGCGGGTTGAAGTTCATCGCGGTCTTCTCGAACACGAGGTTGCCGTCGGTGTCGCCGAGCCGGGCGTGCACGAGGGCGAAGTCCGCGTTGATGGCCTCCTCGAGCACGTAGCGCTTGTCGCCGAACACGCGCGTCTCCTTGGGCGGTGACGCGATTGCCACCGATCCGTCGGACGCGTACCGCCATGGCATACCGCCGTCGGCAACCGCGGTGCCGACGCCTGCGGGGGTGAAGAACGCGGGAATCCCGGTACCGCCGGCCCGAAGCCGCTCAGCCAGTGTGCCTTGCGGAGTCAACTCGACTTCCAGTTCGCCGGCCAGGTATTGCCTGGCGAATTCCTTGTTCTCCCCGACATAAGAAGCCGTGACCCGACGGATGCGGCCCAGTGACAACAGGACTCCCAGCCCGTGGTCGTCGACGCCGCAGTTGTTCGAGAACACTTCGAGGTCAGTGGTCGACGAGTCGGCGATGGCTTCGATGAGCGCATCGGGGATACCGCACAAACCGAAGCCACCGACCGCGAGGGTCGCCCCCGTCGCGATGTCGGCGACCGCCTCCGCGGCGCTGCCGTAGACCTTCGATGGCATCAATGCCCTTCCTTTCCGACCACTGGTCAAACGCGGACCGTTATGGTGCCGATACTGCTTCTTCCGAGGTCCAGGGCACAAGGCGTCGTAGAAAGTTCGCCGACATTGCTCGGATGATGGCCACTAGACCAACATGCGTTCACTATGTGAACGCATAGAATCGGCGGGGTGGAAGACAAGGGAACGCAGGTGCTGGCGCGCGCCGCGGCGCTGCTGCGCGCCATCGGCGGCGGTGAGTCGACGGGGATGTCGACCACGGAGATCGCCCGCGCCGCAGCCTTGCCCCGACCCACCGCCCACCGTCTCCTCACGGCACTCGGTGCAGAGGGGTTGGTCGATCGCGACTCGGCCACCGGATTGTGGTCGCTCGGGCCGGAGCTCTATCTCCTCGGCGCGGGCGCTGCCCAGCGCTATGACATCACCGACCAGTCGCGCGACGTCATCGAACGCCTGGCCCGGGAAACCGGCGAAAGCGCATTCCTGTCGGCCCGCCGGGGTGATGAAACCGTATGCATACTCAGCAGAGAAGGCAGCTTCCCGCTGCGATCCCACGTCCTCCACGAAGGGATTCGCTTCCCGCTCGGAGTCGCCTCGGCCGGGTTGGCGATCCTCAGTCACCTACCCGACCGCGACATCGACGACTATTTCACCCGGTCCGACCTCGAACCCCGCTGGACCACAAGCCATTCCGAAGCCGCGGTCCGCGAACGGATCGCCGCCACCCGAACCACCGGCTACGCAGTCAATCCCGGACTTCTGGTCGAAGGCAGCTGGGGAATGGGCGCGGCCGTCTTCGACCGGAACGGTCGCCCCGCGTGGGCGCTGAGCCTCACCGGTGTCGAAACACGGTTCCGTGCCGACCGACGAGCGGACATGGGTGCGCTGCTCCTCGAATTGGCGCACGAGTTGACGCTGCGGCTTCGGAGATGATCAGTTGGTGTTACTCGCTGCCGGCGACGCCATCACCTCGGCCGGACGACGCGTCCTTCGTCCCACACTGGCACCGACGATTCGACGACTTCTCCGTCTTCTTGGAAGATCCAGAATCGGTCGAAGTCGCGGGCGAACCAGCGGTCGTGCGTCACGGCGATGACGGTGCCCTCGAATGCGGCGATCGCCTGCTGCAGTGCCTCAGCTGATTCCAGGTCGAGGTGGTCGGTAGGTTCGTCGAGCAGCAGTAGCGTGGCACCGCCGAGCTCGAGCAGCAGGATCTGGAATCGCGCCTGCTGCCCACCGGACAGCGAGTCGAAGACTTGCTCCGCGGCATGAGCGAGCTCATAGCGAGCGAGCGCACGCGTGGCCGACTCACGATCGCGCCCTTCCCTGCGACTGTCTCCGTGGTGCAGCACCTCCAGAAGGGTCCGACCCGCCAGATCGGGTCGACGCTGGGTCTGTGCAAACCATCCGGGCCGGACTCGAGCGCCGAGTCTGGCGCGGCCCTCGAACTCAACTGGCTCGATCGGAAGATCGTCGGGAGGCTTGTGCTCGGGTTCCGGGTCGGTCCCGCCAGCCGCCAAGAGCCGCAGGAAGTGCGACTTGCCGGATCCGTTGGCCCCGAGAACGGCTATTCGGTCGCCGTACCGGGCCTCGACGTCGAACGGGAGCATTAGGCCAACGAGTTCCAACTGATCGCACACCACCGCTCGTTTGCCGGTTCGCCCGCCGGCGAGACTCATCTGGAATCGCTGCTGACGGGGGAGTTCGTGCGGAGGTCCCGCCGTTTGGAAGCGCTGGAGACGTGTCTGGGCAGCCTGATACCGAGACGCCATCCCGTCATTGTTGGCCGCCTTCTGCTTGTACATCAGCACCAGGGCCTTGAGCTTTGCGTGTTCTTCATCCCAGCGGCGGCGCAACTCGTCAAGCCGCTCAAAGCGGGCTTCGCGAGCCGCGTGATAGGTCTCAAAGCTACCCGGATGGGTCCATGCGGTACTTCCCGCAGCGCCGAGCTCCAGCGTGACGACAGCCGTCGCCGAGCGTGCCAGAAGCTCACGATCGTGACTCACGAAGAGGACACTCTTTCCGGACTCCCGCAGGCGGTCCTCGAGCCAGCGCTTGCCTGGCACATCGAGGAAGTTGTCCGGCTCGTCGAGGATGAGGAGCCCGTCGGCACCACGCAGCAGGGCCTCGAGCACGAGGCGCTTCTGCTCACCGCCCGACAGAGTCTCCACCGGACGAGATGCCGCTCGGTCATACGGGATGCCGAGCGCCGCGTCGGTGCAGACGTCCCAGAACACTTCGATCTCGTAGCCGCCTGCTTCACCCCATCCCGTCAGCGCGTTCGCATACCTCATCTGCGACGCTTCGGTGCCCGCCTCAAACATGCTGCGCTCGGCGCGGTCGACTCTCCTCGCAGCTTCGACCACGGGCGGCGGGGCGACGCTCAGGAGCAGATCACGGACGCAATCACCTTCAATGAACTGCCGCATCACTCCGACGCCTCCGGAGCGGGAGATAGAGCCCTCGTCGGGTTCGATCTCTCCGAGCACGATCTTCAGCAGTGTCGACTTGCCGGCACCATTGGCGCCGATCAGTGCGACGCGCTCCCCTTCGCTGACGCGCAGCGAGACATTGTTGAGAAGCGGACGGCCGTCCGGTAGGCCGTAGCTGATCCTTGACAGGTCTAGATGAGCCACGGATCAACCGTATGAGCCACCGCAAACTGTTTTCGCGGCGCCGACCGCATCAACCTCGGAGAATCCCGGCCGAGGTGGTCGGCGGAGTTATCCAGTTGACTCGACTCGACCGTGCCATAAGGATGCAGCGATGCCCCAGAGAGATAGTGCCATCGTCCTGAGGCCAGTGCGCAGACCCGACGACTACCCCCGTCTGATCAAAATCTGGCGCAGTGCGGTCTGCGCTACGCATGATTTCCTCGAAGAGTCTGACTTCCACCGCATTGAAAGCAATTTGGCCTCTACTTACTTTCCCGCGGTCACACTGACTGTGGCCGAACGCGACGGAGAATCTGTCGGCTTCGCCGGCACCGCCGACGGCAACCTGGAGATGTTGTTCGTCTCGGACCAGGTTCGCGGCAGCGGAATCGGAAGCCTGCTTCTCGCGGAGACGATCGAGAAGGATGGCGTCACCAAAGTCGATGTGAACGAACAGAACTCGGGTGCCCACGGCTTCTACCTGAGCCGCGGATTCACACAGGTCAGTCGCAGTGAATTAGACGGCGATGGCAGACCATACCCGATCCTTCATCTCGCATTGCAAGCCTGAGGCAGATCGATCCACAGGCATTGACAATTGCGCTGATGTCCACATACACACGGGCATGACCGCTGCCCGAAGAAACCTCTGCATCCTTTACGGTGTGATCGCGCTGGTGGCGCTCATCGCCACCTGGGCGCACAACATCGCATACTTCTCGGCCGGCGGAAGCACGCTCGACTTCTTCGCCCGCCGTTTCGCCAATCACGCGGTCAGCTCGATGACCATCGACCTGACACTGGTCTCCGCCGCAGCGCTGGTCTTCATGGTCGTCGAGACACGCAGGATCGGCGTCAAGTACCTGTGGGTGTACGTCGTGTTGGGTTTCGTTGTCGATATCAGCGCGGCCGTCCCGCTATCTCTCATCGCCCGGGAGCGGCGTCTGGCGCAGCTCTCGGACTTGTGACTCCGTGCAGGCGTGCAAGGTCATCGACAGCGGCTGCGGCGCACCCACGGAGAGTGGCTTTGCAGTGCAGTTGGCAGATCCGCCAACTTCCGCCATTTCGAAATGCAATCCGCCATCGAGAATTGCAACCTACTGTCGTTTCCAGGACTGCACCGGCAACGACACTCCCCTGACATGCGGGTAGTGCGAGTTCCAATGGATCCTGTCAGCACATTCTTCCAATTGAGAATGGCAAAGCGGAAACCGTATGGTCGTGCAAGATTTCCTGCCCACCGAGCTCGTACTGCTGACAACGTTAGGCGTCATCTGCATCGCTCATTGGTCGTGAACGTTTATTTACAACGAGGCGCGCCTTCGGAACCGCAGGGTTATCCGTCGATCGGACCGAACTTCCAACCGTTGGCGATAGCTTCAGCGCGATCGGTAGGGGTCTCCGGCTCAGAGTCCGCCACCGCCAGTGAGACTTCAAGGAGCGAACAGCGATGTTATAACCATTGAGGCCCTTTCGGTTCCAACACAATCAAGACGCGTCACCAGGCCTCCACCCCTGCGCGGAAGACGCGGCAAGAGGTCGCCGAGATGGCGCGGCCAGAAATTGGCAGCAACCTAGCGGATACCGGCAATTCTGCCTCTGGCCGGGCCTGAGGAAGTGACCGCACACTCGTCGTATGACATTGCCGCACGCTTCACCCTCCGAGAAGGAACAGCACCCCACCGACACCGACCTGGTCACGTTACCGAGCACACCACTAGCGCTTGCCGCGCTCGAATTGGTCCGAGGCGCAGAGTCGCCGGCGATCGCCAATCATAGCGTGCGGAGTTATTTGTTCGCTCGGCTGCTCGCTCCACACGTTGGGCTGGCGCGTGGCCGAGATTTCGACGATGAGCTTCTCTATTTTGCGTGTGTCCTGCATGACGTTGGATTGTCACCGCTCGCCAAGAGGAACACGCGCTTCGAGGTCGATGGTGCGGACCGCGCGGCCGAGTTTCTTACCGGCCATGGCCTGGAGGCGCACAAGGTCGATGCCGTCTGGGAAGCCATCGCCCTCCATAACACTGCTGTCATCCCTGAGCGGATGGGCGCCCTGACTTCGCTGACATATCAAGGCGTCGCCATCGACTTCGGGGGTGTCCTAGGTCTGCCGGAGGCACACCTGAACGCGGTAACCGCACAAATCGGAGCCGTAATCCACTCTGCCTACCCTCGTTTCAATATGGCTACGTCGGTCATCGACGCGGTCGCCGATCACGCTGCAAGTGGTCCGAACAACGCCCCGCGCTATAGCCCACCAGGCGAAGTTCTGCGCGAGCGACGCGAATTCGGCGCCACCTACAGTGAGCAACTCATCGCCGATGGCGGTTCACGCTGGGGCAACTGAGCGCCGTAGCACGGCTATCGCACAGAGACTCCCGGACGACCGGCTTGCCGAAGTGGATATGAAATGAAGTACGAAAGGATGCACCTGAATGTCTACACCTGAGTTCTTTGACACCCCCGGATATGGAGATATTTTTCGGACGCAGTACAGCTACGGTCAGGCCGTTCGGATCGGCGATCGTGTGGAAATCTCCGGCCAGGGCGGATGGAACGATGACCTGACCTTCTCGGTCGATTCTCTGGAAGCAGAGATCCAGAAGGCCTTTGACAATGTCGAAAAGACCCTCGTGGCGGCAGGTGCGACGTGGAATGACGTAGTGAAAGTCAATACGTATCACAAGCCCACCAGCGAGGATTCTATCGGCGACGATCACCTGACGGCAGTTGTTGATCAGTTCCGCAAGCGGGCGGGAGAACACCTGCCACTGTGGACTGCGCTCGGTGTGAAAGCGCTGGGTCTGCCCGAGATGCGTATCGAGGTCGAGGCCGTGGCTCTGATCCGGTCTGGCGATAGCTAATTCGCGTACGACAGGGCTGCCTCGGCGCGAGGCGGTGCTGGGGCAGCCCTGTCGCAGTCGCCATGTCATACATATCCCTGCTTCGAACGGAACAGGCGAGTGATTCGGCGACGGCGCCGCTTTGTTGTCCGAACCGAGATTGCAGTGCATCGACCGCCGTGCAGTCCGCACCGTAGCGCGCAGCGTCTTCCGCCTCAGTAGATCGCGTTCACAACAAGCTAACGAGGGCTACACGCACTGGCTTTCGACCCCCAGCTGCGCCAGGTCCGTGCCGACCTGCTGCGCACAGTGCAATCGTCTGAAGCGGAAGGACTACGATCATGAAGATTCTCGTCACCGGGGGCTCAGGATTCGTCGGTCAACACCTCGTCAAGAGGCTGGCTACGGACGGTCACACCGTGCTCGCTCTTGCTCGCTCTGCCACATCAGTCGATAAGGTCCGCGCGCTGGGGGCAACGCCGCTACCCGGCGATCTTGACCGTCCCGACGGCATCGCCCTACCCGCGGTCGATACCGTCGTGCACGCCGCGGCATACCTGCGCTTCGCTGGGTCGCGTGCGGCATACTTCCGCTCCAACGTCGCAGGTACTCGGGCGCTGCTCAACGCTGCGAAGCGCGCCGGCGCCACGACATTCCTGTACATCAGTGCCGCCGGAGTTGTCATGGATGGACATGGCTCACCCATGCACGCTGTCAACGAGTCGGCGAAGACCTATCCGAAAAGCTTCTCAGGCTATATCGCAACCAAGTCGATCAGTGAGGCTGATGTGCTGGCGGCGAACACGATCGGGTTCCGCACCATCGCATTGCGCCCCTCGGCGATCTGGGGCCCAGGCGACTCGTTCAGCCGTGAGATTCCCGGCCGCATCGACACCGGGCAGTTCGCATTCATCAACCGCGGCGACTACCCGTTCAGCACCTGTCACGTCGACAATGTGGTCGAGGCGGTGCAACTCGCACTCGTCGGCGGTCAGAGTGGACGCGCCTACTTCGTGAACGACCGGGAACCCATCACCTTCCGCCAATTCATCGCGGCGCTGGCGGATGTCCAGGGCCTCTCCATCGGCAATCTCCGATCAGTTCCCTACCCCGCGGCGGCTTCCCTGGGTTGGATCATGGAGACCATCGCTTCCCTCCGCCGGGATCAGACCGATCCACCACTGACCCGAACGATGGTCCGGATGATCGGACGAGAATTCACTACCGACGATCGTGCCGCCCGCGCCGAACTCGGCTACGTCGGCCAGACCTTACGCGCCGACGGTCTCAAGCAGTTGAGAACCGCACGCTAGTGCGGAAACACTGCGACGCAATAGATCCCGCCATAGCCGCCACAGGCGTCCCCTGTTTGCCGCTGGACGGCGACACGCTCACTGAAAGGAACATCATGATTCGCAGGACATCTCCGCAGGTCGAAAACTTCATCACCCCCGACGTGTTCAAGGGCTTCGGCTTCAATCAGATCGTGAGTGCGGGCGACACCGTCCATCTCGCTGGCGTTGTCGCAAATGTCGGCGGCTTGGACGATCTGCGGATCGTTCATCCCGAGGACACTGCCGGGCAGTTGGATTTCATCCTGCGAGTTATCGAAGACCTCTTGAGAACTGAAGGCTTGGACCGCACAAATCTTGTATCCCTGACGATCTACGCATCCGACCTGCCCGCATTGGCGGAGGCTATTCCCCGGGTTTACGTTCCGTGGGTCGGGGACCACGCTCCCAACATGTCCATTGTCAAGGTCGCCGGCTTCTTGTTGCCGGGGCAAGTCCTGGAGATCCCGGCGATCGCCTATCGCGGATGAGTCCTTCCGGCGGCCGGCGATGGTCCGAAGAGAGGTGGCCCCACTACTGAATGCGACGACAGAAGCGAAGGTCAATGATTTACGGCTTGCCACTGCAACAGATTCAGATGGATGCGCATGTGGCCGCGTATCGCGAATCTGGGCCTGTAGATGGACAGCCTGTCATGTGTACAGGGTTGGCCGCAGACATCACAGGCTTGGCGCCAGCCGACTGCTCGGCGATGTGGCTGCAGTCATGCGGAAGGTGGCAGCAATGCGCGGCGCGACGGACCTTTCCTACAACCAGAATGAAGGCATGAACGATTACGGTGAGGCCAAACAGCATCGGCACGACCTGAAGATTGGGTCCATCATCTTCGAGGACATGGACCAGATCGACTTCACGGGCCCTTACGAGGTGCTCGCGTCGCTGAGCAATGTCACGTACACCACATACGGCCTGTCGCCACAGCCCGTCCGTGATTGGCGTGGACTCAGACTTCTACCCGATGCGGTGCTCGAGGATGCGCCGCAGCTGGATGTGCTGCACGTACCCGGTGGTCCCGGTCAGCAGGCCCAGATGGAAGACCAGCGTCTTTTGGATTGGTTGCAAAGGCAGGCATCTGGAGCTCGATGTGTCTTATCGGTGTGTACTGGCGCACTGCTGCTCGGAGCCGCAGGGTTGTTGCATGGACGGCGTGCAACCACGCACTGGGGTTCGCTCGATGTTCTTCCGATCTTCGGCGCTACCGTCGTCCCTGAGCGCGTAGTCACCGACGGTAGCTTCGTGTTCGCCGCCGGGGTCACCGCTGGTATCGACGCGGCCCTGATGGTCGCGGCCGAACTGCGCGGACTCGACGAAGCGCAAGCGATCCAACTCTTCATGCAGTACGCACCCCAGCCGCCGTTCTCCAGCGGCACACCCGAAACGGCGCCGCCACACGTCTTGCAATCCGTGACCGCCCGAGGCAAACCACTTCTGGAGCGTCGGCTTCAATCCGCTCGGCGGATCGTTACCAACAGCTGAGGCACTGCAATGCGTCGGACTCTTTCGCACGAGTGGCCTAGCAAGCGCGAGACCTGTTCTGCCTCAAAGTGATCAGCACCGCTCACGTATCCACACAGGCACAGTCTCGACTACCAGCTTGCCTGGAGGTCCAGATTCAAACGATCGGATGAAAGCACGTGGCAGCTCATGGAAACCGTGGACCACGGTCTCGATCTCTTTGAGAGTCCCTTCCCGGAGTAATCGTGAGAGTTCCTGGCGGGCCTTCGCCGCGCGGTTGAAGTAGTCAAGGACGATGAATCCCTGTACATGGGTGCGCTTACTGAGCAGCAGTCCGAAGTTTCGAGGCCCTGCGGGCCTTTGATCCATGTTGTATCCATCAATCAAGCCGCACAGGGCTATGCGGGCGTGGTTGTTGAGTCGATCGATGGTAGCTTCGAACATTGGGCCTCCGGAGTTCTCAAAGACGAGGTCGATCCCCTCCGGGGTGGCCTCGGCCAGTTGTTCTGCCCAGTTCGTCGCCTTACGGTCGACGACCTCATCCGCTCCGAGATCTTCGACGAGCATGCGGCACTTTTCTGGCCCGCCGGCAATGCCGACAACGCGGGCTCCTGCATGCTTGGCGAGCTGCACTGCGATGCTGCCGACAGCACCTGAGGCTCCCGAGACCAAGACAGTCCGTCCGGCTTGAGGTTTGAGTATGTCGCATATACCTGCCCAGGCGGTGAGCCCTGTCATGCCAAGGATTCCGAGCCAGCGCTGCAGCGGTACATCCGAATTCTCAGGGATACGTTCCCACTCAGGTCCCGGACCGGTGACCACGAAACGCTCTTGCCAGCCGACAAAACCACGCACGAGATCTCCTGGCGAGAAACCACTATGGCGCGTGGAGATCACACGGGCGATTCCCAGCGCTCGCACCGGAGCGCCGATCTGCACAGGCGGCAGGTAGCTTGGACGGTCGTCGAGCCAACCGCGAATCGCTGGATCTATTGAGATAAAAAGGGTTTCGAACTCTACATCGCCGTCGCCGAGGTCTGGAAGTACCGTCTCCACGAGGCGAAAATCCTCCTCGGCAACCGGCCCTTTCGGGCGGCGGGCCAGCACATACTGCAGGGTCTTCACCACGTGGATCTTCCTTCCGTTTCCGGCTCGCGCGGCCGTCCATGCCACGGTAGAAACCGACGAAGCGGCGCGGCTTGGCTACATGCGCACGGAATTCGATTCCAGCGCTGCATCAAATATCGACGTCGATCACGTCCATCGCCGTGCGCGGGGTGAAAGTGGGCGTACGCCTGAGCCCAAGACGTGCTCCCCATCACATTCATAGGTTCAATGTCGCGTGGCGTTCAGCCGAACCGCCACATCATTTGCAGAAGGAACTTCGCCATGACTGGCCAGGCTTCGCTCAGTAACGTCCAAGTGGCCATCACGGTCGATGATTTCGTGTTGTGGGACGGTACGCCGCTTCCCGAAGGACATAGCTCACTCGACGTGACCCGCGCACTCGCCGAGGCGCTGACCGGTGCCGGCCAGAACGGTGTCTACGGGTTCGCGCACACCTACAGCATCGCCAAGGACCCGGCCAGCTTGGCGTGCTGGAACGCGTGGCTGGAGGCCGGCCATCACCTGGGCAACCACACCCATCAACACGCTCCACTGCGTTGGATGAGCGCTGACGACTTCTGTCGTGACGTTGACCAGGCCGAGCAGCTCATCGGCCCGCTTGTCGACCTAGCCCCCGAGCGCTACTTCCGCTACCCGATGGATATGTCTTCCGGCTCGGAGAGCAAACGGGGACAAGTCGAGGACTTCTTGCGCGACCACGGATATCGAAACGCACCCATCACCTGCTGGTTCGGTGACTTCGTCTACATCGTGCCGTATCAGCGGTCCCTCATCACCGGAGATGTTGACGCACAAGCCAGGTTAGAAGACCTCCACGTCCAGGGCGCTATCCAAGGTCTGGAGACGCATGCCGCATCTGCCCGCGCCATGTTCGGCACCGACGTACCGCACATCTGGATGGTGCATGGCACGCCCCTGGCCGCACGCACTATCGGACGCATTGTCGAAGCGTACAAGCAGCGAGGTGTGCAATTCGTCAGCCTTGAGAAGGCTATGCAGCATCCCGTGAACTTCAGCATGCCGCCCGTGCGGGACTCCTTCAGCAACCACCTTCAGCGCTATGCGATGGCGGCCGGCATCACGAAACCCGACCTCTCAGAAGAGCTTTTCAGCGAGATCCTGTTCAAGTGCCCGGTCAACGGGATGGACACCCTTCAGTACTACGACGAGAAAGTCCTCAAGCCGATCGCCGACCGGGTGGGATCACCCTACCTATGGGACTGGTCGTAGTACAGGCGTTGCGTCGAGGACATCAGATCACCAGAAAGAGAAAGTAACTCGTGCTCAATCTCTCCGTCACACTCACCGACACTGCCCGGGAACGACCCTCGAGGACAGCGCTGATCGAAGGTACCCGCCGGATGACTTACCGTGAGGTTAACGCTGCAGCCAATCAGATCGCGGCGCTGTTGATTCGCCGTGGCGTCAATGCTGGCGATCGTGTAGCCATAAGTGTCCCGAATGTTCTCGAATTCCCTGTCATCTATTACGGGATCCTGAAGGCGGGCGCGGTCGTCGTACCGATGAACACCATGCTGAAACGCGCCGAAGTCGCCTACCACCTTCGCGATTCGGGCGCACGTGCTTACTTCTTTGCCGAAAACTACCTGCCCGACGATGCGTGGCGCGGCTTCAACGACGTGACCACATGCGAATTCTCCATCGCCATCAGCGACCTGGCCGAACTTCTCGACGAGGAGTCTCGCGAGGATGTGTTGGTCCCGACCGACGCGACCGACACTGCGGTCATCCTGTACACCAGCGGTACCACAGGCAAGCCCAAAGGTGCTGAGCTCACACACGCCAACCTCGTCCTGAATGCGCTGACATGTCACCGCCTTTTCGACATCCTCGGTGAGTCGCAGTTGGTGGCACTACCGCTGTTTCACTCGTTCGCCCAAACTGTCCAGCTGAACGCCGGTATCAGCCAGGGTGGAACGCTCGTGTTATTGCCCCGATTCGATGCCGGTACCGCATTGAACCTGATCCGCGATCATCAGATCACGGTGTTCGCCGGCGTACCCACCATGTATTGGGCGCTGCTGGGCGCAGCCGCAAACCGCGACGACATCACCGCACTGGGCAGGCAGCTCAAAGTGGCCATGTCCGGTGGCGCCGCGCTCCCCGTCGAGCTTCTCAAGCGATTCGAGACCGTCTTCGGGGTTGGCATCCGCGAAGGATACGGGTTGTCCGAGACAAGCCCGGTGGTGGCTTTCAATCGACTCGACCGACCCAGCCGCCCCGGCTCCATCGGGATGCCAGTGTGGGGAGTCGAACTCGCGCTGCTCGGTCCCGACGGCCAGCACTGCGGTCCTGGCGATCGCGGTGAACTCGTCGTCCGCGGGCACAACGTCATGAAGGGATACATCGGCCGCCCTGACGCGACCGATGAGGCCATCGATTCTGCCGGCTGGTTTCACACCGGCGATATTGCCACTCGCGACGAAGACAACTTTTTCTACATCGTGGATCGCGCCAAAGATCTCATCGTGCGCGGCGGGTTCAATGTCTACCCCCGCGAGGTCGAGGAGACCCTGATGACTCATTCCGACATCACCCTCGCCGCGGTGGTGGGGATTGCCGATGAACGCGTCGGCGAAGAGATCAAAGCCTTCGTGATCACGCGACCGGGCACGACACTAGCCGAATCTGAAGTCATCGCGTGGTGCCGGGACCGCCTGGCCGTATACAAATGCCCACGCACAGTTCAGTTTTGCCACGAGCTTCCGCTCAACGCCACGGGCAAGGTCCTCAAACAACAGCTCAAAAACGCGAGCAGCGCAGCCATCGCATAGTCGGGTAACGGGTTAACAACACTGCGCCACCGCACTTTTCCCAAATATCACCACGGTCCGGACGGACACCACCTGTCCGGGGTTTCCGATCGGCGCCCGAACCACCGCACCACGGCGATGAGCGCCGTATCACGTCGTTCACGCCCGCCATCGCAGCAGGCGCCTCAACCGCAGGCCGAGCGATCCGACTGCAGGCTGCGCTTCTTCCCGAGTTTCCTGACTTCAGTCCTCAATCCCCGGAGCAGCCAACATGACTCATCTCACGCCCGAACGCACTGCCACACCGCTGTCCGGGTCCCAATCCGTTGTGGTGTCAGGTTCGGTGCGTACTCACGTGACGCGTTGGTTGGTACGCATGCTCGGGTTGGCCGTCACGATCATCGTGCTCGCGGTCTGCGGATCGGCAATGCCGCCGGTCGTGCGTGCAGACGAAACTGCTTATCTCCCGTTCTACACCCCACCTAGTCCGCTCCCGCCCGGCCGGCCAGGCGACCTCATCCGCACCGAACCGTCGCGGCTGGTGCTCGAACCGTCCGGGCAACTCGGAGCGTTTGTCGGCACAGGAACGCGGATCATGTACCGCAGCACCGACGCCCAAGGACAGCCAGTGGCGGTGACTGGCACCTATATAGAACCCGACGTCCCCTGGCCGGGCATCGGCCCCCGTCCCCTTCTCGCGTATGCGGTCATGGGCTTTGGCATGGGCGAGCAGTGTGCACCGTCGCGCATGTTCAATCAGGGCATCCACGCCTCTTTGCAGACCGGTTTTGATGTCATGTTCAACCTGGAGGAGGGTTGGGTCGCGACCCTGCTGGCGCGTGGCTTCGCCATCGTCATCACTGACGGTGTCGGGGTGGGTATCCATGACTCTGGGTCCCCGCAATTCCTCAACCGCAACGCTGGCGGAGCTGCACTCATAGACGCTGCCCGCGCTGCAATGAAGTTGCCCGACACGTCCCTGGACCCGCACGGCCCTGTCGCTTTTTGGGGATGGCTCGCAGGCGCACACGCGGCGCTGTCAGCGGCCGAATTGGCCGCGAGCTACGGGCCCGAGTTGCACGTCGTGGGCACGTACGCGGCTGCGGCACCAACGGATATCGCAGCAGTCCTGCCCGCCATGGACGGCAACTTCTTGGCCGGTGTTCTCGGCTACGTCCTGCGAGGGATCATGGCGTCCTATCCTGCGACAGAGCGGCCCATCTGGGATGCGCTCACCCCGCGCGGAGTGGAAATGCTGGCCAATACCGGCCGTCAATGCCTGCTGCAGACCGGTGTCGACTACATGTTTCGGCATATCCAGTTTTGGTTCAAACAGGACATCTTCGCCACCGCTGCCGCAGAACCCTTCAAGTCCCTGCTGTGGGCTCAGCGGATCGGCAACGTTAAACCCACCGGCCCTGTGTATCTGACGCACAATCGGTGGGATCCCTTTGATCCGTACTCTGCCGTAGAACAGACCGCGGCCGACTGGTGCGCGATGGGCGCCGACGTAACGCTGTGGACGAATGAACAGCCACCGCTGTTCAACAAGTTGGACGTCAATTCCATGCTGCCCGTCTTTGTCGACGGAGAGCGAAGCATGAGCTGGATCGCCGACCGGTTCAATGGGATACCTAGCGCGCCCAACTGCGGGCAGATTCCGGCTCCGGCCTGACATGTGACGTCTGCCGCTGCCCGGTTGCGAACTCGCCCGAACGGCCGCACCGCAACCGGGCGAATGCAGTTCGCTACGACGTTGGCCATGCGTACAGCGAAAGGTACGCTGCGCATATAGCCAAGACGTGTTCTAGGTCACATTTCTACAGTGACTGCGCTGCCGCCAAACCTGCCCAGCGCAGCCCGCTTGGCGACAGGCAGAGGCACCACGAGGAAGCGACGTTCCGACATGAGTTACATCGTGCAGACCCTAAGTACCCAGGATCTGGGCGCCAAGGATCGCAGCGACTGGTGGCGAGACCGCGTGTCAGAGATTCACTGTCCGATGTCCTTCGCGCTGGCCGTTGACTACTCCGGCCGGATCGAATACCAGCAGTCGGGTCGCTATCGACTCGTCCGTTGGTGGGGTGACGCTGAAGCACTGACTCGAGATACCACCCAGATACGGCGATCTCCGCACGGATCTTACGAGTTGCTCATCCCTGTCCATGGTCATCTGCGGCTCGCCCAAGGGGACAGCGACATCGTCGCGGTGCCACACACGATGACGCTCACCTCGCTGGATGCTGCGATGGATATGCGACATGGCGACAATGTCTCGGCGGTAGCCCTTGTCATTCCACGAGATCACCTTGACTCTCGACTGGCGCAGCCGACCAATGATCGTCCGATATCGCTTGATGCGAGGCGCGGGCTCGGCCGGATCGTCGTCGATCAGCTACGCACGATCCGTGGCGAGCGCGATCAGCTGGACGGCTTCCAGTTCGACGCAGTCATGGACCGGATCGTCGACCTCATCGCCATCGCCTACAACGATCTCAGCGCACCGCTGGACGATGTTCCCACCGACGCACTAGTCGATTCAATCCGCCGCTATGTGCGCAGCAACGCACACGATCCGGCGCTGACCGGCGCAGGTATCGCCGCAGGCTTGGGCTGGTCACTGCGCCATATTCAGAACCAACTGCAACGCGTGGGCACCACACCCTCGGACCTGATCCGCGAGGAGCGGCTCGCACTGGCGCGACTTCGCCTTCAGGATCCCGGATGGCGGGCACAGAGCATCACCCAGATCGCCTTCTCCTCAGGATTCGGCGACCTGAGCACCTTCAGCAACGCCTACCACCGCAGCTTCGGAGAACGACCATCAGACACCCGCACATCTCACTGAACTATCCTGCCCGCGTTGGTTAAATACCGCGCGCACAACAACATACGTGCGCAAGGCTCCAAGCTAGTACGCCGCACCATCTCTTAGCGTCGAAGCATGGAACCTACAACTCATCCTCTCGCCGATAACGACACCCTGTTCTCTGTCAGCGGCCGCATAGCCGTGGTGACCGGAGGATCCCGAGGAATCGGCGCCATGATCGCCCGCGGGCTGGTCACCGACGGTGCCGATGTGATCATCACCAGCCGTAAAGTCGAACAGTGCCGCGCAACTGCCCACCAGATCAATAGCGAGGCAGAGACTCTCGGAGGTTCAGGCCGCTGTAGCTACATCAGCGCCGATCTCTCGACGCCAACCGGCGTCGAACATCTAGTCAACTCGGTCAACGATCGCCACGAGCACATCGACATCCTGGTCAACAACGCCGGCACCACGTGGGGAGCACCCCTGGAGGATTACCCAATCGCCGGCTGGAGCAAGGTCCTGAACACCAACCTAGTCTCCCCATTCAGCATCATCGTCGGCCTACTCCCGTTGCTGCGCAAAGGCGCCAACGCGGAGCATCCCGCCAGAATCATCAACATCGGCAGCGTCGACGGGCTGGTCGCACCGCGGTGGGAGAACTACTCCTACAGCGCCAGCAAGGCGGGCCTGCATATGCTCACCCGCCATCTAGCCGGCCGCCTGGCACCAGACAGCATCACGGTCAACGCCATCGCCCCCGGGCCGTTCCTCACCGACATGCTCAGCCACGTCGCGGCCGACCCCGCGCAGGAAGACGAGCTGCTCAACACCGTCCCCCTCGGCCGCTACGGCCAAGCCGGCGACATCGTCGGCGCCGTCAGATTCCTCTCCTCAACAGCCGGGGCGTTCGTCACCGCAGCTGTACTTCCGGTCGACGGCGGATTCAGCGGCGCCACGAACTGAACCCGCATCCCGACAGCACACATCACCAACGCCACAGGAGGACCCGCATGCCCGAAGCCGTCATCGTCTCCACTGCCCGAACCCCGATCGGCCGCGCCGTCAAAGGATCCCTCAAAGACCTTCGCGCCGACGACCTCGCGGCACACGCAGTGCACGCCGCATTGGCCAAAGTCCCCGAACTCGATCCGACCCAGATCGACGACCTTATGCTCGGTGTCGGCCAACCGGCAGGCGAATCCGGAAACAACCTAGGCCGAGCCGTAGCCGTCTTGGCCGGCCTAGATCAACTCCCCGGTGTCACGGTCAATCGCTACTGTTCAAGCAGTTTGCAGACGACTCGTATGGCACTGCACGCCATACGATCTGGTGAAGGGGACGTATTCGTCTCTGCCGGCGTAGAGACTGTCAGTCGATACTTCAACGGCGCCTCGGACAACCCCGAAGGACGGAACCCCCTCTTTGCCGATGCTCAGTCCCGCACCGCCGCCCGCGCAAAGGACAACCTCGGCTGGACTGATCCCCGAGCCGGGGATCGCCTGCCAGATCTCTACATCGCGATGGGTCAGACTGCAGAGAACGTGGCCGACTTCAAAGGAGTCAGCCGCGCCGATCAGGACGCCTTCGCTGTGCGCAGCCAGAACCGCGCCGAAGCGGCCATCCAGTACGGCTTTTGGGGCCGCGACATCACCCCTGTACGTCTACCCGACGGCAGCTATGTAAGCACCGACGACTGCCCACGCACCGACGTCACTCTTGAAGCCGTATCGACACTGCCACCGGTGTTCAGAACAGGCGGAACTGTAACTGCGGGCAACAGCTGCCCGCTCAACGACGGTGCAGCCGCGCTCGTGGTGATGTCTGATTCCAA
Organism: Mycobacterium sp. 852013-50091_SCH5140682; assembly: GCF_001665685.1. Lineage (GTDB taxonomy): Bacteria > Actinomycetota > Actinomycetes > Mycobacteriales > Mycobacteriaceae > Mycobacterium. The sequence continues at coordinate 64,599 of NZ_LZTB01000035.1, forward strand.
GGCAGCCGAACTCGGTATCACTCCGCTTGCGCGCATTGTCAGCACAGGCGTCACCGGATTGTCACCAGAGATCATGGGACTCGGGCCTGTTGAAGCGAGCAGGCAGGCATTGCGACGGGCCAACCTCGACATCGGCGATATCGACCTGGTCGAGATCAACGAGGCTTTCGCTGCCCAAGTTATCCCCTCCATGCGAGAACTAGGTGTGGACGAACACAAAGTCAATATCAACGGTGGCGCTATCGCACTCGGCCATCCTTTCGGCATGACGGGTGCCCGGATCACCAGCACGCTGATCAACTCGATGATGTTCCATGACAAGCAATTCGGGCTAGAAACCATGTGCGTCGGGGGTGGCCAAGGCATGGCTATGATTCTCGAACGTCTGTCGTAACATGTCCCAGGGTTGGTGGCGTCACTCAACTCGGGCATCCAGTGACGTCATGGACCGGAATGCGACTCTCGCACGCACCGCGACCAAGCACGATTCGCCCTGCGACCCCACCTAACTCATCAGACGGGTGATGGCGGCCCAGTATGCCTGACGCTCCTCGACATGCATCGTCGGGGCGAAAGCGACGACTACTGTCATCACCTGGCGCATGCCGTGATCTGCTGCATATACCTGAGCCGCACCACTTGTGCGAAATGAGAGAACTTGCATACGCTCGGTGGTAATCGACTGCGCACATCCGATCCTCGGACAGTCCGCGGCACTGGTGTCCACGGACCGCCCCAGCTGTAACCCGCTGCGCTTCAGTTCCTCAACAACATCACGTGCTATGTGAGAGCTACTAGCCGAACCTGACTGTGGGGTTTCAGTGTGTGGAGCTGTGGATATCCCACAGGCGGAGCCAAATACGGCGCAGAAGCCTCCCACGCTGACGGAAATAGCAACGCTCGATACTCGGGACCGCATCAACGCGATCAAACCAACCTGGCCTGAATGTGCTTGACTCATAACGATCCACGCAGGCCGAGGCACCAATTCCCATCAGCGAGATCGCCAAACGGTCTGCCGGCATTTCTTACTCGCCCGGCGATCGAGCTCGCTGGACCCGGGTGCCACCACGCACGGGGAGGGGGCCTAAACGGGCGTGTCAGACGACTCTGGTTCACGGGTCAGCGTTGCTCTAGGTGGGATTCGACGAGTTTGACGAGCGCGGCGAGCCGATAGCGGCGAGGCACGAGGATAGGAATACTCCAGGGCGAGAATGCATCTGCAGCCACCGGCCCCACGCACGCGACCACAATGTCGCCCCGTAGCGCATCGACGACGGCAGATTCGCGACCGGCGATTGCGGCGGCGCGCATGACCGAGGCGACGGCAGGCGCCGATGTGAAGGTGAGTGCGTCGAGAGCATGACCGACGACCAGATCGAGAAGTTCATCAAGCCGCGCCGGCGACTCAGGTCCTTCGACGCGGTAGATCGAGGCGATAATCACATCAGCACCCCGCTCGCGCAGGACCTGAGCTGCGCGATCCAGCGAGAGGCCATGCTCCTGCACGACGATTCGCTTACCAGACAGGTCCCTGCGGCATAGGTAGGCCAGGACATCTGCGAAGCATTCACTCTGCGGCGACCAGTCGACGCGTACACCCCGCCCGACCAGTGCACCGGCTGACTTCGGTCCCCGAGCCAACACCTCGGCGCCGGCGGCGACTCGGACCAGATCGTGACCCAATCCCCATGCGTCGGCGGATTCGAACCAGGAGTTTATGCCGGTACCGGTTGTCGCCAGAAACAGATCCACAGGCCGGCCCACGACGGCCTTCGTAGTACGGCGAAGCTCCCGTTCGTCGATCATCGACGGGACAAGTGACAGCGCGGGCGCCCACATGATATCGGCGCCGCGTCGCTGGAACATCTCGATCTGTTCTCGGGCCTTCCGAGCCGCTGTCACTCCGATCAGTCGACCTTCAAGGGACCGCCCAGCGGGTGACGAATCATCTTGTCGCAGCGGTGATGCCGTCACGTCCTGCGGCCCAACCAGGCGGCGGGGCCACTCTCACCGTCAAGCGTCATGTGTTGATGCTGGCATCGCTACCAGCTACTTGCCGTTGACGAGGTTCGATCTCGTCATAGCGACAACGAGATGAAAGACGCTGCCCGCGTGGATATTTACGAACGAGCTTTCTAGCGCCTGGTCGATGGCGATCAAGAGCGTTGACCCCTCCTGGGCTTGCGACGAAACCGGCCACTTCATCATCGTCGGCGCGTTCGGACATCGCCAGCGGCGATCGCGCCAGGCTGCGTTAGGTTGCTGCCATAGTGTTATAGCTGCGTGCCAAGGCTTTTCGTATCGGCAAGCAGAGACAGTCGCAATACCCAGGAGCCGAACCTTCAGTAGTATTGAACAGTAGTATTGAACTTCGTCGGTGAACAGCCTCAGGCCCAGCGCGGTCCATTACCGAAAATCGGTGGCACTCACTGCTCAGTGACCGCCACTAACAACCGATGACATAAGGAGATTCATGTCTGTGGTGAAGATCAATGCCCTGCATGTTCCGGCAGGCCAGGGCGCTGAATTGGAGGGGCGCTTTGCCGCACGGGCGCGCATGGTCGACGGCGAACCCGGGTTCGAGGGTTTCACCTTGTTGCGCCCAGTCAAAGGCGAAGATCGGTACTTCGTGATGACGATCTGGGAGAGCCAGGAGTCCTTTGATGCCTGGCGGGCGAAGGCGGTTGACCACGAGCCGGTCGCCGACGGACGCAAACCGGTGGCCACTGGGGCCGACCTGCTCGAGTTCGAAGTCGTCGACCTGTCCTGAAGGCATCAGGACGAAGAGCCTCTACGGACTCAGCGTATCGGTGGAAGCTCTTAGGCACTATCGGCTGGCTCCCGCGCTCTTGGTTACAATTCGAGGCGGTCGGTTGCGGATCGGCTACTTCCTAACGATTTCGGCACCTCCTCGCCCCGCCAGGTATCGGCAAACAGCGGAGGGTTGACGCGACGCGTGATATACAGCGTCGTCAACCTGTCCAAGTCATGGGCGAACGAGTTCGGCACCAAGGGCATTCGCGGCAACATCGTCATCGTCTCTCCGGGGCCGACCCGCACCGCCCGATGAGACAGGGACGGCGGGTTCACTGACAGTCTGGCTGCCGAGTACGGCCTCGACCGCGAAGCCGCCATCAAACACTTCGCCACCGAGGTGCGCAAGCTCCCGGTCGGGCACATTGGGGCCCAGAAGACGTCGCCGCAATCGTGTTCCTGGCATCCGATCTCGCCAGGCAGGTCACCGGTTCACGCTGTCTGACAATGACTCTCATACCCTCGTCGTCGGCGCTCTCGGAGTGATCGGGCGCGACGTCGTCGACCACCTCAACGACCGGGACCGACCCGTGCTCGGCGTGGGCCGCCGCACACCCGCAGCGGATCAGCAGACGCGCTCAGCCCGCGTGACAACTGACATCGCCGACCCAGACAGCATCATCGACCAGCTCCGCGATGTCACGCACCTGGTATTCGCCGCCTGCCAGGAACACGCCACTCTGGCCGACAGGGTCGCACCCAAGATGGCGCTGCTGCCCCTGCACCCTCGACGCGCCGCGCCGAGCCAACGCACCACTGCGCGACGTCACCCTTCGCAGTTGCACTCGCTGAGGAGCTCTTGCCCAGTGCGGAGCACAACCTTGCCCGCGACAACCCTAGCCGTTGCTACTGCGCCAGACGCTCACAGCCGCACAACAAGCGATCGGGCAACCGAGCCCCAAACGCCCCTCACCCCGCTAGGGGGTGGGGCAATTTTGCGGCAGCGGGCCAGTTTTCAGGAACCGTTGACGCCCGCTTCACCAACCTCCGTAAGCCATCCATCCGCCGTCCACTGCGATTGTCGTCCCTGTGATGTACGAAGCAGCAGGCGAGACCAAGAAGCTGACGACCGTGGCGACCTCTTCGGCGCTGGCCAGGCGGCCCAATGGTGTGCGTCGCTCGATGTCGCTCGTGGTAAATCCGCCGGCCGCCATAGTGTGTTCGACGAATGGTGTTGCGACATAGGCCGGACTGACCGCAATGACTCGAATATTCCTAGCGGCCCAGTCTACCGCCAGGGCCTTCGTGAGTCCCTCCAGACCATGTTTGGCGGTGACGTATGCCGCGCGGCCAGGTATTGCAATCGATCCGGCCACAGAGGAGACATTCACGATCGTCCCGCCTCGTTGGATCATGGCGCGCGCAGCCGCCTGGGCGCAGAACAACGGCCCTGTTAAGTTGGTTGCAAGGACCTCTGCCCACTCGGGAGCGGTGATGTCTTCCGCGTGCTTGACTAGCGATATTCCCGCGTTGTTTACGAGCGTGTCCAGTCGCCCGAACGCGTTGAGGGCGGCTTCCACCAGCTGCTGCCCGGCCGCCGGCAGACCGACGTCGGCCCCGATCCCGATCGCAGTGCCACCCGCATCATTGATTTCAGCCGCAACTCGCTCGGCATTCCGCGAATCTCGCGAATTGACAACCACTTTCACGCCCCGAGAGGCCAGCTCGCCTGCTATGGCTCGACCGATCCCTGAGCTGGATCCCGTGACAATAGCCACCGATCCCTGCAACGCATCGGTGGCACCAGATGACGAGTTCACAGTAGGCCTTTCCAGCGGATGGCGGCGTTGCATACCGTCGCTTTCCGAATCGGTAGGGGGTTCGAGTCGCACGCGTTCGAACGTTCGTCCGACGATGTTGCCGCCGGGACCCAGGATCAACTTCGTAGTCGAGTGTCCGTGCATCCGAAACTCGGATCGACGCGCTCACCGCATGTCAATCGTGGACGGTGGCACGGGTGCGGAGAGGATCGTAGCCCGCAGAGCCTTCGCCGCAGGTGATCCTCCCAAACCTGGGGCGTAGAACACCGCAACCTCGCGGTAGAGGCAAGGTTCGACGTTGACCACAGATACACCGTCGGTTCTTACAGTCTCCAACGCGAGTTGATTGGTGAAACCCAGAGCCAAGCCAGCGCGCACCAACCCAACCAGTCCTTGCGGCTGATCCGAAAGGAACCTTATTCGCGGTTCAACCCCGTGTCCATTCAACAGTCGGATCGCTTCGGTATCGTGCATGTGCTGGCCCGCAAGGACCAGCTGCTGCTCAGCGAGCTCAGCGAGCTGCACAGAGCGGCGTCCTGAGAACGCATGCCCCACCGGAACGACCAACCGCATTGGCTCCCGCCAGAGCGGTTCGCTCTCGAATCCGTGTGCGCTGCGCGGAGCAGGTAGGAGGGGTCTGATGGCGACGAGGGCTGGGCCTCGATCAAGTGTGGCATCGATGCCGAGGACGGCTTGTTCGAGCAGCTCGACGCGGACTCCCGGGTACTCCGAGGAGAACCGTGTGAGGACGCCGGGCACGAATGACGCGCTAGCGCTGGGATATGTCACTAGCGCCACATCGCCGCGGACGAGCCCTTGCACCGATGCCATCGCGTTTCGGCCGGACTCCAGTTCCTCGAGCATGGCGCGCGCGTGAGGAACAAACGCTTCGCCAGCTGGGGTGAGGCGCACGGGACGATGATCGCGGTCGAACAGCTGCGTGGAAAGGTACTGCTCCAATGACGCGATATAACTCGAAATCCGGCCCTGCGATCGGTACAGCTGCGTCGCTGCGGAGGTGAATGCTCCGTGGTCGACGACGGCCAGAAACGCTATCAGCCAGTCGATTTGCACCTTTGTATACTCCACGCTCTAGGGCCGTGACTGTCAAGGACCTCCATTATTGAGCGGCGCTCACTTTTGCATCCTGAATGCCATACGCCCGCCGAACCCCTCCTGCCTTTTCAACACAACTCTGGCGCCGTCTGGCACCACCTCTTTCCCTGTCGCAGCACAGAACCCAACCCTGGAGAACAGGCTGCCTCATCATGTCGCGGAGGATACGCCCCACCGCTCAGAAGCAGTCTCGTCGGGCCGACCGGGCCGACCCGGGGAGATGCTTTAACGGCAACGCATTTGTCCACCGCGATAACCTTGGTGCATCACCTCTAGCCCATCACAACGACCCGGTCAGGCCGGATGTAGTACAAGCGCCTAACCTCACCCCGATCGTCCCGATTCGGGTAGACATCCACACCGAGGTAGAGGGCAGCGGCCCTGTTGATCGTTTCGGTGGCAAGGTGACCACTCTCTACGTCGTCCTCGTCGACCACACGGACCACCTGTCCCTGCAGACTGACCCAAACAAACGGGTCCTTGGGATCTACGATAAGGAATGAGACGTGTGGGCGCGCTGCGAGGTTGCGAGCTTTGTGTCGCCCGCGGGCGGTGTTGAACAGCAGGTGTTCACCGTCATCCATGAGCCACACCGGGGTGAGTTGAACACTGCCGCTTGCGTTGACAGTGGACATGGCCGCGGTGTAAGCGCCACGCAGCAGTCTGAGATGGGAGTCTGGCAGGTCGGCGATGCCACCAGCGCGCCGGTCCCCAATCTCCTGTTGATTCTCTTCACCTACCGGGATGATCTTTCCAATTTCCATTATTGTCCTCAATTCTTACGGGCCTGCACCGGCATCTTCGGGCTCATTTCTGCAAGCCTCGGCGAAGGATTAATTGCTGTCCGGCATCGGCTCTGACCGAGTGCGCCGTCGATGTCTTGCGCGACAAAAGTCGCCGCCGCTTTCTGCTCGACCGAAGGCACACTCGCCGCGTTCGCGGCACCGCCTGTTGCACGGCCCCGGTAGCTGATCGCTCTCGGCCTTGGCTTCGGCGGCCGCACGCAGGGCCGGGAAATCGATGGAAGTCACTGGTTCGTGGAGAGAATTTCTTCTTTCTCGGGCAACGTGAGCCCAGGTTTGGCTCCGAGGTCATAGCGGGGCCCGGTGGGCAACGTGTTGTGGAAAATCCGGCCGCCTTTAATCACGGTTTTGATTCGGTTGAGATCTTGCAAGATCGTGATATCGCTGAGTGGATCCCCTTCCACCACGACCACATCTGCGAATTTTCCAGGCTCAAGGGTGCCCACCCGACCGGATAAGCCCATCATTTCGCCCGCGTCACGTGTTGCGGCCGATAAGGCTTCTCGAGGGGAGTATCCGAACATTTCCACGAAGTTTTGCAGGTCATGGGCGTACGTGCCGTGCGGCGTCCAGGCCAAGCCGAAGTCGCCGCCGGGGAGAACTTTGACTCCGGCCTTACGCATCTTGGCGACGCTGGCAATGGTCTCGACCATCTCATCCTTGTAGCCCAGCCCGTCGAGTACGTCGGGGGTGAACCCGAATTCTGCGCCGTTCTTGTAGAGGCCCACCTGCCAGTGGATGGCCGGGGTCACGAAGATGCGGTGGCGTTCACGTTTGAGCAGATCAAGGGCCTCATCATCGAGGTAGTTGGCGTGACCGATGACGTCGAAACCAGCGGTCAGCGCCATCTTGACCGCGTCGGCCGAACGCGCGTGGCACAGCATCCGGAGGTTGCGACGATGGCCCTCGTCTGCCGCGGCGCTGGCCTCCTCTTGGGTGTAGGACAGTTCGCCCGGGAGGGTGCCCTCGGTCATGCCTTCGCCGTCGAGGTAGACCTTGACCGTGTCCGCGCCGCTCTTGCGCACCTTCCGGATGATCTTGCGAACCTCCCAAGGATTGTCGGCTAGGAGGGCCAGTCCATCCATACCCAGCTTGAGGTGATCGGGGTTCCAGTCCACCATCCCACCTGTCCCCATCACGTCGCGTCCGCAGGCTGCGTAGCGAGGGCCTGGTGCTTGTCCGCCGTCGATCGCGTTGCGTACGGCGACGTCGACAGCGTGGAGTGAGCCGAAGCTGAACGCGGACGTGTACCCGCAACGCAGCATCGTACGGGCGTTCTCGACCGCATAAATTGTCGTTGCTTCCGGAGTGCAGTTCATGTCCAGGTCCGCCAGGCTGACCGCGTTGAAATAGGACAAGTGACTGTGCGCCTCGGTCATGCCTGGCATTACGAAACGCCCACCCAGGTCGAAGCGTGGAACCTCATCGCCAACATCATCGAAGCCATCCATGTGGCCGACGCGACGGATCTCATCGCCTTCGATCCAAACTGCGCCGTCCGGAATCACCTCCTCGTCGGTGCCGATGAAGATGCGCCCGTGGGTGAGCAACATCGATTCTGGATTTAGCATGGGTGGCTCCTGACTTCTCAAACGGGTTTTTATACAACGGGTTTGATGGTTTGGACTGTCGCTCTTCGACCGCTTCGGGCTGGGTGGTGCAATCCATAGCCGGCCGCGGATCGGGCCGCTTCCTGGACCTGTTCAGCGACAGTCGGATGTACGTGGATGATGTCGGAGAGGTCGGCGGCAGTCGCACCCATCTCAATGGCCACGACTCCTTCCGCGATTATTTCGCTGGCTTGCGGCCCAACTATGTGCAGGCCGAGAACCACACCGGTGTCCTTATCGGTGACCAATTGCACGACGCCGTTAGCCGCGCCGAGAGTCAATGCCCGCCCGTTGCTGGCGATCGGTACGGTCACCACCTCCGCTCCTTCGCGCTGCGCGTCGGCCGCGGTAAGACCGACGGTTGCAATCTCGGGGTCCGAGAACACGACTGCGGGTATCGCCGCTGGATGGAACACTGTTCGGTCGCCACACAGAGCCGAAACCGCCACGAGCGCTTCGGCATAGCCCTTGTGCGCGAGTGCTGGACCTGGCGTGACGTCACCGACCGCCGCGACGTGATTTCGAATCAGACGGTTCGGACCAACGTTGAGCAGTCCATCTGAACGTACTGGCACTCCCAGGCGATGCAATCCGAGCTCATCAGTATTGGGACGGCGTCCGACCGCGAGGACAACCTGGTCGGCCTCGACATCGATTTCCCCTGAATTGCCTACGACTTTCAAAATTCCATTGGCGTGTCCGACAACCTGCGATTCTGTGAGAACGGTGACGCCAAGATCGGTCAAACGCCGCACGACAGGCCGGACAAGCGCCGCGTCCAAGCCAGGTAGCACTCGGTCCGATGCCTCAACGAGTGTGACGCTGGCGCCGAGCTTGGCCAGCGCGGTGCCCAGCTCCACCCCGATGTAGCCCGCGCCGATCACGGCCAATGTGGCGGGAACATGGTCCAAATTCAGTGCACTGGTGCTGTCCAGCACTGTCACATGATCGACTGCGAGCTCAGGCACTTGTGCGGGACGGGATCCTGTGGCGATGACAACGTCATTGAACTCCACGAACCGCGCGTGCCCGTCAGAAGTGCGGATGACCGCCTGATCGGGCCGTGTGAAGCGAACCTCGCCGGCGCTTACGTCCACGTTGGCCGCCTTCATCAGACCCGTGACGCCGTCGGCGAGAGCGGTGATGATCTCGTTCTTGTGCTGCCGGAAAGCGGCGAGGTCGACGCGTGCGACTTTCCGCATTGCTGGATGCCCAGCCGCACTGTGTGCAAGATGAGCAAGCTCGATTAGCGCCTTCGACGGGATACAACCGCGACGCAAGCACACACCGCCGAGCCCGTTGACGCCGTCTCGATCGACGAGCATCACGCCTCTGCCCCGACCGCCGGCATGCAAGGCGGCCGCATAGCCGGCAGGACCGCCACCAACGACAAGGAGGTCCACAGGTTCTGCAATTTCTCCGACTACCATTCAGCGCTCCCCGAGCAGCAGCAGCGGGTTGCGAACCAGTTTTTCTATGGTGTTGACGAAAGCACCAAGGTCAGCACCGTCGATGACACGGTGGTCGGCGGCGACAGCAACTGGCAAAATGGGGCGCACGTTGGGCACTCCGTTCTCGGCCACAACCGCGTCCCTGGCTCTGCCGAAACCAGCGATGGCGACCTGCGGAGGCGCGATGAGCGGTGTACCGAGCCAAGCACCGAAGCTACCGAAATTGCTGATTGTGAAAGTGGCTCCCCTCGTCTCGTCTGGCCGCAGAACACGGTCACGGCCGGCTGAGACAAGCCGGTTCAGCTCCTGCGACAGCCCAGCGATCGAGTACTGTGACGCAGCTTTTACAACGGGAACCAGTAACCCATCCTGTGTTGCCGTTGCGATTCCGATGTCGGGCTGGGCGAAAAGTGTCAGTTCCTCGGCGTGCGAGTCATAGTTGGCATTGAAGGTTGGATGTTCACGCAGCGCCGCAAGAACGATGCACACCAGCAAGGGCAGCAGGCTCATCTTGTCCCCTGGCGCTGCTAACCCCTGCAGGGCGGAACGCGCAGCGATCAGCGCAGCGGCGTCTATTTCTCGGTAGTCGGTGATGTGAGGAACCGAAAGAGTTGCCGTCATCGCCCGCGCGATCTGCCGTCGAAGGCCGCGCAAGGGTCGTTTCTCGACAACGCCGCGAGATGCCTCACCGCTGATCGCCGTGGGACGAGCAGGGTCGTAGGCGCCCTGCGCATTTCGCTGATCTTGCGTTGATCGACGGTGGATCGCTGCTCTGACGTCTCCAACTTCGATACGGCCGTTGGGTCCACTTCCCATGAGGCCTGCCAGGTCGACCCCTTGCTCGATGGCGAACTTTCTCGTACTGGGCGCCGCCAACGCGCGTCGGTTCCGCGTGTCAACGCCGGGGTGCGATGGCGATTTCTGGCTGCCGGAGGGGGCGGACGGCGGATCGCCGCTTGGGAGTTGCGCGATGGAGTCGTCGGTGAGCCCTGACGACGCACTCGCCGCCCCCAAGGCGGCACCAGCAGGTCCTACGTTCATCAACGATGGGTAGCCGACCGTACTGGCCGACTCCGATCCGATCTCATAGTCAAACAGGGTGTCTCCGACGGCCACGACGTCACCAGGTTCATGGGGTCGGCTCATGAGCCGACCCGCCGTCGGCGCTGGCAATTCGACCTGAGCCTTCGCCGTCTCCACAATCACGACCGGCTGATCTGCTTCAACGGTGTCCCCGACGGCGACAAGCCACTCAATGATCTCGGCCTCGGCCAAACCCTCGCCGACATCGGGCAATTTGAACGCGACGAGTGTCATGCCTTCACCGTTGCCCGGATGGCATCCACAACTCGTCCAACGCTGGGTATATATAGGTCTTCGATGCGCCCGGGCGGGTAGGGAGTGTCAGGCGACGCGACGCGGGCGACCGGTGCCTCCAGTGAGTAGAAGGCTCCCTCAGTCACCGTTGCGACTATCTCAGCGCCGAAACCTGCGGTGAGCGGAGCCTCGTGTACGACAACGCACCGACCGGTCGAGGAGACCGCGGCCACCAGGCCTGCCTCGTCTAACGGGACCAGCGTTCGCAAGTCCACTACCGCCGCCGAAATACCCTCCTCCGCCACGAGATCGGCCGCCTTCTCCGCGATGTGCACGGCGGCGCTCCAGGCCACGATCGTCACGTCGTCGCCTTCCCGAGCCATGCGAAGCCGACCAAACGGCACTCGTGCTTCACCTTCGGGAACTTCACCGCTCACGAGGCGATAGCCGCGAAGCGGCTCGCAGAACAACACCGGGTCCGGTGACCGGACCGCCGTTTGCAGCAGACCTTTGGCGTCGGCCGACGTGGCTGGCATCACCACCGACAGTCCAGGACTCTGGACGAACTGTGCTTCTAACGCTTCGGAATGCAGCTCTGGAGTCCGGACGCCGCCGCCGAAAGGTGCACGGATGACCACCGGCATAGGAAGTCGCCCCTGGGAGCGATATCGCATCCGAGCAAGCTGTGAACCGATCTGATGAAACGCCTGGTGACTGAATCCGAGGAATTGAAGTTCTGCGATCGGCACGAACCCCGCGACTGCGAGACCTATAGCTGCTCCTACGATCGCCGCCTCCGCCAGCGGCATGTCGACGACCCGGTCAGGGCCGAACTCATCCAGCAACCCGTCAGTAGCGCGGAAGACGCCTCCCAAATGCCCGATGTCTTGACCGAGAATCATTGTGCGTGGATCGCGCTCCAGCTCGCCGCGGAGGGCTTCGTTGATGGCCTGCACCATGTTTCGTCGGCTCATTGCGCGCCCTCCTGCGCAAGCAACGCATCCCGCTGCAGGCGCAACCGCGACCACGGTTCAGCTGTGACATGCTCGAACAGATGGTCCACGCCAGGAGCTTCGACGCTCTCCATCAGTTGTATGGCTGCGTCGATACGTTCGTTGATGCGCACTCGCACATCTGCTTCACGTTCGTCGTCCCACAGCTGGCGTGCTTGCAGGTAGGCCAGCGCCCGCTCAATAGGATCGCGCTCAAGCCAGGAAGCGACTTCCTCGGCGCTGCGGTAGCGCGTTGAGTCATCGGCGGTGTTGTGGTCACCGATGCGGTAGGTCACCGATTCGACCAGCGATGGACCATCACCAGCGCGCGCACGAGCGACAGCGTGGGATACCACCTCATGGACAGCGAGTAGATCGTTGCCGTCAACGACGATTCCGGGCATTCCGTAGCCCGGGGCGCGCGCCGCGAGGTTTGCCGCCGCGGATTGCCGCGAACGTGGCGTCGATATCGCCCACCCATTATTCTGCAGGAAGAACACGACAGGCGCGCGCAAAGTCCCCGCCAGATTGCAGGCCTCGTGAGAATCACCCTCAGACGAGGCTCCGTCGCCGAAAAACACCAAGACGACCCCGTCACTTCCCTTCCGCTGCAGGCCCCATGCAAGACCGACGGCTTGCGGCAACTGCGCCGCGAGCCCGATCTGCATAGGCATCACGTTGGTGCCTTCGGGCGCTGCGTTTCCCCGCGGATCGCCAAGGTGGGTGAGCATGAAGTTCTCAAGAGGAAGACCCTGCCGCAGCAGCGCCGGCAACTCTCGGTACTGCGGCACCACCCAATCTCGGACCGGATCTAGAGCAAACGCAGCGCCCACCACGGATGCTTCCTGCCCATGCACCGGCGAGAACGTCCCGAAGCGGCCCTGACGCTGCAGACTAAACGCCTTCTCGTCGAAGGCTCGGGAGAACTTCATGTACTCCAACGCCTCCTGCAGTTCAACGGGCGACATCGAGGTGTCGACAGCGGACAGGTCACTGCAGGCGGCAAGCAACGACCACGGCTCGGCAGTGCCGACTGCGGCCGGAAACTGCGGAGATAGCTGGGGCATTGTGACCTTTCCGAGAATCATCCATCGCTGAACGAGCAATGCCAGGATGCTGAAGCGTCGCTCTATGTGACGAGGGCAGCTGATCGCGTCATGGCTCAGAACCGTTCAGCTGGTTCGACGTTCCTTCGAGGGTGCCGCCAAACCTCGACTACATCGCTTCCAGCGTGATGGCTATCACTTGTGTGTCGAACTAGTGTTGCCCTCGCCCACCCTTCGGTCAATCGCACATTTGCTAACAGGGTTATCCGAAAAATGGATACAGCAGAACGCTTAGGGAGCCACTAGACGCGGAGCGCCAGAGCGGCGAAGAGCTCACCCCACCTGTTCTAAGCCCTAACGCCCCCGGACCCGCCCAGCGGCAAGTTCACCTTCTTAGACATACGGATTCAGATCACCCCGCCAGTGGGACACCGGACACGGCCGAACTTCATCGATTTACCACAGGTGCCAGATTCGACCGCTTTGACACTTCCCTTCGCGCCAATCAGCCTGTCTACCAGCGCACTTGACGTGGCTGTCGCCGGGACGGGACGGTAGATGAGCAGATTATACCGAAAACGGATGACCTGCATCGCGATTCGACTGGTTTACCTGCGCGCCTACCGGACCTATCGTTCATCTCGTGAAGGCGATGCCCGCACCCGAGCCGAGCCCGATTCCCGCTTAGGCCTTGTGTCTTCGGCACTGGGCCAAAGCGACGGTCGCCATGCTGTTCAGCGAAGTCGTTTGCTCTGTTGGACCCGCGCGTTCTACGGGCCCGACCGCAGCGACACTTTCCCCTGCCCACAACAGCTTTCACACAAACCCAACGACAAAGGAGAAACCTGTGAGTGCCACCGTTCCCGTGTCCCTCGACATCCCGCTGGAGATCGCAGTCGATGCGATGCCAGACGACGACCGCGTGTGGGTACCTCAGTCGCCCGGCGTATTCTTCCGACCATTGTTCCTCAACACGATCACCGGTCAGTGGTGCAATCTGTTGAAAGTCACCAAAACCGGGGTCGTCTCACGGCATCGCCATCCTGGGATCGTGGTCGGCTACGTGCTTGAAGGCGAGTGGAAGTACGACGAGCACGATTGGGTCGCACGCAAAGGAGGGTTCGTCTACGAGCCACCCGGCGAGATCCACACCCTGCGCGTACCCGAACACTGCACCGGCGAGATGATCACGTTCTTCAACGTCACCGGGGCACTGGTCTACCTAGACGACCAAGATCGTCAAGTGGGCTACGAGGACGTATTCACCAAGCTAGAGATGTGCCGGCGTCACTACGAGCAAAACGGCTTGGGAGCCGACTATGTGGAGCAGTTCCGCCGCTGACGCCACAGGCAGGAGAGCTGCATGCTTAACGACCGGCTCGCGGGTCTAAAGGTCGATCGGCTTCGCACGTTCGACGCGGTCGTTCGGCATGGCAGCTTCTCCGCTGCGGCAGAGGCTCTATTCCTTCCACAGCCTCGGGTGAGCCAGCACATCGCCGATCTTGAGCGGTTGTTCGGTGTTCAGCTCTTCGATCGCTCGCGACATCCGGTCATGCTTACGGACAACGGTCGCCGCCTACACCCACACGTCCAAGCGGTACTCGATGAGTTGACGGCCGCTCAGCGCAATCTTCCCAATGCGGGCGGCCTTCTTGGCGGCACCGTTGTCGTCGGAATGTACCCGTCGGCAGCCGCGCACTGCTACGCAGAAGTGGTGCGCCACTTGAAACAGACCCAGCCCGGTGTCGAGGTGCTGCTCTGGGAGGGAGCCACCCTTGAGCTCGACGCAGCGCTGGTGGCAGGGGACATCGATCTCGCCATCCGGCCGAGCCTGCCGACACCAGAACATGTCGATCGGCTTGGATGTGAAATGCTATGGAGTGAGCCGCTCGTCGCTGTATTCTCGGTCGACGATTCTCCGCCGCCCCGGAGCGGGATTGCCCTGACTGACCTTAAAGATCGCACACTCATCACCGTCGGGGAAGCCCACGGCCCCAGTACCCGAATTGCTGGTTTGGATGGCACGGCAGCGCTGGAGACTGCGGGCCTCTTAGGGGCCGTAGCGTATCGCACGAACCAGCCGCAGACGCTGGTGTCCATGGTCCGATCAGGTTTAGGCATCGGAATCACCAATCAGCTGGCGGCACAAACCAGTAACCACGATGGCGTGTGCATTGTTCCGCTGGTTGGTCAAGGATGCAACCGCGAGGTCGCACTGTGGTGGCGCTCGCGAGCACCGCTGTCCGCATCAGTGGCGGCGGTAGCTGAAGCATGCCAGTGCATGACTATCCCTTTGATCCCAAGGGCCTAAGCGACTGAAAAGGGAGCGGCGGCGGGCGGGATTACCCCTACCCCTAATACCGTGAACGAAGTCCCATGCTCGGCGCAACGTAGTCGGCATTGCATCGACTCCGAGGATCACGCAGATCCACAGCGATGCGGCCGCCAGCGGATTATCTAAACGGTCAGGAAACGAACACTTTTGAGTTTGACCGCTCTTGGAAGCCGCCGGTATCTGACTCCGTGTGCGCTTGCAGCCTCGCTTGAACTGGTCACTGATGGCGAGTCGGGCAACATCGTGAGCAAGCCAGGTAAGTCCGCGATTGCATGGTCGACAGCGTTGCACATCCGAGCTGCCTCACCGTTGTCGCCTGGCATAGATGCCCAACCCTCATTGCCTTAAGAAGGTGCGGAGCTCGGAGGTGACCAGCGAGGCCGCCTCTAACGCCGTCCAGTGGCCAATATCGCTGGCAATCTTCATCTTTGCCGACGGATGGACAGCAGCCAGGTCCTGGCTGACCTGAGGTGGTCCCACCTTATCCTCACTGCCGGTGATGAGGAGCAACGGAGTACTGGAGCTAATCGGGTGCGGCTCACCTGAGTTCGCGAGAGCCTCGCAGTTCCGTGCGTAGCCTTCTGCATCTTGACGCATCACGAGCTCACGGACAAATGCCGCAATCTCCGGTCTGCTTCTTCGCGTCTCAGCCGATAGTGCCTTGGCGATGATGCCTGGAGCAATCGCTGCCATTCCGCCGTTTCGTACTGTGGACGCCCGCTCGTGTTGGGCCGACCGTGCCGCATCACCGGGTTGGGCAACTGCGCCGAGCAGGACAAGACGATTGACGAGCCGCGGGTAACGGGCCGCGAGAGAGCGGGCAACCAGCGTGCCCATCGAGTGCCCTACGACGGCAACCGTGTCGTGATCGGTTGCACGGACGATGGCCGCTAGATCATCGGCGTGTGAGTCGATAGTGATGTTGTCAGATACTGGAGACCGGCCCGCTCCAGCGAGATCAACTTGGATGACGGCGTATTCCTCGGCTAGCGCCTCTGCTTGAACCTGATAGATATTCAATGTACCGCCAAGGCCGTGAATCATGAGTACTCCCGGGCCTGCACCATCAATCTCGACCGCAAGGTTTTCACTGTGACTGTCATGATGCTCTTCTGAGTAGGGGGTTGCGGCCTTGGGGCCAGTCGCGCAGTTGCGCAAGAAGTGGTGCCGGCACTGCAGCCAGATGCCGCCAAACTACAACTGCGACAACACATAAACATCCATATTATCAACCTGATTACCGATAACGCATACAGGAACCGACCGTGTCCTCATACCTTGGCGCCCATCACACCGTCAGTGGGTTCACGTCCGTGTCAGTCGCCCCTCAAGCACGTGTGAAAAGACACGCGCACAAGGGAAGGATAGCGACTAACTAACGCCCTCCGATGAAGGCGACACCTCAAGTGTCCCAGATCAGTTGAATAGTCCGCACCTTGTGCGCCAACAACACCGTCCGAAGTGCCGATCATCGACGAGCTCTTTGCATTCGGAGGAGGTACTAGCAGACCCACAACCTAAGGTTGGCGCGTCCCTCCATGTCTCACAAGCCAAAAACTGCCTCATTTAGGGAGGATCCGGCCATCGACGACGTGACCGTTGTCGGTTACCTAGGGGTGCGGAGCATCTGGATGCTAGCAAATCTGATCCTGGCACAGGCCCCGTCTAACCCTGTTCACATTCGGAGTCGCTGGTCCCGCTGCAGATCTCAACGCAGCCCTCCAGTTCAACGCAAAGCGCATCTCAGCCATGTTGCGCTTCCACAGCAAGGTCGCCATGCCGGGAGGATCTGCTCATCTATCCACCGGTGGTCCTGGGAACGAATCAACAGCAATGAACCTGAGAGCGCTTCTGCTCGGATGGGCGACGCGGTGAGCGCTTTCCGACGATCGGCTAGTCGGCGAGATGCCTGTTGAGCGCCGTAGCCACGTCGCGATAGGTCGCAACGCGGGCTGGCCTCCCACGTCCTTCCCTTGCCAGCCCAGCGGCCAATGGCGCATCGTGCTCACCGTCGGGCTCTAACAGCACATGCAGCTCGTTGTAGTGGGCCGCGACCGTTCTGGGATCGGGACCAGCATTGTGGACGACAGCAGACAGCAGCAAGATCGATCGACGCCTTAATGACGAGCGCGCGAGCTCGGCCTGCGCACCTTCCAAACCAGAGGACATTTTCATCAGTCCTCTGGCCGGGATCCTTGGGAGGCGATCGAGAACCGTGGTGGCTGATTGCTGCGAGTCAAAGGACTTCCCTAATGCAGTGGGATTCCGGTGAACTCCGTCCATCCCGGTCTGATCACCACACCGCTGACCGACGCTCAGGATCCCGCCTTCTCGGCCGAGCTCGTTCCCTGCGACTCCGTTGGGCCGCGCGGGCACGGCTGCGGAAGTGGCTGCTGCAGTGGCCTTTCTGGCCAGCAGTGAGGCCTCCTACATCACCGGCGCCGAGCTGATGGTGGACGGCGGCTTCACCGCGGCGTGAGCACACACCTACGGCCGCGGCAGATCTCTGCCGCGGCCGTAGGGCGTTTCAGATGTTCAGCCGCCAACGTTTCGGCGCGTGAGGTATCCGTCGATCCCGACGGCCAGTACCAGGATTAGGCCTTTGACCACGTTCTGGGCGTAGCTCGACACGCCGAGAAGAGACATACCGTTGTCGATCGTCGCCAACAGGAATGCGCCCAGAATGGCCCCCTGGATTGAACCGACGCCGCCGCGAAGTGAGTTGCCGCCGATGACAGCGGCCGCAATGGCCACCAGCTCCAGACTGTAACCGGAGTCCGCTGTGGAAGTGGACAACCGCGCGGTGAGCATGACGCCGGCGATCCCGTAGATCGCTCCCATAAGGATGAACCCCAACAACACGGTGCGCCCGGCACTGACACCGGCGAAGGCTGCTGCCTCCGGGTTGGACCCCACCAGGAACGCCCGTCGACCGAACTTCGCCCTGGTCATCACGATGGTTAACACGATGCCGACGGCAGCGATCCACAGCAGTGCATTCGGCAGCCCCACTTTGCCGTATGCCACCCACAGCAGCCCCGCGGCGCACAGCACACCGGCCACCGCCGGCGCCACCAGGCCGATACCGAGGGAGCGGTTCTCGCGAACCTTCGTCAACGTCACCAGGAAGCAGGCCAGTACCACCGCCACCGACAGCAGGATGCCCACCATGTTCGATAGCCGTCCCTCGGTCAGGCTCGAGAACGCGGAGGGCACCGGCCCCACTGCCACCGCGTTGGTCCACATCAGGCCGACGCCGCGCCACAGCAGCAGACCCGCGAGTGTCACCACGAAGGCGGGTACGCCGAAGCGGACCACCACCACACCTTGCAACAGTCCCATGACCACGCCGACGCACACCGAGGCCAGAATGGTCGACACGAGGTCCCAACCGGCCACTTGGCACTGTGCGGCAACGAGTCCGGTGAAGAACACCGCGCTGCCGATAGACAGGTCGATCTCTCCCATGATGATCAGGACCGCCACCCCGGAGGCGATGACGGCGATGACCGCGGTCTGGCGCAGCAGCAGGGAGGCGTTGGTGGTGGTGATGAAAAGGCCACCCGAGGCGTAGTCGAAGTACAGGATGAGGGCCAGCGCTGCTACCAGCAGCACCGTCGCCCTGGAGGTGAAGGCGCCCAGCAACCGCGCGGTGCGGGGTACCGGCGCCGGGGTGAGGGTGGTGGCGACCTTTTCCGATGATGTGGTCATGTCATGCTCCCGTGGCTGCGGATAAGAGTTCGTGTGCGCCTGCGGCGCCCGGAAATTCGCCGGTGATGCGGCCCTTGTACATCACCAGGACGCGGTCACATTCGGTCCGCACCTCGTCGACGTCACTGGAGATCAGCAGGACTCCGACGCCGAGATCCCGGGCGAACGTTCGGATCAGTCCGTAGATGTCACGTCGTGCGCCGACGTCGACTCCGATGGTCGGTTCATCGAGAATCAGCACTTTCAGGCCGTCGATCAAGCACCGCCCTAGGAGCACCTTCTGCTGGTTGCCGCCACTGAGTGCCGTCATCTGACTGTCCGCCCGCGGCGGGCGGACTCCGAGCTTGGTGATCAGGTCCTTGGCGCGGCGCCGTTCCCTGCCCTGGTCCACGAAAAGCCACCCAAGACTGTGCTGTTCGATCATTGAGGCGTTGAGGTTGGTGGCGACGTCATGGCCGCCGATGACACCCTGTGACTTGCGGTCTTCCACCAGGAGGGTGAGTCCGCGCCGGATCGCCTGCATGGTGTTGCGGGGCAGCCCGGTCACACCGGCGATCTCACACTCTCCACCGACGTGTCCGGGCCAGGCGCCGAAGATCGCCTGCCCCAGTTCGGTGCGACCGGCACCGACCAGGCCGTACAACCCGACGATCTCTCCGGGATGCACGTCCAGGCTGGCATCCACCACCCGGGGTGGGCGTACCTTGTCGTTGCTTGCCACGGTGAGGTTCCGCACTCGCAGAACAGGTTGGCCTGCCCTGGACGGCGCCCGACCGGTCTCAGCCAGTGGCTCCACCGACTCCAGTTCGGCACCGAGCATCGCCGACACCAGTTTCGAACGCACCGGCAGAGATTCGAATTCTGACACCAGTTTGCCGTTGCGTAACACGATGGTCCGCTGCGCCACCCGGTCCAGCTCGTCGAGCCGGTGCGTGATGTAGAGAATGCCGACCCCGGACTCACGCACGGCGGCCACGTGATCCAGCAGTACGGCCGACTCGGCTTCGGTCAACGCCGCGGTCGGCTCATCGAGGATCAGGACTTTCGCTGACCGGTGCAGCGCGGACGCAAGCACGATCAGACGGCGTTCCGACGGCGAGAGTGCCTGAGCTTTCGAACGCGGGTCGATGTCCAGGTCGAAGATCCGCAGCGCCTCCCGCGCCTGCTCTTCAGCAGCTCGCCGGTCATACATCCCGAAACGTCCAGGGAGTTCGGCGACGAACATGTTCTCGGCGATCGTCAGGTGCGGGACGACGTGCAGTTCCTGCGGGACCATGACGACGCCGGCGTCCTCCCCGGCGCGGACGGATCCGAATTCTGCTGCGGTGCCGCCAAGTTTGACGGTGCCCTCGTAGGTTCCATGCGGGGTCAGCCCGGCGATGATCTTCATCAGGCTGGACTTCCCTGCGCCGTTCTCGCCCAGTACCGCCAGGGCTTCCCCGGCGCGCAGGGTCAACCCGACGTCATCGAGAACGGTGCTCGGTCCATAGGTCTTCGTCAGGCCCCGGCACTCCAGCAGATCAGGCACAGTGGGCCGAGTTCGGGCCGTACACCTGCTCGACGCTTGCCCATCCGGCCGGTGCGATGGTGGTAACGAATTCGCACAGGTTGGCGGCGTCGACGTTGGTCAGTTTCATGTAATGGGTCTTGACACCATCGACGGTGTCATCGGGCTGTGGAACTTCACCGTGTGAGGCCAGCGCGTGTGCGATATCAGCCGCCGACGACGCACCGGAGTCGATGTGCGTCCACACCGTCTCGCTCTGCCGCCCGGTCGCGATATTGGCGAGACTGGGCACGCTTCCGTCGGTTCCGGTCACATAGACGTGCCTGGAGATCCCCGCCGTCTTGAGCGCCTGGGCCACACCTTGGGCGCCGTAATCCCAGGACACGATGAACGCATCGATGTTGTTGCCGTTGTCCAACAACGCGGCCTCGGCGTACCGCTGCGCCTGTGCGGAGTCCCAGGCCGGAGTCCACTGGTCGTAGACGACATTGACACCCGGCTTGTTGCGCAGCAAATCGTCATACGCCCTACCTATACCCTGAGCGACACTGGTTGACCGGTCGCCGCGGATGATCGCGTAGTTTCCCGTGGGCACTGCTGCCAGGGCCGACTCCACGTGCATCTTGCCTGCCTCGTAGTTGTTTCGTTCCACTGCGTAATCCGCCGTCGCTCCGGTGACGCCGACGTCGTAGGTGATGACTTTGACCCCCTGGCTCTGCGCCCGGGTCACCAGTGCCGCTGCCGCCGTGCTGTCCACGGGCCCCAGCACAAGGACGTCGATACCCTGCTGCAGCATGGTCTCCACATCGCTGGTCTGTTTGGAGGTGCTGTAGTTGGCGTAATTCACGATCACCTTGTCCCCGTGCTTGCCAGCCTGTTCCTCAAAGGTCTTGGCCTCAAAGCCCCAGCGGGCCTGGTTCTGGCTCGGGAAGTCGACACCGATCAGGTAGCCGCCCCCCTTACTGCCCTGCGAGGCCGGGTTCGCGCATGCAGTGGCGGAGACAGCCAGAACGGCGGCCGCCAGGACATGCAGACCGCGGGGTCGGATATTTTTGGGCACGACAAAGCCTCTCTAGGTGAGATGTGGTGTGAAAGGGATCCGACGCCCGGCGTCGGGATGTAGGGGTCCATGTCCTCCGCCAACGCCTCGGATCCGCTTGTCCGCCAGGCGGTCAGCGGCAACGTGGTGGTCACGTCTACTCGACGCCCTCGTGCGCCAAGCGGTAGCGGATCGCCGACGGGATGCGCATCTCGTCCCAGTTCAAGATCTCTTGGAACTCGAGGATGTTGCCGTCGGGGTCTTTTGCGTAGGTGGTCCGGACACCGAACACCGACACCGGTTTGGTGGTGAACTCGACGCCCGCGGCCAGCAGCCGTTCGTACTCATTGTCGACGTCCACCACGTCGACACAGATGTGGGTAATGCCGTGGTCGCACGCGCGGAGCGTTGGATCCTTGGGCCTTCCGACGGGGTTGTGGTACTCGAACAGTTCGAGGTGGGTGTTTCCGGTCCACAGCATCACGAAGCGGGCTGCAGAATCCTCAAAGCCCACGATCGCATCCATGTCGGGACGGCCCTGCTCCCACTGTCCGCCTGCCCGCTCCTCAAAGCCCAGCAGATTGCAGTAGAAGTCTTTGAGCCGGTCGAGATCCGTTGTGGTGATTCCGGTGTGGTGCAAACCGAGGAACATAGAAAGTGCCTTTCTCTAGACTCGTCCGAGGCCACCGTCGATGACGATGGTTTGTGCGGTCATGTAGCCGGCGTCGTCCGACGCCAGAAATGCGACGGCTCCGACGATGTCATCGGGCGAACCGTTGCGTTTGATCGGTTGCAGGGCACGCATGTCGTCCCACTTGGCCGCACCCTCGTCGCCGGGGGCGCCGCCGATGGCACGAATGGTGGTGTCGCTGACTATCAGTCCGGGAGTCCGCCGCGTTGACGGTGATGCCGTAACCGCCGTACTCACTGCCCAGCGCGCGGGCCAGTCCGATGGCACCACCCTTGCTGGACACGTATACGGCGAGCATGGGATCAGCACCGTTGATGTAGGCGTTGGAGGCGATGTTGACGATGCGACCTCAGCCGCGCTCCCGCATCATCGGCAGGAATGCCTTGCAGGTCAGAAACATCGATTCCTGGTTCGTTCCCAGGATTCTGCGCCAGTCGGCGAACGTGAGGTCCTCGAAGAGGAGGACGGGGAGACACCGGCGTTGTGGTCCAGGACATCCGCTCCACCGAACTCCTCGACCGCGTCGGCCAGCGTGGCGACGCCCGGCTCGGATGAGACGTCACATTCGGCCTCCAGTGCACGGACCCCGTGCGCGCGCACCAGCTCGGGGGTCTTGCTGCTCGACACCAGATCCGCCAGCACTAGGTCATGGCCTGCCCCGGCCAGCCGCACCGTGATCGCGCTGCCGAGGCCTTCTGCCGCCCCGGTCACCACCGTAACCCTGTTCTGGGTCATGGCTTTTCACCTTTCACGAGTCTCCGTGGATATGCTCCGCGACACAATCTGTCGGACTGCAGCTGCGACGTGTGATCAAAATAATCCTCTGAACCCCATGTGCTCAACACCACAATGTCGGTGCAGAACATCCGAGAACCGGATGGGTGATGGCCTGTCCAGCAGGGCAATTCTCTTGAAATCCCACTGGACACGGCAACACCACCGGCTCGGCGAATTGTTTCGGCCGCGGGTGGAGCCAAGGGCGTAAGCCGTGATGCCAGTGGTACTCCGCTTCGGGGTCGGCTAGGAGGTACCACCATGTCACTAACGTCAGCTCCGGTCGAAAAGCGAGCAGGTAGTTACGGGTGAGTTCTGGATGTCATGGGGCGGCAGACCGGCCGGGAGCCGCCAGCCGCCTTTGAGCGGCGGGCGAGCGACATCCCGCAGTGAACATAGCTGCGGCACCGTCTATTCGGCGCGTAGCCCTCACCTCACCGCCCACTACGTCACTGCTAACCACGGGTTCGAACGCCAAGCCGCTGAGCAGGCGTAGACCGTGCTCGGGCAATCGTTGAAATCTGCCCGAATTTGCCCGCTCGGAATGTCTGCGGAACAGAAACCGACGCAGCACGGGAAGAGCCCGTGACGACAACCACGACTTCTTGGCTACCGAGGATCACCAACTACCGCCGGCAGGTGCCGAGTCGGCTACTTCACAACGCTGCCGGAGTCTACCCGCAACGACAGGCCCGTAACGTAGCGAGCTTCATCCGAAGCCAAGAACAACACCGCGTTCGCGATCTCAGCTGGATCGGTCCAAGTGTTCGGCAGCAGATTGAGATCTCGCAAGGGACCTTCGCAGTCGTCAGCCGTCGGATTCTCAAGATCCGGTCGAAACAGTTTGAACAGTCCCTCGTTTTGCGTCATCTCCGTCGCCACCGCGCTTGGGCAGACCGTATTGACACGGATCGAATAGGGAGCGAGCTCCTTTGCGAAAACTTGAGCCAGGCCTTCGACACCGAACTTCGACGAAGAGTAGTGGGCCATATTGGCCCTTCCCTTCATCCCCGCCTCAGACGTAATAAGGATCATGGACCCGCCATCAGCGCCCGCGATCACGTGGGGCGTAGCGGCTTTCAACGTCTGCCAAGCCCCTTTGAGATTGACGTCAATAACTTGGTCCCATTCTTCTTCTGACAATTCCCACGCGCAACCCATCGTCAGGACTCCGGCATTGGCCACCACGATGTCGAGCCTGCCCAGCTCGGACACCCCCGTGTCTACCGCGTCCTTCAGAGCCGCGAAATCACGAACATCCGCTTTCGCCGCGACAATCCGCCGATCGAGGTCTCCGACCAACTTCACCGTCTCCGCGAGATCCTCCTCGGTAGCACCCTTGTACATTGGGCTCACCTGTTCACACACATCCACTGCGATGATGTCGGCGCCTTCAGCAGCCAGGCGCAGTGCGTGACTTCGCCCCATGCCCCGCGCAGCACCCGTGATCAGCGCGACCTTGCCCTCGACCCGTCCCATGTTCTCGATCCTTTCTTCGACTTGCGACCTATCTACGATCACAGTTGTTGTTAGTTGCTAAACATCACTGAGCAACTCGAACAGATTGCCGTCAGGGTCCTTGCCGTACACCACGACGAGACCCGAAAACGCGCCCCCGGAGACAGATACCGGCTCCGAGACAAACTCAACGCCGCGCTCACGCAGCCGCCTGTACTCTCGCTCTACGTCATCCACCGCCAAAGCTATGTGGGGATTTCCGACGTCGTTCGTCGTGAGGGTCGCGCTATCAGCGCCCACGGGGCTGAGATACTGAATTAGCTCAATACGACTGCCGCCCAATGACATAAAGATCAGACGCATAGCTACGCCGTCGAGTCCGACAAGACCGTCAACCCAGACTTCGCCAAGCAACTCAGCCGGCTGGTCGGCCTCCGCTACGAAGCCGAGTTCTTCATAAAAGGAAACAGACGCGCTGAGATCTGACACGACAATGCCTGTGTGGTGCATAACTTTGATCGACATGTGATTCATCGCCTTTCCACGTATCCATCGATATCGCAGTGATGCTGCGCTTGCCGGTCGGCGCCCGGCCAGATTGCCCATTCCCCGTTGCCTACATTCAGCACGAGTGGCGGCCGTACTGTGTGCCATAGCTACCTAGTTTGGCCCGTGGACGCCATTCACAGCCGAGCCAGTTCATTGCGCTGGTCCCCGTTCGGTTCTCAACTCAGCGAATTATCTTGATGCACAGCGTATCTACTCCTCTGAACACGGTGGGCGTATTGTTTCCAGAACCTGATCCGATGACTTCGCCCTGATCTGTTTGTGGCGTACCGGCGCCTCTGCCTACCGCGCGCAGAGTCATCCAAGGGAACAGCACCCCGGAGCCAATCCTGTGCAGTCCTAGCATTCAAGGGCCGGATCGTTGCCCTCGCCCTTCAAGTCCGCACGCGGCGACATACCGTGACAGACGCATTGTGGGCGCTGCCTCTGACAGCCCACTCTGTGCGAAATGTGCTGCCGGTCAATTGATCCGGAAGTCAGTATTTGCCCCCGCCGCAGAGCGGTCAAGTGCATTTCGGCCGTGCAGCCCATCCAGAACTCGGATACTGGCCGAGATCGCTGCCGCCGCGTCGGGCCTATGCTCTCATGGTGAGCGCTTCCAAAATGGATACCGCACACTGCTACCGAGGAGCTGAAGATGTTCACCAGGGACCACCGTTGCAATCATCTTGAACGGCGCGACGGGACGGATAACATGAGCGTGCACCCGCGGCTGTCGCTGAACCAGGTGACCATCAAGCACGCTGACCTGCGTGAGGCGATCAACACCACTGTGGCAGCGGGTATCCCGTCAATCGGACTGTGGCGCGAACCGGTTGCCGAGGTCGGCTTGTCCACCGCGTGCGACGTGATACGTGACTCCGGATTACGCGTATCGAGTCTGTGCCGCGGCGGATTCTTCACAGCAGAGGACCCACAGCGCTTTCGCGAATCGATCGAGGAGAACCGTCGCGCAATCGACGAGACCGCCGCACTAGCACGCGCCGGCGCGCCGGGATCGGTCCCGGTGCTGGTGCTGGTGCCCGGCGGCCTCCCGCCCGGCAGCACCGACATCATCGGCGCGCGCAGCCGCGTGCGCGATGCAATCGGCGAATTGGCCGGGTATGCCGCCGATGCCGAGGTGGTGCTGGCCATCGAGCCGCTGCACCCGATCTACGCGGCCGACCGCAGCGTGATCTCCACACTGGGTCAGGCCCTCGACATCGCCGAGGAGCACCCGGCCGCCGCAGTCGGTGTGGCGGTCGACGCATTCCACGTATGGTGGGACCCCGAGGTCCTAGAACAGGTGGCCCGCGCCGGCGCCCAGGGCCGGATCGCGTCCTATCAGGTCAACGACTGGATCACGCCGTTGCCGCCCGATACCTTGCTGGCCCGCGGGGTGATGGGCGCTGGTCACATCGACCTCGCGGGGCTCACCGCCGCGGTGGACGATGCGGGATATCGCGGTGACGTCGAGGTGGAGATCTTCAGCAAAGAGCTGTGGGACAAGCCCTTTGCCGACGCCACCGCGCTGGTCGTGGACAGCTTCTCCACCGTGGCGCTGCCAGCGCACGCCTTGGGTGGCGGTCCCCCACCTGCAGGCAGCCAGTACCGCACTGGTGGCGCCCGATAAGTTCAAGACTGTCTGGATGCGCCGCGGTTGCGGCGGCCCTGGTCGCCGGACTCGCCTCGGGGAGCGTACCGGCACGTACTCTGGCGCTGCAGCGCCGGACACCCCAGATATCCCGTGAGCATCGCGGGTGCAACCGGACTCCCGCGCACGGCCGAGATCGCGCTGTGCGTATCGGGGGCCGGCGTCGAAGTCGCCAACAGCTGTGGCTCGTCGACCTTGCGCGAGCGGCGCTTTGATCCGCTGGACTCGTCGAGTCTCGGTTTCAGCCAGTCGATTCGGCACTCGCTCACCCACGAGCCATCGCAGGTTGTCCTGACCCTCGGCGGCACAACGCGACTCGGCTCCCATACTCGGTCACGCAAGTTGACCCCCTACCGCGACACCCCTGTGGCAGCGCGGACGTGATTAGACCCGGCGACCACCAAAACGTGGCCCCCGTGGCTGATCGTCGCCCACCACTTCTGCCCGGTCCCTCCAGCCAAGCTGCACGCCTGCCCAGTCATGTCAACGGCAACTGAATTCTGATCAGTTGTCGGCAAGGTGAGCTCTAGTCAACGTTGCAACAACGACAGACCGCTGGAGGCTAACAGCACCGCAAGTAGTTCGGCAGGGGACTATCCCCTTAACGGTGTTTCCGCGGTGTCCATCAGTAGATTTCGGCTGCCGGGAGTCGGTCACCGAAGGTGATTGCGAACGCGTTGAGCGGCGGCTTCCACCGCATCATCCATCGTGCCCTGCCGACCCCGGTGGGGTCCAGGGAGCGAGTCACCAAGTACAGGCACTTCAGAGCGGCCTGCTCGGAGGGAAAGTGGCCATGAGCCTTGATTGCCCGGCGATAGCGGACGTTGAGCGACTCGATGGCGTTCGTCGAACAGATGACGCGGCGAATCTCCACGTCGTAGTCCAGGAACGCGATGAACTCAGCCCAAGCGTTGTCCCACAAGCGGATCACCGCCGGGTAGCGCTGTCCCCACTTCTCAGCCAACTCATCGAATGCCGTGCGGGCCGCAGCAGCGTTGACCGCAGTGTAGATCGGTTTGATATCCCCCTGATCTCATCCCAATACTTGCGCGAGGTCAGCCTAAAAGTGTTGCATATCAGGTGAATAATGCAGGTCTGCACGAGCGCCTGCGGCCACACATTGTTGACCACATCGGGTAATGCTCCAAGTCCGTCGCAGACCACGAAGAACGTATCTTTGACACCGCGGTTGCGCAGGTCGGTCAGCAAGCTCATCAGAGAACTTCGCGCCCTCGCCGCCGCTGCCGGCCCACAATCCGAGAATGTCGCGTCCCCGGCCAAACTGACCCCGATCGCGGCGTAGAACGGCCGGTTGGCCACCTGGCCGTCGCGGACCTTCACCACGATCGCGTCGATCGCGACATGACCTCATCCAGGGCCGCAGCGACCAGTCGTTCCTCTCCTCGATCACTTTGTCGGTGATCGCCGCTGAGCGTCTCCTTGGACACCGAGGCGCCGTAGATCTCGGCGAAACGTGCCGAAAACTAACCGGCAGTAGGGTCTTTGGCATACAGCGACAGCACGACCTCATCTACGCCTGACAGGCGGTGCTGGCGTTTCTTGACGATTTGCGGTTCGAACGTCGCCGCCCGGTCGCGGGGCACGTCGAGTTCCACCGCGCCGGTCGTGTCGATCAGCACCGTCTTGGTCCTGGTCCCGTGGCGGATATTTCCTGTCCCCGCTCCCGCAGGGTCATGTTTCTCATAGCCGAGATGCTCGGTCATCTCCTCCTTCAGCGCGGTCTCGAGCACCGTCTTGCTGAGGTGTTTGAGCAACCCATCAGCCCCAGTCAGTGACAGACCCTGCTCCTGAGCCAGCCGCACCAATTCCCCAGCAGTTTGCGCTTCGGCCGACGCATCGGACGGCTTCCTCTTCGCCACATCATCCAGTGCGTCATCACGGCACTATCCCCTGCGAGCATCGCTCAGCGTGTCCGGGCAGAAACACCGTTTAAATCCACAGTCCCGGTGGGTCAAGTGCACGAGACCTGCAGAGGGTCAAATTTCGGAAACTGTTGACAATTGGTTTCAAGCAATTCGTGTAAAGCGACAGTGCGTGCGATGACGAGCCATTGCACGAAGTCGGCCTGGTCGGTGAACCGGCACATGAAGGTCAGCACGGACATCCGAGCTTGCTGGGCCATCTCTGCGACGGCGTTTGGTTGGACCGGAGACGTGCTTGGTGGGTATGTCGGGCTCATGCGCCCGATGCTCTCCCTTACGGCTCACCGGTGGGAACGTCAACCCAGATGCGAGCCGGTAGGTCACGCGTGCGTCCGGGCGCAGGAAGCGTGATGGTCAGGATCCCT
This sequence comes from Mycobacterium sp. 852013-50091_SCH5140682, assembly GCF_001665685.1. Taxonomy (GTDB): domain Bacteria; phylum Actinomycetota; class Actinomycetes; order Mycobacteriales; family Mycobacteriaceae; genus Mycobacterium. Next base: position 93,534 of record NZ_LZTB01000035.1, read on the forward strand.
CCGGATATGCTGCGGTAGCGCGAATTTCGACAAGCAGTCCGGGGCTAGCGAGCCCGCTGACCCCGATCAGTGACCAAGTCGGGTAAGGAGGCTGGATCAGGCGGGACTTCGCCTTGGTAAAGCCGGACAAGTGCTGGTGGATGTCGACGTGGTAGCTGGTGACATCGACGAGCGCAGACAGATCGAGTCCTTCCAGACGGAGAATCTCCTGCAGCTTCCCAATGGCGATCTCGGTCTGTTCCTCAATGCCCTCAGGGATGGTGCTGTCGGGGCGCCGACCGATAGTGCCGGCAATGAACAGGTGCCCGTGTGAGCGCACTGCTGCGGAATAGCCGAAACTCTCGAAGGCGCTCACGGTCTTGCCGAAGATCTCAGAGTCTTCGGGGACCTCAACAGTGTGGATGGTCATTGCGTTTTCCTTTTGTTGTGACTGATGCGGACCGGTTGGTCCAGCGAGACGAACGGCCGACGTGTTCTGTCGTGGCCTGGCCGAAAGAGTCGCGTTCGCTAGAGAATTCATCGTAGATCGTGGAGCGGCGCGGGTGGTACGGGTTTCGGGGCGCGCGCGACGCTGCGCAATCTCCAGCGAGGTATACGGAGCAATTGCCTCACAGCCGGTCGACACGGGATACGGAAGGCAGTCTGTAGGTGTCGATACCTGTTCCAATACATGCGCCAGCTGCGAAACTCTTTGAACAGCTAACAGAGACACCGCCTTCCGCGCCGGTTTCGAGCGTCGAGGAAGCAGGCAGCGGTGGAATCAACCGACAAGACGCCACACGAAAGGTCTGTCGCATGGCGCTCCAATCGGATCAACTTTTGGATCGCTAGGTTCGACCCTTCAGACGGCAGTAGCTGTGGCGTAGTCACACGAGAAAGCTTGACGGTACGCGGTTGGCGTTGTGGCCAGGCTGCGGCGGAAATGGAGGCGCAGATTGGCAGCCGACCCCAAGCCGGATTCCTGAGCCACCCGGTCGATCGAATAGTCTGTGGTTTCAAGTAGTTCGCGTGCAGCGGTTACGCGTGCGTTGACCAGCCACTGCAACGGAGTCGTTCCTGTCTCGTCGGTGAAACGACGCATAAAGGTTCGCACCGACATCCTGGCGTGCTGGGCCATGTCTGCAACAGTGATTGTCTCGGCGAGGCGGCCCAATACCCAGGCCCGAGTGGCAGCCAACGACGTATCCCCGACAATCGCAACCGCAGCGGGAACATACTGCGCCTGCCCCCCATCGCGATGGGGCGGGGCGACCAATGCACGCGCTACCCGATTCGCGGCCGCGGCACCAAGATCCCGCATCACCATGTACAAGCACATGTCGATGCCGCAGCACATTCCGGCAGAAGTAAGGACATCACCGTTGTCGACATAGAGGACATCCCGGTCGATTTGCACCGATGGAAACAACGCCTCGAATTCCCCAAGATGCTGCCAATGCGTGGTGGCTCGTTTACCGTCGAGGACGCCAGCTGCGGCCAAAGCAAACGCCCCAGTGCAAATTGACGCCACCCTGGCACCTCGCGCCACACTCGCCGCTAGAGCGTCGAGAACTAAGGCAGGGACGGGCCGATCCACCGGCTGATACCCCGGGACGATCACGGTATCGGCCTCGCCCACTGCATCAAGTCCGTGGCCGACCGCCAAGACCAGGCCCGATGCAGTACTGACGCGATCCGATATCCCGCAGAGTTTCAAGTCATACGGGACATCAGAATCAACTGTGAATACATCGACCGGAATCGCAATGTCCAACGCCGTGACACCGTCGAGGGCCACAACTGCAATACGGTGCTGTTTCTCCATCACTGACTGACACTGGCCTACTAGCTCTCGCATGAACAGTGGCCATTCTGCCTAATATCGCAAGGATCCGGCCATTCTGGTGGCGGACGGCTCCAGCCACCCCCGCTTCCCACGTCCCGGCCACCCGCAACGTCGGACCAGCTAATCAGGCGCCCGCCATCGATTCGATTCGGGCGCCAGCCGACTTACGCCGATTCCCACAGGCAATCGCCGATCGAGTTCTTGAAACACACACCAAGAAGATGCAGCAAGAACGTCGCAAGACAGTCCCCTCGGACACCTCGAGCAAGCGAGCCACGAGAAGGCATCGGCAAGCTCAGAACCATCTTCCTCGCTCACCCATCCGCGACCTACATGCGGACGCACGGCAATGGCACCAACCAGGCAGTTTCGCGGACCGCAGTTCCAGTTGGTCCCGTCACTTGCCAATCTTTGTCAGTATTCGAATGGGATTGTGGTTGGTGGTGGTACACAAGCGTTTTCCGGTGTAGGTTCTCAAAGTCCGTGGCGGACGGCGGTCCATCTACCTGCTAGCATGCTATTTTCTCATCGAGATGGCAGACAAATTTATCTCGTTTCGGTGGCGGATCCTAGAACGAGACGGTTGTCTCATTAACTGGGTCTGAGACTGCACTCGCGCACTCGAATCGGAACAATATAGATAGCGAGTGGCTGTCCGCCGATGAACTTAGCCGCTCGCGGGCCGGGAGCTGACCGTGCAGCCGTCGGTTTAGATACGAGTAATTATGCCTTCAACTCCCGGCGGCTGGTTCGGTGGACGACACTCGACTACGCGTCCGACCGCAGCTTGATTTCTATCAAGAGCGGACCGCGTACCTGCCGCCCGAAGCGAGCTCGACGGAAACAGTCTCACCGGGACATTCGTTGCACGATGGGGACACAATGCCGCAGTCGCAGTACCGGAGGATTCCTAGGACTGCACGGCCTGCAGCTCTCTTCCAGCCGCCCTCGCGCTGCGTCGGGGAACGAGTCGCACGGCCTTCAACCGCACCGGACCAGGGTCCGCGAGATGACTCGGCGGCGGCGACATATTGATCCCGCACATGAGTTCGCGAAGGTCCGCCTCGCCCTCACTCCCCGCGAATCCGCTTATCCACGCCGCCAGCGACTCCATGAGATTGGCCGGCAATGCAGTTTCGCTCGCTACGAACCCTCGGAGAAGCTGCTTGATGGCGCTTTCCAATTCTCCCGCGCCGATTCGCACGCAGAGCCATGTACGTGCAGTCTTGCTGAGGAACGGATTTGCCGAATCCATGAGCGCCCACACGAACGCCGACTCTTCAGCTCGATTCATCACTCACCTCAAAGGTCTTGGCATCGGTCATGGTCGGCGTCGTCAGGCAATGGCTCCGGTTGGGGCGTCGTCCTCGACCGGGCGGTGGTGGCGCGCGGTGGGCTCGTCGCCGAACTCGTGCACCGGCAGTTTGTGCGTGCCCTCAAGGTCATCGAGGATCGCGGCCTGTGCAGCCGGCGGCAGGGTGTGCAGGATCTCGCGCACCCGAGCCTGGCGGCGGGCCACACCCTTACGCTCGGGCATACCGGGAGTGGCCGACAGCTGCGGCGGCACACCCTCGATCTCCTCGACACCACCGTCATGCTGACCGGCATCGAGCATGGCCTGCTCGGCGGCCGCGGTCGCCTCGTCCTTCTCCTCCGACATACCGATCGGGCCGATACGGCGACCGTTGAGGAACTGCTTGACGACGGGCTCCTCGCTGGTCAACAGCACCTCGCGGGGGCCGAACATGACCAGCTGCTTACGGAACAGCATGCCGATGTTGTCGGGCACGGTACGGGCGATGTTGATGTTGTGCGTCACGATCAGCACCGTCGCGTCGATCTGCGCATTGATGTCGATCAGCAGCTGGGACAGATACGCGGTACGCACCGGGTCCAGACCGGAGTCCGGCTCGTCGCACAGGATGATCTGCGGGTCGAGCACCAGAGCGCGGGCCAGGCCGGCACGCTTGCGCATACCGCCGGAAATCTCACCGGGGAACTTGTGGCCGTCGTTCGGCATACCGACGAGCTCGAGCTTCTCCATCACGATGTTGCGGATTTCGCTCTCGCTCTTCTTCGTGTGCTCGCGCAACGGGAAGGCGGTGTTGTCATAGATGTTCATCGAGCCGAACAGCGCGCCGTCCTGGAACAGCACACCGAACAGGGTGCGGATCTCGTAGAGCTCCTTGGCCGAGCACTCCAGGATGTTGGTGCCGTCGATGACGATCGAGCCGCGCTCGGGGCGCAGCAGGCCGATCAGAGACTTCAGGAACACTGACTTGCCGGTACCCGACGGGCCCAGCAACACGCTGACCTCGCCAGCGGTAATCGACATCGTGACGTCTTCCCAAATCTTCGAAGACCCAAAAGATTTGCTCAGCCCCGTCACATCGATTTGCACGCCCATACGAAATCCTCTCTGGTCCTTACGTATTCGAGGTGCACGCCTTAGATGCAGCCGCTCGCACAGGGATCGACAGGCAGTGCACCCATCGGCCCCGACATCGGAGGGGATCCTGCCAGCTGATCAGAGGTGAGATCGACGTCGCCGTCGAGATCGGGCGCCATTGGGATGAAATGACAAATCAACGAGACCGCAGCAGCGCACGGCGAATCCCCAGGTTGGGCGTCGGCAGGAGCCGCAAACGCCAGGGCGATCAGGCACGCTGACGCAGCTAAAGACAGAGCTAGAACGCGGGCCATGGTTACTCCTCCAGTCGACAACTATCTGATGGCGGCCGCGAGGTCACCTGACATCGCGCCTAATTGCGGACCCCAGCTGTTCCAGTCGTGCTGGCCGCCGGTCGGGAAGTCGAAGTGCCCGTTGCGCCCACCGACTGCGCGATAGTGGGTATAGAAGCTCCGGTTGCTGCCCTGCGCCTGATCGCAGTAACCGATCATCGCAGGCGGGTCACTGCAGGTCAGGGTCTGTGGGCTGAACACCCACAGCCGGGTGTTGTTGTCCACCAACAGCTGCACGTGGGCGTCCGGATCGTGCCACTTCCACCGACCGAACTGCGCAGGACCCCACATGCCCTGGGTGTCGACCCCGCCGAATTGCGCCATACCTGCGGTAATCGCGCCATTGAGGAAGGTGTTGCCGACAGTCAAGAAACCCGACATAGACCCGGCATACCGGAACCGGTCAGGGTGAAATTCCGCCAGCGTCAGCGCCGCAGTGCCACCCTGTGCCGCGCCGACGACGCCATGACCGGTCGGAGCCAGGCCCTTGTTGGACGCCAGCCAGTCCGGCAACTCCTGGGACAAGAAGGTCTCCCACTGCTTGCTGCCGTCCTGCTCCCAGTTGGTGTACATGCTGAACGCGCCGCCGGCCGGGGCAGCCACCGCGAGGCCTTTACCCGCCAGCGTGCTGAATGCACCCGCACCCACCCAGTTGCTTACATCCGGACCCGCGTTGAACGCATCCAGCAGGTACACCGCATGCGGACCGCCAGCCTGGAATGCCACCGGGATGTCCCGGCCCATCGCCGCAGACGGCACCGTCAGCATCTCGACGGTGTCGGCTTTCGCCTGAGCGGCCGACCACATGCAGAGACTCAACGCGGTTACGAAGAACGCACGCAGCAATCGCACGGCAACACTAATTGGTCAATCTCCTTCTAGAACAGCACACCTGACGCTCGTCGGGCACCTGCAATGACTCCGATGTCAACTAGATCGGCGGATATGCCGGCGGCGGATACGTACCGCGAAGCGCCCACGGCAACCAATTGAAGAAGTATTCGAGTTCGTCACTTGCGTCGTAGTCAGGGCTGGGATCCACAAGCACTCTCCGATCAACTTATCTGAATTATCTTGCCGAGCAAGACAATCTGCTCACCTCAAAGGCAATCTTGTTCACGGCGCTACTCCACCTCTAGACGACGCAAGGCGCGGAACGCGAACGGCGTCAAGACCGCGATGAGAACAAAGAACATCACGAACACGGCCCAGAAGTTGAGTACGCCATGCCAAGCGAACGGACCGGTGCGCGCAAACGGGACGAAGACGAGAGGGATGTATACAGCCGCGGTCAGGAAACAGACGTAGCCCACCCAGCGAGGAAACAGCGGTTCGGCGCGTCGGTCTTTCAAGATCGCAATTCCCAATGCCACGCTCTGCAAGAACGAGAACATCCATGTCAGATCGAAGAACAACCACCCCAAGTCGTACAACGTCTGGATGCTCTCCGCCGAGCGTGCTTCGGACCGAAATGCGGCGGTCTGCCAGACAATTGCCGGAACGACGGTAACCACACCGGTCATCAGGCCACCGATCAACTCCGTCATGGACAGGGGGCCCATCGGCCCCTCCATGCGGCTGACGATCTTCGACAGCGCGATGCTCCAGGTGTAATAGCACGGAGCACCCACCGCCATCAGCACCATGCCGATTCGGATCGACGTCTCGTGCTCACGGAAGTATGCGGCAATACCCGCCGCATCGAGGTCCTCGCCGGGCGGTGGCCAGAAACCCGCGAACACAGCGAATCCCAATAGTCCTAGCCCGGCATAGATAACAACTGTCCACAACGCAACACGAAGAAGTCGATAGTCGGCGCGGTCAGTGGCGATGCGTTCGCTCGCGCTTGGGTTGATGGTGACTGTCACGTTTCTCCTCCGGTCCGGCTTCGGGTCCACCGACACTTGGGCCGGCCCACGCACCGCGCCCACAGGAGGACTTTAATCAAAATTAAGATAAACAACTACGAGATGGCGCTTTTGCTGCAGCGTCAAATTATGAAACCCTTCACCGTAGCCATCGCATCGATTCGCTCGGCGTGTGAGGAGGCAACGGCATCGGCGAGCACGCAAGTGACACCCGCATCCTTGAGCGCAGCTAGCCGATCCCCCACCTCGGCACGACTGCCGATCAGCGAGATCGCCCGTGCGAATTCCTCCGGAACAGCCTCGGCTGCGGCGGATTTCGCACCACCAAGAAAGAGGTCTTGGATCTGGCGCGCCTGCTGCGGGTAACCATACCGAGCGAAGAGAGCGTTGTAGTAGTTCTTACCGGCGGCACCCATGCCGCCCACATACAGCGCCACATTCGCGCGGACGGCGTTCAATGCACTTGTCACGCGGTCGGAGTCGTCCGAGATCAGCAGCGGGCATTGCACGCTGATGCCTAGATCATCGAGTTCACCGTCGCGGCGAGCTTTTCCTGCCCGCAGCGCGTCTCCGAACGCGCGATCGGCTCGTTCGGGATGAAACAGAATGGGTTGCCACTCATCGAAGATCTCAGCGGCCAACTCAACATTCTCGGGTCCTATCGCGGCCAGCGCCATCGGAATCCGGGCCCGCACAGGTGTCCCGATGATCTTCAGCGGCTTCCCGAGTCCCGACCCACCAGAATCGACGTCCAGCGGCAACGTGTAGTGCTTTCCGCGGTATTCGCTGGCCTCCCGCCGCCAGATCTTGCGGCAGATGGCCACGTGTTCGCGTGCACGTTCGATAGGTGCGTCGTATTTGACCCCGTGGAAACCTTCGATGACTTGTGGGCCCGACGCACCGATACCAAGGATGCACCGACCACCACTCACGTAGTCGATTCCGGCGGCCGTCATCGCCAGGTTGGTAGGCGTCCGGGAAAACATCGGCAACACACCGAAGGCCAGCTCGGCGCGGCACGTCTTGGCAGCCACATATCCCATCTGGCTGACCGCATCCACACTGTAGGCCTCGGCAATCATGACCCGATCCAGACCCACCTGTTCGAACTCGGGGAGTCGGTCAACGACTGCGGCAAACTCACTTCCGTAGTAGCGCAAGGGCATACCTAGTTTCACAGCTGCATCTCCTTCATCGGTTTTCGCCGCGTCGGCCGCGGCGTTGCCCGGCCGTGGCCAGGTGGCGCGTCACTGCGGTTGGCCTTCCAGAACGGAGAGGAGATCCCGGAAGATCGCCTCCAGCCCGTCAAGATCAGGCGCAAGGGCGGCCTGCTCGTAGCCGATGAGCAGGTACAACGCCGCATCGGCGAATCGGCTGGCACGCGGCTCGTCGTTAGCGATCTGGAGCGCGGAGTCAAATACCACCTGTCGGCGTAGCTCATCTACTTCCGCCTGCACCGCATGCACGTCAGGATCGACCCGGCTCCAGGCACGGATCGCACCCTCAGCAGTGTGATCCAGACTCAGCGCCACTTCGACGAGTCGCTCGATGCGTCGGTACGGATCGAGTTCGCCGCGCAGTAGACGCAGTTGCGTCAAGGTCGCCTCGTTCTTCCAATATTCGATCACTTGCGTCCGGTACTGCGCCCAACTGCCGAAGAAGTGATAGAACGACCCGGACGTGACCATTAGGCGGCTACACACTTCGGCGAGCTTGAGGCCAAGATGCCCCTGGTCAGCCAAGGTCTGCAGACCGACAACCATGTAGTCCTCACGCGTTGCAGACTTGTTTGCACGCACCCGCGCGGACCCCGCTGTTGCCATGCACGTATTCTAATGCAGAATAAATAATGGATGGTCACCGCGGGCGATCCGTCGCCTGCGCCGTGGCAGACCACCGCGGGTCCTTGGCTTGTGCCGTTGGACGCGCTCCGCGATCTTCAGTGGAACAGAGCGACAGAAGGGTCGATGGCAATGGACCTGCGGAAATCCACCGGTGCTGACACCTCGCCAACCTCAGCTACTGGCGGCATGTGGACACAACCTGAATCCGTTGCACAGTGGCTGGAACGGAACCAGGCAGATGTCACGCCCCCGGTAATGATCAAGCGGGTCGGAATCGGCCAGTCGAATATCACCACAGTCGTCACCGATCACGCTGGCCGCGAATGGGTGATGCGTGAGCCACCGCCAGGCGACTCCGCCAGTAAGGCACACGACGTGATACGCGAAGCCCAGATACTCGGGGCACTTGCGGAAACCGACGTACCGGTGCCCAGAGTCCTTGGAACAGGAGTGAGTCCCTCCGGTTCACCTTTTCTGGTCATGGAGCGAGCACCCGGCGCACCCCTAGAAAGCGAACAGGACGCCCAGGAACTGAACCCCAATCAGCGCCAGGTCCTCGGTATTTCTGTGGCAGAGACACTGGGCCGTCTGCACCGTCTCGACGCTTCAATTTTGGGTATCGACACGTCCACCAGTCCATATCTTGTTCGCCAGTTGCGTCGGGTATCAGCAGCGTGGGAGCGGGTGCGCCACGCCAGCCGACATGACCGCGATTGGGAGGCGGTGTGCGCCGGTTTGTCACAGCGGCTTCCGCGACCGTCTCCCGCGGTCATCATGCACGGCGACTATCGGTTGTCCAATCTTTTGGTTTCCGCGGGGCGCATCACCGCAGTGCTCGACTGGGAGCTGTGCACCATCGGCGATCCATTCGCCGACCTCGCGTGGTTGCTCGACGACTGGCGTCCTGCTGATGAGTCGGCCATCGTGATGCCGTCGCCGACCCGCGCCGGGGGCTTTCCCGATCGCGACGAAATGGTCGACGTATACCGCGACGTGACGGGCTTTCCAGTAGGGGGCCTCGACTACTACAGGGCATTCTCGCAATGGCGTGCCGCCAGCCTTCTGGAGGGCGTACGAGCGCGCCGGCTGGCCGGCGCGATGGGTTCACACGCAGCGATCGACCCCGAGGAACTCGAAAACTCCATCGGTGTGCTGCTGACCTCGGCCGCCGGGCATCTCGCGAAGGTGGCCTGAGGCGCCGCTACTTTGCGGACATGTCAGCGAGCCCATGCCGGATCACTGACTGGGCGTTTGCGACCACCGTTTCAATCGCGCCGCGCCGCGGATTCCACCATTCCACCGCCCAATTCAGTGCACCGAGCACCAACATTTGGGCGATGTAGAGGTCCAGCTCTGGCCGGAGCACGCCTTCACGCGCAACATCGTTGATCAATCTGCGCCAAATCTCGCCATAACGCTCTTCTTCCAGGACCTGACGCTTGCGAATATCCTGGGGAACCTGCCCGGCGTTGCGAATCGCAGCAGTCGTGTAGTGCGAGATCTCGAGTGCATGCCGCAGGTGCGCCTCGACAGCGATCAGAAGTTTGTCGATTGGGGCAGTCCCGTCAGGAACCTCGTCCAGGACTGCGGCGACATGTGATCGCATGTCGGCGATACCCGACCACATCACCTCTTCGATGAGCTCGTCGCGGGACGGGAAGTAGTAGTAAATGGCCGGCGCCTGTAGGTCTGCCTCGGCCGCCACGTCAGTGAGCCGCAAGCCGGCGTAGCCATGTTCCGACAGGACGCGTGCAGCTGCATCCAAGATTCTCGAGCGTGTCAACGCCGATTTAGATTCTGAAATCGACTCACCGAGAATCGACTCGTCGGCGTCGACTGGCGGCCGGGAGCGTTGCCTGGGCATCCGACCATGATACGGCCGAAACAATCAGCCGATCGACGTTACCGTAGCTCCGACCGGCCGGCGTTTTCCCCCATCCGCGGCTTTAGATGGCACTTAGCGGTCGCCACCGTTGCTCGATACCCCTCGCGCAGAAGCCCCGCATCCAGACCTGCTGCGGTACTGCCTCGCCCAAGCTGGGGCTTCACTGCATCGCACAAGAATGACTTAATTCTAAATAGAAAATGCTTGACCTGAGCGCATCCATTGCGCACAGTTGACGCGTGATCTCCGTAACAGGATCCCGCCCCGGCGGACCGACTCATGCCCCTGGCGCATCGCGCAGAGCGTCTCAGGGACGGACGTGGGCCGGCACCACATTAGCTTTGGTTGGCGCCACCGCCGCCGCAGCGCTGACGTTGAGCTCAACAGGGGTCGCGCAAGCCGATACTGTTGCCTACCTGATCAACGTCACGGTGCGGCCGGGGTATGGATTCCCCAACGCCCAAGCGGCCGTGGACTACGGCAACGGACTGTGCGACAAGATTCAAACCGGCCATCCCTACGCGTCGCTCCTGGCTGACGTGAAGCGCGACTTCGGCACTGCCGACGAGTACCAAGCGTCGTACCTCATTACCCAGGCCGCCAATGAACTATGCCCCGCCGCCATTTGGCAGCTGAGACAGTCGGCCGCCGGCTACCGCCCGGGATCGGAGTAGATCTGTGCCACACACCCTATTTTCTTTCGATCAGCTCCATCGGCGCAGATCATTCACGAGACTCCTGATAGCCGGGCGCACAGCAGTTTTGGCGACGACGATCGCGACCGCTATCGCAGCACCGGCACACGCCGACAACCGCCGCTTCAACAACAGCGTCGTTGCCAACGTGTACACCGTGCAGCATCAAGCGGGGTGCCAGAACAACGTGGCGGCGAACACGCAACTGACGCTGGCTGCGCAATGGCACGCAATTGACGTGCTCAACAACCGCGAGCTGGGCGGCGATCTCGGATCGGATGGCTCCACACCCCAGTCACGCGCGGAGGCGGCCGGCTACCACGGAGTTGTGCAGCAGACGGTCGGTATCAACCCGGCACTCGCGATGAGTGGCATCGAGTTGATCAACCAGTGGTACTACGACCCCGCGTCGCTTGCCATAATGCAGAACTGCGCCAACACCCAGATGGGCGTCTGGTCGGAGAACAGCTTGGACCGAACCGTAGTGGTCGCGGTCTACGGCCACCCGGCCTGATTGACGCGCCACTCCGAGGCATCACATCCGGGTAGCGACAGTCGAATATCAGTGCACCATTGGTTATTTCGGAACCGAATGCGATATTTTAATCTCACATAGAAACTTGTTGACTTGTCACCTTGCGCTGCGCACAGTTGTTGTGTGAATTCTCAACCGATTACCGATCTGCCTGATCCCTCGCACGTGGGATGGCAGTAAAAACCATGGCCCTTGCCCCCTTGAAGCGCCCAGCTCACAGGGACGGCGTCGTTGCCCTACGTGCTGAGCGCGCCGAGCTTCTCGACCTGTGCCATACCCTCAGCGACTCGCAATGGCGGTTGCCCAGCATGGCACCCGGCTGGACTGTTCAGGATGTGGTCAGTCACATCGGAGCCGGGTGCCATGCGATCTTCACCACCGAATCTCTGAAACTGTTACTGAGCAAAGATATCGAGCAGTCCAACGACGAGATGGTCTGGGCACGGCGGGTGAGGCGGCCCGATGAGACCGTGGCGGAATACGAGCGGTGGAGTGCGCGAATCATCCAGCTCGCCACGCTGGTCACCAAATCGCCCCTGACCAGATTGCCAGTACCGCTAGCCGAGCTCGGTCGCTTTCCCGTAGGGCTATTACTCACTGGCGCCATGGTTTTCGATCATCACACACATATGCGCCACGATCTTGCGCCTGCACTGGGTCTGTCACCTTCCCCTCCTGCTCCCCGCCGGATGGCCGTCGTGATCGACTGGATGCTGGCGGTGCTGGGGAATCAACTCCGATCAGGACGCCCGGAGTGGCTGAGTCGCCCTGTGGGCCTGCGTCTTACCGGGCCGGGCGGAGGTGCGTGGACGATCCAACGAGACGGTCGCATACTTTCAGGAATCGAACGGCCGGCTGTGGAGATCGTCGGGGACAGCTCCGACTTTCCCTCGTGGGCAACAAAGCGTTCGGATTGGCGCGACTACGACATCAACATAGTCGGAGACACCGGCTACGGGGCGGTATTCCTCGACGAGTTGAACGTGGTCTGAGAATGACCGCCCCTACTGCATGTCTGGGGAGCGGGATCTTGACAACTGCCGAAAATCAGACCATCGATTTCACAGGTGATCAGACAGAATCAGATCGCTCGCACGGTGCGCGATCATCATGGTCGGAGCGTTCGTGTTGCCTGATGTCAGCGTCGGCATGACCGAAGCATCCACCACTCTCAGCCGTTCGATGCCATTCACCCGCAGCGTTGTATCCACCACCGAAGCATCGTCCGTGCCCATTCGGCAGGTTCCGACTGCGTGGTAGATGCTGCTCTCCGCCTTCGCCAGCCACGCCTTGTCGATCGGCGCGCCACCGTCGAGACGTTCTCCGGCGAGCCCACGCATCGCGGCCTGCGATTCAATCAGGTCACGGGTCAGCGCAACCCCATCGGTCAACTGGCGCACATCGTCAGCGCAACTGAGCCTGGCGAATTCGATCGCCGGTCGTCCGGCACGCAAGCCCACGCGGCCCCGCGCTTCAGGACGCAACAACACCGTGTACACGGTGAACGCGTCAGACCGCTTCAACGACGCGCGCCCACGAATCGGGTCAAGTTCGTATCGGACTGGGGTGATGGCAATTTGGAGATCCTCGGTGAACAGCTGCGCCTCAAACGGGGTTGTCGTCAGCGGACCTGTTCCACTCCGGGCAAGGGAATTGAATCCCTTCACGATATCTATCGGCCCCAGAGTGTTGATCGTGGGCACCTTCGACTCCCAGTGCTGAGCCACGACGAGGTGATCCTGAAAGTTTTCACCTACACCAGCCAGATTCAGCACTGAGCCTTCTGGACCGATACCAGACCGTAGTAGCAGTGCCGCACTGCCGATGGCTCCAGCGCTCAGAATGACTTCCTGGCGGGCCCATAGGGTGCGCCCATCCTCACATTCGACCCCGATAGCGCGACCCGACTTGACCAACACCCTGGCAACCCTGGTATTCGTGATCAGGCGTGGCCGCGAAACTCGTTCCTGCCCCCGAAGATAGCCGTGGGCTGACGAAGAACGAAGACCCCGTTTCTGATTGACCTGACACCGCGCAACGCCGAGTTGCCTGCGTCCGTTCTGATCAAGGTTGCGACTGTGCCCCGCTTCGACAGCCGCTTCGATGAACGCATCGTCAAGAACATGACGATGGCCGCACCAGGAGACGTTCACCGGCCCTGAGTCACCGCGATATTCGTCGGCCCCACCGACCCAGTTTTCGATCGCCTTGAAATACGGCAGCACATCGGCACTGGCCCAACCACTTGCGCCACTGGACGCCCAAGCGTCGAAGTCCGAGGCGCGCCCACGGTTGAACACCATGGCGTTGATGGAACCGCTACCACCAACGATGCGCCCCCCGGCAAAGGCACTCGCCAAACCGCTCTTGCTGGTGTCGGCCACCACGGGATAGCGCCAGTTCGCCGTGGCAAAGAGCGACATGATGCCGAAAGGCACGCGTACATCCGGTCGTCGATCCGTCCCACCGGCCTCGACGAGCAGGACGCTGGCCCCCGCAGAGGCCAGGCGGGATGCGACAATCGATCCTGCCGATCCGGCCCCAACCACAATATATTCGGCGTCTCGGTCATCTAATTCACGCTTCATCAATGGGCTCTTCCACAGATCTGACGGACGGCAACCGGATTGGGCCGCAGCTCACGGGGACATCAGGCTTCGCGGCTTCACCTGGTCACTTCGTCGCAGGTTGAAGCCGGCTCGTTGCAGTCACCGTGGCTACTGTGCACAGCTCGCCCCGACCGCCGCGGCCGAGCACTTCCACAACCGCCGAGGACCTGCCGACGTGATGAAGGCGGGCGGTCGCGACGAACGGCGCATCGGCTACGACCGGACGCAAGTAGCTGGTGTGCACATGCGCAGTGGACAGGGTGGGATTGCGCGCGCGGACCGCCTCTGCTGCCGCCAGCTCGGAGACACATGCCGACACACCGCCGTGCAGAATGCCGAATCCGTTCACCCAGTTTCCCGGATTCAACAGGGCGATCTCGACACCGTCAGTGAGGTCGCGATGTTGGAGTCCGAGCACGGCGCTGGCGTCGAAGTCATCGTGGACGGCGGATGGCGCTGCCGCGGCGTCGGCCACCGGATCCTCGCCGGTAGCCGCCACATAGGCCGTCCTCGCGGTGCCTACCGCGACCAGTCTTCCTGCGGCCGTGGTGATTCGGCATTGCAAGAACGCGTCCGGGCCCCCGGTCACATCGACCGCTTCAGCGAACAGGACATCGGTCGACGGGAGGTCCCCGATGACGTCCAGGGACAACTCGGCGGTAAGCGACCATGTTCTCGGTGGGCGCCGCATATACGGGAGCTCTCCGAGAATGTGATCAGCCAGCACCGCCAAGGCGCCGACCCGTGGCCTCCCCTGCGGGTCACGCGCCCACGCCGGGGCAACGAACGCGCACCGATTGCCTCCGGCATCGGTAGGTGAGCAGTCACGAAGCCCGAACCGTGACTCAACCGTCCTCGAGTCCTCGATCATGCACCACGCGGCGCCGGCGGCAGTCTGACGCGCATCCTCAGCGATCGACATCGTCAGCCCCGTGCCAGAGGCCGAGTGGCGCGTACGTCATTTGCGGTGATCCCGATAGTCGATCATGACGTCCTCACTGAGAGTTGATGAGCGCCGGTATACACCACGTTGGCGCCTTGATAGAATTTATCGCAGATTCAAATTTTATACCAGGGCGAGTCGAGTGCATCGGCAACGCCTACCACCTGCGGTGGGTGCAGAAGTCCCGGGACACGGGTCGAACACATGCGAACACAGCACAAGGAGGTCGCGATGCACGTGCAACGACGACGACGTTCTATTGCCATGCACCCCAACGAGATCGACGAGTTTCTCGCCGTCCAGCGAACCTGCAGAGTCGGCACAGTCACCACCACCGGCCACCCTCATGTGACGCCATTGTGGTTCACCTGGGACGGATCCACACTGTGGCTGTATTCCATCGTAGACAGTCAGCGCTGGACGGACCTTGCGCGTAATCAGCGGATCGCGGCCGTCGTCGACACCGGCGAGGCTTACGGCGAGCTTCGAGGCGTTGAGATCACTGGTACCACCAACGTGGTCGGCGAGGTTCCACGTATCGGCGAACCCCATCAAGCACTCGTTGAACCAGAACGTCTGTTCGCCGAAAAGTACTTCTCGGGTGCGGATTTCGTCAACGACGGACGGCACGGCTGGCTCCGTATCACGCCCACGAAAATCACGAGCTGGGACTTCCGCAAACTCGGCGACCACGCCGCTCGATAGCCTGGGGGCGCTACCCGCTCAACAGCCGCCGAGCTGCACGATCGCCACTGACCACCGCAGTCTCCACCCCCAAGTGAGCAAGGTAGTCACCTGCGATAGCCACGCGCGCCGGCATGGTGTCTCTGAGCTGCATCATCGCGCAGTAGTGGCCCGGAGGGCAGATGGCAAGGGCCCGGTCAGAGGTGAACACCTCCGCCTCAGGCTCGGGGAAGTCCTTGCCCAACGTTTCAGCGACATGTCGCAGCGCCGTATCGATGAGTTCGTCGTTGGTGAGATCCTGCGTTGCCCTGCTCGAGAAATACGAGTTGGTCATACAGGCTCCAGGCGGTACCAAACGCGACGACGCAGACGACTTCACAATCGTGCCCAACAACGGGCGCGGACCAATGCCGATCGGCAGGATCATCTCAAATTTGTTACCTGGCCAGGGGGTTACGGCGCCAGCGCAGGTTGACATGGGCCATCGATGCGTACCGGGCTGAATTGAGAGCCTGTACCGTGGCGGGTTCCAGAACAGTTTCGAGCAGCTGGGCGGCGCGGCGGGCGTCGGTTGCGACGACCACTCCCTCGACATGCAGCACCGACGCGTCTGCGGTTACGATTTTTACGCCGTCGCGGCCACTCTCGATGCCGGTGACCTCGGCGCCGAGCCGGACGTCGATGCCGCGCGTCAATGCGCAACAGACACTGCCCATCCCCTCCCGCGACAGGAAGAACTTGGCCCGGTGTGCGCGCTTCATGACGCCCTGCAGATACGGCACCGACAGCTCTCGACAATCGGTGCCGAAGGACGGCTCGATCAACGGCCGAACAAGGCATTCGAACAGCGGATCGCCGAGTCGGCGACGCGCCCAGGCCTCCATGTTCTCGCCTTTGTCGAACTGCGCCAGGCTGTCGGTTTCAAACGGCTCAGGGGCCGGGCTCAGGATCGACTGTGCCGCCCGCACCGTCAACCGGGCTTTGTCACGCAGCGTCAGCATAGGTATCTTGAAAAACGAAGGCATGTAGTCGTATTGGACCGGGTGAAGACTGCGTCCATCCCAGAGTCCGGCGAGCGGCGGCGACCACGGCTCCAGCAGATTCTGCGCGCCACTGTCGTTCAGTAGTTCGATGCATTTCGCGTAGGAGTTGAGCATGTAGATCGCCCCGACCTCGACTCCGAAGCCGTCCCGTTGGACAGTCCTGGTGCGACCACCAAGGTTGTCCGATGCCTCGAACAGGACGACGTCATGTCCCGCGCGCTTGAGCACGAAGGCGGCCGCGCTACCCGCGGCTCCCCCACCTACCACTGCGAACATGAACTCTCCATTCTCGTCCTGAATCACGTTGTCCCATATGCACGCACCGCTGCTATGCGTAGAGATAGAGCCCAATCAAGAGGCCGGCGACCACCACGTTCCACACGCCGAACACTGCCTTCAGGGCCGGCGGCGCATCCCGGATCTCCATGAAGTACCTTCCGACGAAATGCACTTTGGCGAAGGCGATCACGATGATGCTGATGGCCGCGTAGCGCTGCGGCAATTCATGCCCGACCCCGAGGGTCCACGACGCCAGCGTCGCAGCGACAAGGACGAACCAGACGATGGTAATGCGGTCACGCACAAGAGTTGTCAGCATCATTTCACCAAGTAGAGGAGCGGGAAGATCACAATCCAGAGCAGATCGACCATGTGCCAGAAACACGCGGCACCTTCCAGATAGCCCTGCTCACGCCCGTCCAAGGCCGGCTTGCGAGTCAGCTTGACAACCAACCCGAGCAGCACCAGACCGATGGCGACGTGAAACAGGTGCAGCCCGGTCATCACGTAGAAGTACATGAAGAACTGGTTGGTCGCCGGCACCACCCCATGCGAAATCTTCAGACCATATTCGATGGCTTTGTTGATCACGAAGATCACACCGCACGCCATGGCCCCGTAGGTGAGCCAGCGGGCCAATTGGTGGGCACTCTGCCTCACGGCGCGGACTGCGGTGACCACCAACAGCGAACTGGTCAACAACACCAGTGTGTTGACCACCCCGAAAGTCTGGTTCAGCTTGAGCTGAGATGTGTTGAAGAGGGCTGGATCCTGGCCGCGGTAATACAGGTACACGCTGAACAGCAACGCGAATACGGTCATGTCGCCAAAGAGGAATACCCAGACACCTTCCTCCGCGGGAAGCCGCCCCTTAGGCTGCGTCTTCTTCCGGGTGGCGGCGGACGGCTGTGTCCGCGCCGATGTCATCGTGCCTCCGTAGCCGACATGAGCGTCCCGGGAAGCGCGTCGGCGCGGTCGCTGATCGTCGCGGTACAGGTCTTCAAGGCCAGGACACCCCTTCATCGTCGATGTGGGTCACAGAAAATAATTTAACATAAAATAAAAACAACGGTAGGGTGCTTTCATGCACAATCAGCTCAGCGATGAAGAGATCCTGCTCGTCGAGACCGTACGGTCCTTCATCGACCGCGAGGTCAAACCAACCGTGCGCGACGTGGAGCACGCGAACGAATATCCCGAGCGCTGGATCGACCAGATGAAGCAGATCGGGATCTACGGGCTGGCGGTGCCAGAGGCCTATGGCGGCAGCCCGGTGTCGATGCCCTGCTATGCGCAGGTGACTCAGGAACTGGCTCGCGGCTGGATGAGTCTGGCCGGAGCAATGGGCGGGCACACCGTGGTGGCCAAACTGCTCACGCTGTTCGGCACCGAAGAACAGAAGCAGAAATACCTGCCCAAGATGGCCACCGGTGAGATCCGCGCCACCATGGCGCTCACCGAGCCCGGGGGCGGGTCGGACCTGCAAGCCATGACCACCGTCGCGAGAACCGACGGGACGGATCTGGTGATCACCGGCGCCAAGACCTGGATTTCCAATGCCCGCCGCTCGGATCTCATCGCCCTTCTGTGTAAGACCGACCCGACCGCAGTGCCCAAACACAAAGGCATCTCCATCGTGCTGGTCGAGCACGGGCCGGGTCTGACCGTCTCGCGTGACCTGCCCAAGCTGGGCTACAAGGGCGTCGAATCCTGCGAGCTGGCGTTCGACGACTACCGCATCGGTGTGTCAGCGATCCTGGGTACCGAACCGGGCAGGGGTTTCGCGCAGATGATGAAGGGCCTGGAGACCGGCCGCATCCAGGTGGCCTCCCGGGCGCTTGGGGTGGCCACCGCCGCGCTGGATGACTCACTGGCCTACGCCCAGCAGCGCGAGAGCTTCGGCCAGCCAATCTGGAAGCACCAGTCGATCGGCAACTATCTGGCCGATATGGCCACCAAGCTGACCGCGGCTCGGCAGCTCACCTGGTATGCCGCCGAACGCTACGACAGCGGGGAACGCTGCGACATGGAAGCCGGGATGGCCAAATTGTTCGCTTCCGAGGTGGCGATGGAGCTCGCACTGAATGCCGTGCGCATCCACGGTGGCTACGGCTATTCCACCGAGTACGACGTCGAACGCTATTTTCGCGACGCCCCGCTGATGATCGTGGGCGAAGGCACCAATGAGATCCAGCGCAACGTCATCGCGTCGCAGCTGGTCTCCCGCGGCGGGATCTGAACGCCGTGACCGACAGCGCGGTCGATCGCCCTGCCACCGACACCCGCTGGGACGGCCTGGAGAATCCCTGGCCGCAGCTGTTCGACTGGGTGGAAAGCGAAACCGGGGGTCGCATTCTCGAGTGGAAGCGACAAGCCCGGTGGCGACCGTCCTGGTTCCTCACCGTGGAGATCGACGGTGAAGCTCACCGCCTCTACGCCCGCTGCCAGCGCGAAGAATCAATGCCCTGGACCCGCACGCTCTCGTTGCGGCGCGAGTACGACATCATGCGGGTATTGCACGACGAAGGGGTCGCCGTGCCCGCTCCCCTGGCGTTCTGCGAGGAACCCGAGGCGATACTCATGGCGTCGGTCGACGGGCGGGACCGTTTCGACGAACGTGACGATGAGCGGGTTCGCGGCGCAGTGATCGCCGACTACGTCGAGAGGCTCGCTGGTGCCCATCGAGTAGGAACCGGCGCTTTCGAGGCGATCGGCCTGTCCAAACCGGCAACACCACAGGACGTCGGGTACATGGGATTCGGGCTGTCCGAGCAGTGGTATCGCGAAGTCAAACCGGGTCCGGATCCGGCCATCGAATTCATCATCGGCTGGCTGCACCGACACGTTCCGCTTCACCGGGACGTGGTGTCTTGGATCCATTTCGACGCTGGGCAGTTCTTGCACGCCGAGGGACGCGTTACCGCGTTGATGGACGTCGAATTCAGCTGCCTGGGCGATCCACTGGCCGACCTCGGCGCGATGCGGATGCGCGACACTGCACAGCCGATCGGGGATCTGACCCATGCCTTCACGGTCTACGCGAAGGCAAGTGGTCAGCCAATCGACCGGCAGGTCGTCAATTTCCATGCCGTCAGATTCGCACTGCTCACCGCGATGCTCTCGGCGGGTACCCGCGCGAATCCTCCGGCCGAGTTCGATCTCGCCCAGTGGCAGGCATGGTCGCTCATGTCACTGACGATCTGCTTGGAAATCATCGCCGAAGAGAGCGAATTTCAACTCGCTCCCCCGCAGCGCTCACATATCCGAGAATCCGCAACGCCGGCGCACACCTTGCCGTGCAGCGCATCGTGGACGACCTACTCGCCAACGAGAACATCGACAGCTACCTCGCGTTCCGCCTCCGTGTCGTACGCGACCTGCTACCAGGATTGCAACGCAGCGCGCAGGCGATGCCGTACGTGGACGCGTTGGACCAGGCCGAGGCGGACGAACTGCTCGGCTTCGCCCCCCGGGACTGGATTCAGACCGATCAGGATCTGGAGGACTTCGTCTCGCATCACGGCGCCACCTGTGAGGCCGAGGTCGCGCGCCTGCTGGCCCGGCGCGTACGCCGGCAGATCGACCTCATCACGCCCGGCATGCGCGACGTCCGCGGCTTCCGCGTGCAACCGATCAACTGGGCGGCGATACCCTCGACATGAGGCCGTTTCGACCACGCACTCGATCATGACTGGGTGGCGCTCATATCATCTACCGATGCCCTCCAAGCTGTCAGCGTCCGGTTCCGACGACACAAAAGCCAAAAGGACGCGCACGCGCATCCTCAACGCTGCCGCCCAGGTTCTCAGCGTCAAGGGCTACGCCGGTACCCGACTGACCGATATCGCTGACGAAGCCGAACTCCAAGCGCCGGCGATCTATTACTATTTCAAATCCCGTGAGGACCTCATCGAAGAGGTCATGTTCTGCGGGATCAGCGATTTGCGGAAGTATCTGCAGGAGGCGCTCGATGCCCTGCCGCCGGAAACGGCTCCGATGGACCGCATCATGACTGCGGTTGAGTCGCACCTGCGGCACGAGCTCGAGTTGTCCGACTATGCGCGGGCCTCGATCCGCAATTCGGGGCAGATCCCCGAGCATCTAAAAACTCGGCAAAAGAAGGAAGAGGCCGCCTACGACCGGATCTGGCGCGGATTGATGAAGGACGCTGCGGCCGACGGTCAGATCCGCGACGATCTGAATCCGCCGCTGGCCCAGGCACTGGTGCTCGGCGCCCTCAACTGGTCGGCCGAATGGTGGCATCCCCGGCGAGGCTCCGTCGAGACCATGGTGTCCAACGCGCAGGTATTCGTTAAGCACAGCCTCAGTCCGTCCCCCAAGCCGCAGCGTTCCCGACGACGTCGCTGAGTACCCGGAGCTCGTCCCTGTGATCCTGTGCGGGGACTCCACTAACAGCATTTTTGATTCTATGTTAAATTATTTTCATGACTGAGGCTTATATCGTTGACGCCACCCGCACCGCCGTGGGCAGGCGCAAAGGTGGTTTTGCAGACGCACATCCGGCCGATATGGCCGCACACGTGATCAAGACGGTGGTGGAACGCCATGACATCGATCCGGCGGCCATCGACGACGTCATCCTGGGATGTCTCGACAACATCGGCTCCCAGGCCGGAGATATCGCACGAACCGCTGCATTGGCGGCCGGCCTTCCCGAGTCCGTCCCCGGCGTGACTATCGACCGCCAGTGCGGATCTGCCCAGCAGGCAGTACATTTCGCCGCACAGGCAGTGATGAGTGGCACGTCGGACCTCATCGTGGCCGGCGGTGTGCAGAAGATGAGCCAGTTCCCGATCCTGAGTGCGTTCGCCGCTGGCGAACCGTTCGGATCGACCGATCCCTGGACCGGATGCGAAGGCTGGCGAGCTCGTTACGGCGACCAGGAAATCTCGCAGTTCCGCGGGGCCGAGATGATCGCGGATCAATGGAAGCTCAGCCGCGAAGACAACGAACGCTTCGCGCTGTCCAGCCATCAGCGCGCGCTCACCGCGATAGCCGAAGGCCGCTTCACCCGCGAGATCACCGAGTACGCCGGAGTCAGCGTCGACGAGGGCCCGCGCGCGGACACCTCGCTGGAGAAGATGGCAACGCTTCCGACACTCGTCGAAGGTGGTGTGCTGACTGCCGCAGTCGCCAGTCAAATCTCCGACGGTGCCGCTGCCTTGCTGGTCGCCTCCAAGTCCGCCGTCGATCGGTTCGGTCTGACCCCCCGCGCACGCATTCACCACATCTCGGTCCGCGGCGCGGACCCCGTCATGATGCTGACTGCGCCGATTCCGGCCACCCAGCATGCGCTCAAGCGCACCGGCCTGTCCATCGATGACATCGACACCGTGGAAATCAACGAGGCTTTCGCGCCCGTCGTGCTGGCGTGGCTGGCCGAACTGGGCGCCGATCCCGCGAAGGTCAACCCCAACGGCGGCGCCATCGCCCTGGGGCACCCGATCGGTTGCACCGGTGCGCGGTTGATGACGTCCATGCTGCACGAATTGGAACGCACAGGTGGCCGATTCGGTCTGCAGACCATGTGCGAAGGCGGCGGACAGGCCAACGTCACGATCATCGAGCGGCTGTAGCATGCAGCGCTCACTATACGGAGCCGACCACGAAGCCTACCGGGAAACCGTGCGAGAGTTCCTTACCCGCGAAGTTGTTCCCCATCAACATGATTGGGATCGTGACCGCTGGATTGACCGGTCGGTTTTCGCCCGCGCGGCGAAGTCCGGCATCTATGCGCTACAGATCCCCGAAGAGTACGGCGGGGCCAGCGAACCCGACTACCGGTTCCGGATGGTGGTCTGCGAGGAGATCGCCCGGATCAACGCCTTGTCCTTTGGTCTCACCATCAGCCTGCAGGACGATCTTGTCCTGCACTATCTGCTGGATCTGACCAACGACGAGCAGAAGTCGCGGTGGCTCCCCGGATTCGCCGCCGGCGAGGTGATCGGCGCGCTGGCGATGACGGAGCCCGGCGCAGGAAGCGACCTTCGCGGCATGCGCACCACCGCACGCCGCGAAGGCGATCATTGGATCCTCAACGGGCAGAAGACATTCATCTCCAGCGGAATAATGTCCGACGTTGTTGTGGTCGCCGCGAAGACCGACCCAGAGGGCGGATCGCGAGCGTTCAGCCTGTTCGTCGTCGAGCGCGACACGCCTGGGTTCGAGCGCGGGCGCAAGCTCGACAAAGTTGGCCTGCCCGCCCAGGACACCTCGGAACTCTACTTCCGCGATGCGGTCGTTCCCGCGCAGAATCTTCTGGGCGAGGCCGGTCGTGGATTGCAGTATCTGATGAGCCACCTCCCGAGGGAGCGGCTCGGCGTAACCGCCAAGTCCATGGCCACCACACGGGCGATCTACAACATGACCGTCGAATACTGCCAGAGCCGCCAAGCGTTCGGTGGCCCGCTCACCGACAAACAGCATGTCCGGTTCGAATTGGCCGAGATGGCCACCGAAATCGACATCGCCGAGGCCTACACGGATCGAAGTGTGCTCGCCTACAACGCAGGTGAACTTACGCCGGTCGATGCCGCAAAGGGTAAGTGGTATCTCAGCGAACTGCAGAAGCGGGTGATCGACCGGTGCCTGCAGTTGCACGGCGGGTACGGATACATGCTCGAATACCCGGTGGCCCGTGCCTACTTGGATACTCGCATCCAGACGATTTACGGCGGCACTACCGAAATTATGAAAGAGATCATCGGCCGCGAAATCGCCGCCTCTTAGTTTCTGTCACCGCTGCGCGGGCCGAGTTGACACTCGGCCCGCGCGGCTGCATTCCAGGCGACCGCAGTGCACGTACCGCCCTGCCGGGCACAATGACTTTGGCGCCACAATGTTCACCTGACTCTTTACGTCGGCACAAGGAACCAAGCATCGATCGCGTTATGCAGCAGCATATTTCGCTGCGCCGTCCTGCGGGTCACGCAGCGAGCTGAAACAGCCCCTCGATCAGCTGACGCCGTTGGGTCCAGTCCGCCGACCGCAGATCGACATGACCCGCCTCGGTGACAATCACCTCGACGTCGTGTGCAGGCGTGGAAGCCGGTCGACTCAGCGCCTCGACAAGCGTTGACCGGCCGCGGAATTGTGCCGGAACAGCGATGATGGATAGTCCGGTCCGATTCAGCCGCGCGGCGGTGCAGTAATCCGGGTGCCCCCCGATTCCGCCGACCACTTTGTTTCCAACGCCCTCGACGTTGATCTGGCCGAACGGATCGATCTCGATGGCCGTGTTCACGGCGACGAACGGTGCACCCCGGGACAGCCGGGTGAGGTCATGACTGTGTTCGATGCCGCGCAGTATCGGCCGGCCGTCGGCCCACCGATACAGCTCCGCACTCCCGAACAGGTAGGTAGCCGACGGTTCGCCGATCAGGAGCCCCCGCCGCTCCAGGTCCATTACCGCGTCGGTGAGCAGTCCGGTGTCGATGGCCAGCGCCTTGGTGGAACGTTGTAGGAGTGCGGTTCCGAGCTGACCTGGCCCGTATTGCAGCCGGGCGCCCTCCGGGATGAGATCGAGTACCCGGTCGGCCAGAGCGTCGTGCAATGCCTCCGTTGACCTCGACGGCATATCCGCCGGAGCGTCTCCGGCACGGCCGATGATCGTCACACGATCCGGTGATAGCGGGGTTCCGGCGTACGCTGACGGGGCGTCCTCGTCGAGCACCGCCCAGACTGGGACACCGAGGTCGACCAGAGCCTGTTGCCAGGATACTTCGGTGCAGAACCGCAGGCCGTCTCCGCGCCGGGTCATCCGGGTGATGAGCGCATCGGGGCGCAAGTGAGAGCCCAGCAAGGCAGGTATGGCAGCCATACTGGTCGGCACCGCGCTCGTGGTCGGGCTCGACAGCAGCGCCCGAACACCCCAACCAGGCATGAGGGTGACTACTCCGGCGAATACCTCTGGCGTAATCCCCTGCGGAGCAACCGGACTCCACCCAAGAACCAGGGTGATACGCGAATCAGGGGGCGCGGCAGAACTCAGCGCCTCGCCGATCGACTGACCGTCATCGAGGATATTCACCGCTCCCACCCCATCGCCAAGCGCGATGACGAGATCCCGATCAGCGGTCTGACGCAGCAGGGCAGACATGTCCATCCGAGGCAGCCCAACCCCTAGGTTCCCAGACCCGCGGCAGCGAGAAGCGCCGCCCGGTCGACAACCTTCACTCGCGGACGTGACGCAGCAACTCCTTGCTCGCGTTCGGCGGCATCGATGAGGTGCCATCCCGCCAGGTCCACCACGTTCACACCGCGCGCGGTCAGCTCCACGGCGTTGAATCGTTCGTGCGATGCCGGGGTCGGCAGGGTGCCGGCCCGCGCATCGGCGAGCAGGTTGGTGACGGTCTCTCGTGCACACAACCGGTTGGTGCCGATGACACCTCGAGGCCCGCGTTTGATCCAGCCGGTGACGTACACCCCTGCTTCGGGTGCACCGTCGCGGATCACGCGACCGCCGTCGTTGGGGATCACCCCAGCAGCGTCGTCGAACGGCAAACCATCGATGGGCGTGCCGCGATAGCCGATCGACTTCAGAACCAGCGACGTGTCGATCGAGGTGATTCCCCGACCGTCCTCGACTTCCAGGGTGGCGACCCGATCGGTACCGGCGATGCGTACCGGACGGGTACCGAAACGCAGCACAATGCGCTTGTTGTCCAGCGTCGTCGACCGCTGCGCGTAGTCGGCGACGATGTCGAACTTCAAAGCGCGTTCCTGATCGTCGGGCCGCTCCCCCAGCTGTCCCTCGACTACCACGTCCACGCCCGGCAGCGAGCCGAGTGCCAACAGTTCGCCGACCGAGAACGCGCCGTCTGCTGCACCGCGGCGGCCCAAAACCACGACTTCACGCACGCCGCCAGCGGCCAGCTGATCCAAGGCGTGTTCGGCAATATCGGTGCCCGCCAGCTGATCTCGATCCATCATCAACACCCGGGCGGCGTCCAAGGCCACGTTACCGTTGCCGACGATCACCACCCGCGGGCCCGTCAGATCGAATCGCCTGTCGGCGTAGTCGGGATGCCCGTTGTACCAGTTCACGAACTCCGCGGCGCCGACGGTGCCGAGCAGTTCTTCACCCGCGATTCCGAGATCGCGGGTTCGGGAGGCGCCTACGGCGTAGATCACCGCGTCATGCGTGGCCATGAGTTGGTCGTGGGTTACGTCCTCACCGATGCCAACGTTGAAATAGCACGTGACGTTGGGGCTGGCGAGTGCCGTCTCGAACAGCTGTACCACATCCTTGGTGCGTTGGTGATCAGGCGCGACACCGAATCGAACCAAGCCGAATGGTGTTGGAAGTCTGTCAAAGACATCTACATGGACGCCGGTGATGCGCGCCAAATCGGCCACCGTGTAACACGCGGCTGGTCCGGCGCCCACCACAGCCACCCGCAGCACGTCCCGTCCTACAGCGGTCGGTGACCACTTGGCCGGGATCGGGCGGACGGCCAACGGTTCGGTGGCGAAGTGATTGGCGTTGATGGTCTTGAATCGCTGCTGCGATGGCGGGAGGTCATCCTCGTGGTAGATCGCGCCGACCGGGCAAACAGCAACGCATGCACCACAATCCACGCAGGTAGCTGGGTCGATGTAGAGCATCGGCGCGGCTGCCCCAGCTGGACCCGGTACGGGCCGGATGCAGTCGACGGGGCATACCGGGACGCAACTGGCGTCGGTGCAGCAGTTCTGGGTGATGACGAAGGCCATTGTTGTCTTGTGCTGCCTCTCCTGAGGTCTTCCGGGGTGTGTGAGTGCGTGCGAACCCGTGTCGACACCGATCAGTTGTCGATGGAGATCGCGCCGGTCGGGCAGTTGGAAACCGCCTCTTGGGCAACTGCGCGGTCCTCGTCCGCGTCACCGATCACGTGCGACTGCCCATCGTCTCCGATCTCGAAGACTGTCGGCGCTGTCATCTCGCAAAGTCCGATTCCGGAGCATTTGGTTGCGTCTACGCGGATCTTCATCAGAACACCCTTCTCATGATTTTCACGGCTCTGTCGGTGTACGGCGGGTAGGTCAGCCTGAGGTCCGGCCGAGCAGATTTGGCCAGTACGGCGCGGCGGTGGCTCAACGCCTCGAAGCCCCAGCGTCCGTGGTACTGGCCTATCCCGCTGGCACCGACACCGCCGAAGGGAAGCTGCGGAGCCAGACAGTGCATTGCAATGTGATTGATCACGGCACCACCGGATGGAATCTGATCGATGATATCCCGTCCCACACGCTGTGATCCGGTGAAGACGTATAGCGCCAAAGGCTTTGGACGTGAGTTCACGAACTCGACTGAAGCCTGCACCGATTCGACACTCAGAATGGGCAGTATCGGTCCAAAGATTTCGTCAGCCATCACCGAGTCCGTCGGCGCCGGATCCCGGATAACCGTCGGCTCGATACTCAGCGTTTCGGAATCACCGTGACCACCGGCCACGATCGTGCCACTGGTGGCGTCGATCAACGCGGTGAGCCGATCGAACTGCCGCTGATTGACGATGCGCTGCCCGCCGCCGGCTTCGTCGGATCGGAACGCTGCGATGGACGCAACAACCTTGTCAGTGAAGGCACCTGCGACGGTGCGGTCCACCAACACGTAATCGGGTGCAATGCAGGTCTGCCCGGAGTTCATGAGCTTTACCCATGCGACACGGCGTGCAGCGACGTCAAGGTCAGCATCCGCGGTGACAAGGACCGGGCTTTTTCCTCCGAGTTCGAGCGTGACCGGTGTCAGCGTCGGCGCTGCAGCTGCCATGATCTTGCGGCCGATCTCGGTACCGCCGGTGAACAGCACGTGATCGAATCCCTGCGCGATCAGGCTCTGGGTGGTTCCACCATCACCTTCGATGACCCTAACTGCTTCGCTGTCAAGGTATTTGGGCACGATCTCGGACAGCAGCTGCGAGGTGGCCGGGGCCAGCTCAGAAGGCTTGAGCACGGCGCAGTTGCCTGCCGATATCGCCGCAACCAGCGGAGCGATGCTCAGATAGAACGGGTAGTTCCACGGACCGATGACCAGCACCACGCCCAGTGGGTCGTACTGCACCCACCCCCGACCGGGCAACTGCGCGAGTGGCAGGGGAGTACGACTTCGCCGTACCCATTTTCTGAGGTGCCTACGTGCGTAGGTCGCCTCGCCCTTGGTCGAAGCGATGTCCCCGAGCCACGCTTCCACCGGTGGGCGGCCCAAGTCCTTGGCCAACGCCCCGGCGATCGCTGACTCTTGCTCATCGCACAACGATTCGATGGCCGCCAACTGCTCCAGGCGCCACCGCAACGGTTTGGTGCGCCCGGTTGCGAACACGCGTCGCAAACCAGGCAGGGCGTCAACGTCCGCGGCGCTCGACGGAGCATCGGTTGCTGCATTCACCGTCATTGGGGATCCTCAGAACTCGGGCTTGGGAACCACGCCGCTACTCACTGCACCGGTGATGCCACCATCGACTGCGAGGGCCTGGCCGTTCACCCACCGGGCGGCATCCGAGGCCAGGAACAGGACCACCGAAGCTACGTCGCCGGGATCGGCGTGACGGCCCAAAAGCTCCTTGACTCCGTCGAGTGTGTCTTTGCCCATCGATTGCTCGAAGTCGGCCAGAATGGGAGTCTCTACCGGGCCGGGCAGAACGGCGTTGATCCGAAAGCCCATCTGCGCCAATGCCAAGCCCATCGATTGGGTGTAGACGGTGGTCACTTCTTTCGAAAAGTTGTAGGCATTCCCCGACTGCGGGTTGGCCTTGAACCAGGCTGCGCCTTCCTCGAAAGTATCGGTGGCCAGCACATCGCGAATAGTGTCGAGGCGCTCGGGCCACCCGAATCCCGCGGTAGAGGACACAATGGTGATCGATCCACCCGGTGTCAGTCGCTCGAAGAATGCCTCGCTGATGTGCCGAACGGCGAGGCTGTTGACGGCGAAGACCAGATCGGCCGGCGCCGTTCCCGGGATTCCGGCGACGTTCATCAGCCCGTCGTAGGGTCCGTCGAGGCTCTCCAACGCGGCGTCGATACTGCGGGGGTTCGCCAGGTCTACTTCGATGTGACGGGTGACTTGCGCCCGCGGCTGGTTTCGGTCGAGGCTGGTCACCTCGGCTCCGCCGGCCAACAGCTGCTCGGCTACGGCGTGGCCGATGCCGGAGGCGGCCCCGGTGACTACATAGTGTTTGCCTGAAAACTCGGTCATCGTGTTCCTCCGGTCAGTCGAGGGTGTAAGGCAGAGATTTGACGGCGTGCACGAAGTTCCCGGTCAGGAATTCCGGCTCACCGACGCGCAGAGTCGGAGCACGCTGAATCAGCTCCCGGAAGATCGCTTCGAGCTGCATCTTGGCGAGGAAGGCTCCCATGCAGAAGTGCGGCCCACCGCCACCGAATCCCATGTGTCCATTGGGTTCCCGGGTGATGTCGAACTCATAGGGGTTGGCGAAGACGCGCTCATCCCGGTTGCCCGAGGAGTACATCAGCAGCACCCACTCACCTTCACGAACCAGTTGTCCGCACAGTTCGGTGTCCTGGGTCGCGGTCCTGCGGAAGGTCATGACGGGGCTGGCCCATCGCACGAATTCCTCGATGGCGAGCTTGATGTGGGCATCGAAGTCACGTTCCAGCAGTGACCGCTGCTGCGGGAACTGCTGCAGCGCCATCGTGGTGAGAGTGACGGTGTTGCGGGTGGTGTCGTTGCCGGCCACGGACAACAGCACGAAGAACGCACCGAGTTCCTCGTCAGTGAGTCGGCGACCGTCGATCTCCGCTTGAACCAACATCGACATCAGATCCGAAGTAGGGTGTGCACGCCGTTGCTCGGCGAGTTCGAGTCCTGCGGTGAGCATCCCGACCAGAGATTCGTTGAGCACTTCCCCCGGTTCACGGCCGGCGGCCACATCGGCATCAGCCCAGGACACCATGCCGTCGGCATGGTGGGCGGCCTCATCGCGGTATTCCTCGGGCAGGCCGACCATCTCGTAGATCGTCCACATGGGTAGCCGTTTGGATACCTGCTCCACGAAGTCACCGCTGCGTGTGGAGAGCAAATCGGTCACGATCGTCGCTGCCTGGACCTTGATCTGGTCCTGGATCTTGGCGACTTGGCGCGGAGTGAAGACCGAACTGATCAGCCGGCGAAGAGTGGAGTGTTGCGCACCGTCCATCGCCAGGAAGGATTGCGCGGCATCCAGAATATCCTCGGGCACCGCCTCGATCATGACTCCCTGCCCGGAGCAGAACAGCTGCGGATTCTTGCTGACGTAGGCGATGTCCTGGTGACGTGTCACCGCCCAGAGTCCGTCGATTTCGGCTTCGATCAGCGCACCTTCGATCGGCGCATGCCAGCTGAGCGGCCGCTCGTCGCGCAGGATCTTGAAGGATTGTTCGCGTTCCTCGGCTGTGGCCGACCAGAAGCTCAAGGGAGAGATACTGACAGGATCATATGGCCGTGCGGGCATCAGGGTCTGAGTGTTCATCAGTGTGCCTCCACATATCGTTGTTGGAGTTGACGTTTGGCCAACTTCCCAGTGGCCAGCCGCGGCAGCGCCTCGACGAAGGCGACGCTGCGCGGCGCTTTGTAATGCGCGATCCGTTCGCGCACGTAATCGATGAGCTCGGCCGCGAGATCATCGCTACCGAACCATCCATCGCGTAGTTCGACGACGGCCTTGACCTGTTCGCCCATCTCGGGGTGGGGAACGCCGATGACCGCGACATCGGAAACCTTGGGGTGCAGCGCCAGCACGTTTTCGATCTCTTGGGGGTAGATGTTCACCCCACCGGAGATGATCATGAACGCCTTGCGGTCTGTCAGGAACAGATAGCCATCCTCGTCGAGATAACCCATGTCACCCACGGTCGACCAGTTATCGTGCCCGGGGTGGCGTGCGCTGGCTGTCTTTTCGGGATCGTTGTGGTATTCGAACGGAGCCTGGTCACGTTCGAAGTAGACGGTCCCAACTTGCCCGGTTCCGACTTCGACACCTTCGTCGTCGCACACATGCAGAGTGCCCAGCACCGCTCGGCCGACCGAACCTCGCTTCGACAGCCATTCAGTGGTGGTGACAACGGTGACGCCGTGGCCTTCGGTAGCGCCGTAATATTCGACCAGAGTTGGTCCCCACCAGTCGATCATCGCTTGCTTGACGTCTGGCGGACACGGAGCCGCGGCGTGCACCGCCAGCCGCAACGATGACGTATCGAACGAATGCCGCACACGGTCGGGCAGTTGCAGCATTCGGATGAACATGGTGGGCACCATCTGCGTCACTGTGATGCGGTGGCGCTGGATGGCGGCCAGGGCGGCGGTAGCGTCGAACTTCTCCATCAATACGACGGTGCCGCCAAGAGCGTGTACGCCTCCGCACCATTTCAGAGGTGCGGCGTGGTACACCGGTGCCGGCGATAGGTAACGATCCTCGGCGGTGATGCCGAAAGCGTGGGCCAGCATGCCGACGAGCGGTTCACCGGGCTCATCCACCTGGATGTCGAGGAGAACGGGCTTGATCCCCTTCGGACGACCAGTCGTCCCCGACGAGTAGAGCATTTCCGTGCCGCGGGGCTGATCCTGCAGAGGCTGGAAGCCATCATCGATCAGCACGTCATAAGGCCGGTGACCAGCGATGTCGCCGCCGAAGGAATACCGGTGAGCTATATCCGGTGTCAGCGTCACGATCTCTTCAGCCAGATCGCACACCCCGGCTGAGGCGAACAGCACCTGCGCCCCGCAATCTGTGACGATGTAAGCCGCCTCATCTGCCGCGAGATGCCAGTTGACGGCGGTGATGTAGAGGCCAGACCGGATAGCCGCCCAATACACCTCGAACGCCTCGGGGGTGTTGTCGGACAGCAACGCGATCACGTCTCCGCGGCGCAGGCCCAAGCCGTGTAGAGCGCTCGCGATCGACGTCGAGTTTCGCTCCAGTTCGCCGTAGGTCAGGATGCGGCCGGACTCAGCCATGATTACGGCCGGCCTTTCCGGAGCTGCGGAAGCGTGGATTCCCGGGAACATCGTCAGGCCAGCAGATCGTCGCGGCCGTCGGCCTTCAGACGCTCAATATAGGGCGGATAGAGTTTCTTGCCGAGCGGGGCCAACTTGAGCAGACTGGCAACATTTCCGTCGACCTTGATCTTCTTCTTGGCCATCGCCAGCGGCAGGTTCACCTTGCCCTGCCAGTAAGCGTTGCCCGTGTCGGCGGTCATCGACATAGTGGCCATGGGTTGCGCTCCCCCTTCGAGGCCTTCCTGCACGGTCTTGTTTGCCATGTCGATCAGCACGACGGCCTCGGGGTCCGTGAAATCGAACGCGACCACAAGGCCGGTGGCTTCGAGCTTGGGACCGATCTCGGGATCATCGAATGCGGCCTCGAAAATGCCGCCAATGTACTTCGTGACCTCGGCCGAACTGGCGAACCCCATCGTTCTCCTTAATTTATATTTGATTCAAAACTGCAGATGGGCCACACTGACTCGCCCTCTGAGACCATGGTCACACCCATCCCGCCATAAGTCAACTTATGCCGTGAGGTCCGTGGCACTTCTCATTGCATCGGCCCGCCGCCGGTCATGACTCTTCCGAGCACGCTCATCCATTGCAGGACAACATATCTGACGATATGCGGCACGACCATGCCAACCTTCCGTCCTAGATGCCCCGCAGCAGTACCGCAAGTCCGGCTCCCCATCAGACCGCCGCGGCCGGACGTGGGGACTCCGTCGTGTCGACGTCCTTCAGTGCCGCGGATCGCAACACCAACCCCATGCCAACAAGGAAGACACTGTAGGTAGTCAGCGCGAGCCAGAAGACGAACACACCTCGCCAGGAGAACGGCCCGCCGTGGAAGAAGAAGGCCAAGGGGTCAGGGAGGAACGACGCGGCAATCCAGAAGTTCATGTAGCCGACCCACCGCGGCAGGGTCGCTTTCGGGTCACGAAGGATTGCTGTGCCGATGGCGATGTTTTGGATGATGAACGGCGCGATCGGCGTGATGAACACCAGCCAAGCGATGTCATTGAGGGTGACCGTCAGTTCCGGATTGCGATCGGGCCGGAAGGCGATGACGGCCATCAACAACATCGGCAAGAACAACAGCAGGCCAGTCGCCGCCCCTGTCACCAGCTGAACGAAGGTAAGGATCGGGTGACGCCCCTCGATCCGTAGCATCCGGTAGCCGATCAACCCAATCAGCGGAAAGGCCAGGCAGATGCCGAGCTGCGCGATCACGAGGCCGAACAACACCCGAGTGTCGTTGCTGTAGAAGTTCACGACCTCTTCAGTCGTACTGGACGATCCCAACGGAATGGGAAGAATTCCGGCGATTAGCCACCCACACAACGTGATGATCACCGTGCCGGGCCCACACCATGCACAGATCAGCTGGATACGACGTGCCATGACCAACCCCAATCCTTCGAATATCACTTAAATTCTGCTCGAAGATAGGACTCGGAAGTGCAGGATGGCAAGGGGAAGGCAGGACCAATACTGCGATCACACCCGGCGTACCCGAGCTGCCGATGCTGCCCTACCGACCCCAGAGAGTCGAGCATATTTCCTCAATTATGCCTCTTCATCAGAGTTTTCCGACCAACCTCAATCGCCGCCGGGCGGACTCGCTGCGACGGACCGAAGGCGAGGATGCGCACCCGCGCGCCACGCGCAGCCGGATGTAGCAAAGAATCGATTTTTCGATAAAAAAATCCTTCGCGAATCTTGACTTGTGTCAGGATTGCGGCCTACCGTCAGTGCTGCGCGTGATCCGCGACACATCATCCGAGGAGTGAAATGCACAGCACACCCCGCACCGCAATCATCGGTGCCGGCATCAGCGGACTGACCACCGCGAAGAACCTCCACGACGCAGGCGTGGCGTTCGACTGTTTCGAATCCTCCGACCGGGTCGGAGGGAACTGGGCCTTTCGCAACCCCAACGGACACTCCAGCTCCTACCGCTCACTGCACATCGATACATCACGTGACCTGTTGTGCTTCAAAGACTTCCCGATGGATTCCAGCCTGCCGGATTACCCGCACCACTCCCAGATCAAGGACTACCTGGACGACTACACCGACGCCTTCGGCCTGCGCGAACACATCCACTTCAACACCGCGGTGCAGCGGGCGCACCGCTTTCCCGGCGGCGGCTGGCAGCTCGAAACCAACGATGGACAAACCCGTCTCTACGACGCCCTGGTGGTGGCAAACGGCCATCACTGGGATCCCCGTTTCCCGGAGTTCCCGGGCGAGTTCAGCGGCGAGGTGATCCACTCACATGCCTATATCGATCCCACCGAGCCCTTGAATCTCAAGGGAAAGCGCATCGTCGTTGTCGGGATCGGCAACTCGTCGGCCGACATCGTCTCCGAACTCTCGCAGAAGTCCTGGCAGAACACCGTCTATCTGTCCACGCGATCGGGGGCGTGGGTCGTTCCCAAGTACATCTTCGGCATGACCTCAGACAAGATCGCCCGGACGCTGCCGCTGATTCCACTGTCCTGGCAGCGCCGGGTGATGCGTCCCGTACCGCGGTTGCTCTTCGGCAATCCGGAGCATTACGGACTGCCCACGCCGAATCACAACTTCCTGGAAGCACATCCGACGCAGTCGGCCGAACTACTGATGCGCCTCGGTGCCGGAGACGCAAAAGTCAAGGCCAACATCGAGCGCCTCGATGGCGACACCGTGCACTTCGTGGACGGAACCTCGGTTCAGGCCGACGTGATCATCTACGCCACGGGCTACAACATCACGTTCCCATTCTTTGAACCAAGCTTTCTCAGCGCACCCGACAATCGGCTGCCGCTGTACAAACGCATGCTCAAACCTGGACTCGATGACCTCGTCTTCGTCGGGTTCGCGCAAGCGCTGCCCACCCTGTTCCCGTTCGTCGAATGTCAGGCCCGCATGGCAGCGGCCTACTTGGCCGGAACGTACCGGCCGCCGACGATCGCCGAGATGCACAAGATCATCACCGCCGACGAGCGCAAATACATCGGGCACTTCGCCGACCGCCCGCGGCACACCCAACAGGTCGATTACTTCGACTACGAGCGTGACATGCGCAAACGGGAGCTGCCCGCGGGCGCGCGTCGTGTCCAGAATCTGGGCCCGGTACAGCTCACCGGGCGCGTTCCGGAGGCCACCACCAATGTCGGCTGACGTCGTGACTTTGGCAGCACGGCGCAACCCGAATCGGCCACAGAATCGGGGTGAGGTCCGCCGTACACGGCTGCTGGCCGCACTCGCCGACCACCTGGAAGACCAGTCCCTCGCCGACGTCTCAGTGGCTGCGGTGGCCGAGCAGGCGGGACTGGCGAGGTCGGCCTTCTACTTCTACTTCAGTAGCAAGAACGAGGCGGTGACCCACCTGCTCTCGGATGTGTTCGACGAGCAGATAGCGACGGCAAGCAGGGTACTCAACCGCAAGGGTGATCCACGGGACAACCTCTCCGACGTGCTGTGGCTGACGGCAGAGTCGTGGACCTCGCAGCGGAGAAAGTTCCTCGCCATGCTCGACGCACGCGACGCCGACCCAGAGACGCGAGAAATCTGGAATACCTGGCTGCGCCGCTACGAGAGCTTCGTCTCGGCCTATATCGACGAGCATCGTCCGCAGGGAAAGTCCGCATCAGGCGACCTGGCGCACTCACTGATCTCGTTGAACGAGCGCGTACTGGAGAGGCACCTGCGCGGACACGGCCTGGACAGCCCAGAAGCGGTTCACGCAGCCCTCGAACAGATCTGGACAGCGGCGATCTTCGGGATCATTCAGTGACCGCGGTGCAGCGGGTGACCATCACGGCCGCCGACGGCGGTCACCTGGCCGCCGAATACCGTCGGGCCGGCTCTGATGAGCTGGCGAGTCCTGCGGGCCGGCCGTGCGTCGTGATGGCCCACGGAGTCGGCGCCACCCGCGACTGCGGCCTGTCTGAGTTCGCGACCGCGCTGGCCGCCGCCGGCGTCGACGTCCTCACGTTCGACTACCGTCACTTCGCCGAATCCACCGGCACGCCAAGGCAGTTGGTGGACTTGGACGAACAGCTCGCGGACTATCACAGCACGATCGGCTACGTCCGCGCGCTGAGTGATGTCGATTCGCAGCGCATCGTGGTGTGGGGGGTGTCCCTGTCCGGTGGCCACGTCGTCAACGTTGCCGCCCACGACCCAGCCATTGCCGCCGTCATCAGTCTTACGCCAGCGGTGGACGGATTTGCGGCCGTCCGTCAGATGGTCAAAGCGAACGGACTCGCCCACATCGCGCGGTTGATGCGGATCGGCCTCGCCGACGCCTTCGCGGCAGCCCTGCGACGTCCGGCGGTACTGGCACCGATCGTCGACTCCCCTGGACGACCTGCGGCACTGTGCTCTCCCGGTGCCGTCGACGGAATGCGCGCGACCGCCGGACCGACTTGGCGCAACGCGATCGCGGCTCGGATCTTCCTGCGCATCGGCAGCTACCGACCCGTCACGGCCAGCAACCGAGTGCAGTGTCCGGTGCTCGTGCAAATCGCCGACGGTGACCGGTCCGCACCCCCCAGCGCCGCAACCGCGGCCGCACAGCGTCTGCGCGCCACCGTGCACCACTACCCCTGTGACCACTTCGACGTCTACCCCGGCGCATCGCTTCACAACAGGGTGGTGCAAGACCAGGTGCGCTTCCTGCGACGGGTGATGTCCCCGACCAACGAGGCGGTTCCCGCATGAAAGCCGTCCAGCTGATCGCACCTGGAGAATTGGCGATCACCGAAGTCGAAGTGCCGGCGATCGGTCCGGGCGAAGTGCTACTCAAAGTCGCCGCCGCCGGGCTGTGTCACTCGGACATACACGTGCGACACATGCCCGAGGCGATGTTCCCGCTGCCCCTGACCTTGGGGCACGAAACCGCCGGCCATGTCGTGGGTATCGGCTCAGATACCGACGGTTGGTCGGAGGGCGACGGAGCACTGGTCCACCTCATCTGGGCCTGCGGCGTCTGCGCCGCATGTGCGCGGGGCGATGACAACGTCTGCCACGAATCTGGACGGGCGGCCATGCCAGCTACCCCTGGTTTGGGACCAGCCGGCGGCATGGCTGAGTACATGGCGGTGCCGGCACGTTACCTCGTTCCCCTCGGCGATCTCGATCCTGTCACCGCCGCACCGCTCGCCGATGCCGCCATGACGCCATATCACGTCATCCGCAACTCACTGCCCGTGTTACGCCCCGGCGCCACTGCCGTGGTGATCGGCATTGGAGGCCTGGGGCATCTCGCCGTGCAGATCCTGCGCAACCTGTCGGCAGCCAAGATCGTCGCCGTCGACCTCAGCGACACGCGACTGGATACCGCGCGCCGCCATGGTGCACACGCCACCCTGCACGCGGATTCCGACGCAGCTGCTGCGATCCTCGAAATGACGGCGGGGCGCGGTGCGGACGCGGTGTTCGACTTCGTCGGGGGCCAGAGGACGGTCGAACTCGCCGCAGAAGTGATCGCTCCCGACGGCATCTATCAACTGGTGGGCATCGGCGGCGGCCATGTGCCAATCGCCGCAGAACCACGCTTCGGTGTCGGGTGGCCTTGGGGCGCCACTGTGCGTACCTCCTATGGCGGCACCAAATCCGACTTACTCAACTGTGTTGCTCTCGCCGCGGCGGGGCGACTGTCTGTCGATGTGGACACCTTCGCCTTGACCGACGCCATCACGGCATTCGACCGACTCGAAGAGGGAACCATCAATGGAAGGGCGGTACTGATCCCGTGACACGCCGATTCGAAAACCGCACCGTTTTCGTCACCGGAGGAGCCCGCGGCATGGGGGCATCCCATGCCCGCGCATTCGCCGCCGAAGGCGCGAACGTCGTCATCGCCGATATTCTTGATGACGAAGGGTACGCACTGGCAGAAGAATTGGGTGCCGCGTCGCTGTACACCCATCTCGATGTCAGTGACATTCAGCAGTGGCAGAATGCAATTGGAGATGCCGAGCGCATTTTCGGACCGCTCCATGCGCTCGTCAACAACGCCGGCATCGGCGGAACGCCCGCGACGCTGCTCGATACCGAGATCGATGAGTGGCATCGGGTGCTGGAAGTCAACTTGGACGGGACGTTCTTCGGCATCAAGACAGCGACACCGTCCCTCATCCGCGCCGGCGGGGGTGCCATCGTGAACGTGTCATCGTTCGCGGGCCTGCTTGGTTCGCCTCTGCTCGGCGGCTATTCGGCGAGCAAGTTCGCCGTCCGGGGGTTGACCAAGGTGGCTGCGATGGAGCTGGGGTCCTTCGGAATTCGCGTCAATTCGATTCACCCGGGGTACATTCGGACTCCCCTTCTCGAGGGCATCCCAGATGAAGCCGTACACGGGCGGTTGGCGATCGACCGCATCGCGACTCCAGACGACGTCACACCGGTGGTGCTGTTTGCCGCCAGTGACGATGCGCGCTACTGCACCGGAGCCGAATTCGCCGTTGACGGCGGCTGGTCTGCCGGGGAGCCCAGCCCGATCTTCGTGGCACCGGGTGCACCGATGCCCCAGGGGCTGACGCTATGACGGCCCCCATGCCCGAGATCGGTTTCTACACCCTGGCCGGTCAAGCCGACCATCCACGTGACCTCATCGATGAGGTGCGTGATGCCGAAAACCTCGGCATCGGTGAGTGTTTCATCTCGGAGCGGTTCTCCACCAAAGAGGTGGCAACGATCTGTGGCGCGGTGGGCGCCGTCAGCGAGACGATCGGGATCACCACCGGCGCCACCAATCACAACACCCGCCACCCGATCGTCACCGCCGCCTACGCGACCACGATGCATCGTCTGACCGGTGGACGATTCACCCTGGGTATCGGACGCGGAGTGCCACCGATCCAGCGTGCGTTCGGGATGCCCGAGATCACCACCGCGCAGATGGAGGATTTCGCACACGTCATGCGCCGCCTGTTCCGGGGTGAGACCGTGGTCGGCCACGACGGACCGATAGGCCGCTACCCGGCGCTTCGTCTCGACCCGAACTTCGACGAGGATGTCAAGCTCGGCATCGTGGCCTTCGGCCCGAATTCACTGGCGCTCGGGGGCCGGGCCTTCGACAAGGTCATCCTGCACACGTTCTTTACCGACGACACGCTGCAGCGGTGTGTGCGCACCATCAAGTCGGCTGCCGAGCAGGCCGGTCGCGATCCGGCCGACGTCCAGGTGTGGTCATGTCTGGCGACCATCGGCGACCATCTGCCCGAGGAGTTGCGCCTGCGAAAGACGGTCGGACGATTGGCCACCTATCTCCAGGGCTATGGCGACCTCATGGTGACCACAAATGACTGGGACCCACTGGTGCTCAATAAGTTCCGCGAAGATACGGTGGTCCAGGAATTCCAGCCACCCGGCGGTGCCCTACGAGTCATCGACAGCCCGTCCACAACCGTAGCCCAGCTGGAGCACATCGCGACCCTGCTGCCCGACGAGTGGGTCGGCGTCGCTGCCGTCGGCAGTCCCGGGCAGTGCGCGGCCACTGTCAAACGCCAGCTCGAACTCGGCGCCGACGGCGTCATCCTGCACGGCGCATCGCCCCGCGAGCTAGACCCCATCATTCCCGCATACCGGAACATCCGTTGAGCACGAAGGAATCTGTAATGTCATCGATCCCGCATACCGTCGCGGAGTTCACCCCCGAGGCGGTGACCGATCTGCTTTCCCAGCGGACCGAATGGAACGATCTGCGTGTCGCGGACGTGCAACCAGCCCCGGTCGGCACAGGCCAGATGGCCAGTAGCTACCGACTGACGCTGCAGTATTCAGCGCGACCCGACGACGCGCCGTCCTCGGTGATCGCCAAGGTCTCCAGCACTGATCCGACCAGCCGGCAGATGGGCGCGGCTACCGGGGCGTATCAGCGGGAAGTGCTGTTCTACCAACACCTCGGTGATCTGACCGCCGTGCGCGCACCAGAATGTTTCTCTGCCCAAATCACCGACGATCACACCGACTTCGTGTTGCTGCTCGAGGATATGGGGCCTGCCCTGACAGTCGAGCAGATCGGTGGGTGCACCGTCGACCAGGCAAACCTGGCTTTGCAGCAAGCAGCCGCCCTGCATGCCGGGTCGTGGGGCCATGACAAATTGACCGAGCAGTCCTGGCTTCCCGTCGAAAACGTCTGGAACGCGTTGGCCGGCGGATTACCGGACATCATCGAGCCATGGCTGCAGCGTTTCGAGAGTTACCTCAAGCCTGAGCATGTCGAAGTTGTGCACCGGCTCGGCCGTGAGGTGCCGAAGTGGCTCGCCACCCTGAGTGAACACCGGACGCTGTGGCATGGCGACTTTCGGCTGGACAACCTGTTGTTCGACGCCCAGGACGGGCGGACGGAGATCGCTGTCGTCGATTGGCAGAGCGTGGCCGCCGCCCCCGGGATCATCGACGTCTCCTACCTTTTGGGCACGTCATTGTCCGAGGCAGACCGGGCCACCCACGAACGCGCGCTCGTCGGCGAATACCATCGCCACCTTCTCGCGCGTGGCGTCACTGGATACGACGCCGACCAATGCTGGCGGGAGTATCAGGCGCACGCCCTCTACGGGCTGGTCCTATGCATCCCTGTCTCGTTGGGCGTGGTGAGTACAGAACGCGGAGACGCCATGTTCGGCGCCATGGCAAGCCGCGCGGCCGCCCAGATCGTGGACAACGACAGCTTCGCGGCGCTGGCAGGGTTGAACCGGTGACCGAACCCGAACCCACACCCATCGTCCTGCTGCACGGGGCCACGTCGTCAGGGCGGACCTGGGACGACGTGGTGCCTGCCATCGGCGGTCCCCATGAGGTTCTCGCGCCAACCCTGGCCGGGCACCTCGGTGGGCCGCCCCTGTCGGTCCCGCCCCGCGACGTCGTCGACGGCATCGTCGACGCCCTTTGCCGCCATCTCGATGACGCCGGCATCGAGACCGCACACCTTGTCGGGAACTCCCTCGGCGGCTGGGTAGCGCTGGAGCTGGCACGACGCGGCCGCGCGGCATCTGTTCTGGCGCTCTCCCCGGCCGGGGCCTGGCGCACCAACCGAGACCTGCGCCGATTGCTGCGTCTCTTCCGTGTCGGCGCGGCCGGTGCTCGGCACGCCACGACGATCGGCCGTCTGATCCGAACCCCGTGGGGCCGGCGCATCTTCATGCGTCCGATGGCCGAGCACGGCGACCGGATGAGCCTCACTCAGGTCAACGCGGCCCTTGAAGACATGGCAGGGTGTGCAATCTTGACCGATCTGCTTGCCGGAGCTCGTGATCGGGGCCCTATCCGTCGGTTTGAACGGCTTGACTGCCCGGTGCGGATCGCGTGGGGAGTTGAGGACAAGACACTGCCGTTCATGCGATATGGGGTACCGATGGTCGCTGCGGTGCCCGGCGCGCAGTTGGCGATGGTGCCCGACGTCGGGCATGTGCCGATGATCGACGACCCTCAACTCATCGGTCAGATGATCGCCGACTTCGTCGCCGAAGTCTGTGACACCAAGTAACTTTCGGTGACGCAGGTGCCCGACCGCTACCGCCCACCGAGCGCACTCGCGAGTTCTGCGCGCCAGGCCAGGACTCTTCCGGCGACGCCAATGTCGATATGTTGCCCCGGTCAGCGCCCGCAGCGACGCCCTCATGTCCTGGTTGTTGCCCACCGACTCGGGAAAGAAGCCGATCCATGTTGATTGCATTTGACGACTACCCGGTGCATCAGACCGCGCTCCCGCTGGCGCAGTGCGGCAACGGCAATCCGAATCACTACGACCGATTCTGGTTCAATGGCTTTCGCGACGACCTGATGTTCGGTGTCGCATTCTGCGTGTACCCGAACCGTCAGATCATGGACGGTGCCTTCTCGGTTGTCCGCGAAGGCCACCAACGATCGGTGTTCGCCAGCGGCCGGATCAATCCAGATCCGCTCGACACTCAGATCGGACCGATCCGCATCGAGGTAATCGAACCCATGCGGGTCAATCGGGTGATCGTGAATGCTCCCAAGCATGGTGTGGTGGCTGATCTGACCTACACCGCTGCCACCGACGCCATCGAAGAGACCCGGCAGATCTCCTACCAGGGCGCCCGGCTGTTCATGGATGCCACCCGAGCCACCCAGTGGGGCGCCTGGACCGGTCACATCGAAATCGAGGGCGAAACAATAGATCTCAAGGACACCTATGCCACCAAGGATAGGTCCTGGGGCGCACGGTCCACCCACGGGTGGACCGACGGTGCTCCCGCGCTACCGCCGCAAGTTTTGTTCCTTTGGGCGCCGATCCATTTCGAGCGCCACTGCTTCCACTATCTGGTCTTCGAGAATCCGGACGGGACAAGCTGGGCACGCGATGCCCGCGTGGTCGCCAAACGAACAACTCATGGCGTTGAATCAGACGCAGCGCCGATTGCATTGGCACGGGTCGAGCACCGCGTTGATTGGGCACCACGGCGACGGCGCTCACGGAGTGCAACCCTGCTCACCCACGCCCTGGACGGAACGGTCGATGAACTGACCCTCGAACCGATCGCCACATTCCAGATGAAAGGTATCGGCTACGGCCACCCACTCTGGGGTCACGGCAGTTGGCATGACGAACTAGCTGTCGGCGGTGAATCCTACGACGTCGACGCGCTGGATCCTCTCGCACCAGAGAATTTGCATGTCCAGCAATTGGTTCGGGCGACGTGGCGCGGTGAGCAGGGTCTCGGTGTGCTCGAGCAGGTCATGATCGGCCCGTTTCCGCACTACGGCTTCCCTGACTTCTTGGGACCGCCAAACCACTGAGCGCGACCGACCCGGCGCACTAGGGTGCATCGGGTCGGTCAGTCTCGAATACCCGGCTATCTGTTGGCCCGTAGCAGTATTCGCGCGGCTCGGTCGATAACCGGCTTGTCGACCATCTTGCCGTCGACGACGCACGCCTTGCCATCGGCCGCCTCCGCGGTGACCTTTCGCGCCCACTCCAGTTCCGGTGGTGACGGGGAGAACCCCTCATGAACCGCAGCGATCTGCCGTGGGTGGATACACAACTTGCCGCCGAATCCCAGCTGCGCCGCATGTGCCACGTCGTCAGCGAGCCGGCCCGCGTCGCCCAGTTCGGTGGTGACCCCGTCAAGTGGTGCGCGCCGTCCCGCGGCAGCGGAGCCAAGTACCACGGCGCTGCGCGCGTACTGAAGTGCGTGCTGTGCATCTGGGTCCACACCAAGCTCGGCGCTCAGATCGATGCTGCCGAAAGCCGCGCGCACCACTGTCTCGCATCCACAGATCTCCGCGGTCGCGTTGACCCCGACGGCCGTCTCGATGAGCGCCACGATCGGTGTAGCCGGCGCCAGCCGACCGGCAATACCCCTGACCTGAGAAACACTGTGCGCCTTGGGAATCATCACCGCTGCCTCGTGGCGGGAAAGCATTTCCAAGTCGTCGTCACACCATGGGGTGTCCGTCCCGTTCACCCGCACCATGAGTTGAACGCCGGTGCTGACCAGATAGTCGTCCACCGCCGCGCGCGCAGCGTCCTTGTCGGCGATCGCAACGGCGTCCTCCAAGTCCAGGACAACGACGTCCGCGCCGCTGGCGAGGGCCTTGGGAAATCGATCGGGCCGGTCGCCGGGGACGAACAGGACGCTGCGCGCGGTGGCGATCCGCTCGGCGAGACCGCTCAGCGCAACACCGCCGGCTTGTGGGCGGCAACGATCTTCTCCACCACGATCTTCGCCGTCTCGGCACACGCCGTGGTTCCACCGTTGGCGTACTCCTTGACGCCATCGCCGACATTCCACAGCCCGGCGAACGGGGTGTCATGGGTGAGGTCGTAGCCGGCGACTGCACGCTGCGGTGGCCAGTCGTCGCGGGTGACCGCGATGTTGAGAACGCGGGCACGACGATCGAAGTCGTCGATGTTGTCGCGCAGATCCTGCAGCAAGAATTCGGTTTCGGCGGACTCGTCGAAGTCGCCGGTCGGATTTTTGGGCACCGAGGTTCCCGCGTAGAGGTGCCAACCCTCCGGGGCCATCTCCGGGCAGACATCGGTGAAGTTGGCGATGTAGGCCAGTCTGCGCGACTTCGCGAAGCTGAGCATGCCGGGCACCTCGATCAGGCGCTCCTGGCTGGCGAAATTCACCGAGATCATCGATGTCGGGCGATCCGCCTTCTTCACCAAATCCTGATAATCCGGCGGCACGTTCTCCTCGCCGAGCAGCGCGACGGTGGCAGCAGGACCAATGTCGCTGACCACCACAGGCGCATCGATCCGCACATCCTCCCCGTTGCGAATGACCTCGATGCCGGTCACGACATCGCCGTCGCCTTTGTGGATCTTCGAAACCGGGGTGGACAGCCAGATCTGGCCGCCGTTGGCCACGACCGCATCGGCCAGGGCGCGCCAGATGCCGATGGTGCCTTCGGGGTGGAAGCCGAAGCGCTTGAAGGCACTCTTGCGGGTGAAGTAGGTCAGAAACACGCGCGCCGGCAGGTCCTCAGACCCCACGGCGAACACCGAGGCGCACATGTTACGGAAGATGCCGTGCACGCCTTCGTTCTTCGTGTACTTGGACACCCAGTCAGCGGTGGACAATTCGTCCTCGGGTAGTCCGGAGTCGTTCCGGGCGGCACCGATGCCTTTGACCAGCTTGGCGCCCTGACGGGTCAACTTGCCGAGCAGGAAACCCCACCCGCCGCCGGTGACGTCGACGTCTTTCCCGGCGATGCGGTAGAGAATCGGCGGCTGGGGTTCGCGGATGTCGAAGCGGGCTCCCACTTCGTTGCACGTCTCCTCGGTGATGCCGCCGACCTCGATGACGATGGCCCCGTTGTTGACCTTGAACCCGTCGATGTCATCGGTGGAAGCACGGCCCCCGACCTTGTCCAACCGCTCGACCACCAGGGTCCGGTAG
This sequence comes from Mycobacterium sp. 852013-50091_SCH5140682, assembly GCF_001665685.1. GTDB lineage: Bacteria > Actinomycetota > Actinomycetes > Mycobacteriales > Mycobacteriaceae > Mycobacterium. The sequence continues at coordinate 138,332 of NZ_LZTB01000035.1, forward strand.
CCCAGCTTGGTCAGACGGGCGGCCGTGAATAGTCCACCGGCACCCGCGCCGATCACCACGGCGTCGAATGTGTTGTCCGTTGACGTCATTGTCGTTCTCCTTCGGTGCTGTGAGGGCTGTCAGTACGAGCGGGGCAGGCCGAGCGAGGTCTGGGCAACGAAGTTCAGCACCATCTCGCGACTGACCGGCGCGGTGCGCATCAGCCTGGTGACGAACCACAGTTCAGACAATCCGTATTCGTGGGAGAGTCCGTTGCCACCGTGGGTCTGGATGGCTTGATCCAGTGCCTTAAGGGCTGCTTCTGACGCCGAGAACTTGGCGATGTTCGCCGCCTCACCGGCAGGCAGCCCCGCGTCGAACTGCTGAGCGCTGAGCGCGGTCGCGAGCCGGCTCAACTCGACGGCGATATGGCTCTCGGCCAGCGGATGCGAGATGCCCTGGTGGGCGCCGATCGGGGTCGACCACACGGTACGTTCCTTGGCGTAGGCGGTGGCTTTCTCGATGGCGTAACGCCCGACACCTCCGCAGATGGCGCCGACCAGGATCCGCTCCGGGTTCAACCCGTCGAAGACCTGCCGCAGCCCGTTGCCCGCCTGTCCGATCAGTGCGTCCTCACCGACCTCCACCTCGTCGAGGAAGACGGTGAACTGCTTGTCCGGCGACACGATCGACGTGTCGATCTGTTGATACGACAAGCCTTTCGCAGCGGTCGGCACGACGAACAAGGAGAGCTTGGACTTTTCCGAGGTGGAGTGGTCCCCGTCCCGTGCCACGACGAGCAGGGCGTCGCACTGGTCGATAGCTGAGATGTAGTACTTCGATCCGGAGAGCACCCAACCGGATGCGGTCTTGCGGGCGGTCGTCTTAACGTTGTGGCTGTTGGACCCGGCGTCAGGCTCGGTGAGCCCGAACGCAATCTTCTGGCTGCCGTCGGCGATCCCGGGCAGCCAGCGCTGTTTCATTTCTTCCGAGCCGTGGTGGGCCAGGATACTGCCGCAGATCGCCGGCGAGATCACCCAGATCAGCATCGGCATACCGTGTGCCGCCAACTCCTCGACGACGACCACGGCCTCGGCCATCCCGCCGCCACCCCCGCCGTATTCCTCGGGCAGGTGCACCCCGAGCAGGCCGGCCGCGCCGAGATCCTTCCAGAGTTCCTCGATGTCCTCACCGGCCCTGCCTCGCTGCAGGAAGTACGCCTGCCCGTAGCGGTTGGCAATGCCCGCGACGCTTTCGCGGATTGCCTTGTGCTCCTCGGTGTCCTGGATGAGTCCGGCCATGTCAACGTCCTTCGAAGATCGGGGTCCGCTTCTCGGCGAACGCCGAGATGGCGGACGCCGCATCGCGGGTGTTTCCTGTTGTCTTGGTGCCGCGCAACTCCGCGGCGAGTTGTGCGGTCAGATCATTGCTCCAGCTGTCCTTCAGCAGAGCTCGCATCGTGGCGAAAGCCACGGTCGGCCCCTCTGCCAGTTCGCGCGCCAAAGCCGTTGCACGAGCGCGGAGTTCATCGACCGGCACGATCTCGTTGACCAGGCCCCAGGCGAGCGCCTCCTTAGCGGTGATCGGCGTGTTGCGCAGGTAGGCTGCCGCGGCGCGCCGCGGCCCGATGAGGCGTGGCAGGTGATAGGTGCCGCCACCGTCGCCGGACAGCCCGATGCCTGCGAAGGCCGCGACGAATCGGGTGTCCTCGGCGGCCAGGACCAGGTCGGCAGCATAGATAAAGCCCAGACCGCCGCCGGCGACCGCTCCGTGGGCTGCGGCTACGATGGGTGCCTCGACCCGGCTCAGGATGTCGAATCCCTCATGGTAGGGCCGGATCATCTTCTCGAACAGCTTGTCGTAGCCTTCCCCGCCGCCTTCGAGAAAATACGAGATGTCACCACCGACGGTGAGGGCCGGACCGTTTCCGCAGATCAGGACTGCACGGACCGAACTATCTGCGGCGATCCTGCGGGCGACCTCCAGGGTCTCCTGGCCCATCCGAAGATTGATCGCGTTGCGCTTGTCTGGCCGGTTCAAGCAGATGGTGGCGACACCGTGCTCGACCCGGTAGTCGATAGTCTGAAGCATTCCGTCGCCGTCGAGGGCCGCATGCCAGGCTGCGGTGTCGGTGAGCTGTTTGAGTGAGGCGATGCGCCCATCGCCGTCGAAGGCCAGGATATGTACAAATGCGGCGTCGAGTTCGGCGCCGCTGCGCCGCGCGGTGCCGCGGTAGTTGCCGATGACTGCGAGGCGGCCGTCCTCCAGCGCCTGAAAGTCCTCGGCAACAGCGCGGGCTTTGAAGTGCTCGCCGATCCGCCACCACAGATTGGTACGCATGGCCTCCGGGCCCACATGAGTGCCGCCCATGTCGAGCGGCAGACCTTCGGCGGCATGACCGATGAAATCCGATGCCAACAAATGCGTCAGGGCGTCCGCGTTGCCCGTCGCCAGTGCCTGGTAGAGGCTCTCGGCGGCGGCGACTTTCCAGTCTCGGGTGATCTCAACCGACATAGCGCACAATCGATTCGATCACGGCGGCGGGCTTGGCCGCTCCTTCGACCTCGATGGTCGTGACTAGAGTGGCTTGGACTGCGGTGTCGAGTTCGTCAACCTGTGTGATTCGCGAGGAGGCGCGAAGCTTGGTACCGACCGGCACCGGGGTGATGAAACGCACCTTGTTGAAGCCATAGTTGATCGCCATGGCGACGTTGTCGACCCGGTAGAGCTCGTGCATGAACCGGGGCAGCAACGACAGCGTCAGCAGGCCGTGTGCGATGGTGCCACCGAATGGTCCAGACGCGGCACGGTCAGGGTCGACGTGGATCCACTGGTGATCATCGGTGGCGTCGGCGAACTTATCGACGCGCTGCTGATCCACTTCGAGCCAGTCGGTGGGGCCGAGTTCGGTCCCGGCTGCCGATTCGAAGTCCGCGAGGTTGTCGAATACCTTCATACGGTCGAAAATCCTTTCTCTACACGTGTTTTCCGACGGGTTCTCCGTCACAGATCTGGTCGAGGTATTCAGCCATGCCATGGACTTCGTCGCCCTCTTCGAGCCGCCAACGGATCGAAGATTCGACGATGCGGGTGGTCGCCGATCCATCAGCACTGCGGTGCCTCAGCGGGACAGAGGACAAGGCCTCGCCGTGCAGTCGCCACTTGCGCTGGCCGGTGCCGATGGACACCTCGATGCGCTGCTGAAAACCGTCGCCGTCGCGGTCTGTGGAGATGGTGATGTCGTCGCAGGCATGCACGCTCTCCCCGTCGAAGACGAACCCCCCGCGGCGGCTGGACCCGTCGGGCTCGCCGAAATAGGCTGCCATGAAGCCGAATTCACTGGAACTGCCGTGAATCCAACGGTAGAACCAGGGGGCTTGCCAGGAGCGTGGGCCCCACGAATGATCGCGAAGGCCGTGCCCCTGGACGGTGTGGCGGTGGCCATCGATCTCAATGACACCATTCACCGCGGTGAGTTGTTCATAATGGTTCGGCGCGAAGGACTGGTCACCCGATTCGAAGGTCTGTTCATGGGCCGGAGCAATAGCGCTGTAGCGCAATTCGATCCGTGCCGGAGCTATCGGGCTCGCCGTCAGCGCCACCTTCGGCTCACTCATGGCGCGAGGATCGGACAAGACAGAAATACCGCCGGCGAAACGGACCCACACCTCCTCCATAGGCCGCACGACGTCGACTGCCAGGCCACCGGCATTCATGGCCGCATTCGCAGTGACCTCGGGCCGAGCAAATCCGAAGCCCACCTTCCCGCCGGGCAGATAGAGGCAAACCGTTCTCTCCCCCATGCCTTCATTGGGGCGGTTCGCCAGGCGCAGGAAGCCAGCAAACCCGGTGGCGGGATCGTGGAACTCGAAGTACATCGACTCGTTGAAGTTGAGTTCCGGTCCAATCGGATGCGTATAGTCGTCCAGCGCCGTTACCATCGATGTTTCCTCAGCAGTGATGCGGCCTCGATGAGGCAATAGTTGATTTCTTCGTCGACATTGCCCAGGTCCGCCTGGGACACATCGGTACGGCGTCGGGTCTCGGCGGCTTGCAGCAGCGTCGCGGAAGTCCAGTAGGCAAGTGCCCTTTGGTAGTTCAGGTTGTGCAGTTCGATGCCGGTGCGTGCGGCGTAGAAGTCGAGCAGTGCCCCCCTGGACGGGAATCCGCCGACACGTGTCGGGCTCATCGGGCAACCGGTCGGCTCGCCGGGCCCGCGCCAACTGTTGAGCAGCCACGCCAGATCCGACAGCGGATCTCCCGCCGTACACCGTTCCCAGTCCAGAACTGCGACAACCTTGGCGTCTTGGGTGACGATGTTGGCCAAGCGATAGTCGCCATGTACCAGCCGGATCCGGGGCTCGCGGTCGGGCCGACGCGCAAGAAGTCGGGTACGCACAGCGCACCAAGCAGAATCGTGCACGCTACTGCTTCCCGATGACGTCCACACGTCGGCCAGCACAGCCAGCTGCCGGTCCGTGTGCCTCGCGCTGAATTCGGGTAGCCCGACACTGGCCGGATCCACCGTGTGCAGCCGCGCCAGCGCATCGACGACGTTCTCACCCAGGTAACGACGCTCATCGACCGTCAAACGCGATGCCTGCAGCTCATCGTCGATCACCACTCCCGCCGCCACGCTCGTCACCATGAAATGGCACCCGCGCTGGTCGCCGTGCCCGGTCACTCTCGGGACCGGCAGGCCCATGGCCGACAGCCGGGTCAGCACCGCCGCTTCCCGATCGAACGAACGCGAGTCGGGGCGGGTCCGCTCCCGCAAGATCCACTGACGCCTGGCCTGGTCGGTCACCAGCCATGTGGCATTGGTGTAGCCCAGACCCGTGCGCGTCACAGCGAGCGGCGCGTCAATGGGCCCTGCTTGTTCTGTAAGCCAGGCGGCGAGCATGCGTGGGCGTCCCGACATCGGCCGATCCACAGCCGGTAGCCGCGACCGGTCCAACGCTCCGATGACCATCGCGGCGGACCTCCTCTGCGCAAGCAACTGGGTTTTGAATAGGCCTTTGACCACCTGCAGTGGTTCCTATCACGGCTATATCGCGACGCTAACACATTTTTCTAGTTTCTGTTAAATTTTTGTGTGAAGTCAGACAGGAGCATCACCAAATGTCACATCCATCAGCTGCCGAGGTCGTCCACGAAGTGGAGCCGGTCACCGACACCGCGACGCGCGTCGCGCTGCCACTACCCCTGCCCGACCTGCAGGTCGTCAACGCCTACGTCATCTGCTCGCCCGCAGGTGTGACTCTGATCGATCCGGGATGGGCCTACCCACCCTCTGAGCAGGCATTGATCCGTGCACTGAACGGGCTGGGATACAGCGTGCGCGATGTACTCAGAATCGTCGCCACCCACCAGCACTGGGATCACTACTCACTTGGCGTGCAATGGCGCGATCAGCACGGAATCGAGCTCATGCTGGGCCGCGAAGAAGAGCACAGCATCGACGCCTTCTTGCGACAGCCCGACGTGGTTCATCCCCATCAGATCGGCAAACTGAACGAGGCCGGTGCGGCCGAACTGGCCACGGCGATCGGCAAACTGGAGTGGGAGCCTTACGAGCGAGGCGTAGCTTTCGCCCCGCCAGATCGCTGGCTCGATGACGGCGACGTGATCGACTGCGGCACGATACAACTCGTGGTGCGTACGACTCCCGGTCACACGCGGGGACACATCGTGTTCGAGGACGCGGAGAACTGCGTGATCTTCACCGGCGACCATTTGCTACCACGGATCACCCCGTCGATCGCATTCGAGCGTGCACCAGGGAAACTCCCGCTGCGCTCGTACATCGATTCGCTGCACCTCGTTCTTCGCCTGCCGGATGCGAAGATGTTGCCTGCCCACGGCAGCACCGCGGGTACCACCCATGCCCGCGCTCACGAACTGATCCAGCATCACGAAACGCGGCTACGCCAGGTCGGAGATCTCATCGCGGCCGGCAATTCCAGCTCGTTCGAGGTTGCGTCGGAGATGCGCTGGACGCGGCGGGAGCGCACGCTCGACGAGTTGGACGTCGTGCACCGCATGACGGCAATTCTCGAGGTGCAGTCCCATCTGGATCTGCTGGTGGCGCGCGGCGAACTGACCAGCGCCCTGGACGACGGAGTGCGCCGATTCGACGCGGCCTAGCCGCGTCGTCAACTAGGCCGCGGTGCAGCACCGACCTGCTGCACCAGGCGGTACTTCTGCACCTTGCCCGTTGGTGTGGTCGGCAGGTCTTCGGCGCGGTAGAACACGACGCGCTTCGGGACTTTGAACCTCGCCAGATTCTCTCGGCACATCCCCAGTACCTCGTGCTCGGTGATGTCGTGATCGGCTGCCGGGACCACCACCGCACAACCGATCTCACCCCAGCGCTCGTCGGTGAGGCCAATCGCGAAGACCTGGCTGATTCCGGGATGCTGTGCGAGCAGATCCTCGATCTCCTTGGGCATGACCAGTTCGCCGCCACTCTTGTACAACTCTTTGCTGCGGCCTGTCACCTGTAGGTAGCCGTCGAACCGTACCCGGCCCAGGTCCCCCGAGTGCAGCCAACCGTCTCGCAGATTGCGAGTGGTGTCTTCCGGGCGATTCCAATACTCGAGCATCGTGGTCGGTCCTGATGACAGCAGTTCACCTTCGCCTTCCGGCGGCATAGTGGCGCCGGTATCAGGGTCGACGGCGCGGTAGACGACGAGGGCATCGGTACCGGGTACACCGGCAACGCCGGCCAGCTTCGGTCTTCCCACCGTCGTGGTCAGCGATTCCAGCGGATCTTCGGGCAGGGTCAACGTCATCGCCCCACCGCATTCGGTCATGCCGTAACCCGTGACGATCTCGGTGACGCCGAATTCGGCGGAGACCTGCTCCCACAGCCAGATTGGAGCCGGGGCAGACCCACACAGGATGGCCTTGAGTGAGCTGAGGTCATAGTCGCTGCGTGCCGGGCTTTCGACCATCGCCACGGCCATCGTCGGCACACACAAGATATCGGTGGCGCGGTGGCGCTCGATGCCACGGAAGTACCCCTCCGCGCTGAAGGATGGCTGCAAGGCCACCGCGCCGCCCACATACATCACCGAGAGCAGCCCTTCGACATACCCGAACATGTGATAGCAGGGCAGGGAATACAGGATCCGACGGCCGTCTTCGTAGGCCCGGGTCAGAGCGGACGCGTAGCCCGTGCGAAGGACCGCATCGTGCGACACCACGACGCCCTTGGGCGCACCTGTGGTACCCGAGGTGTACAGCATGTCCCCAGGAGCCGACGGATCGACGGCCGGCGCGGAGAACGTCGCAAGGCGGCCCTCACCGAGCGCAGCGAGGTCGCGCACCGCCAACGCGCCCTGCCGCGGCTCACCACCGGTATCCAGGACGACGACACGGCGCAGTTCTGGTAGTCCGTCGGCGTCCGAGGCTCGATCACTGAAGCCGGGAACATCCCAGCCTGGGACGATGCGGTCGAGCATTCCCTGGTGGTCCAGAAGACCGAACTCCGTCATCGTGATCAACACCCGGCAGCCGGAATCGGCGAGCACGAAAGCCAATTCACTTTCGCGATAGAGGTAGTTGAATGGCACCGCAACCGCGCCGACACGCGCGATCGCGAATTTGACGGCCACAAACTCGGGATAGTTGGCCATCACCATGCCCACCCGGTCACCGGGGCGCACGCCCAGGGCTGACAGGCCGGCAGCCAGCCGGCGCGATTCCTCTGCCACGTCTCTATAAGTCAGCTCCGCCGAGTCGGAAAGCACGAAGGGGCGTGTCGGGTACTCCGCTGTGCATGTGTCGAGCCAGTCGGCCAGGCTCGTCGGCGACCAGACGGGGAACCGCTTGCGTAGCGCACTCCGGCGCGCCTCGATCGAGGGCCTCACATTCATAGTTCGTCCAACTCCTGCGCGCAGATTGCTTCACGGAGGGCGAACCGTTGAATTTTGCCCGTCGGCGTCATCGGGAAATCCTCGATGACAAACCATCGAGCCGGCACTTTGTACGACGGCATGTGTGCTCTGGCATGTTCAACCAGGCGCTCCCGCAAGCCTTCTCGGGTGTGGTCTATACGACAGACCGCGGCGACGATCTCGCCCATCTTTTCATCGGGGAGTCCCACCGCCACGACGTCGAGAACATCATCGTGCGCGGCGAGGACTGCCTCGACCTCAGCGGGTGAGATGTTCTCACCGCCACGGATGATGAGTTCCTTGAGCCTGCCCGTGACCGTCAAGTATCCGCGGTGGTCCATGGCGCCGAGGTCGCCGGTGCGAACGAAGCCGTCGGAGTCCAATGCTCGTGCAGTGGCATCCGGGTCGTGCAAATATTCGAGGAATTGCTGATCCCCCCGGGCGCAGATTTCACCGACCTCGCCCACACCGAGCGTCGCACCGGAGTCGGGATCGACGATCTTGCAGTCCAGGTGAGGTAGCGGACGCCCGACAGTCGTGAGCTGGTCATGCCTGCTGTCTCCGGGGCGGGTCAGAGAGAGCACGGGTGCCAGTTCAGTCTGACCGTACAGGTTGTACACCTCCGCCCCGAAAACGGAAGTGGCACCGTCGATCAGCTCACTGGATACACTGGAGGCACCGCCCATGATGATGCGCAACCGCGGGGCGGGCGTATCGAGCTGTCGCTGCCGCTGCAGCAAAGCCAGCAGCACGGTGGGGACGTAGAAGAGCACCGAGACGCTTTCGCGTAGCAGTGCTTCCAGCGTCGCGTCGGGGGTGAAACGCTCGCAGAGTATCGAAGTGCCCGCAACCCACAGCGGACCGATGGTGGCAATGACGCAGCCGGCGGTGTGAAACAGTGGCAATGGGTTGAAGCAGACCGCCCCCGCGGCCACCCCGGTGGCCTCCATCGTCAGCCTGGCGACGTTGACCAGCGCCCGGTGGGTCAACAGAACGCCCTTGGGCCGCCCTGTGGTACCCGATGTGTACTGCAGCATGACCGGCGAATCAGTCTCGATGTCCACGACACTGTCCGATGGTGCGGGCGCCATCCACAGCTCCTGCTCGGACAGTGAGATCCGGCGGATACCGGGGATGCCCGCGCACACCCGCGTGGCGACCTCAGACATCACGTACTCGCGGCTGACGTCGGCATGCAGCAGCACCCGCGCGCGGCTGTGCCGCAAGGCATAGTCGAGTTCGCCATCGCGCAACACAGGGTTCAGCGCCACCAGTACGACGCCGGCGAGGGCTGCGCCGTACTGGATGAAGGTCCACTCGATGACATTCGGGGCCCACAGGGCTACGTAGTCGCCGGGCTCGGCCAACTCGGCCAGGGCCGCAGCGACCCGGCGGGATCCCTCGAGAAGTTCTGTGTACGTGACTCTTTCAGTCTCACCCGTACCGTGACGGATACCGACAAGAGCTTCCCGGTCGGGGTGTTCGGCGGCGCGGGACGCGAGCAACCCGCCGACCGTATGGCTGGCGAGAGGTTCCGATCGGTCGCCCTCCCGGTAAGCCTGCACGAGCTCAGTCGCGCCGAGGTCTGGTGGAGGCACAGTGCTCACAGCGCGCCTCAGACAGGATTGCTGCCAAGTTTGGCATCAGACATATCGCTGATCCGTGACCACTTCGCGGTGATCTCCGCCAGACTGGGCGGCGTGGGGAACGTGACGCCGTCGTTCTGGAATTGCGCGACGCGCTGCACCAGGCCACCGCCGACCACGAACACCGATGCGGTGTCCTCGTTTTCGGTCGATACCAAGTAGCCGACCGCAGGCGCGACCAGCTCTGGATCGAGCTTGTCCAAGAGCTCCTGCGGGGCGATGTCGGCGGTCATCCGGGTGGCGGCGAGTGGTGCGATGGCGTTCGCTGTGATCGAGTACTTCGCACCCTCGATCGCCAGGGTGTTGATCAACCCCACCAGCCCAGCCTTTGCCGCTGAGTAATTGGCTTGTCCGAAGTTGCCGTAGAGGCCGCTGGTGGACGTCGCAACGACGATACGACCGAATTTCTGCTCGCGGAAATGCGGCCAGGCGGCGCGGATCACGTTGAACCCGCCATAGAGGTGCACCTTCTGCACAGCCTCCCAGCTATCGGCCGACATCTTGTGGAAGGCGCCGTCGCGCAGGATGCCGGCATTACTCACCACCCCGTGCACGGCACCGAACGCAGTGAGCGCGGTATCGATGATGGAGGCGGCGCCGGCCTCGTCGGCGACCGAATCGTAATTGGCGACGGCCCTTCCGCCGGCAGCGCGGATCTCCTCTACCACGGTGTCGGCGGCCTGGGTACCGGCACCCGAACCATCCCGGGCACCACCGAGATCATTGACGACGACTAGCGCACCGTTGGCCGCCAGAAATCGTGCGTACGAGCGGCCAAGGCCACCCCCCGCGCCCGTAACGACGACAACCTTGTCTTCAACACCAGACACCTGCGCTCCTCTGCCGGTCAGTTCTACTTGATTGAATCTAGGTTAAAAAAATGCGATCCGTCAAGGCGAAAACATGGACTGCATTCCCACACAGCCCCGTATTGACGCCGATTACAGCGCACAGCCTGTACGGTGCCGCAGCGACACCGCCGTCAAATTCAAAATAGAACCTACGGGCGGGTCACTCGTCGGAAGGGACGAGGATGGCGTCACCGAACCAGTGGGCCAACATCAACGCCACCTCAACGTCAAGCCGATCATCAGCCACGTCCCGTCCACGACGCTCGACGGCACGCTGCACGCGGTACTTGACCGAATTCACATGCAGATGCATTACATCGGCGGTCGCCTTGAAGCTCGACCCCAACTGCAAGAAGACGCTTAGGGTTTCGCGCAGGCGGTCATCGCTGTCGGTCATCGATGCCAGGTCACCGAGTACCGCGGAAACCCATCTGCGCGTCTCTACGAGGTCCCCGCTGAATCTGACCGCGACCTGCACCCCCGGATCCGAGGCCTAGGTCACCGGCACTCAACTGACCGATCCTGGGCTCAGCTTCGAAACGTGGGCCTGTTCGAGACGATCGACACGAAGGACACACACCCGCCCGGACGACCACCCAGATTGTGCGTGAGGGCAGTGTGGGGATCCGACAGTTGACGTTTGCCCGCCTCGCCGCGGAACTGCAGCCATGCTTCGTAGAGCATCCGCAAACCGCTGGCTCCCACCGGATGACCGAATGACTTCAGCCCACCATCGGGGTTGATCGGAAGCCGCCCGCCTGCGTCGAAGTCACCGGCCAAGACATCCTTCCACGCCTGCCCGGCATCGGAGAATCCGAGATCCTCCATCAGCACGATCTCGGTAGGGGTGAAGCAGTCATGGACCTCGGCGAGCGAGAGTTGCTCAGCTGGGCGGTCGATTCCCGCCTGGACATAGGCGTCCTTGGCCGCCTTGATCACCTCTGGGAACGTGGTGTAGTCGAAGGTCGAATCCATCGATCCGCGCGTGGATCCCGCAATGAGAGACAACGCTTCGACGTACATCGGGGTATCGGTGAACTCGTGTGCGCGCTCGGCGGGCACGATGAGTGCACACGCCGCACCATCGGAAACGCCTGAGCAGTCGAACACACCGAGACGCCCAGCCACCTTCGCGGCCCCGTCGATGGTCTCGCGCGACACCGGCGAGCGGAACTGCGCCTTCGGGTTTCGGGTTCCATTGTCGTGATTCTTCCAGGCGACGTGCGTCATCGCGGCCCGCATCTCGTCGGGATGCACGCCGTAGCGGTCGCAGTAGGCCGGATCGAGCAGAGAGAACGCTGCCGGTGCAGTCATCAAGATTTCCGGGGCAGTACCGTCGCCCGGCGGATCTTGGCGCAACAACCCGGAATACCCGGAGTCCTTGAGCTTCTCGACGCCGACAGCCATCACAATGTCGTAGGCGCCGGCCGCGACGGCATAGCACGCATTTCGGAAGGCTTCAGAGCCAGTGGCGCAGAAGTTCTCAACTCTGGTCACCGGCTTGTCATCGGTGCCAATCGCGCGGCTCAATGTCAATCCGCCCAGCCCGGAACTCAACGTGCCGAGCCAGTAAGCGTCGACGTCAGAGCGGTCGACGCCTGGGACCGCCGTCAAACACTCCTGGTACGCCTCCAGGATCAGGTCGTCCGTAGAAGCATCCCACCGTTCTCCGAACGTGCTGCACCCCATGGCCACGACCGCGACCTTGCCGGCGATTCCGTTACTCGGCACTGTCCTGCACCGCCTTCCAGAAATAGTCGTGAACATCGCCGGCAGTGAAGAGCCTCCGGAATGAAAAGCGAACGCGTGTCCCGACTTTGAGTTCCTCCGGGCGAGCATCGGCCAACTCGAGGGTGCACCGGCCGCCGCCGTCGACATCGATGACAGCCTGGATCATCGGCGGTGAGGGAGAGAACGCCAGCCGGTCCACCGTATACGTGACGACCGTTCCGCCCAGTCGCCCGGCCGCCACGTCGACCATCTCGTCGACCGACGCACACGACCGACACACCCGTGTCGGGGGAAGGTGGGTGAAACCGCAATTCGTGCACTGTGTTCCGGTGAAGCCGAACTTCCACTGCGCGGTTCTTGCTGCTGGTGGAGCGGCGGCGCGTTCAGGTTCGGGCCTGCGTGGGGATTCGCGTTCGACGAGTCCCCGCCACGACAGATAGGTCAGGTGCGGCACTGGGAGCCCGCAACTGCGCTGAGCGCTCAGCGCAGCAGCCTGTCGATGCTCGGTAATGGCGCCGGTGGTGCGGAACACGATGGAATCGCATCCATCGACGGCGGATATCAGCAGAATCGTGTCACCGGGGTCGGCGGTATCAAGGGCACCCGCCAAGGCGATCAGAGGGTCGGCAGCACCGGTATGCCCGATCGGCGACGTGATGACAGACTTCTGCCCCTTGACCAGAGTTGCGGCGCGCTTGACCACCGCGGTGTTCGGGCATGCCAGCACGACGTGGTCGGCCTCTGCCACGCCGGCTGCGTCCAATGCCTGTTGTGCCGAGAGTGTGATCAGTGCGCTGTAATGCTCGGCGCCGAATCGTTCCTCCCATTGAAACCCTGTTGGCGACAGTGGATCCCGCCATCGATCCAGAAATTCAGCGGTCAGCGATCGCGTTGCGAGGATGTCCGCGATGGGTTCGCCGTCACCGAAGTACAGCGCTGCGGCGCCGTCGCCACCGGTCTTCTCATCGGCCGATCCAGGCTTGCCGACGCGGACGTCAGCCGCGACAACCAACCCCCCGGAGCGGGCGCAGGCAAGGATGCCGGCGACGGTACTGCGAGCGGTGCCGCCGAGGTCGGCAGCGAGCACATCAGTGGGCAAGCCGAGTGCGGCGTGCACAGCACTGGCGTTCGTCTTGTCCGCGTAGGCAGGCGTCGTGGTCGCCAGGTACAGCGCACCCGGATGCGCACCCGGCTCGACCACCTGGCCGGCAGCGTTGACGGCCATGGTGGTCGAGTCTTCGTCGTAGGAGGCCACCACTCGATCGCCCCTACGCAGTCCAATATCGGCCCCGCTGAGCCGGTGCCTGGGCAGATAACTGGCGTATCGCAACAATCCGATCGTCACGAGGCACTCCTGAATACCGCAGCGATCCCCTGTCCTCCGCCGATGCACATGGTTTCCAACGCCAGGCCGCCACCGCGGCGACGCAGTTCGTGCAGCATGGTGGTCAGGATGCGCACCCCGGTTGCCCCAATGGGATGGCCTAGCGAAATCCCGGAGCCGTTGACATTGATCCGGTCTTCGACGTCGGCGGGCTTGAGGCCCCACCCAGATAGAACCGCGAGCACCTGGACGGCAAATGCCTCGTTGATCTCGATGAGCGAGAGATCATCGAAGGTCAATCCTGTCCGACTGAAGAGCTTTTCGACCGCTCCAACCGGTCCGATGCCCATCCGGGAGGGTTCACAACCGACCGCTGCCCACCCTTCCAGGAAGCCGATCGGTTCCAGGCCGAGCGATTCGAGTCGGTCCTCGGCAACCACCAGACAGGCGGCGGCGGCGTCGTTCTGTTGGGCTGCGTTCCCGGCGGTGACGGTGCCGCCGGAAACCACAGAGCGCAACCCCGCCAGCGTGTCCATGGTGGTGTCAGGCCGGATGCCCTCGTCTCGGGTCACCGTGACCGGATCTGCACGCCGCTGCGGCACATCCACGGCAACGAGTTCGTCGTCGAACAGACCACCGTCCTGCGCTGCCGCGGCACGACGGTGGCTGCGCACGGCAAATTCGTCTGCTGCCGCCCGGTCAATACCGTAGTCAGACGCGAGGTTCTCCGCGGTTTCGATCATCCCGCTGATCTTGCCGAACCGCCACACCGGTTGGGACAGTTCACGTCCGCGGTCGAGACGATCATAGAGCGTCTGGTTGCCCGACCGCGATCCCCAGCGAGCGGTGGTGGTGTAGTGCTCGATATTGCTCATCGATTCCACGCCGCCGGCCAGGACGACGTCGGAGGCACCGGTCTGAACGGTCATCGCGGCCGTGATGACCGCTTGCAGTCCGCCGCCGCAGCGCCGGTCGATCTGCAGGCCGGATACGCTGATCGGAAGCCCGGCATGCAGTGCTGCCCACCGTCCGATGCAGGGCGCTTCGGAGTTCGCATACGACTGCGCCATGACAACGTCTTCGATGACGTCGGGGTCGATGCCGCTACGGGACACCACCGCTTTGATGATGTGGGCTGCCAGGTCCTCGGCGCGCAGGGGACGCAGGCTGCCGCCGAACGCGCCGACCGGTGTCCGTAGTGGCGCAACGATGGCCGCACGTCTCATTCGTCGCCTCGCCAACGGTCGGCCGACGGGTCGAGCAGGCTGTTGAGCCGGTCGTTCGGGAGCCAGATGACGGTTTCGAGTTCGAGCGCGTCGAGGAACCGCGCCCGGCCCGTTCGCAGATCCTGCAACTTGAGCCGCGGTGAATTGGCCTGGTCGTCAATGCTGACGGCAACCTCGGCGAACTCGCTGCCGATGACCGCGCCGACCCCGGGTATGGCCACCGGTGCCGATTCATCGAATTGAATACCCATGCATGCTCCTTTAGATGAGGAAGCCCAGTGTCGGGATCGGTTTGTCGGCATCCACCAACTGCACCTTCTTGTAAGCCAATCGCAGTTCGCCGTCGACACGGCGCAAGCGATAGGTGGTGCGACCGCCCCAGATGTGGTTGCCGCGGGGCCGTGCCTCGATGACGATAAAGTTCGCCCCGACCTCCAGATCGAGAGTGCCCTCGGGATTCGTTCGGCCGCCGAGGAATTCGATGTTCGAGATGAGTCGGCGTAGATGCGACGGGGGCGCCTGGGCGTACCGACGGCCGGTGCGCACCTGTTTCAGCCTGGTCGAGATGCGGCTGCGGTTGTCGTAGATGATGGACATCTGCCGCATCGGATCGGGGTCACCGGACTCAGCGGGTACCCAGTACAGGGCATCGTCGGTCCACAGCGCCTCCCATGCGTCGTAGTCGTTCTCGTCGGCGTAACGGGCTTCGCGGAAAAGGAACTGCTCCACTGTGGACCGATCGAACTCTTCTGGAGCCGGCGCCAGTTCACCAGAGCCCTGCAATGACGTTGTCACGATCCTCAGTCCCTTTCCATCAGCGTCTTGTAGTGGGACCAGAAGCCGCGCATGCCGGTTTCGTCGGTGTTGGTGCCGATCGTGAATCCGTTCTCGTCGACCTTTTCGCGATTCATCCCGCGGCGGACGTCGAGCCACTCCGGGGTCAACGACGCGATGCCCTGCTGGTTGCGCTCGTACATCTCGGTGTCGTCGGCGAGCAGCATTCCTGCCGGACCCACGGAACCAACGCACTGAGAGACCATGCGGCGGTTGAGTTCTGGCGCGCCTGCCAATTGGACGGCCGTGGCGTACTGCACACATTCGTCGACGGCGACCGGCTGGATGTTGAAGACCTGGATCTCGGCGATGAACAGGTTCGGGAAAATCATCACGTGGGGAGCGCCTTCGACGAGGATCTCTTCCGCCGCGTCCCCGTGTTTGGCGCGTATGGCGGCCACGTAGTCCGGTACCCGGGATTCGGTGGTTCCGAACCACCGCATCGGCTGGGCGAACTTACGAAACTCCGGACGAAGATCATTCTCGCTGTGGCCGCCACCGAGATCTCGGGTCACTGCGATCGACGAGTCGCTGTACAGCGGACCGATCGTGCTTCCAGTGACCCCAAAGATCGACCCGTGGACGAACTGGGGGTGATATCCGTCGGTTTCGTTCTCCGCCAGAAGTTTCCAGTTGGCCCGCGCCTTGTGTTGAAGCCAGCCGGCCGTCAATTCCACACGGCCTTCCGGCGAGAGCCGGACCAGCCGGTCGATCTCGCCGGCGGCGGCACCGAGATGTTCCACCAGTGACGGCCCATCCGGGGCGAAGCTGCCGAAGACGAATCCGCCGTAGGAGTCAACCCGCGGGACACGCCCCATCGCCAGGTCGATTTTGCGGTCGCCGTAGCCCTTGAAGAACGGAAAACCGATGAGTTCTCCGTCGTTTCGGAAGGTCCAGCCGTGATACGGGCACCTGAAGGTGCTGGAGTTGCCCTTGGCGTCGTCGCACACCTGATTGCCGCGGTGGGCGCACCGGTTGAGCAGGAGATGGATTTCGCCATCGCGGTCGCGGGTCATGATGACGTCCTGCGGCCCGAGGTTCTTTCGCACATAATCGTTGGGCTGGGCCACCTCGCTCTCGTGGCCCACGAACACCCATGTGCGATACCAGATCTTCTCAAGCTCTTCGGCGTAGATGGAGGGGTCTGTGTAGAGCGTGCCGTGGACCTTCTCCGGGCGGATGAGCCGTTCGTATCGGCTGCCGGTATCAGCCGAGGGATCGATGACAGAGGTCATGAGACAACTCCTTGTCGTGGGCCGAACGAAGGCCGCCGCTTCTCCCGGAAGGCTGTGATGCCTTCGGCGAAGTCATCACTGCCGAACAGCCGTGCCTGATGGGCGGCTTCATGATCGAGCACCTCCATCGGAGGCAGTGCCGGGCTGATCGCGAGCAGGGTCTTGATGACGCCATAGGCCTGCGCGGGCCCCGCCGCGAGCTGTTGCGCGTCGGACTGCGCGGCGGCCAGGGCACTGCCGGGTTCTGTCGTGGCGTCGACCAGTCCCCAGCTCTCCGCGACGTCGGCGGTGAACGGTCGGGGAAACAGCAGCATTTGGCGCGCCCGGGCCGGGCCGACCCGGCGCGGCAGTGAAGCGAACGCTCCCATATCGCCGGCGAGTCCGACGTTGGTGAAGGTTGTCGCGAATCGGGCGTCACGCCCGGCGACGACGCGGTCACAGGCAGCGGCCAGCGCCGCACCGGCTCCGAATGCTGCACCCTCGACGGCGGCGATCACCGGCTTCGGGGTGTTCCAGATCGCCCGAATCACTCGCTGTGCCAACTGGGCACGTTCCATCGCTTCGGATTCAGACATGACCTTCATGGTGGAGATATCGCCACCTGAGCAGAACGTGCTGCCCGCACCGGTGAGAACGATCGCGCGCACGCCGGTGTCGGTGTGTGCCGATTCCAAGGCGTCGGCCAACTCCAGCCGGAGCGGGATGTCGATCGCATTGCGCACGTCGGGCCGGTTGAGGATAACGGTGCGCACGGCGCCGTCGTCGTCGATGAGGATGCTCATTGTCCGGTAAACCTCGGTGCGCGCTTTTCGATGACCGCACGCAGACCCTCCAGCGCATCGGCTGTGCCGGACAGCTCGGATACGGTGCGCGATTCCTCGGGCAGGCGTTCTTCGATGGAGGCACCGACGCCCGACCACACCAGCCGTTTGGTCGCCGAGAGCGCCTTGGTGGGCATGGCAGCCAGTTCGGCGGCGATCGCCTCGGCCCGGTTCTGCAGCTCGGTGTCCTCGACCACCTCGGTGATCAGCCCGATCGCCGCGGCATCGTCAGCGGTCAGCGTGGGGTTGGTAAGCAAGACGCGCAGAGCCTGCCTCAGTCCCACCAACTGCGCGAGGGTGACCGAGGAGCCGCCGTCGGGAGCCATCCCGACGCGGACCGCGCCGGAGAAGAATTTCGCCGAGCGCGCAGCGACAACGATGTCGGATGCGCAGACCAGTCCAAGGCCCCCGCCACCGGCGGCGAAGCCTTGGACTGCGGTGACGACCGGGACTCTGAGCTGGATGAGTGCCGCGGTCGCCAACTGCAACCAGGCTGTCGCTTCGCGCAAATAGTCCGGCAGGGCGGCACCCTTGGATTCGAACGTGTGGATGTCGCCCCCGGCGCAGAAGTTGCGTCCCGCGCCGGTCAGCAGTACCACCTTGACGGCCGGGTCGGCATGACAGGCCAAGACCGCCTCGTGGAGTGCCTTGAGCGTTTCGACATTGAGCCCGTTGGACGTGGCTGGACGATTCAGCCGGATGTTGGCAACTCCGTCGGATGCCACCTCCTGTAGGACGGCGGCGTTGATCGTGGCGGTCATGCTGTGACCTCTCTGCTCTTGAATGCGGATACCCCGTCCTGGCCGGCTTGGCCGCTGATCCGCCATACAACGGCGTCGGTCTCGTCGGCGTTGGCGCTGTCGAAGTCTTTGTTCAGGCCCTCCATGACGAGCCGCTTGACAGCGGTGAGTGCCGACCGCTCACGCCCTGCCATCCGCGACAGAAAGGCTTCCACCGAGTCATCGAAGTTTTCAGCGGGATACGAGTGGTACGCCAGCCCCATTTCGACGGCGTCGAAACCCGTGAACTTGTCCCCAGACAGCAGCAGTGCCAAGGCCTGCTGACGGCCGAGGATGCGCGGAAGACGGGCGGTGCTTGCCCCGCCCGGGATCATCCCGAAGTTGATGTGATTGTCCGCGATGCGCGCCTCGTTGGCGGTCAGGACAATGTCGGCAGCCTGCATGAGCTCGAACCCGCCGGCCATGGCGACGCCTTCGATAGCGGCCACGACCGGAACCTCGGCGCGGCCAATCGCGTCGCAGGCTGCCTTGAACGTGGTAAACAAGGTGCGAAGTTCCGAAGGGCCCGCCGCACGCAGTCTCTGTACTTCATCGAAGTCGCCGCCGGCGCAGAAGTTGCCTCCGGCTCCCCGAATCACGATGACATTGATGTCGCGGCGCTCGCCGAGTTGCGTAATCGCTGCCTCAAGCGTGCTGGCAAGTTCGACGGTGATGGCATTCATCCGGTCAGGACGATTGAGTGTGATGCGCCCGATTTTCCCGTCGATGTCGCTGACGACAGTATTCACATGTACCTCCCGCCACCGACCTCGATCACCGATCCGGTGATATAGCTGGACAGGTCAGAGCCGAGAAAGACCACTGCACCTGCGACCTCGGCCGGCTCGCCTGCGCGTTTCATGGGCACGTCGGCCTCGCGCTGGGCGAACACATCCGGGGGCATCGCCGCGGTCATCTTGGTCCGGATCAGGCCGGGCTGCACCGCATTGATCCGCACATTGTGATGAGCAACTTCTTTCGCCGCAGCTTTGGTGAGACCGACGATGCCGGCCTTGGCGGCGCTGTAGTTGGTCTGGCCGGGATTACCGGACTTTCCTGACAGCGATGAGATGTTGATGATGCTCCCCGACTTCTGCTCCCGCATCACGGCTGCCGCTTCGCGAACGCCGAGCCAGGTGCCACGGAGGTGCACGGTGACGACCGCATCGAAGTCCGACACCTGCATCTTCTTCAAGGAGGCGTCCCGCGTGATGCCAGCGTTGTTGACGAACACGTCGAGGCGGCCGAAGTCGCGGACGGTGTTGCCGATCAGGCTGTGCATCTGGTCTTCGGAGGTAACGTCGCACACTGCGCTTCCACAGTCTGCGCTCGCGCCGGCGATCTGCTCGACCGCCCCACGAGTGGCCTCTTCGTCCAGGTCGGCCAGCACCACCTGCGCGCCGTGTTGGAAAAGAGTTCGGGCGATCTCAAGACCGATCCCCTGCGCAGCACCGGTAACCACCGCTACCTTTCCCTGCAGCAGTCTTCCCATACTGGCCTCCTATCGACGCACCCGGCGTAGACAAATCTAATCGATATTTCTAATCTAGGTTAAATCACGGGACCGAGAGGTTTCAACCATGCTTCGCCAAGGAAGGATCGACATGGATCTGGGGCTGACAAACGCGCGAGTCGTCGTGACCGGTGGCGCCTCCAACATCGGGCGAGGCATCGTGCACGCTTTCGCCGCCGAGGGCGCACGAATCGTGTTGAACGACATCGATGAACCGCAGGCATCGAAGGTCCGCGATGAGGCCATCGACCTCGGTGCCGCCGCGGTGGATCTGGCGATCAGTGACCTGACGACTCCCGAGGGCGCCAAAGAGACACTCGGGTTAGCGGTCACCCAGTGGGGTGGTATCGATGTTCTGGTCAACAACGCAGGCTGGAGTGTGCCCGGGTTCGTCGCCACCGACACCGACCGCGGCAAGTGGCAGCGCACGATGGCCGTGAATTTCTACAGTGCCGTGGCTGCCACCCAGGCCGCCATCGGACCGATGAAAGACGGCGGTGGCGGGGCCCTGGTGTTCATCGCAAGCGACGCGGCGTTCGGCCAGATCCGCCAAGGTATCTACGGAGCTTCGAAAGCAGCCATGGTGGCCTTTGCGCGCACCACCGCACGCGAACACGGTCGCCACGGCATCCGTTCGAACATCGTCTGTCCAGGCCTGGTGATGCCGGACGGCCCCGATGCGGTGGGTGCCTCCAGCCTGTGGTCTGTCGGCGAAGACGAAGTGTTCAACCCCAAGCAGATTGACTTCATGCTCAAGGACACTCCCATGCGCAGGTTGACGACGGCCGAAGATATCGCGCGGGCGGTGCTGTGGTTCTCGTCACCGCTCGCCGCACGCCAGGTAACCGGTCAGATGATCTCGGTCAGCGGAGGCTACACAATGCCATGACCTGGGCCGGATGAGTAGAGGCTGCGCACAGCCGAGATGTTTCGTCAGACGGGTTCGAATGACGAAATCAACCAGCGCCCGTCTACCTTGTCCAGCCCCACCCGAACCGACGACGCGGTATCAGTCGGGGCATCTGTGCCGACAATTGATGTCTGATTGACGAAGACCAACACCTCAGCATGACGGCCTGTTGCTGAAATCGAACTCGCTGCAGGGATATTCACCACCGCAGAGATCTTCTTCTCCCGAGCACCGGGAATCACCACGTCGTGGATAAGCTGATCGTAAGAATCGCGGAACGAGCCAGTGAGCCGTGTTTGAGCCGCTTCCAGAGTCTGCTGGACGGTATCAGGCTGATAGGAGAGCAGCGCGATAGTGGCATCACGCGCGGCCTGCACCGATTCGGTTGCGGCCACCTGCGCTTCGCGCGCCGAGCCGTCGACCCATTTCAGCCATCCCGTGACTGCACTCAGTGCGACGACAAAAAGTGGCACCACAATGAAAACGATGGCCTGGCGCCAGGACATACGCGTCTTCACAGTCGAATTCGACCCAGTCAGGTCGTCGAGAGTATGAGAGCTGCTGTCGGCGGTTTCGGCAGCACTAGCGGTGTCGTCGATGATCTCAACTGAAGACGCAGCTGCGCTCGTAGCGGTGTGTGTGGGCACGGTACTCCTTGAATCCTTGGTCGCAGCGCGGGGAAGCGGGCGAGTGAGCTAGGGAACGAACGACACGTTGGACACTTTGATGTCGTTGCCCAGCTTCTGTACCGCGATGCGCATTCGCCATGACCGCGGTTGTTGTTCTGCACTGCCGGCCATCGTCGTCTTGACGCTCACGGCAACCAGCACTTGCGCATCCTGATCGGTCTCCGACTCGACGCCCGCCGAGACCACCGTCCCCACCGACTTCGACTGTGCCTTCTTCACCACTTCGATGAAAGGCTGTGCACGACTACTGAAGTCGTCATAGAACGTGCCGGTCGCGGAGTCCAGGATGCGTTTGACGTCACCTTCAACCTCGCGGTGATCGATCGTCGTGAGATTGATCGCGCCTTGTCGGGCCACTTCGACAAACATTGCCTGCCGTTGATCGAGCTGACGGGCGTGGTTGGCCCGCACACCGAGCCAACCACCCACAGACGCGATGACGACAGCCATCACGAGACCCACCACCAGCGCGACCATTGTCGGATCGCGGCGCCGCACACGGTCGGCGTATCCCTCGGGCGATCCGCTGGCACCGGAGTCGTCGTCCTGTGTGGACTCCAACGACTCTGCTGGCTCTGTCAGTTCTGTTTCGGCGGCATCATCATCGACTGCCATGTCTGCTCCTGAGCGTTGTGGGCGAGGTTGGCCTGGGTATACACGTGGCCGTCCGGTCCGAGATAACTACCCGTCGCCGGGTCGTACTCCGCGACCGCTATCGGTGGCGCTGTCGGCGCCGGACCGGGCGCACCGGCCGGTGGCTCAGCGTTGGGTCCTGGCCCCTGGCCGGGCGGCAGTTGCGGAATCGACTGTCCGGACAGCGTCGCGTTCGGGTCGCCCTTCCAGTTGAAGCCGTCGTTGAGTGGGACATAATTCTCGTCGCTCTCACACATCTTTACTGTCGGGGCACGCTTGCCGGGCCGGGTTTCGCACGGATAGTTCCGTGCGCCGCGCACGTTGAACTGAGAGTCCTGCGGCACGCGACAGTAGAAGTCGCCGGCAGGGCGATCCGGGTAGTCAGTGAGGCTGGTCGCGCGAGCCTGCTGCGCCGGCAGGTAACCAGTCAGGCATGGTGGTGGCAAGTTGAGGTTCAGATTGAAGCTTAGGAATGCGCCTTTGTAGGCCTGCTTGGTGTTGCGGTTCGTGAGTTCGGCGCCTTGCACCACCTCGACGGCTGACGGGGCGAGGACCAGCAGTTGCTCGATGTTCGGCTGATAGGTGACAGCCACGTTGCCGATGGTGACCAGGTTCGCCAGAACCACCGGCAGTGTGGGCTGCAACCGGTCGAATAATTGTCGAGCTTGATCTGCCGCTTCCGGGCTGTTTTGCAGGATGCCCTGCACTGAGTTGTCTTCGCTCTTCAGTTGAGAGGTGACCGAAGCCAGGTTGGCAGCCCAGTTCTCGATCGAGCCGGCAGTGGCGGTCTGTGAATCCAGGATCGGTTTGGAGTTGTCGATCAGATTGGTCAGTGAATCGAGGTTGTTGCGCGCATCGATGGCCAACGTGGTGGAGCCCTTGACGAGTCGTGCGAGGTCGGGCCCGAGCCCTCCCACCGCGGTGGCCGCCTCGCTGACCGCTGTCTGCAGGTTGTCGCCGGGGATCGCATCCAGACTTTTGTCCGTGGCGGCAAGCAGCGTGCTGATATCGGGTGGAACCGAAGTGCGATCCCGCGGGATGACATCGCCATCCTTCAACGGACTTCCGTCCCCGTGCGGGAGCAAGGCAACGTACTGCTCACCAATTGATGAGGCACTGTGCACCTCTGCGGTGAGGTCCCTGGGGACCGGAATTCCGGACTTCAGCGCCAGGTCCGCGACGACGCCTGTGTCATCGAGGCGGACATCGGTGACCTTGCCTACCTCAGTGCCACGGTAGGTCACGTTGGCATTCTTGTAGAGACCAGCTGCAGCGGGCAGCTGCACCGACACCTTGTATTGGCCGACACCGAACAACAGGCCCGGCAGACCCATGTAGTTAAAGATCATGATGGACCCGCCGACCAGCGTGATCACCGAGAAGAATGCCAGTTGGATGAGAATTCGTTTGCTGAGTACCATCTAGGACCCCTGATTCAGGTGGTACGGAACGACCAACGGATTGCCCGCGGTGTAGGGACTTGGCAATTGGCCGATGGTGCGGCCCCATTGCATTTCGAGTTCGGTAAGGTCGCCTTCCCATCGCGTGCCGGTCAGGAAGGACGAGTCCAGGCGGCTGAGCGTGAGGTCGATGATCGCGGTGAGGTTTGCGTAGTCGCCGCGGAACCACTTGCTCAGTGTGTCCTGTGAGAAGGGGTACACCGAAAAGAAGCTCAGGGATCGCGTGAGGGCTGGGCCGGAGTCCGCCAACGACTTCAGCACGGGGCCGAGGTCCTTGAGCTCTTGAACCAAGGCGTCTTTGGTCTGGTTGGCCGAATCAGCCGCCAGCGCACTGAATTTGCCAAGCTGATCGAGCGCGTCGGCAAGCTTGCTCCGTTGGTCTTTGATTACCGCCAGAGCATCCGGGATCGTGTTCAGAGCTTTGTCGATCACGGGCTTCTGCTCCGAGAAGTCCGATACCAGGTTGTTCAGGCTGTCGGTGGCGGCAATGATGTCATCGGTTTGAGCGTTGGTGTTCTGAATGAACGTATCGAGTTGTGCGATCAGGCTTTTAAGGTCATTTTCACGGCCGGCGAACGCCGTGCTGAATGCTGTCGTGATGTCCTGGATCTGACCGATCCCACCGCCATTCAGCAGAAGTGACACCGCCGCCAAGGTCTGTTCGGTCGATGGGTATCCACCACCGGATGCCAGCGGAATCAGCGAACCTTCGTGCAGTCGGCCCTCGGCCGGTTCGCCGAAAGGCGGAGCCAATTCGATGTGGAGGGAACCTAGCAGACTGGTCTGGCCGATGGTTGCGGTCGCATTGGCGGGCAGCTGGACATCACCGTTGAGGCGCATCGTCAGCAGTGCGTGCCAGCCTTGGCGCTCGATGTTGGTGACAGTGCCGACGTTGACGTCCCCGACCCGCACGCGCGAGTTCTGCTGAATGTTATTCACGTCGGGCATCTGGGCCTGGACTGTGAAGGCACCCGTGCCGTCACCTTCAGTGCCCGGCATGGGGACTGAGTTCAGGCCGCGCCACGCGCCGCAGCCGCTGAGCAGCATTGACAGCGCAGTCACTGCGACCGCAGCATTGAACAGACGCCCGGAAGTCATGAGCCAGCTCCTGCGGGGACCATCAGTCCTGGCAGCCCAGCGTCTGGATTCGCTTGTGCGGCTTCGGCAGGCATCGGCGGGGCGGCCTCCGCAGGCGGCGGCGCCGTTGCGGGGGTTGGAGCGGCTGGTTGTGGTGGGACGTAGTCGGGGCGCATCCGGTCCTCGCTATAGGTCACTTCGTTGGGACGGGCGCTGGCACCCACGAATGGGTTCCCGCCGATAGGGAAGAAGTTCATCTGGCGGTTCTTCACGATGGGTGCGAGGTACTGCACACACAGCTTGGACGATTGCTCAGCGTTGAGCCGGGAGGCTGCCTGTACGGCACCACAAATGAAGCTGATCGGGTCGCTGAAATTGTTGGTCGACAGCGCGCCGGAGAGCGTTCCTTGAGCAGGTTGATAGATGTTGATGAAGTTCTGCAGCACCGTGGGAGAGATATGCAGCAGCTGCTTGACGTCGTCGATGCTCTCGGTGACCGTCTGCGAAACGGCACCGAGCTTCTCGGAGGTGGTGCCCAACGATTCCTTGTTGTCTGCAACGAATTTCGATACTTCTCTCGAGACGTCGCTGACGTCGCGCACGGCGTTGCCTACCTCGTCTGGATCATCGGCGAGCGCTCCGCTGACGGAGGCCAGATTCCTGTTGAGCTGTTCCATCAGACCTGAGCTGTCCTGCAGCGCCGACACGAGCAGCGACAGATTGCGCAAGGTGCTAAACAGGTCGGTGCTGTGGTCGCCGAGCGCCGAGGTCGCCTGGGACAGCTTTACCAAGGTGTCGTGGATGTTCCCGCCCCGACCGCGGAGGTTGTCCGCGGCGGTGTTCACCAGTGATCCCAGCGTGCTGGTGCCACCGGCCTCGGTGGGCTGCAACATCTCGGTCAGGCGCTGCAACTGGGTGCGTACGTCATCCCATTCCACGGGAACGGCGGTGCGCTTCTGGGGAATGACCGCACCGTCAGCCAAGGTGGGTCCGGTGGTGTAGGCGGGCGTCAACTGGATCGCACGGGCGGTGACCAGGGACGGCGCCAGAATGACCGCTTTGGCGTCGGCCGGCACCTGATACTTGTCGGCCACCCAGAAGCTGACCTTGGCGCGTTGCGGCTCAACATCGATCCGGGTGATCTCCCCGACCGGCACACCGAGGATGCGGATCTCGTCACCGACGAACAGCCCGTTGGTGTTGTCGAAGTAGGCAACCACTTGATTGCGCGAGATGTTCGTGGTTGCCGGGATGATCACGACGAGGCCTGCGATCAGCAGCAGCGCGAAGATGGCCACCACGGCGATACGTATACGCGGTTGCGTCATTGGTGATCTCCTCCAGGAGCAACGGGGCTGCCGTCGGGCCCGATTTCACCGGGCGCAAGCTGCAAGACCGGGCTGGGAGTCGGATCTGGCGACGAGGTGTGCCCCGGAGATTCAGGCGCTGGTGGGCCCGGCGGCGGGCCGCCGGCAGGTACTGGCGGCCCGGGGTCGCGGTAGGGGTAGCAGCCTGGGCCAGGCAGCGGTATTCCTGGCGGGCCGCACTGCTGATCACCGGGGTTGCCGGTGATGGCATCGGGGATCGTCATTCTGGGTTCGCCGCTCTGTCCGGTGCGCGGGAAGGGGACGGGCAGTGCCGGAGTGCCAGGTTGACCGGTCTGGGGATCGGTGCGTTGTGAGGGCGCCAGCACATGGGGGTCCAGGCCGAGGTCAGAGAAGGCGGCGTCGATAAAGGGCTGAACGAATTGGCCCGGCAGCAGGTTGGACAAATAGGCCTTGAAGAACGGGCCCGATGCCACCGACTCCCCCAGCGCGAAGGCGTAATTGGTGAAGCCCTTGATCGATTGCTGCACTTCGGTTTTCCGGTTCGCCACGATGGTCAATGCGCCGTTCAGCTTGTCCAGCGCCGGCTTGAGCGTGTCTCGGTTGTCACCGATGAACCCTTTGATCTGGGTGGCCAGTGCAGAAATGTTGTTCGAGATTTGGTCCAGTGCGGCGCGCTGCCCCTCCAACACCACCAGTAACGCATTGGATTCCCTGACCAGTTGAACGATCTTGTCGCTGCGCTCGGCGAGAACGCCTGTCGCTTTGTTGGCGTTTGCCAGCAGGTTGCGCAGCTGCTCGTCTCGGCGGTTGAGGGTGTCGGAGAAACGGCCGACTCCTTCGACGGCGAGGCCCAAGTCTTCAGGGGTGTCGCGGAATGTGTCGGCCAAGGTGGACAGTGAAGCCGACAGCTGATCGGTGTTCAGTCCGCTGATTTGAGCAGTGATATCACCGATCGCGTCCGGCAACTGGTAGGCCGATGTCGTGCGTTCCAGCGGGATGACGCCCTTCTGCGTGCCGTCGCCGCGCGGGGTTATATCCAGGATCTTCGATCCGAGAAGGCTTTTCGTCTTCACAGCAGCCTCGGTGCGATCACCTAGGTGGACGTCGTCATCGACTTGGAACCGGATCAGCACCCGCGGGCCGTCGAGCGAGATGCTTTCGACCTTACCGATTTTGAAACCCGATACCTGCACGTCGGCACCTGAGGTGAGGCCACCGGCCTCTGCGAAGTACGCAGCATACGAAGTCTGAGAGGACACGAACGGTAACTTGTCGTAGTTGAGTACACCGGCACCGATGGCAGCTACGGAAACAATTCCCACCGCGCCGATGACGAAGGGGTTTCGTTCCTGGAATGTCTTCATCGAGGCGTGCACCTGCCCGAGTCTTGGCCGGCCATCTTCACGTAGACCGGTTGTCCGCCTTTACCGTTCAATTTCAATACCAAGTCGCAGATGTAGAAGGAGAAGTAGTCACCGTTGAGCCCTTGCCGACCGAGAATTCGGTAGGAGTCGGGCAGCGTGGCAAGCAAGTTGTCCACATAGTCGTGATCGGCGACCACGATGCCTGCCGTGCGGTCGGTCTCGCGAACGGTGTTGGCCAGGGGAGGTCGCGCCCGGGTGAGCAGGTCAGCGATGGTGGCCGCCGAGGCGTTGGTGTAGGCGACCGCGTTGCTCAGATCACCCTTGCGCGCTTCGAGGGTATGCACGATCTCGGTGAGCGAATCGACGGCACTGCCGAACTTTTCTTTCTGATCTCCGAGAGATCCCAGCACCGTGTTGAGATTGGTGACGACTTGGCCGACGAGCTGGTCGCGGTCGGCCAGGGTGTTCGTCAGCGCGGCGGTCTGAGACAGAAACGATCCGACTGTGGCGCCTTGCCCCTGCAGAGCTGCAAGTAGTTGTCCACTAAGCGCGTTCACCTGATTCGGGTCCAGTGCACGAAACAGCGGACGAAAGCCGCCGATGAGGGCATCCAGATCCAGTGCCGGCACGGTGCGGTCGACGGGGATGGTGGCGCCGGGCGGCAGAATTTTCGGCGATCCGGTGCCTTCTTCGAGTGCCAGGTACCGGCCACCGATGACGTTGTCGTAACGGATCGCCGCGCGACTGCCTTCGGTCAGCACGACCGAGTCCTCCGCGCTGAATTCGACCGTCACAGTGCTGTCTTTGTTCAGTGCGATGGTGTTGACCTTGCCGACCTCGACACCGGCAATGCGGACGAAGTTCCCGTTCTCCAGACCCGTCACATTGGTAAAAACCGCTCGAAACGTTCGCGCTTCACCGAAGCGGAACTGCGCGAAAATGGTGAGCAGCGCGAACATTCCCAGTGCGGCGACGACTACAAACGCGGTGAGTCGCCAGGCCGCGCCTGACAAGTTGTCTTTCACGTCTATGGCCTCTCAGGGTTCTTCGGGCGGGGTCGTCTCATGGGCCGGTCACCCCTGCGGTGGTGACGATGGATCGGACGGCAGTCCGCCGATCCCGGGCGGGACGGGCGCCTGAGCGGCATCCGGTGCCTCCGGTGCGGGCGGCACACCCGGGAACAACGGGGTGCCATCGGGCCCATATTGCGGAGCGCCGTACGGCGGTTCCCAGGGCGGCGTGGGACCCGGCGCGGGGCCACCGGGGTAGCGGATGCTCGGCGGCTCCGGAACGGCCCTGGTGACTGGGAAGAAGTTGGCCCAGCCGGGGAATCCGATGCCGGGGTTGGGTCGGTTGTCGAGCCCAGTGCCGAACCCGGTGTCGGTGATCAGCGTGCGCACCGGCCAGTTCTTCGACACGTCCGGTAACGAACCGCATCCCGGCTTGCCTCCCGGACCGCCCTTGGCACCGTTGATCGGCAGATTATCTGGGTATCGGTAGGGATCGTCGCCGAGCAACAGCGCCGCGTCGACGATAAGCGACTTGCCGTTGCCGCCACCCATGTAGTCGCCGTGACCGAAGTCGATGACATTCTTTCCGCCTAAGAACAGGCAGGTCAGCTCGGGGTTGTATTTGTTGAGCAAGCCAGTTGTGGGTCGAGCGGTGTTGATCGCGTTGACCAGATTGTCCTTGTTGGGCCCGAGGAGTTGTATTCCGCTTTGTGAGAATCCAATGACGTTGAGCAGCAAGGAGTCCAGCTCGCGAGAGTTTGAGGTCACCGTGGCGCTGGTGGCGCTCGCCCCGTCGAGGATACGGATGATGTCAGGAGCGGCGACGGTGTAGGTGCCGTTGAAGTTCGTGAACGCGCGCCAGTCTTGGCCGATGGCGTCCGCCCGCGCGTTCAGTGCGGTGAGGACCTCGTTGGCCGACGTGGTCGCCTCGCCCATACGGGGGCCCTGACCGCGCACCCCCTCGGCGACTGCCGAGAGCACAGAGTTCAGTTTGGCTGGGTCGACCTTCTTGATGACGCCGACGAGATCCTGGAAGACGGTGTTCACCTCAGTGCTGACATTCTGTGACTGCAGCACCGCTCCCGCCGCCAACACCTCGCCAGAGGGTTGTTCAGGGAAGATCAGGTCGACGTACTTGGCTCCGAACACCGATGTCGAGGCGATGCGAGCCTCCACATTGGAGGGCAGGTATCGGACT
Organism: Mycobacterium sp. 852013-50091_SCH5140682; assembly: GCF_001665685.1. Taxonomy (GTDB): domain Bacteria; phylum Actinomycetota; class Actinomycetes; order Mycobacteriales; family Mycobacteriaceae; genus Mycobacterium. The sequence continues at coordinate 167,841 of NZ_LZTB01000035.1, forward strand.
TTGTCCGGGTCCAGTTCGAGTTGGAGGCTCACTGGGTCACGTCCCCCGGTTATGGATCCGACGCGTCCGACCTGGACTCCGCGCAGCTTGACTTTCGCGCCAACCTCCATCACCAGGCCGGCCCGGTCAGAGTTGAGGGTGACGGGGACGAATCGCCGGAAGGATCCATTGAAAAGCGCCCACGTTAGGGCAACGCACCCGACGGTAAAAGCGATCAGAATCGCAGTCCACCAGTCGGCTTGGACGCGTGCTTCGCCTGCTCGACGCGCCATACCTCAGCCCGCCAGGTTGAAATTGCCGGACTGTCCGTAAATGGACAGAGTTACCAACAGGGTGACGAAGACGGCGACGACAAGTGATGTCCGGGTGGCCCGGCCCACGGCCTCACCGACGCCGGCCGGGCCTCCTGAGGCAGTGAACCCGTAATACGTATGTACGAGCATGATTACCACCGCGGTGACCACTGCCTGGACGAACGACCAGATCAGGTCTGTGGGGATGAGGAATGTCCGAAAGTAGTGGTCGTAAACGCCAGTGGACTGGCCGTAGATGACCGTCGTGCCGAAGCGCGCGGCAAGGAACGACATTATTACTGCCACGCAGTAGAGGGGGACCACCACGACGACGCCGGCCAGAACCCGCGTAGTTGCCAGGTAGGCCAATGAACGAACGCCCATCACCTCTAGTGCGTCGATCTCCTCGTTGATGCGCATGGCGCCGAGTTGCGCAGTGGAGCCGGCACCGATGGTGGCGGCCATGGCGATGGCTGCGGTCAGCGGCGCGATCAGTCGCACGTTGAAGTACGCGGATGCGAAGCCGGTCAACGCCTCGACGCCGACCTGCGCGAACTGGTTGTAGCCCTGTACGGCGACCAGCGCTCCGGTCGAAATGGTGAGGAAGCCCACGATGACGACGGTGCCGCCGATGACGGCGAGGGCACCGGTTCCCAGGCTCATCTGCGCGATCAGTCTGACAAGTTCGGTCTTATAGTGTGCGAACACGTCCACCGTCGAGCCGAGGGTGCGACCGTAGAACTGGGTCTGTTCACCAACTCTCGTCCAGCCCGCATGCCACTTGCGTGATCGTTGCGATGTACGTGGAAACCGCTGTTCTACAGTGGCTTTGAAGCTCACAGGTTCACCTTGATTCCTACGGCGGTCATGAAGATGTTGATGACGAAGAGCGCGAGGAACGAGAAGACCACGGTCTCGTTCACCGCATTGCCGACACCTGCGGGGCCGCCGCCGACGGTTGTTCCCATGTAGCAGGCGATCAGGCCGGCAGTCATCCCGAACAGGGTGGCTTTGATGAGTGAGACGACGACGTCACCAGCACCCGTGATGAGGGTGAGCCCGGCAATGAACGCCCCGGGTGTGACGTGCTGGAAGAACACCGAGAACGCGAATCCGCCTGCAAGGCCGACAAGAATCACCAGTGACGACAACAGCAATGCCACCACTGTTGCCGCCAAGACGCGTGGGACGACCAGCGCCCGGATCGGGTCGATCCCCATCACGCGCTGAGCGTCCAATTCTTCACGGATGGTGCGCGCTCCAAGGTCTGCGCACATCGCCGTAGCGCCGGCGCCCGCGACGACGAGAACGGTAACGATCGGGCCGATCTGGGTTACCGCTCCCAACGCTGCACCGGTACCCGAGAAGTCGGCGGCACCGAACTCAGCCAAGAGCACGTTGAACGTGAACACTGTCAGGACTGTGAACGGAATCGACAACATCAGCGTCGGCAACAGCGACACCCGTGCCACGAACCACGACTGAAGGACGAATTCGCGCCAGGGAAACGGCGGATGAAAAGTCGCGACCGCAGTGTCGAGTGACATGGCGAAGAATCCACCGATGGCCCGCACCGGCTGCGCGGCATTACTGGTCTTGAACACCAAGCTCCTCACAGTTTCCTGTCAGTACGGCAATCACGAGCGGCTACGTCCCCCTGGCTCCAGTTCGCTGTAAACGGTCACGGTGCGCATCTCCCCCACCGCACGTCCGCGGGTCACATCGATGTTTCCGAGTGATGCGGCTCACGGATCGAATCAAAATTAAACTAAAAACATCAAGTTTGAGCAAGGGTGGGATCCGCCCCCGCCCCCCGATCCGACCATCTGTGCAGGCCGCTCATCGTTTGACGTTGCCGTCAGAGATTTGAGCCATCGGCCGCATCCGACCAACTGCTTACCAGCACTAATTAGAATTTCGCGCCCACGCCGGACCGAGCCGGACGGACGCTATGACGCCGCTGGCGACCACGCTGCTACCGAGATCACTCATCTCTCCCGCAAATTTTTGAATACATGATAAATTTTTTGGATGACTACGAGTACCCCCCATCCCGCCGACGAAGGCTTCGCCGACGCATACGGCCGCGCTTGGAGCGAAGATCCCGAACTGCTTTGCATGTTCTTTGCCAGCGAAGGCGCCTACACCGATGTGGCTATGGGGGGCACCTACGTTGGACGCCAGGGAATTCAGCGCTTTCACCGCTGGATGTTGAAGTTCTCCCCCGATTCATTGATCGAGTTCAGCCAGCCGGCAGTACAGGACGACCGGGCGTACTACGAGTGGACCTGGAGCGGTTCAATCAACGGCCCGCTTCGCCTGCCCAGCGGCGATCAGGTCCATGCGTCGGGTCGCGAGTTCTCGGTCACCGGCATCGCCGCCTGCCGGTTCGATCAGAACGGAAAACTGACGAGTCACCGTGATTATTGGGACGTCGGACTCTTGGTCGAGCAACTCGGGCAGTCGCTTGTTGTGAGAACTGCCTGAACCGCATGCCAAATGGGGCGCAGCATCTGGGCGGATACACGCCAGCCCGCCCCGGTTCGCCGCACTCCCAGGCGAAGCTTCCGCAGGCGGTCGGACACTCCAGCAATATTTGAATATTCATTAAATACTCATGCCAGACCTGCGCACAGCTCCCTCGCAGATGACGACATCGACCCGAGCAGAGGTGACACCGATATGACGACGAACGACACAGTGGCGACGATCGCCACAGCTGGGCGCATTGCTGCGTCCGTCGTCAGGGAAAGACTGCTGCCACGACGCCGTCTCCTTGATCCCTCGACAGTGCCCTCGTCAGCTGAAGCCATCACCCCGGAGTGGTTGACAGCGGTGTTGTGCTCGCAAGTTCGCGGTGCACGGGTCGTCGGCATCACGGTGTCTAGCGGGGACAACGGCACGAGTGCACGACGGGCCCTCGTGGTGGACTACAACGACGCCGGCATGGCAGCTCGCCTGCCGACAAAGCTGTTCACGAAGTCAACGGCCACGATCGGTTCACGCATCCTGCTCGGGGTGACCGGCATCGCCGAGGGCGAATCGGTCTTCTATAACAACGTCCGTCAAGACCTGGCGCTGCGTAGCCCTCGTGCCTACTACTCAGGCTACGACGTCACACGTCATCGCTCTTTGGTGATCCTGGAGGACCTGACCGACCGTGGCTGGTCGTTTCCCGATCCTATGGCCAACGCTGTGCAGCGCAACGACGCCGAAGACATGGTTGCGCAGCTAGCCGTTTATCACGGTGCTCTGTGGGACAGCCCGCGATTCGCCACCGACCTGGCACCGCTACGTCCCGCCTATGACTGGCAGCAGAATCTGAACCGCAAGGTTGGTTTCGAAAAACGAACACTGACGGGCTTGCGACGGGCAGAAGGTGCTGTCGACACCCGGCTCTATAGCGAGCGGGACAAGTTGTATCCCGCGTTCATGCGGTCGCTGTTCCTGCACCGCTACGGCCCTTCAACGCTCCTACATCAAGATCTACACCTCGGGAACTGGCTGCGGGATGAGAACGGGCGCATGGGCCTGTACGACTGGCAGTGCGTCGCGAAAGGCCACTGGGCACTGGACTTCTCGTATGCCCTCGGCGCAACCCTGCCCACACAGAATCGCCGCGAGTGGCAGGAAGATCTGGTGCGGCTCTATCTGGAATGCCTTAGCGCCACCGGAGTGACCGACGTGCCATCGTTCGACCAAGCGTGGCTTGCCTACCGCCAACAGTCAATGCACGCGTTGGCCTTCGCACTCTTCACCTACGGCGGAAGCCGCTTCGAACCTGAACTCCAGCCGCGGGACTACACGCTGAACTCGATCGTACGTATCGCTGCGCATGCGACCGATCTGGAGTCGATCCAAGCTCTTACCGACTGAACGCCACCAACAGGCCCTTCTCGACTGATCCCTACATGGAGGTTGCACCTTGGACTCAACTGCATTCACTCTCACCCCCCGGCAGGAGGGGATCGTTGAATCGGCACGGATGTTCGGTGAGAAGTGGGCACCTCACGCCACAGAGATCGACCGTAAAGACACCGCCCCAGTAAATGAGATGATCCGGGACACTGTCGATCTCGGTTTGTCCGGCCTAACCATCCCAAAGAAATTCGGGGGGCGCGGTTACGATGCCATTGAGTTCGCACTCGCCGTCGAGCAGGCCTGCCGTTCGATGAAGTCGTGGATGGCAGGCGACATTCTGTTCGCCACGACATGTACCGGCCCGTCGGTCATCATGATGAGTGACAACAGCACGGCACACGCCAGATATCTACCCAAGATTGCCTCAGGGCAGCGCACCGCCGCCATCGCTCTCTCCGAGCCCAAGTACGGTTCGGCTGTCACCGACATCGAGACCTCCGCGAGCCTCGACGGGGACGTGATCTGCATCAACGGATCGAAGCGATTCATCACCGGTGCACCGGATTACGATGTTTACGTCACCTTCGTGCGCTTGAACAACACTCCTGGCATGCGGGGCGTCGGTGCCGTCGTGGTGGACAAGGGCACCCCTGGTTTGTCGCTCGGAAATGGACCCGAATACATGGGTTCGCGCGGCTCGCCGCACGGCGAGCTGTTCTTCGACGATTGCCGCGTTCCTCGCGAGAATCTGCTGATGGGTGAGGGTTCGTTCGCCCATCTCATGCAGGCCTTCAACATGGAGCGCCTGTACATCTCGGCGATGTGCCTCGGGCTGGCGCAAGGGGCATTCGACGAGGCTGTGACCTACTCCGACGAACGCGAACAATTCGGGCGACCGATAAATGAGTTTCAGGCCGTCTACCACATGATTGCCGAGATGTGGACGCAGATCGAATCCGTGCGCTACCTGACGTACAAGGCGGCGCTGACTGCTGAACGCGGCAAGTTTCCGAAGGCTCTCGATGTCTCGACGGCCAAACTCCACGCAGCCGATATGGGCCGCGACATCTGCTGGAAGGCCATGCAGGTCCTCGGCGGAAACGGTCTGGTCACCGGATTCCCGCCGGAGCGATGCTTCCGCGATGTCATCGTGTCCTCCATCGCGGGCGGAACCACTCAAGTGCTCAAGAACACCATCGCCGCCCAGGTTCTCGGGAAGCGGCTCAATCAGCGTGTGTGAGCGGTGACCTCACAATCTCACCACTTCATGGAAGGTGAGCGGATGTGCATCGACGACTGGGCCGACTGTGCTCATCCGTCAGTCACACCAGCCGGTCTTAAGCGCCGCGAGGACATTCTGTGTGCCGCGACCCGTCTCTTCGCACATCGCGGGTACCAAGGCACGCGGGTGAGCGACATTGCGGCCGCCTCCGACGTCAACAAAGCGACGCTCTATCACTACTACCTCAGCAAGGCCAGCCTGCTGTACGACATCTTCCGACTAGCAGCGTCGGCGACGATGGCAGCGGTTGAGCTCGATCCGACCGTGAGACCGGTACAGGCCATTCACGAATGCACCGTGAACCTCCTGCGGATGGTGGCGCGAGATCCGCACGGTATGGCCGTGTATACAAAGGAAAGTCCGTTCATCGCCGAATGGCTCTCTGCCAAGCAAGTGGAAAGCATCCGATTTGCGGAAACCACCGTGTATCGACGCATCGCCGACATCATGGACCGCGGTGTCGCCGATGGATCCTTCCGTCCTTGCGACTCGCACATCTTGGCACTGGGATACCTGGGAATGACTATTGGTTCGCACCGATGGCTCACACCGATTGACATCGACTCAGCCGACCGAATCGCCGATGAAATCGCGAGTACGTTCATCCGCGGCCTCACCCGACGTCTTGCAGATGATGCCGCATCGCAGGTCCGCAACGTCTGACGTCACACCTGCGGAATCAGAACATCAACGCGGTGAAGCGCCAATCCAGTACTTGCCGGTCTTTTTCCCCCGCCGCATCACTCGCGGCGAACACAACGGAACGAAGAGACAAGGTACCTCCGCGACCCTCAGGCAGTGGTGTCGCCGCTTCGATGTGCAAGTCGCTATACAGCGTGTCGCCTTCGTGTACAGGTCCGGTGTGATCACACGATGCCCACCGCAGGACACTGGCAAGATTGGGCAGCAGTCGGGTCGCCTGTGCCAGCGCGATTCCCATGGTATGACCGCCGTAGACCAGTCGACGCCCGCCGCTCCGCCAATCATGGTGAGTAGCAGCGATATTGAGACTCAACCGCGCCAGCTCCGGGGCGCTAGTCACAACATCGCCCGTGCTGCGCAACGCGCGACCCTCTAGGTCTGTGGTGAAATGCGGCCCGGGAACTCGAGCTCGGAAGACTTCGCCGTCCCAGTCACGGGACGGATCGGTGGCCACCTCTCCTGCGCCGATCGTTGACAGATCGTCGTGCCGGCCAGTCTCGCGCACCCCGGGTGATAGCGGCAGCATCGCGCAGCGATGAAAGTCGAGCACCAGCCGGTCATTCTGATCGGCAGTCGTCATTCGTAACGCGACAAGACCTGTCGGAGCACGTCCCTCCCGGACTGAGTTCTGCTTCAAACCAACCACTTCAGTACGCGTGAAAAGTGAATCGCCGATCGCCGGAAATCGATGAAACGCAAGGCCGCGGTAGAACAGATTTGCTTTGACACGCTGGGTCGCCAACGTGCTCTGCCCGATCGCCACGTCGGTTACCAACGACGGGTGCGCGAGAGCATGTGAGCTTCCTGTCACTGCGGCGGCGAGCGGCACATCCAGGGCAAGCCGCATCCGATCACCCAGGATTGCCTGGTGCAGCGCAGCGGCTCCGTCAGTGAGCGTCATCGGCGGTGCGCTGTCGAAGATCCGACCCACCCACATGTCATCGAAGTACGGACCGCCCGAAACATCAGCCTCGGCCTCGTTGCCCATCGCAGTCCTTTCTGACGTACCAGGATGGCGAGCGTCACGACCCTTCAACAGCGACGCAATCACCCAAGAATTGAATATAGATTAAACGATGTTGCCAGTTTTTCCGGGGCAGGGTGAGGACTTCTTGTATCCACATCACCGCGCCGCCACCACCGCCAACAACAGCAGGCCGCCGGGAATCGTGGCTTACACGACAGCACAACAACGCCGAAATGACGGGGGAACAGCCCCGGGTTTAGTTGACTCGCGGGGGTGTGAATTTCAGGCCGCGGTTGCGACTGGTGTGTGGAGCAGTTCGAACTCTATCGGGGTGAACTTGCCGAGGGCGCGTTGCCGGCGGCGTCGGTGGCAGGTCCGCTCGTTCCAGGTGAGGATCGCGAGGCGTAGTTCGGCTAGGGTGGACCAGCGTTTCCGGTCGAGCACGTTGCGTTGCAGAAGTGCGAAGAAAGACTCCATAGCGGCGTTGTCACCGCATGCACCGGACTCCAGTTCATGATTCAGCTCACCGTTGACGGTGGTTCCGTCATCCCGGTATCGGTAGGCCGGCGTCCTCGGCCAATAAACTCTGCACAATCGAGGTGGCCGCGAGCGAACCTGTCGCGATCGCCGAGGCTACCTGCGGCATTTGCGCACTGGCGTTGTCGCCGGCGGCGAAGACTCCGGGAACCGTTGTCCGGCAGAGCGCATCGATTGCGATAGGACTCGCCACCGCCGGCGTCGGCTCGCCGAATTCGACCCCGAGCTGTTCAACCAACTGCGACCGCTGGTGCAGTGTCGTCGCGACGAGCAGCCCGCTGCGTGCCAGCCGGGTTCCGTCGGCGAACACGATGGCTTCCAATTCGCCATTGGTGGAGGCGAGTTCGGCAACGGGTCGCTCGTCGACCGCGACGCGTGCGGCGGCCAACTGCGATCGGGCATCACCATCGAGCTCCGCAGGTCCTCCAGTCAAGAGCACAACGTCGTCGCTCCATGCTCTGAGCAATACCGACGATTGCACTGCCCGCTTGCCGTTCGCCAATACCGCCAACGGTTGATCGCGAACCTCCCAGCCGTGGCAGAACGGGCAGTGGAACACCGACCGCCCCCACAACTGCGCGAGCCCGGGCAGCGCAGGTGGCCGGTAGTCCATGCCAGCGGCCAGCAGTACCCGACGCGCGCGTTCGCGCCGACCGTCGGACAGGTCCAGTTCGAAGACATCGCCGGCACGCTCACCCGCCACCACCTCACCGGTCCACACTTCGACGGACGGATAGGCGGCAATCTCCCGCCGCCCGGCCTCGTACAGCTCACCCGGCGGTCGGCCGTCGTGACCCAGCAACCCGCCGATGCCGTGGGCGGCCTGGTTGCTCGGCTGGCCTGCGTCGACCAGCAGCGTTCGCCGCCGCGCCCGGCCGAGTACCAGACCCGCGCTCAAGCCTGCGGCTCCGCCACCGACGACGATGCAGTCCCATGTTGTGCTCATGACCTAATTCTCCTCATTGTTTGGAGCGTTGACGGGATCGGCTTTGTGCGTGTCCGTGGAATCTGTCGCTAACAGTTTTCGGACGGAGATCCGCGAACCGAACGGCTGCAGCATCTGGCTGGCCGGCCTGGTGCGCACGTTCAGCGGCCACCAGAACCAGCGGCCCAGCAGTGCCGCGATCGACGGTGTCATGAGTGATCGCACGATCAGTGTGTCGAAGACGAGGCCGAGGCAGATCGTGGTGCCGATCTGCTGGATCATGACCAGGTCGCTGACGATGAACGAGCCGAGGGTGAAGGCGAACACCAGTCCGGCGGCGGTGACCACTCCGCCGGTGCCGCCCATCGCGCGGATGATGCCGGTGTTGAGTCCGGCACCTACTTCCTCCTTGAACCGGGAGATCAGCAGGAGGTTGTAGTCCGCCCCGACCGCGAGCAGGATGATGATGGCCAGGGCGGGCACGAGCCAGAACAGCTGGACTCCGAAGATGTACTGCCATACCAGGATCGATAGCCCGAGCGCAGCTCCCAGGGAAAGGACGACAGTGCCGACGATCACGATCGCGGCCACGAAGCTGCGGGTGATGAACATCATCACCAGCAGGATCAACGCGACCGCCGCCAACGTGACGATCATCAGGTCGTACAGCGATGCCTCCTGGATGTCCTTGTACGTCGATGCCGTCCCAGCGATGTAGATGCTGGCGTCGGCCAGGGGGGTCGCCTTGATCGCATCGAAGGCAGAGTTCCGGATGGCGTCGATGTGCGAGATGCCCTCGGGGCTGGCGGGTTTGCCCTCGTGCGTGATCGTCATCCGGGCGGCTTTGCCGTCGGGCGACATGAACAGTTCGAGGCCGCGCTTGAATTCGGCGTTGTCGAATGCCTCCGGCGGCAGGTAGAACGAATCGTCGTTCTTGGCATCGTCGAAGGCCTTGCCGAGCGCGGTGGCGTTCTCCAGCGCTTCTCGGCCCTGTGTCAACGTTCCGTTGACGGTGGCGTAATTGGACTGCAGCAACTCTCGATTGGTTTCCTGGATGTCGACCTGCGGTGGGATCAACTCCAGCAGCTGCGGTTGCAGTGCGTTGAGTTTGTCGAGGCTTGCGGTGATCTTTGCGAATTGGTCACTGAGTTTGGAGATGCCGTCCAGGGAGTCGAACACCGATCGCAGGGCCGCACACGACGGAATGTTGTAGCAGTGTGGCTCCCAGTAGAAGTAATTGCGCAGTGGCCGGAAGAAGTCGTCGAAGTTGGCGAGGTTGTCTCGGACCTCGTTGATGGTGTCGACGGTGTCGTGGAATGCCCGCACCTGTTCGTCGGTGGCATTTGTGGCTTGCTGCTGCAAGGAGAGCTGCTGTTGCAAGATGTCGATCCCCTTATTGGTCTGATCGATCTGGGTCAGCAGGTCGCGGGCCCGGTCCTCCTGGTAGCTCAGGTTCATGACCTGGCCTGCACTTTGGGCGCTGATCTGAAAGGGAATGGAACTGTGCTTGATCGGCGTACCGAGGGGTCGGGTGATCGATTGCACCAGTGCGACCCCGGGGGTGTGCAGCACCGCCTTGGCGACGCGTTCCAGAATCAGCATGTCCGCGGGATTGCGCATGTCGCGATCGGATTCGATCATCAGCAACTCGGGATTGAGCCGTGCCTCCGAGAAGTGGCGTTCGGCGGCGGTGTATCCGATGTTGGCCGGGGCGTCGTCTGGCATGTAGGGCCGTCCGTCGAAGCTGATCTTTGCTCCCGGCAGCGCGAGGAGGCCCACCGCGGCCACCGCGAGTGACGCGACGAGCACGGGTCCCGGCCACCGCACGATCGTCGTGCCGACGCGGCGCCAGCCCGTGGTGCGAAGCGCACGCTTGGGGTCGAGCAACCCGAACCGCGCAGCGGTCGTCACCACCGCCGGCCCGAGGGTCAGAGCCGCGGCCAACGTCACGAGGAGGCCCATCGCCGTGGGGATGCCGATGCTGCTGAAGTACGGGAGTCGGGTGAAGTGCAGGCACGCCACTGCTCCGACGATGGTGAGTCCAGAGCCGACGATGACATGGACGGTGCCACCGAACATGTCGTGGTAGGCCGCCTCGCGATCCAGGCCCTTGCCACGGGCTTCTTGGTAGCGCCCGACGAGGAAGATGGCGTAGTCGGTGCCCGCGGCGATGGCCATGCCTGTCAGAAGGTTCACCGCGTAGGTCGAGAGGTCGAACAGGCCCGCGTTGCCCAGCAGCGCGACCACCCCTCGCGTTGCTGCGAGTTCGATCGCGACCACGAGCACAACGATCAGCATGGTGACCACGGAGCGGTAGACGATGAGCAGCATCACCGCGATGACGAGAAACGTGACGGCAGTGATGACGTGGGTGCCTTCGTTGCCGATCTCGAAGTTATCGGTAATCGCCGGGGCGGCGCCGGTGACGTAGGTCTTGACCCCTGGCGGTGGCGGTGTGTCGGCCACGATCTGGCGGATGCTGTCGACGGAATGATTGGATCGTGCCTCGCCCTGGTTGCCCTCGAGGTACACCTGAACGAGCGCTGCCTTGCCGTCCTTGCTCTGGGCGCCGCCCGCGGTGATCGAATCGCCCCAGAAGTCCTGTACGTGCTGGACGTGTTCATTATCTGCCCGCAACTTCTCAACGAGGCCGTCGTAGTAGGTGTGCGCGTCCTCGCCCAGCGGTTGATCGCCTTCGAGAACAATGACGGCTTCACTATCGGAGTTGAACTCGCCGAACTTCTCCCCGATGTGTTTCATGGCCGTGACCGACGGAGAATCAGGCGCGTTCAAGGCGACCGAACGCTCAGTGCCGACGATCTCGAGTTGGGGCACCAGTATGTTCGTCACGCCGGCGACCGCGACCCAGATCAAAATGATCGGGAGGGCGAGTGTGCGGATGACACGCGCGACCCGAGAACGGTCGGATCCCTCTGTCCCGTGCTGGCTCACGCCGTTTTGTCCAGACAGGCGATGTATCCGTTCACGTCGTTGGAAGACCTTTCATCCTTGACGATGCCATTGACGGTTATGCGGCAGGTGATGCTGCTCGAATCGCCCTGGGCGCGTAGGTCGGCGAACAGCGTCGTGTCCTCGGTGACCAAGTCGTGCGACCACGGCAGGGGCGCGTCGTCGACGCGCTGGGGTTGCGCGTGCTCATCGAGGAAGTTGATGGTTGCCCGCGCACCGGGATGTCCGAGGACCTCCAGGTGGACCCGTTTGGGGTCGTATCCGGTGTTCTCGGGCGAATCGGCTGAGGGCTTTGATGTTTGGTACTGCGAGCCAAAGATGCCGTGCAACCGGTAGACGCCGGTGACGACCAAGGCCACCACGATGATCGCCACGAGCACCGCCCAATGGCGGGCGGCCGCCCTTCGTATCGATAATGTCGGCTCCACCACTCGGTCCGTCATCCTTGGACGCCGAGGGACTTGCGCAACTGTTTGTCGAAGATTCGGCGGGGAGCAAAGCGACGCATCGCGCTGAGTTGGCGGGCTGAGCCTGCGGGATAGCGCACTTTCGGGGCGGAGCCCGTCGCGGCTGCGACGATGACCTTCGCCACGACGACGGGATCGTCGCCGTTGTTGACCTGTTCTGCCACTGCCTGGTTGGAGCGCTCCCGCTGGCGCTCGTATGCCGCCAGCGCGTTGTCCGGTCTTGCGGTGTTGTCGTCGAAACCGGTTCTGGTGCCACCGGGCTCGACGAGAAGTACCCGGATGTTGTGTTCGCGCACCTCGTGGTCCACGGACTCCGAATAGCCCTCGACGGCGTATTTGGTCGCGCTGTAGGCAGCCATGTACGGCGCGGGCATCAAGCCGAAGATCGACGAGATGTTGATGATGCGTCCACTGCCCTGCTTACGCATGTGCGGCAGGACGGCATTGGTCATCCGGATGACGCCGAAGACGTTGATGTCGAAGAGTTTCTGCGTCTGGGCGATCGAATTCTCCTCGCTGGCTCCGGCCAGCCCCATACCTGCGTTGTTGACCAGCACGTCGATCCGGCCGAACTTGGAGATCACCGCCTCAACCGCCGCGGCGACGGACTCGTCACTTGTGACGTCGAGATCGACCAACGTCAGGTCTTGGCCGCCGTCCAGTCCCGCGGCATTGCGGCTGGTACCGACCACCTGGAATCCCGCGTCGATCAATCCACGGGCGGCGAACCTGCCGAGACCTGAATGTGCGCCGGTGACGAGTGCAACCGGTCGTGATGTTGTCACGTGAATCGTTTCCTAGCTGTGTGGCGGTGGTGTGCGTTACGTGGGGGCCTGGGCGGCGCGGAGCAGTTCAACGGCATGGGTTCCTCTCAATCGCGCCATGCTGCACTCAGCCTGTCCGGTGAGCTCACGAAGGTTGTGTACTGAACAGTCAGAAATCTAGACAGTTTTGTACTAAATTGTCAATAATAGGAGGTCGGCCCTATCCTTGGCATATGGCGAGACCACGAAGCTTCGACCGCGACCACGTCCTCCACGCGGCCGAGCGACAGTTCCGCACCTCGGGCTACAACGGCACGAGCGTTGACGACATCAGTGCTGCCACCGGCCTGGGCCGCGGCAGCCTCTATGCCGCGTTCGACGGCAAGCACGGCGTGCTGGTGCAGGCGATGGCCGGGTACTCCGCCCGGCTGGGGCAGGCTGTGCCGCAGGCGCTCGCCGGACCCGACGAGAGCGCGCTGCAACGACTGCGCGGGTTCTTGCTCCGCGCCGTCGACGGGGTGCCACTCGCCGACGACGTACCCCCCGCCCCTGACCGGTCGGCGGGGGCCTGCTTCGCCGCCAAAATAGCCCTGGAGCTCGGCGCCTCCGACCCCGAGGTGGAACGCTTGGCCATCGACTGCTTCTCCGCGGTCGCTGCGGCGGTGGCCGAGTGTGTGCGCGCAGCGCAGCGCAGCGGCGACCTCGATCCCGACGCGGATCCCGACGACCTTGCGTACCTTCTGCTGACCGTCGTCCGCGGGATCGATGTCGTAGGGGCGGCGGGCCACAGTCCCGCGCGCCTGACCTCGATCGCGGAGACCGCGTTCGCATTGTTGCCTCGCCGGCACCACCGCTGAGAAGGGCACGGCGGCCGGCCTCGTTGCGCAGGCATCTAATGCGGTCGTGCTGGGCACCCGCCGCGCGCGCCCGGGTCAACCCGTGATCGGGTACGCAGACGGATCGAACTGTTCCCCGGTTAAGCGAAACCGAACTCGCGAATCTAATCGGGAACATGCCTATCGGCCTTCGTCACGTGCCCCAGATTGATTGAGAACGGTCATCAACGGCTCCAAACCCGCCAACATTCACCCACCGCCCCGACACGGGGGCACTTCAAACCGCCCCAATGGGGTCAACTCGGGTTGACATAGCCAGACGTGGGTCCCTTGCGTCGAAGTGGGTTTGGGAAGTTTTTGATCTGGATTGATAGCTGTGAGAAGGGTTCGGTGGCCGGGTCTGGAGGTGAAAGTGTTCAGCCGTGCCTTCTGGCGGCGCCGGTGGTGGGACGCGCAAGGCCAAAGCGGTGGGTCCGTTCGGGGCCGAGCGGATTGCGGCCTCTTTTCGGCGGTGAGGCGGTCGGGAGGGCGGTGCGGAACGTAGACGAGTTGCGCGCCAACAGCTCTAGCTTGTTGAAGTTGGAAGATTGGGCGCGCTCTCGGCGGTGGCGGCAGACCCCATGGCGTTAATTTGAATTTCGGTTGCACGCGGTGAAGCTGACGAGACCCGTCGTGTTGGAATGGTGGTGGCGGCAAGCGACCCACCGCTTATGCGAAGCGACAATACTCAGACGGCTGTCGGCAGGACGCTAGGGATCCAGGGGGGCGGAAGCTGCGTGGCAGGTCTTGGCGGGGGAGTACGCGCGGCCTCAGGCTTGTTTTACCAATACCTGTTCACCATCGAGACACTGCTCGACTTGATCCAGCAGGCCTGGTCGGAATCCACCATCGTCACCATCGAAGGACCGGACCATAACGGATCCAGCGATCCCGACGTGGTGGATTTCTCTGTCCGCCATCCCCCGCGGAGGGATTGTTGCTGTTTACCAAGCGAAGTCAGTTGCAGATCCGTTGGATTCGACTCTTAGACTGTCCGAAGCGCTTCCGCCGTTGTTCGCCTGATCCGCTCGGTTGACAGTGCGAAGTACACCCTGATCAGCAACGCAAAACCCGGTCGTCACATTGACCGGAGCAACTCCCTTCTCCACGGGGAATTTTCGGATGCTGAGCTCGTCGCTGAGTTGCTTGTCCTGGCTGGCGACAGGTCGAAGTCGGCCCAAGTTCTCGGGACACTCGACGATGCAGAAGAAGTCGCGCGATTGCGGCGCGCCGAGATCATCGCTTCGGCGAGTCAGCGACACTGATCCGCTCCCGGATTGGCGACAAGGTCGCCCGAGGGCGCAGTGACCGCAGGCTGGCTCTGGCATGCGAGCTGCGCGGATTCTGGAGAACTCTCTAATTGCCGGGAAGTTCTCTTGTGCTTCGGGTACCGATGTTGACAACGCTGCGGATTTCGAGCAGGGAGCGCGCCAGTTCTTGCTGGCGAAGTTCGCGCAGTTGCTCGCCGAACCAGCGACCACGTTGGCGCAGGCTGCTGCCCTGGTTGAGGCTGGCGATGGTATCCACCATGCCCTCAGCGGTCATGGCCTGGATCGCCCCGAGCTACTCAGGGCGATCGTGGACCGCTTCAACAACATCCGCAAAGGCCGTACTCAGCTGTCTGCCTTGGTCGGGCCGTCCGGAATTGGAAAGACCCCGCTGGCCGCGATGTATGCCCATCGCGAGCACTGTTCTTATGATCGGGTGTGCTGGATCGACGCTGAGTCCGACGCCTCAATCATCGCCTCGATCGTCAATCAGGCCCGAATCATCGGGATTTCGGACATACACAACGGCGACCAGACGGCGCTGGCCATTGAATTCACGAACGCAGTACGCCGTTTCATCGGCCGGTGACTGATTGTCTTCGACGATGCGCAGAACGCCGGTCAGATTGAACACTGGATAACCTGTGCCATCTAGGTTTTCGGTCGCCATCGCAGAGATTAGGACCGCCGGGATGCGATGCGATGCCAGCACTGAGCTGACCAGCAGCATTTTGAGCGCGGTGGACCGCTGATGGGCCACGCTGGTTGCCACCCTTTGGGGGGTGTCAGATGGTCTGTGTAGGTCCTAGCGGAAGGATCTCAGGACGTGACCAATGGCAAGGATGTGGATTCAGCTCTGGTTGAGGCTGGCTCCACGGTGGAGATGGCTGAGGCGTTGCGGGCCTCGGGTGCAGTCGATGATCTGATGGCCCAGATCGATACCGGCGAGGTCGCGCAAAAGGTCTGGTCGGCGCCGCTAATCACCGTATTGACAGCCATCACCATGGCTGCCTCAGCTGTTCTCATCTCAGTGTCAAATCCGACATCTCCGCGACATGAAGATGAGAATTCCGACACGGAGATTGAGAACTTACAACAGCCCTCCGGATGCACAGCTCGCGCACCGGGTAGCCGATTCCATAAGTCTTCCTAATCCAAACTAAGAATCATTAGCTGTACTGAAGTCGAGCGCGCCCATACCGTCATACCCATGACCTCACCTGTCCTCATCGGTTTCCTGACCGCAATGACACTCATCGCGGCGATCGGCGCGCAGAATGCCTTCGTGCTGCGTCAGGGAATCCTTGGTGAGCACGTCGTCCCGGTCATCGCGGTGTGTGCCATCTCGGATCTGATCCTCATCGCCGCAGGCGTCGCCGGCGTCGGCGCGTTGATCACCGCGCACCCCGACGCGGTGATGGTCGCCAAGTTCGGCGGAGGAGCATTCCTGCTCGGATACGCGGTGTTGGCGGCCAAGCGCGCGTATCGGCCGTCGGCGCTCAACCCGTCAGAAAAGGCGCCGGCCCGTCTGGTCGAGGTGCTCGTCACGTGTGCCGCACTGACGTGGCTCAACCCGCACGTCTACCTCGACACCGTGGTCCTGCTCGGCTCGCTGGCCAATGAACAACACGAGCAGCGTTGGCTTTTCGGCGCAGGCGCGGTCACCGCCAGCGTGGTGTGGTTCGTCAGCCTCGGGTTGGGTGCGCGCCGGTTGGCCGGGCTTTTCGCGACACCGTTGACGTGGCGGGTCCTCGACGGTGTGATCGCCGTGACGATGGCGGCACTGGGCGTGTGGATGCTGGTGTCCTGACGCATCCGCGGGGGGCCACTGCCGCCACGAGTCGCTCCTTGGGCAAGCTGGGTACCAACCGAACCCGAGGAGGAGCATCCGTGGACTTCACGACAATCCGGCATGAGCTCGACGACGGCATCCTCACCGTCGTCCTCGACCGCCCGGACAACCTCAACGCCTTCACCGTCGAAATGGCCGAAGAACTCGAGCACACCTTCGTCGCGGTCAACGACGACGACGCGGTGCGGGCGGTCATCGTGACCGGCGCGGGCCGGGCGTTCTGCGCCGGAATGGACCTGTCGAGTGAAGGCAACGTGTTCGGCCTCGACGAGTCGAAGTCGCCGAGCCTGGCCGACATGGATGATCTCGACAACCCCGCCCTGCGGCGGGTCCGCGACACCGGCGGCCGGGTGACCCTGGCGATCTACGCGTGCCGCAAGCCGGTGATCGCCGCGATCAACGGGGCCGCGGTGGGCATCGGCGCAACGATGACGCTGGCCATGGACGCGCGGCTGATGTCGACCAAGGCCCGCTTCGGCCTGGTCTTCGGCAAACTCGGCATCACCCCGGAAGCGTGTTCAACCTGGTTCCTGCCCCGGATCGTCGGTATGCCAACGGCGTTGGACCTGGCGTATCGCTCCGACATCCTCACCGCCGACGCGGCCCGCGACATCGGCCTGACCCAGGCGGTCCACGAACCAGACGCCCTGCTCACCGAGGCACGGGCACTGGCTGATGCGTGGACGCGCGACCGCTCACCGGTATCGGTGGCGCTCATGCGGCAGATGCTCTACCGGAACGCGGCGCAACCACATCCGGTCGATGCACACCGGGTGGACTCGCTGGCGATGTTCTACACAAGCATCGGCGACGGCCACGACGGCGTGCGGGCGTTCCTCGACAAACGCGCACCGCAGTTCTCCGGCAAGGCATCCGAGATGCCGCCGTTCTATCAAGAGTGGACCCGGGGCGGATAGTCGGCACACGAAAGGAGGGGCACCCGCACCGGGTGCCCCTCCTTGGTGTCGCGGGTCAGCGTCCGTTGCCGAACACAGAAGTTACGCTGCCGACGGTGGCCTGGTGCTGAATGTCGTGGACCCACTGGTTGTGGGAGACGTCAGCCGCGGCCGGCGCAGCCAGTCCGAAGACCGCGGTCGCAAAACCGGCCACGATGGCGCTGGCAAATCCAAACTTCTTCATGTCGAAGCCCTTCTGTTCAGAGTTCGAGCCGTGGCGGTGATGTCGCGGTTCGGATGTCGGTGCACCGGTTTGGGGGTTCCTCGCCGGTCTGACTGCATCAACGCAAGTGGTCAGCGGCTTAATTCCACTGGCAGAAATTGACCGCCGGTTGGCAGCAATCAATCGTATTCGCGTCATCTTTCGGCATCGCGGCGATGCGGCTGCACTGCGCGGAGAGCAAATACGGGACGAGTTTGCGTCCAGCAGAGTGGCGTACGAGCCGGTGAGGTCCGTGTCGTAGCCGGATGAATGGGCGCGCAAGCCGGCGCCTTGTGCGGCGCGGGTTACGGCCAACGCAGCACAGAACGCACCAACTCCCGCAACGGTTACCGGCGCCGCCAATTCGACACGCGCACAGGCACACTGGACTTGGCGATCCCTAAGCTGCGACAGGGATCGTACTTCCCGGACTGGCTGCTGGAACGGCGCAAACGTGCCGAGCGGGCAATGACCACTATGGTGGCCACCGGGTCACCGGACTTGACGATGCCCGAACCGACGAACACACCCTCGGCACCCAGCTGAATTATCATCGCGGCGTCGGCCGGGGTGGCGATACAGCCATCGCCCGCATCCGAACCGTCGCCCAGGCCCCGCATCAGGGGGATGGCCATGTTCATTGCGCGTTCTGTCATCGAAAAGATCGAAGCAGCACCGCCTTTCATACTGTCCGGGTCAGCGCAGCGAGGCGGAAAGCTCCGTACCGGCCCGGAGCAGCCGCCCACGACGGTCCCCGGAGAACTGCCCGTCCCGAATCACCGGAGTCCCGTCAAGGAGCACCCACTGCATACCGACGGGCAGCGTTTCGGGATGGGTGTAGTTGCCTGCGTGGTCGATGGTGTCAGGGTCGAAAACGCACACATCGGCAGCGGCGCCACGTCCAAGCCAGCCCCGATCCGAAAGTCCGAACTGTGACGCAGATGCGGATGTCATCTTTCGCACAGCCTCACCCAAAGACACGATCTTACTGTCACGAACGTAGGTGCCGAGGAAGCGAGGAAAGGTCCCGTATGTGCGTGGATGAACAAGGCCCGTAGGAACATCGTTGTCCGAACCGATCGAGATGAGCGGGCTCCGCATGAAGGTTTCGACGTCGTCGGCTCGCATGACGTGCAGCACGGTGTCGGCCGTAGGGTCTGCGAGAAGTAGATCGCACAGAGCCTCCCATGGGTCCCGGCCGCCCGCGATGTCAGCGAGGGTGCGACCGGCAACGGCAGGATCGGCGTGCCGGGTGACGGTCAGGTCGTCGGGCCGGATCTCACGCCAGATTCCCGCGCCCACAAACTCGATGGGGTCCTCCGCGATCCGCCGTAGCCGCAGCCGTTCCTGGGGATCAGCCAGTCGTTCCCGGAGCCTGCCCTCGCCCCCTTCGGAGGCGATCGTCGGAAGCACGGCGACGAGACCGGTACTGCAGGCCTCGTACGGGTACAGATCGCCGAGCACTTCCACCCCGGACAAGCGGGCGTCCGCGATGCGCCCGAGCAGGTCCGGCGCCATCCCGTGCGCGGCATGTCCGGACGCTTTGCAGTGCGACACCTGAAGCCGAATCCCGGTTGCGCGGGCGACAGCAATCGCCTCATCTACGGCATCGAGTAACCCCTCGCCCTCGTTGCGCATATGTGTGGCGTAGCTTGCGCCCCAGCGGCGCGCCACCCGACCCAGCGCGATCAGTTCGTCGCGTCCGGCATAAGCGCCCGGCACGTACTCGAGCCCCGACGACCAGCCGACGGCGCCGGCGGCGAACGCCTCGTCGGCGAGCTCGCACATCCGCTCTAGCCCACCGGGCGGCAGCTGCTGTTCGAACCCGGCCACCGCGATGCGCAACGTGTTGTGGCCCACCAGCGGTGCCAGATGGTTGGTCGTGCGTGCGGCCTCGACCGCGTCGAGGTAGTCGACGAACCGGGGGAAGGCATGCCCCATCTCGTCTTCCACGGCCGAAGCGTGATCCGAATGCGTTGGCGCGCAGGTATATCCGCAGTTGCCAATGATCTCGGTCGTTACCCCCTGCAGCAATTTGAACGGCTGCGGATCCGACATGAACGGGACGGTGTCGGAGTGGGTATGCGGGTCGACGAATCCGGGCGTCACCGCGAGGCCGTCAGCGTCAATGCACTGGCGGGCGGAACCCAGATCCGCGCCAATCGCCGTGACTCGGCCATCGGTGATGGCGACGTCGGCAGTGATGCCCGGCCCGCCGAAGCCGTCATAGACCGTGCCGCCAAGGATGATCAGGTCATGCATGTGCTGTCACCTGCGAGGTCGTGCGCCTGCGTTCGCACGCTTGTGCCGCTAGCGCCCGTTCGGTGTCGGAGAGGTGTTCGGACACCAAGCGGCAAAGGTCGTCGGGTTCCCGGCATGGATGGCTCCTCGTTGTTTCCGTATTACTTGCCGCACGCCTTGCGAGCGACGGTCAGCTGCGCTGCAGGTCGATTGCGGTAGGGCCGGAACCGAACCGAACGAAGTCGACCGATCCTGTCCCGATGACCAGCCAGCCCAATCCGCAGCTGCCGATCCACTGGCCCTCCCGTACCCCGTAAGGCACCACGCGCGTCGCCTCGCCGTTCGGCGGGAGCACCCAGAGGTCGCCGTCGCGCTCATCGAGGCGGTAAGTGGCGCCCCGATACGGCTCCCGGTATTCGCCGAGCACGCACGTCGGATACGGCTCAGCCGGAGACAACCGCTCAAAATCCTGCGTTAGACCGAATTCGATTGCAATGCGTACTTTTTCGCCAGCAACCTGCACCAGGCTCAGGTCGTCGTCCGCGGTCCAGCGGCCAGCTCCGGCCGCGGTCAGACGCGTCACCTCCTCGCCGTCATGCACCTCCAACCCGCCGTCGCCGAGCACCCGCAGACGCAGCCCGCAGAATCCCTGCTCCGAGAACCAGCGACCCGCGACGTCACCCTGACCGGCGATGAGTCGGTAGGCGCGCCAGGCGGTTTCAGTGGCGTTGAGGTCGTCACGGTTCGCGAACACCGCGACGCCGATTCCCGTAATCGGGTCGCTGAGCGAATAGGAGGCGTATGCCCACATGGACCCGCTATGGGCGTGCACCTTGGTCCCGCCGCGCTGCTCATGCTCGATGCCCAGCCCGTAGGTCGAAACGGAGCCGTCGGCGAGCACGGCTCGGCTGAGCATCTGCTGACGAATCCGGGCTCCCAGGATCCGTCCGTCGAGCAGGAACCCGTGCCACGCGGCGAACTCGACCAGCGACGTGTTTACCTCGCCGTCGCCGTTAACGCCGCGCACCGTCTTTTCTTCGATCTCGCCGATGCCCATGCCGTGCCGAGTGGGGGCGGCACCCGCGTTCGGGGTGTAACTGATCGACATTCCCGGGACGGCCTGCCCGATCCAGGTGGTGATCAGGCTGCGGTCCATGCCAAGTGGGCGGAACACCAGCTCGGCAATGAGCTCCGGGAACAGCGTCCCGGTCGCCCGCTCGGCCGCGAGCGCGGCGATCACATACCCTGTGTTGGAGTACGAGGCGCCGTGGCCCGGCGCGAAGTCGGCGCGCTCCACAGAACTGAGCCATGTCAGAAACGCATCGAGGCCCGCGATCTCCAGGGTTTCGATACCGATGATCTCCGCGACATTCATGTAGTCGGGCAGACCGGCGGTGTGCTGCAGGCAGTGCCGCACGGTGATGCCGGGCAGGGATAGTTCGGGGACCAGCACACGGATGTCTTGGTCGATGTCCAGCTGGCCGCGTTCGGCGGCGAGCAAGATGGTCGCGGCCACCATTTGTTTACTGACGGACGCAATGTTCATCAGCGTGTGCTCGGTAAGCGGTTCGCCGGTTTCGAGTTCGGCGAGACCGGCGCAGGCTGTGGCGATGAGCTTCCCGTCGCGGTAGGCAGCGATCACGGCGCCCGGTTCCTGCGCGCCGACACGGTCTGCGAGCAGTTCGCGGTGCAGCAGCGCGCTCAGGTCGTCCGTCACGAGCGGCATGGGGTACTCCTGTCTTTGTGTTCGTTGTTTTTCGCGTCGGTCAGCTCATCGGGCGGCGGTCATGCCGACGGCGTCGGGGCGCTGTTCTCCCGGCAGCGCGGCAAGCAATTCGCGCGTGTACTCGTGGGTCGGGCGCAGCAGCACATCCTCAGTGGTGCCGCACTCGACGATCTGCCCCTTGCTCATGACCGCGACGCGGTCGGCGATGTTCCAGGCGAGCCCGAGGTCGTGGGTGACGACGAGCAAGCTGAGGCCGAGTTCGTCACGCAACGAGAGGAACAGCGCCAAAATCTCGCCGCGGATCGAAGCGTCGAGGCTCGATACCGGCTCGTCGGCGATGAGCACCTTTGGTTCGACGGCGAGCGCGCCGGCAATGAGTACCCGCTGGCGTTGGCCACCCGAAAGCTCGTGCGGGTAGCTGAGGAAGTACTGCTCAGGCCGTCTCATGCCGGCGCGTAAAAGAGCCCGGGCCACGAGTTCAGTCTCGGTGACCGTCTCACCACGGTCGGCGGCCTTTTTGACGATGCGGTGCAAGCGAATTCCCTCGGCCACCGATTCGTACACCGAGTGCTTCGGGTTGAGTGCGCCGGAAGGGTCCTGCATCACCAACTGGGTGTGCCGGCGATAGGCGCGCAGCGCCTTGCCGCGCGTCGGCAGCGGCTCACCGAATGCCGTCACCTCGCCGCTGGTCGGCTGCTCGAGCCCCAACAGGGTCCGCGAGAGGGTGGTCTTGCCCGACCCCGAGGCGCCGACCAGAGCCAGGATTTCTCCCTCGTACAGGTCCAGGGTGACGCCGTCGACCGCCTGCACTTCACCGCGCCCATTCAGCGCCGGGAACGTGACACGCAGATCGTTCGCACTCAGCACATTGCGGGTCATCGGGCTGCCTCCATTTCCGGCCGGCTGGTGCCGAGGTCATCAGCCCGCAGGCACTCTGCGTCGCTGTTACCAACAAACCGCGCGAACTCCGGCCGATGCACGAGACAGTTCCCATCCGTGAGTCGGCAGCGCTCTACGAACGCCAGTTCGGCGGCGGCGTCGATACCCGAAACGCCACCGTCCGCTACCCCCTGTGGCCGATAGCGGGAGGCCGGGTCGCCGATGGTGGGGAATGCCGAGGCCAGAGCCCGTGTGTAGGGGTGGCGGGGATGCTCGAATATGTGGGCTCCGGGCCCTCGCTCGATTATTCGTCCGCCGTACATGACCAACACCTGATCGCACACGCTCGCCAGCACCGACAAGTCATGGCTGATGAGCATGAGGCCCAGCCCCAGCTCTGCGGACAGCGATGCAAGCACCTCCAGAATCTGTGCCTGCACTTTGACGTCGAGTGCCGTGGTGGGTTCGTCGGCGATGAGCAGTTTCGGGTTGCAAGCCAATGCCATTGCGATCATGACGCGCTGCTTCTGCCCGCCCGAGAGCTGATGCGGGTAGCTGTGCGCATGCTCGGCGGTGAGGCCCACCATCTCCAGTAGTTCGGCGACCCGCGCGTTGGCGGCGGCCTTGGTGGTGCTCGGCGCATGGATAAACACGGGTTCGGCGACTTGTTTGCCGATGCTGTCGATGGGGTTGAGTGAATGCATCGCGCCCTGGAAGACCACGGCGGCATCCGTCCAACGCATGCGGCGCAGCGCACCCCAACTGAGCGCGTTCACGTCGTTGCCGGCGACACTCACCCGCCCGGTGACTGTGGTGCTCTTCGGGTGCAGACGCAGCAGCGCCGAAGCAACCGTCGACTTGCCGCTGCCGGACTCGCCAGCGATGCCGATGGTCTTGCCGGCTTCGAGGGCGAACGAGACATCTTGCACCGCAACGACATTGCCGCGCGATGCGCGGTAGGTGACCGAGAGATTCTCGATTTCGAGCAGCGGGGTCATTCGGCCTCCTTGAGCCTCGGGTTGACGATGTCCTCGAGCGCCTGCCCGACGAGGGTGAAAGCCAGCACGACCACGACTACGCAGATTCCGGGCGGGATGAGGAACCACCAGGCGCCCAAGGTCACCGCGCCGTTGTCGAAGGCGGCGTTGAGCATGGTGCCCCACGAGACCTTTGTGGGGTCGCCGAATCCGAGGAAGGCCAAGGTGGTCTCGGCTAGGACAGAGCCGGCCACCGTCAGGGTGGTGTTGGCAAACACCAGCGGCAGCACGTTCGGGAAGACATGTCTGATCATCAGGTGCCAGCGCCCCGCGCCGAGGACACGAGCGCGCTCGATGAAGGGTCGCTCTCGTACCGACAGGGTTTGGGCTCTGATGAGTAGCGCGGTACTCGACCAGCCGGTGACCCCGATGACGATGATCAGCGAGAGCAGTGACCCCCCGAGCAGCGTTGCCAGCACCAGGGCAAGAGGCAGGAACGGAATGACCAGAAACCACTCGGTCAGACGGAAAAGCAGTGTCCCGAACCACCCGTACAGCAGGCCGGAGGCGATACCGATGAGGGTGCCGATGACCATGGAGATGATCGTGGCGGTGACGCCGACTACCAGGGGCACCTGGGACCCGTAGATGAGAACCGTGAGAACGGAACGGCCCAGATCATCGGTACCCAAAGGGTATTCGGCACTCGGCGGCCCCAAGATCGGGCCGACCGCCTGGCTTGCACGCAACTCGTTTGCATCCGCGAGCAGTGGTGCGGCGAGCGCGAGAGCACCGAACAGCAGCAGCACGATGAGCCCGATGAGACCGCGGCGGTTCGTCTGGAATCTGGTCCAGGTGCGGACCGCGGCGTTGCGGCGCAGCTGCCAGCGCAATGCGCGAGGGCCGATCGGGGACGTGTAGGCGGTCGTCATGATTTCACCCTTGGATCCTGGAGCGCGTAGAGGAAGTTGGCCACGAGGTTCGCGAGCACCACGGCCGCAGAGAACACGAGGAACGCGCCTTGCAGCAGTGGAATGTCGGGGATCCTGAGCGCCTCGGTGGTGAGGAGCCCGAGGCCCGGAATGGAGAACACGGTCTCCACGGTGATCGCCCCGCCGACGGCGAACGCTAGGTCGAGCGAGACCAGCGTGGTCACCGGGAGCATCGCGTTCGGTATCGCATGACGGCGGAGCACCTCGTCCTCCGTGAGCCCCTTGGCCCGTGCGGTCTGCAGGTAGTCCTGCCCCATCACATCGAGCATCGAGGAGCGCATGATGATGGAGTATTCGGCCACATACGCCAGGGTCAGCGTGGTCACCGGCAACACCAGATGCCAGATGCTGTCGACGATCCCGTTGAACGACCAAGTGTCCACGCCCTGCGTATGCAATCCGCCGATCGGGAAGATCCCGATTATCGGCCCTACCCCCGCGGCGAACACCATGAAGAGCAGCAGGCCCAGCCACCACTCGGGCATCGAATAGACGACGACGGTGATGATCGACGAGGCACGGTCGAAGCGTCCACCACGATGCCAGGCCGCCCGGCTGCCGATCCAGAGTCCGATCAAAACGGACAGCAACGTCGACGTCGCCACGAGCGCCAGGGTAGGGCCTAGTCGGTCGAGGATCAGGTCACTCACCGGCTGGTTGTATTTGAATGACACGCCCAGGTCGCCCGTGAAAATGCTCTTCAAGTAGGTGAAGAACTGGATGTACAACGGCTGATCGAGGCCAAGCCGGTGCGAGATCTCGGCGAGTTGCTCGGCCGTGGTCGCGCGTCCCCTGGCGAGGGTGCGCTCCGGGTGCGGGTTGATCACCCGGAACAGGAAGAAGTTCACCACCAGAATGAACAGCAGGGTGGCCGCCGCCCCCAGCAGGTTGCGCCGCACAAATGGCCAACTGAACCGCCGCCAGGAGCCCCCTGCGTGTGGGATGCGGCGAGACGATGCCGCCCTCGTCGGCGTCGGCATCGTGGTTGGTGTTGATGTCATGCTCGCTCCTCCGCGGTGGCCCGCCGCCGGCGGCGCACCAATAGCCAGGTGATGGCAACAAGCACGATGGCACCGGCGCCACTGCCGACGATCAGCTTCGGATCACCGCCGGCGGCACTGGTCCCGCCGGCCCCGCCCGCGGTGGCCGGTCCGGGCTGCACCCTGAAGATCGTGTCGACGTCGTACAGAAGCTCGGGTTCTTTGCCAGTGGGTAGGCCATGGAACCTGTCACTGCGGTACGCCTCTGCCCCCTTCTCCGAGACGGTGATGATGTAGGGGGTGTCGTGATACAGCAGCTGTTGCAACTTGCGGATGTCCGCCACCCGATCGGCGGGGTCGATACGCCTTTTCTGGGAGGCATATAGCGCGTCGTACTTGTCAGAGCAGTACCAGGAATCCGACCACAGGCCCCGTTGGTTGCACGCGAAGTACATGAGCACGGAGTCGGGATCCTCGTCGTAGTTCCAGCCCCACTCGAAGAGGTCATAGTTCCCGTTGTGTATGACGTCCTGCAACCTGTTCTCCTCCATGGCACTGACCTTCACCGGGATACCGAGGTTCTCGAACCACTCCCGAACAAGCTGAACCGTGCCCAACGACGTCTGCTCCGTGGAACGGCCGATCAACCGCAGCGGCTGCATCGTGTTGCCATCCGGCAGGGTCCGGGTGCCGTTGGGTCCGCGCCGATACCCGGCCGCGTCGAGCAGCCGGGCCGCGCGGTCGGGGTCGTAGACGGCGGCTTCCTCGGCGGGCGGATCCCAACGAAACCTGTCGAAGGGGGGCGCGACTACGGTGGCAAGCGGTATCGCGCCGCCCTGAAATGCCTTTGCCGCAATGGCCTTTCGGTCGATGGCCGTGGTCAACGCGTACCGGAACTTCGGGTCGAGGACCGCCGGGTTCGGGTCGCCGATGGGTTTGTCGGTGTCGGTGTTGACCGAACCGGTGTTGAACGCAAGCTCGCGAAAAGAGCCGACCTTATTGAAGAGGCGAGCACTGATGCCACGGCGTTTCATCAGCACATCGGTCTGCAGCGCGCTGAGGCTACTTGTGTAGTCGATCTCGCCCTTGACCAGGGCCTGCACGATGGTGTCCTGCGACTTGAAGATGCGGAACGTCAGGGCGTCGAAATCGGCCGGCCCCCGCCAATTGTCGGGGTTGTTTTCGAACCGATACAACGACCCGCCGGGCGCCCCCTCGACCAGACGGAACGGCCCCGAACTGACGAGCTTTCCCGGAGTAATCGGAAGGTCGGCGAGTCGATCATCGGGATACTGCTCAAGCACGTGTTTAGGCATGATCGGGATGGGCAGCATAGGCAGCATCGAGTTGGGCTCGTTTAGATGCAGGACGAGTGTCGCCGGGTCCGGCGCCTCGATGCTGCGCACCGAGGTAAGGAAGTTGCCCCACGTCCCCTGCCCCGGACCACCCGCCAGAATCCGGTTCAGGCTGTAGGAGACATCCTCCGCAGTCAACGAACGCCCGTCCGACCAATGAAGCCCGGTACGAATGCGGTACGTCCACATCAATTTTCCGTTCGAGGGCTGCCACGACTCGGCAAGCCCGGGTGCCGCCGAGAAATCGGCGGTGGAAACGGTTGTGACGGTGTCGTAGAGGAAGGTGCTGAAAAGGATTCCGCCCGACATGATCGCCAACATGGGGTTGAGGGAGTCGATTTCATCGATCGTGCCTACCGTGAAGACCACCGGCTCGCTGTGGCCCCGGCCGGTACTCAGCCCTCCGTGCCCATTGCCGGGCACTGGATGTGCCAGGGGCTGAAGTCCGGGTAGACCGGCGATGCCGAACACCATGGCGATCAGCACAGCCAACCTGCGCGCTGCGCAGCGCCATCGATTCGGAGGGGGCTGCGCGCCATCTTCCACCGCCGCTCCGGACTTGGCCCCTAACGACATACTGAGCCTCCTTGCTCACCACTGCATTTACAGACAACGACCGCACCGCATCTGCCGAACGAGTTCGACGCCTCATACCGCGCCAGTGCAGCAGTACGCTGCACCAAATCCGAGCTGATGGTTGTGGCGTACACCCAAGTTGGTGGCGCACACGGCGCGCTCCGCCGCAACAGGATCGGCGCGCCCGAAGAGGGGCTGCCGTCGAGTCCATCGGCGACCTGAAGCACATGGCAACTTTCACAGCGATCCGCCTCACAGTCATTGGCCTACACGCTGCAATCGTTGCCACGAGATTGTGATCCGATCACAGTGTGCGCGACGTGGCCACCACTTCAAGATGGTCTCCATGGCGATCCACGGTTTTCATGAACGTCCGCAACCGCAGCCACGGGACGGCGCCTACGGCTCGACAGCACAGGGCCGGCTCGTGACCGACCTCAATGACGACGTGGCGTCGATCGCTGAAGCTCTCGTCAATGTCGAGTCGGTGAGTCACAACGAGAAAGCTCTCGCCGATGCCGTTGAGCACGCGCTGTACCGGTGCAATCACCTGGCAGTGTCGCGCTTCGGAAACACGGTGGTAGCCCGCACTTCGGGTGGACGACAGCAAAGAGTCGTCTTAGCAGGACATTTGGATACCGTGCCCCTCAATGCCAACCTTCCGGCCCGGAACGACGGCGAGCTGCTGTATGGGCTCGGCAGCTGCGACATGAAGGGAGGCGTTGCCGTCGCCCTACGGCTCGCAGGCAATTGCACCGACGCACTCAGTGACCTCACGTTCATCTTCTATGAATGCGAGGAGGTCGAGTCCGCTGCCAACGGATTGGCCAAACTCGCCAGCCAGCACCCCGAACTCCTGCAGGCCGATCTCGCGATTCTGATGGAACCCAGCAATGGCCAAATCGAGGCCGGCTGTCAGGGCGTCATCGATTTCGACATCACATTGACCGGCAAACGAGCACACTCCGCCCGGTCTTGGCAGGGAATCAACGCGGTTGAGGCGGCCGGCCCGATCCTGGCCAAGTTGGACAGCTTCCGTCCGCGTACCCCGGTGGTCGATGGATTGACCTACCGCGAGGGGCTCAACGCCGTAGCCGTCGACGGCGGCATCGCACGCAACGTCATACCGGATGAATGCCGTATCAGCGTCAACTTTCGCTTCGCGCCCGACCGCAGTGAGCAAGGAGCAATTGACTTCGTACACGACTACTTCGACGGTTACGACATTGCCATCGTGGACAGCGCACCCGCGGCTCCCCCGGGATTGACAGGGAGCGCAAGGACTTTCGTCGAGGCGGTGGGCAGACCCCCGCAACCGAAACTCGGCTGGACCGATGTGGCCCGCTTCGCGCAACTAGGTGTGCCGGCACTGAACTTCGGCCCCGGCGACCCGCTGTTAGCCCATACCCAAGACGAGCACGTGCCGCTGGCTCAGCTGCGCGCGTGCGAAAAAACGTTGCGCGAGTGGCTGACAACCTGACGTCAGCCCGATACCACGGCGCCCGTCAGGCTCTGCACTTCAAGCCCCACCCAGATCGGCAGTAACTGGTCAGGATCGTCGAGATCGATCCCAAACGTAGCGCTCAGGCGGTTAAGCCGATATCGCACCGTGTTTGGGTGGATCTCCAATGCCGTTGCGGTGCGGGTGGCGTCGCGCCAGCTGCGTAGATAGGTCCGCAGCAGTTCGGCGTAGGCGGTGCTGCGCTCCGCATCGTGTTTGAGTATTTCCACGACCCGCGCGGAGATAGTCCGCGGGTCATCGATCGCAGCGGCCGCGAGGTCGACAAAACTTGTGCGGTCAGCCATTTGGCGGTAGGTGGCAATCCGTGGAAGTTCGGCTACCCGCCGCAGCAAGGTAGCCACTTTCGCTGCACATTCCGCTGAATGACCGATGCGGTGCGCCGCCGATACCACCGGACCGATGCCAATCACCGCATCAAGATCAAGTGAACTTCGCGCCGCACGCCTGATGGCCTCGGCCACCTGCAGAATGTCATCCGCCGACCCGAGGTGAAGTGCGGAACATACGACATGGAGAAGGTCACCGGCACCGGCGACGCCGACCGACAACCGGCGCGATTCGCAGTTCATCGTCACCAGCGACACCAAGCGATCGTGACGGGCGGTACGGCGATCGTCCGGAGATGTCAGTGCGATGGTCATCACCACAACCGCAGAGTCAGGATGAAAACCCAACACCAGGACGGCATTCCGTAGGTCGCCGCTACCCGCGACGAGAGCTTCCGCCGCCTCCGTGCGCTGCTGCCGCACCAGGTCCTCGGCATGACGGGCCCGCAATAGGTGAAGCGCCGCCACCGGCGCGACGTCGGCCAGTTGCCGTTCAGCGCCTTCCCGCAGCCCGTCTGACGGTATGACGACCCAAATAGAACCGATGATCTCCGTGCCGGCCCGCACGGCAACCGCCAACCGTTCCAATCCACCTGGTGCGCCAGGGATTCGGCACACCGACCGTGACTGGTAGACCTCCCGGTATTGACCGGGATGCTCAGGGGCGGTAGGGACGCGGCGCCCCAAGATCCCGCTGCGCCGATCCTCGTCTATCGGATGTTGTCCCACGGAGTACGCCAACACCCGCAGGTTCATATCCTCGATCGCGGCCGCCCCACCCACAGTGTCGGCGATCGCTTCGGCAAGGGAAAACAGGTCACCCGAGGGCACTGATTGCAGTGGCCCACCGGCGTGCGTGGTGGCGTACACAGCACTGCGGATGTGGGTGTCCACCGTCAGCCAATCGATCATGTCGTCGACCGTCAGCAGTGCCAGCCCACAATCGTTTGCTGTTGCGACGAGCTCGGGACTTACGCGCAGCGCCGAGGCCTTGATCACCATGGCGGCGATCTGCGCCTCCGAGGCTTGGGCGACGACGGTAAGCGGATCGAGGAACCTGCGGTCGACGCCGACCCCTAGCAGAACACCTTCCGGCGCTGTGTGCACCGCTTCCACCGGATCAAACAACAGCGTCCGACTAACTGTCAGATCCAACCCGGCGTCGTCGGTGACCAACGTGAGGCTTGCCCCGCGCAGCGCGATCAGCAAGTCACGGACTCGGCACCGCCCACCTAAACGCAACGATCGTTCAGTGACTTCCACAGCGCGCAGCCTAACGAGACTGTTGTGATCGGTGCACAATAATTGGCGCCTTGGCAAGGGGCGCAGGCCAATGACTGTGTGTGCGGCGGCTGTAACAGTAGTGATGTGACTCGCTTCGCTACCACGGTCAACACTGTCAACGAGCGTGCCGTCATCGACAAGATGCTTCGGGCAGAAGCTATGCGCGCCGCCGAAACGGCCGCGCGCGAATGTGATGTGCTCGTCGAAGAAACCGACAACAGCGACACACTCCGGGACGTCGCGGCCTTGCTTGAGTCGGTGTGGGGACGCACGGACGAGGGAGTGCCGATTCCCACCGACGTGATGCGCAGCCTCGCCCACGCGGGCGGTTGCATCACGACAGCACGCGACCGACAGCGCATGTTGGTCGGCGCCGCTGTCCTGGCGCCCGCGACCGACGGGGGTTATTCGCTGATCGCCGCAACCTCACCCCACCAGACCAGCCGTGGGCTGGGCCGCGCACTGAAGCTGCGCCAACGCGCGTGGGCCCTCGAGCGCGGCTGGCGACGCATCGAATGGACCTTCGACCCACTGGTCAGCCGGAACGCCCGGTTCAACTTGAGCAGGCTCGGCGCACTGGCAACCACTTTGGAGCAGGACTTCTACGGCTTCATGGTTGACGAGATCAACGCCAACGACCATTCGGACCGGCTGGTCGCCGTGTGGAAACTCGACACCACACGCACGATCGTCGCCGCCAACGGCCGGCCCACACCGGATGCGGCACGCCCGGACAATACGACGGTCCTGTCCCCCGGTCCTGACGGCCAACCGCTGTCGATAACCGACGGCGTCCGCAGATGGTGCCGGGTGCCCGAAGACATCGTCGCCATCCGCCGCCAACAGCCGGAACTGGCTCGGCAATGGCGGTTGGCACTACGCCCCATTTTTGCCGAAGCCTTCGCTGAAGGGTTTGCCGCACTGGGTTTTTCGCGCGACGGATGGTACCTACTCGACCGAATCACGAAGGACGACCAATGAGAATTGAAGCCGCAGAACTGCATCACCTCCAGATCCCTCTGGTGGGAGCCTTCAGAACATCGTTCGGCACCGCGAACTTCAAAGACACATTCCTTCTACGCCTGATCACCACTGAAGCCGAGGGCTGGGCCGAATGTGCGGCAGACCCGGAGCCTTACTACAGCAGTGAATTCCTTGCGAGCGCCGAGATCGTGCTGACCGAGCATCTGCTGCCCCGCCTCGTGGAGTTCGGCCCCGATCTCGGAGCGTCAGATGTGCACACGACGCTCGAGCCCATCACGGGACACCAGATGGCCAAACACGTTGTAGAAACCGCCCTCCTCGATGCAGAACTACGCGCCCACAACGTTTCCCTGCGCCGGCACCTCGGTGGTCAGCGCACCCAAATCCCGGCTGGCGTATCGGTGGGGATCAAAGACAGCATCCCCGAGCTGCTCGACAACGTCGAGGAGTACGTGGCCGAAGGGTATGTCCGGATCAAGCTCAAGATCCAACCGGGATGGGACGTCGAGGCAGTACGTGCGGTCCGCGAGAAGTTCGGTGACGATCTGATGCTGCAGGTAGACGCCAACGCGGCCTACCGCCTCAGCGACGTCGCGGCGCTCGCGGCCCTCGACGAGTACGATCTGCTGCTGATCGAACAGCCCCTGCCCGAGGACGACGTTCGCGGCCATGCCGTCCTGGCGCGACGCGTTCGCACGCCCATCTGCCTGGATGAATCGATACGCTCCGCGCGCGACGCTGCCACGGCCATCGCCCTGCGGGCGTGCGATGTCATCAACATCAAACCCGCGCGCGTCGGCGGCTACTACGAAGCGCGCCGCATACACGATGTCTGCGCGGCACACGGAATACCGGTCTGGTGCGGCGGCATGTTGGAGACCGGAATCGGACGCGCCGCCAACCTTGCACTAGCCTCGTTGCCGAATTTTGTTCTTCCCGGCGATGTTTCGGCTTCACGTCGGTATTTCGATCAGGACATCACAGAGCCGTTCGAACTGGAGCAGGGCACCATCCGGGTCCCCGAGGGGCCGGGCATCGGCGTGGTTCCGATTCACGAGGTGCTTACTCAGTTCACCACGCGCACAAACTATCTGGACTTCAGCAAGTCCTGATTACCGCAGTGCGCACTTGCGCAGCAGAAGCTGCCGAGTGCGCACCCAACAGATACACCATCACATCTACACAAGGAGTTAGCCCATGGGACGCACCATCAGCCGAGTTGCGGTTTTCGGCCTCGGCAAAGTCGGCGAACTTGTCGCCGGCATACTCGTCGACTCCGGTTTCACCGTTGTCGGCCACGACCAGGCAACCCGCTCGTCGACCGAGTTCAAGACTCATCAAACCGATGTCACCGATGGTGACGCCGTGCGATGGGCACTCAAATCGGTCGACGCGGTCATCTCCTGCCTGCCCTACCACCTCAACATCGCCATCGCCGAGGCGGCCGGTGACACGGGTGTGCACTACTTCGACCTCACCGAGGACGTGCCGACCACCAACCACGTTCTGAGCTTGGCCGAGCGTCGCACCGATACGGCGTTCGTCCCACAATGCGGTCTTGCCCCGGGACTGATCGGCATCATCGGCGCCTCGCTGGCCAAACAGTTCGACAGCGTCCGATCAATCGAACTGAAGGTCGGGGCCCTGCCCCAGAACCCCACGGGCCTACTCGGATACGCCGTCACCTGGTCAGCTGAGGGCGTCGTCAACGAGTACATCAACGACGCCGAGGTGCTCCGCGGCGGCCGGCGCCAGATGGTCCCCGCGATGACCGAAACGGAACGTGTCGTACTCGGCGGAATTGAACTCGAGGCAGCCCTCACCTCCGGTGGGTTGGGCACCATGTGTCAAACCTACGAAGGGCGAGTTCAGCGGTTGGACTACAAGACCATGCGCTACCCCGGCCACTTCGACCAGATGCGCTTCCTGCTCGACGAACTCAACCTACGCGATCAGCGTGACCTGGTCGGCAAGATGATCGTGAGCAGCAAGCCACCAGTCAACGACGACATCGTCTACCTGCACGCCGCCGTCGAGGGCGTCAAAGAGGGCCAGCCGTTCCGCGAAAACTACGTGCGCGGATACCGCCCCATGGATATCGGTGGCCAGCGGTGGCGCGCCATCTCATGGACCACCGCGGCCTCAGCAGTCGCAGTGGTGGAACTCGTCGCCGACGGCCGCATCCCACAAACCGGATTCATCCGCCAGGAAGACATCAGCTTCGAAGACCTGTGTGCCACCAAAGCCGGCAGCCGGTTCGCCCACGACGGCGACATTGGCTGATTGACCCCTTGCGGCTGAACCTATTTCGCTCAGGCGGGCCCGGCGGCTCCGCCTGAGCGCAATAGCTCCGCCCACTGAGATCGCCGTCCCAGCGCGCCGATAGCGCCGAGCACCACGGCGGTGCACAGCACGAAGTATGGCTCATAATTTGTTGTGGCAGTGTACGTTTTGGGAGAACACAAGATGACGTCGACCACCTCCTCATCGACGCGCCGTCGAACGTCGCGTACTGCGTTGCTAGCACTCCCGCTGGCCGCGATCACGATGCTGGCACCCGGCTGCGCAGATCATCCGCAGACCGGTTCTCCATCGAGCGCCGCGCAGGAGTCGAAGAGTGCTCGGCCGCCCGCGAACGATGACCGCAGCGCCCGTAGCGACAATCTGCTGGCCCAATTCCTCAGCGAGAACCAGCCCGGGTGCACCGCGGCGGTAGGACAAAACGGCTCCGTTGTATGGACTGGCGCCCGCGGCGTAGCGAATCTTCACACCGGTGCACCGATCACCCCGCAGACCGTGATGGACATCGGTTCAACGTCAAAGCAGTTCACCGCCTCGGCCATCTTGTTATTAGCCAATCAGCACAGGCTGCGCCTGGCAGATCCCGTGTCCGCGTACGTACCTGGCCTGCCG
This sequence comes from Mycobacterium sp. 852013-50091_SCH5140682, assembly GCF_001665685.1. GTDB lineage: Bacteria > Actinomycetota > Actinomycetes > Mycobacteriales > Mycobacteriaceae > Mycobacterium. The sequence goes on from NZ_LZTB01000035.1 coordinate 202,517, forward strand.
GCATGGGCCGATTCGGTGACTGTCAGCCAGCTGATCCACCACCAAAGCGGCATTCCCGACTACATCGGCCTGCTGACCGACGATGGCTTCGGCGACAACGCCCGAACCACCCAGGAGCAGGCAGTCCGCAGACTCGACAAGGTGCCCGCCTTGACCTTTGCACCTGGCAGCGAATTCGAATATTCGAATTCGAACTACCTGTTGCTCGCCGAGATCGTCGCCGCGACATCAGGAATGCCATTACCACAGTTTCTCAACACGGAAGTGTTCCAGCCCCTGGGCCTGGCGATGGCGATGGACCCGGTTGCCAAGATCCCCGCAAAAGCTATTTCCTACGCGTCCGGACCCTCGGAATTCTCGATCGCCGACTCACTTTGGGAGCAAGTCGGCGACGGCGGAATTCAAACCACCCCTTCGGAACTCGTTAGGTGGGCCGACAATTATCGAACGGGCCGTGTCGGCGGCCATGACCTTCTCACCGCACAGCTAGCCGACCCCGTCGCCTACCCCGACGAACCGGGGGCCACCTACGCCGCGGGAATTATCTTGTTGAACAACGGATCCCTGGAACACGGGGGCGCCTGGGGCGGCTTCCGCACCGACTTCTACATTAGTAAAGATCGTCAGACATCCGTCGCCATGAGCTGCAACTCAGACAACCCCGCGCGTACTGACCTCATGGCGCAGCTCTGGCAGATTTGGAGCTAGGCAGCTGCGGAACCTGCACCCCGTGTCACCGAGGTGGCAGCGATGCGCCGTTCACGGGGATGCGATCGCGCCCTCCAGATCGTCGTCCACCACGTCCTGCACGATTGCGGTGACGGCGCGCACCGTGCGGCGCGCAACAGAGGCGACAGGGCGGACGAGCACGATCTCACGGCTGAAATCGTCGACGATGCGCACGCGTGTGAGGGGGGCCGCCGGATTGAGCGCAATCATCGTGTCGGTGACGAATGCGGCACCCAATCCACGGGCCACCAATGCCAACGTCACCGCGGAGTCCATGATCTCGTGGCGGACATTGGGTTCGAATCCGCTCTGGCGGCACGCTGCGCGTACCGCCGCACCGAATGGCGTGTGTGCCGGCGGGATGATGAAGGTCCAGTCGGCCAGCTCCTGAAGATGCACCGCGTCGGCGTCGACGGTCTCGCCGAAATCGCGAGACATGGCTAACCCGAACGATTCCCGGCGCAACGTGATGATCTCGGTGTCGCCGCCACGTGGCATGGGGGCAATCGGATAGTCCAATCCGATTGCGGCATCAACGGAGCCTCGGCGGACTGCGTCGACAACGACGTCGACGCTCAGTTCGCGACTGGTCAGTTCCAACCGCGGATAGCGGCGCTGCGCGGCCGCCATCACGGCCGGCAGCAACGCTGCGGCAGTGCTGCCGAATACACCAAGGGCAAACGGTGCCGACAGCTCGTCATTCACCGATCGCAACGCCTCTAACGCATCCTGCTCGGCGGTCAGGATGCGGTCCGCGTGTACCGCCAGGACCCGGCCGGCGTCAGTGAGGACGACGTTTCGCCCGGCCCGCGCGACCAGCCGCTCACCGACCGCCGTTTCCAGGGCCGCGATCTGCTGCGAGACCGCGCCCGGGGTGTATCCCAGGACTTGAGCGACCGACACCATGGTGCCCAACCGATCCAAGGCACGCAGCGTGGCCAGGTGCGTCAGACTCATTACCATCGACCAATCCTAAATGAAAAGCGTTGGTAATAATTAGATCTACTGAATAGCGTGCAAGTTACCCGCGGGTGCTGCCAACGAGGGATATGGCCGCATGCTCGATGGCTTCCTCGCTGACCAAAACCTGCAAGGCGGCGTCCCCGAGCGGGATGAAGCTGTCATAGCTGCACACGCGGGCCATGGCGCCGCTGTAGCCGTTGTCGATGAGTTCGGCGAGGACCTGCTGGCCGACTCCCCCGGTGCGCCGAGTTTCGTCAACGATGAGCACGTGGCCGGTGGCGGTCGCCTCGCGCAGTACATCCTTGATGGGCAGCGGGGACAACCACCGCAGATCGATGACACGACTGCGGATCCCGTGGGTGCGGCGCAGCACATCGGCGACGCGCAAACTCATCGGGACGCCGTTGCCGAATGTCACGATGCTCAGCTGCTCGCCGTCGCCGTAGGTGCGAGCGGTACCGACGGTGGCGTCCAGCAGGTCATGAGAGCCCGTCAGCCAACCGCCATCGCCCTCGCGATGGAGGTCGCGGGTGTGGTACAGCGCAATGGGCTCCAGATAGACACACACCGCGCCGGCCTCCACGGCCGCGCGGGCGCAGGCGCGCAACATGATTGCCGCATCGTCGGGGTGCGAGGGCGAGGCCACGATGATGCCCGGGATGTCCAGCAGCGCGGCCACCGAGTCGTCGTTGTGGAAGTGTCCGCCGAAACCCTTCTGGAAGCCGTAGCCCGCAATGCGGATCACCGCAGGATTGCGGTACTGGCCGTTGGAGAAGAACTGCAGCGTCGCAGCCTCCCCGCGGATCTGGTCCAGCGCGTTGTGCACATAGGCCAGGTACTGAATTTCTGGGATGGCCAGCAGACCGTTGATCCCGGCGCCAAGTGCGAGACCAAGGATGGTCTGCTCGTCGAGGATGGTGTCGAAGACGCGGGCGGCGCCAAATCTCTTCTGCAGGCCGCGGGTGAGTCCGTAAACTCCGCCCTTGCGAGCCACGTCCTCGCCGAACACGAGCGCCTGAGGGTACTCACGGAGAACGTCGTGCAACGACGTGTTGATCGCCTGCGCCAGTGTCATTTTGGCCGGATGCTCGCATTGCAACGGGCGCGAGGCCCGAACGGAAGTGCGCAGCGTAGCCTTCAGCGGTTCCATGACTGCCGACGGTGAATCCAGTTGCGGCAGCTCACATACCTGCGTGGCCAGTCCCATCACGGTGCCGCGCTTTTGCTCGTAGAGGTCTAGCAGGTCGCCGGCGCTGCGATGCCCCTGTTCGACGAGCATGCGCGCGGTGCCCAGGACCGGGTCGCGGCCGTAGTCGGCGGAAATCTCACGAGGACTGCGATATCCCGGCTCGTAGTCCGATCCGGCGTGGCCCATCAATCGCACGGTGCTCAGGTGCAGGAATGCCGGGCGGCGGTAATGCCGGACATAGGCGACGGCCGCGGCCGCGGCCGCGAAGGTTTCGGCGACCTCGGCGCCGTCGGCGGCGAAGTAGGCGAGGCCGGGCTGATGAGCATAAACGTTCGCGATCCACCCCTGTGGAGTCTTGGTGCTGATGCCGATGCCGTTGTCCTCACACACCAGCAATAGCGGCACGTCAAGGCCGCGGTAGGTCGCATTCAACGCGGCGTTGATGGCGCCGACGGCGGTCGAATGATTGGCCGAGGCATCGCCGAAACTGCAAGCCACGACGGCATCGCTCGGCCACGGGCTGGTGGCCACGGCGCACGCCTGCCCAAGCAGGAACGCCGTGCCAAATGCCCGCGGCAGGTGCGAAGCGATCGTCGAGGTCTGCGGAATGATGTTGAGGTCGTGGCGACCGAACACCTTGTGCCGCCCGCCGGACATCGGCTCTGCGGTGGCCGAGACGATGCCCAGCAGCACATCGCGTAAAGCATCACGCTCGCCGCCGTGCTGGCGGGCGCGCTGTAGGAAGAACCCACCCGAACGGTAGTGCAGCAGTGCGGGATCCGTCGGGCGCAGGGCCGCCGCCACGGTGGCGTTGGCTTCGTGTCCGGCCGACCCAATGGTGTAGAAGCCATGGCCGTCGGCTCGCAGAGCACGCGCGGCCAAATCCAGGTGGCGGCTCCCGATCTGGGAGTCAAAGATGTGCATCGCGTCGGCAACCGTCAGGGACGATCCGGGCCGCACCGGCGCGTTGTCGTCGCGCCCCGGTGCGGGCGCAGTCGCGCTGCAGGCCTGTAGCGCGGCGATGAAATGGTCGTCGACGGCGTCGGACATCAGATGACTTCCCTTCCCATCACGAGAACGCTGCGTGGCCGGTCAGCGCCTGCCCGATCATCAGCAGATGCATCTCGCTGGTGCCTTCGTAAGTCAGCACCGATTCGAGGTTGCAGGCGTGCCGCATCACCGGATACTCGGCCGTAATCCCGTTGGCTCCCAGGATGGTTCGAGCGGTCCGGGCGATGCCGAGCGCTTCGCGGACGTTGTTCAGCTTGCCCAGGCTCACCTGGTAGGGCTTGAGACCGGCGCTATCCCTGGTGCGGCCCAGGTGCATCGCCAGCAGCATGCCCTTGCCGTACTCAAGGCTCATCGTGGCGAGTTTTTCCTGGGTCAGCTGGAACGCTGCGATCGGCTTGCCGAACTGAGAACGGCTCTGCGCGTAGTCGATCGCGGTGTGCAAGCAGTCACGGGCGGCGCCCATGGCTCCGAATAGGATGCCGAAGCGGGCCTCGTTGAGGCACGACAGCGGACCGGACAGGCCGCGCGCCTCGGGTAGCAGGCATGCGTCGGGCACGCGCACGTCCTCGAGCACGAGTTCACTGGTGACCGACGCCCGTAGCGACATCTTCGACTCGATGTCGCGGGCGCTGAAGCCTGGGGTGCCGGTGGGAACGGCGAAGCCACGGATCCCGTCATCGGTGCGGGCCCACACGACGGCGACGTCGGCGATGGATCCGTTGGTGATCCACATCTTGGTGCCGTTGAGAATCCAGTCGCTGCCGTCACGCCTGGCGGTGGTCCGCATGCCGGACGGGTTGGACCCGAAATCGGCTTCGGTCAGCCCGAAGCAGCCGATGGCCTTCCCGGTGGCCATACTCGGCAGCCATCGTTGTTTGAGCTCCTCGGTGCCGAATCGGTGGATGGCGAACATCGCCAACGAACCCTGAACGCTGACCAGCGACCGCAGCCCGGAGTCCGCTGCCTCCAGTTCCAGGCAGGCTAATCCGTAAGCCAGCGCCGAGGTTCCGGCGCATCCGTATCCCTTCAGGTGCATGCCGAGCAGGCCAACGGAGCCCAGCTCGGTGGCCAGCTCCCGGGCCGGCAGTTTGCCGTGCTGGTACCACTGTGCGATGTGCGAGGTGATGCTGCGTGTCACCAGTGCGCGCACGCTGTCCCGGATGCTCTTCTCTTCCTCGGACAGAAGGTCGTCGATCACGAACAGTGCATCAGGGCTGACGGGGGCATCGATCATCGGCAGGTCACTCCTTGCAGGCGGGCACGGCCAGGACCGTGGGCAGGTTCAGCTGATGGGTCTCGGTCAGCGCGGCAAGCGCCCGCGTAGGTCCATCGCCTCGGCGACCCGCATTTGAGCGGCACGACGGGCAGCCTGGTGAGTGGTCATCCCTTCGCGGGCCGACACCTCCAGGGCGTTGTGGGCGCCGGCGCGCAGCTTGCTGGAGATGCTGGTGAACACCGAGGTGGTGTCAGGCCGGATGCCCGAGGTCCGGGAGTCCATCGCCACCGCCGCGGCCACGACGCCGCCGGCGTTGGCGATGAAGTCGGGCACGACGAGCACGCCACGCTCACGCAGGATTTCCTGCGCCGACGGGCTACTCGGCAGGTTGGCGCCCTCGCCGATGATCTTGGCCGGAAGTGTCCGCGCCAGGTCGTCGTCGATCACGTCCTGTAGCGCCGCGGGCACCAGGACATCGGCGGGAATCGTGATCTCCTCGCCGCAGGCGATCGGCTGGCCGTCGCCGTAGTGGGCGACCAGTGCGTCGCCGTGCTCATCGCGCAGTTTCAGCAGCTTCTCGACATCCAGCCCGTCTGGATTGTGCAGCCCGCCCTGCGATGTCGAGATGGCCACGATGGTGGCGCCGAGTTCTGCCAGTCGCCCCGCGGCAGCCGCCCCGACTGCCCCAAAGCCCTGGATGCTGACGGTCAGCGACGTCGTGTCCTGCCCGGCGTATTGCGCTGCGGCGTCGACGGTTTCGGCCACCCCGTACCCAGTGACGCCGAGTTGGTCGTAGGGCAGCCCCCCGAGTGCATACGGGGTGCCGACCGCGCCGCCACGGCCACCGATCTCGTCCGCCAGGATGGCAGCGTCGGCTTCGGTCAATCCGACGTCGAGGCCGAAGACGTACTCCTCGGGGACCTCGTTGTGCAGGGCGCGGGCGAAGGCGCGCAGCACCTGTTCCTTGTCCGGGGCGTCGGGGTTGGCTTGGATGCCCGCCTTGGCGCCGCCGTAGAACAAGTCCACTCCCGCCCACTTCCACGTCATGTTGCGCGCCAGGCGCGCCACCTCGGTGATGCTCACCGTGGGCGACATGCGGGTGCCGCCCTTGCCCATTCCGAGGGCGGTGTTGTCGATCACCAGCACACCACGCATACCGGTGCGGCGGTCCGAGACGCAGACGACCTTCTCAGGGCCCCACTCGTCGATGCTGTCGAGCATTATCGGCTCCTTCTCCTTGCAGTCGATCAGGTGAAGCTGACGCCTTGGGCCAGCGGAAGTTCCAGGGAATAGTTGATGGTGTTGGTGGCGCGGCGCATGTAGGCCCGCCAGGCGTCGGATCCCGATTCGCGGCCGCCGCCTGTGGTCTTCTCGCCGCCGAAAGCACCACCGATCTCCGCCCCGGAGGTGCCGATGTTGACGTTGGCCAGTCCGCAGTCGGAGCCGTCGGCGGCGATGAACCGTTCAGCCTCGCGCTGATCCAGCGTGAAGATCGCCGAGGACAGCCCCTGGGGGACGCCGTTGTGCATGGCGATGGCCTCCTCGAACGTGGAGTAGGTCATCACGTACAGGATCGGGGCGAACGTCTCGGCCCTGACGATGTCGCTTTGCTGCGGCATCCGCACGACAGCCGGCTCGACGTAGAACGCCTGATATGCGCTTTCGCGGCGCCGGCCGCCAACGAGGACCGTGCCGCCTTCTGCGCGCGCCTGCTCGAGGGCTGCCGACATGTTCGCGAAGGCGCCTTCGTTGATCAGCGGGCCCACCAGGGTGGCGTCGGACAGGGGGTCACCGATCGGCAGGCCGCTGTAGGCCTTGACGATCCGGGCGATCAGTTCCTCGGCGACGTCCTCGTGCGCGATAACCCGTCGCAGCGTCGTGCAGCGCTGTCCGGCGGTGCCCGCGGCGGAGAACACGATGGCGCGGGTGGCGAGGTCCAGGTCGGCCGACGGTGTGACGATGGCCGCGTTGTTGCCGCCCAGTTCGAGGATCGCCCGGCCGAACCGTCCGGCGACGCGAGGGGCAATCTCGGCACCCATGCGTTCGGATCCGGTGGCGCTGACCAACGGCACCTTGGGGCTCTCGATCAACGCCGCGCTGTCGGCACTCGACGCCGACACGGTGACGTTGAGGTTCTCGGGGGCACCGACGTCGCGGGCCGCCCGATCGAACAGCGCCGAACAGGCCGCGGCGGTCAAGGTGGTCAGCTGGGCCGGCTTCCACACCACGGTGTCGCCGCACACGATCGCGATCGCGAGGTTCCACGACCACACGGCCGCCGGGAAGTTGAATGCCGAAATGACACCGACCACGCCCAACGGGTGCCAGGTCTCCATCAGCCGGTGCCCGGGCCGCTCGGAGGGCATCGTGCGGCCGTCGAGCTGGCGTGACAAGCCCACTGCGAAGTCGCAGATGTCGATCATCTCCTGCACTTCGCCGAGGGCTTCGGCGCCGATCTTGCCGACCTCGATGCTGATCAAATTGGCGACGTCGGACTTGTGCTCGGTCAGCAGCTCGCCCAGGCGCTTGATCAGCAGGCCGCGTACGGGTGCCGGAACGGTGCGCCACTGCAGGTAGGCCTCGTGGGCGGCATCGATGGCGCGTTCGACGTCGGCGGCCCCGGCTGCGGGAAAGTCGAACAGGTCCTCGCCGGTGATGGGGGTCCGGGCCATGATCGTCGAGGAGCTTGCGTTCGCGAGTCCGTCGATGTCCACCCCACACTGCATCAAGCTGGTGCGTGCCAGGGCGCGCAGGTCGTCGGTGGTGGTGGTCAGCTCGAGTCGCGCGAGGCTGGTCATGTGATGGGTCCTTCGGGTCGTGTTGTCGGTTGGGGTAGTTCGACACCGCCGGCGATGCACAGCGCATCTGCCACAGCGTCCAATGAGCGACGCCGCGCACGGTCGTAGAGGTGATACGGGTCGTGAAGCTCGGTGTCGAGCACACCCTCCATCCAGGCCGCGTCGATGAGCGTGGCGTGCTGGCTGGCGTCCTTGACGGTGTCCGAGGTCAGGTTCGATTGGAAGATCCCGGCGGCCGACTTGGGCAGGAAGTCTTCGTAGACGATCGGATCGATGGCCACCCAGTGGTCGTCGATCAACTCGCGCAACGTGTTGGGCGGCACCTTGTCGCGGGGTCGTCGGGTCTCGTCGACGCGGAAAGTAAAGTAGGCCAGATCTTCCCGGGCCAGCTCGACTTCGGTCAGCGGCACCGCCTTGGTCCAGATCTCCGCCTGGATTTCGTTACGCTCGTGGAGACTCATCGTCGCCCTGGGGTCACGCGACCGTATCAACCGCGCGGTCTCCATCGTCAGGTCGTCGTAGAGTTTGCGACCCGCCGGGGTGACCGCGATTCCGCGCGCCTCGACCTCACCGAAGCGCACACGGAGGTCCTCCTCTGTGACGCTGCCATCGGCCTCGCGAAACGCGCGCGTCTCGGCCAGCGCGCGAAACGACGTCTGGCGCAACAGCAGATTGGGACCATGCCAGCGCGGCGGGCCCTGGATCGTGTCAATCATGGTGATGCCACGGGCGGTCATCCGGTGGTAGAGGGCGTCGATGTCGAGCACGCGCGGTGTGAGGTGGTTGATGTGCGTGCCCGTCACGCCACCGATGTCGGCAGCCACCGACGACACGGCATGCAGTTCGTCGTACCAGCTGCGGTCGACAGGTTCCTGGGTGAGCTTGAACACCGCGGCGGCACGGGTGAGGAATCGTTCGGCGTCGTCGACCGACAGGCCGTGTTGCGCGACTGCCCGGTCGGCCAGCTGCAGCAGCTCATCGTCGAACAGCCGGCGCGCGTCGAGGAAATTGGTCAGTCGGTTCTGTAGGTCCGCGTTGAAGAACCGGCGATCGGCGGGAACCAGCATCGACGTGAACACCCGAAAAGGGTTGATGTCCAGTTCTGCCGAGTGGATCGGACGGAACGCGGTGGACACCACGGGCACCGCCGTCTCGGCGGCGTCGCGCAGATCGTAGAAGCCCACCGGGTACATGCCCATGGCCGCGAAGATCCGTGCCGCATGGGCCATTTCGCGTGGGCTGCCCAGCCGGATGGCGCCGTGCCGCTCTGCGCTGACCCGGTCGATCGCGCCGAGCCGTTCAGCATCGGCGCCGCATTCGACCAGAACGTCGTGGTTGACCTCCTGCGACACCGACAGCAAGGTGCGGTAGGCAGGAACTTCTTCTGCGTACATGTCCGACAGCCGCCTGGCGAAGTCCGCGCGCAGCTGGCATGGCTGAACGATGGCCATATGAGCAGGACTCCTAATGTCTGGGCCGACGGGCGATTTCAGATCTCCGCCCATCGTTGCAACGCGAATCAATTACGACAAGCGAAATAATGCAAGCGGAATCAATCAGTATCTCTATATCGTGAGAGGGCGGCCGATCGGCGGTCGGCGCGCGAGGCCGCACCGGGCCACGGTGCCACCAGTGGGCCCGAGCACGGCTTATAGCGGCCGAAGACGTTGCGCCTGTGGGTGTTTATCAGTCGTTGGGCAGGTGCGCGGCGAGCAATTGCGCCAGGTGTTGGCCCTCGACGTCGGCTAGGTCTGCCAGTTGTGTGCGGCACGAGTAGCCGTCGGCGAGTGCGACGGTATCCGGCCCTGCGCTGCGTAGCGCCGGCAGCAGCTGCTGTTCGGCGACGGCGACAGAGACGTCGTAATGGCCCTTCTCAACCCCGAAGTTGCCGGCCAGGCCGCAGCAGCCGCTGAGTCTCTGCACGTTGGCGTTGGCGGCAGCCAGTAACGACTCGTCAGCATTCCATGTCATGACGGCGTGGTGATGGCAGTGTGGTTGCGCCACAACGACGGTGCCGTCCAGGGGCGGCGGCGTCCAGTTGCGTTCGGTGAGCATCTCGGCCAACGTCTTGGTCGAGCCGGCGACCGCCTCGGCCCGCGAGCCGATCAGTTCAACGGCATCCGAGCGCAGGACCGCGGTGCACGATGGCTCTATGCCGACGATGGGTGTGCCGAGTTCAGCTGCCGCGGTTAGGGACTCGATGGTGCGTCCGACGATCCTCTTGGCCGCGTCGAGCTGCCCCGTGGTGATCCAGGTCAGCGCGCAGCACGTGGAAGGCTCCGACAATTCCGGCCGGAATCCAGCCGCTACCAAGACTTTCACCGTTGCCTGGCCGATTTCCGGCGTGAAGTAGTTGGTAAACGAATCGACGAACAGCACCACCGGATCACCGTCACCGGCGTTGGGCGCGTGCACGTGTTCAAACCAGTCCCGAAAGGTCTGATGCGCGAATCGCGGCATGGTGCGTCGGCGGTCGACGCCGGCACCGGCGAGCGCGACCCGACGAACACCCGGCAGGCCCATCACCGCATTGACCAATCGCGGTGCGGCACTGGCTATCCGCGCCCAACGCGGCAACCAGCCGAGGCTGTAGTGGCTCAACGGCCGTAGCCTGCCGCGATAAGTTTGGTGCAGCACTTCGGATTTGAATGCCGGCATGTCGATGCCCGTGGGGCAGTCCGAAGTGCAGCCCTTGCACGACAAGCACAGCTCCAGCGCCTCGTGCACCTCCGGTGAACGCCAACCACCGGTGACCGCGGAACCGTTGATCATCTCTTGGAGCACCCGCGCGCGTCCACGAGTGGAGTCGCGCTCCTCGCGGGTAGCCAGATACGACGGGCACATGACGCCCCCGGCCGCGCTGTTGTCGGCGCGGCATTTGCCGACGCCAGTGCACCGGTGCACGGCTTGGCTGAAGTCACCACCATCGTGTCGGTAAGCGAAGCCGAGATTGCGCCGCAGAGTCGGCGCCTCGGCCACCCGCACGTCAGTGTCGACAGGACGGGGGTCCACCACAATGCCCGGATTGAGCATGTCGTCGGGGTCGCACGCGTGCTTGACGGCAGCGAAAGCGGCAAGCGCCTCCGCGGAGTACATTTGCGGCAGCAGTTCGCTGCGCGCGCGGCCGTCGCCGTGCTCGCCCGACAGCGACCCGCCGTAGCGCCCGACCAGGCTGGCCGCCTCGGTCAAGAAGTCCCGAAAAACGCGTCGCCCGCCGGGTTTATCGAGTGGCCAGTCGATCCGGATGTGGATGCATCCGTCACCAAAGTGCCCGTAGGGCAACCCGTCCACCCCGAAGTCGTCCATGAGGGACTCGAAGTCGCGCAAGTAGGCGCCCAGCCGCTGTGGAGGAACGGCGGCGTCCTCCCAGCCGGCGTGCGCCGGCAGCCCCCTGGCGCTGTGCCCTGACAGTCCCGCGCCGTCGGCACGGATACGCCACAACGCCGACTTTGCAGCCTCGTCGACGACGAGCAACGTGTCCTCCGCGCCGCTGTCGCCGGCCAGGCGTCGCGCACGGTCGGCCACCTCGTCGGGATCGTCGCCGGCGATCTCCACGAACAGCCACGCCCGACCACCCGGCAGAGCGGGCACTGCACTCTCGCCGCGGCGCTGCCGAACGACGTCGACGATGCGGGAATCAATGCCCTCACACGCGGTCGGCCCAAAACCCAACAGATGCGGCGTGGCGTCACCCGCCGAGGCCATGTTCGGGAACCCGAGAACTACCAGGATGGCGTGGGCAGGATTGCGCACCAGCTGCACGGTCGCCTCGGTGACGACGGCCAGCGAGCCTTCCGAGCCGACGAGCATGCGGCGAACATCGAAGCCGCGCTCCGGGGCCAGGTGCTCGAGTGCATAGCCCGATACCTGGCGGCCGAAAGAGCCGAACTCGGTCCGGATGGTGGCCAGGTAGGCCGAGGCAACCTTCCTCAGTGCGAATGCGGTCGGGGAGTCCGACCCGCTCACCGATTCGACGGTCAGCTCCATCGGTTCGCCGTTGCCGAAGTATCCGCGCAGACCGACGACGTTGTCCGAGGTGCGACCGTAGCCCAGCGTCCGGGAACCGCAGGCATTGTTCCCGATCATCCCCCCGATAGTGCAGCGCGTCATCGTGGACGGATCGGGACCGAATCGAAGCCCGACAGCCCCCGCGGCCTGCTGCAGACTCGACTGCACCACACCGGGTTCTACTGTGGCGGTGCGCTGTTCGGCGTCGACGGCGAGGATGCCCGTCATGTAGCGGCTGAAGTCGATGATCGCCCCAGTACCGATCGCATTGCCCGCCACCGACGTTCCACCGCCACGCGCGATGATGGGCACCCCCTCGCCGCGGCATACCTGCATCGCGATGCGGACTTCCTCGTCGTCGCGCGGCCGTATCACAACCAGCGGCCGTACCCGATACAGGGAGGCATCCGACGAATAGGCTGCGCGGCTCGTGTCATCGTCAAGGACGTCGCGCACACCTGCTTGGCGAAGTGCTGTAGCGAAGCGGGCAGCGGGCATTCGACGATGCTAACGCCTGCGCGATGCCCCGTCGTTGCGCAAACACCTCGCCCTAGCCCCGGCAATGATGCCTCAAAACACGATCAACAACGCGAGATAATTTGTTGCACACCACTTTACATAGATTTCCGTGCCATCGTTCGGCCAGCAGTTTCGCAATGACCACGGTTGCTAAACGAAATCGGCTACAGAATGTCACCGATCGGTCAGGGCTTCCCATTTGTGCCCCGCCTGACGATCGAGCATTCCGATCACGACCGCTGGCGCGATTCTATCGCACGCGATACGATCGTTTGATGTTCGATAGTTCTAGCCACGCAGAGAAACGCCGCGGCAGAGTGCGCCTGACACTGATCGCACTAGCCTGCGTTCTCGCACTACTGGTGTCAGCGGGCTCATGGGTGCTCTACGTCAACAACTTCGCGATCCGAGAACAGCGTGTGACGATTCCCGGACCGGGACAGCCCCTCGATGGCCTGCTGGCTCTACCCAAGACGGGAAGCGGCCCATTCGGGTTGGTGGTATTCGTACACGGCGACGGCCCCGCCGACGCCACGCGCGACTCGTTCTATCGACCCATATGGGAGTCTCTAGCCCGAGCCGGTTACGCATCGTTGTCGTGGAACAAGCCCGGCATCGACGGCGCTCCGGGCAACTGGTTGGCCCAGAGCATGGCGGATCGCACCGCTGAGGTCACCGCTGCGATCGACTGGGCGCGCAGCCGTCCAGACATCGACCCGCATCGGATCGGCGGTTGGGGCATCAGCCAGGGTGGCTGGGTGCTGCCCGAGGCCGCGGTACAGAGACCGGATATGCAGTTCGTGATTCTGGTTGGGGCTGCGATCAACTGGCTGCGCCAGGGCGAGTACAACCTGCGCGCGGATATGCGGGTCAGAAAGGCGTCTCAGTCCGACCTCACCGAGGCTTTGGCGCGCCGGGACCGGACGAATCAGCTGCTGCGCGACCACGCTAGCTACGAGCAGTACGTGGCAGCCCACATCGACTCGTCGCCGATGTCTGCCGATCGGTGGGGATTTGTTGCGCGCAACTACCTTTCGGACGTCAGTGCTACGCTCCCGCATATCAAGGTTCCCGTGTTGCTCGAACTTGGTGAGGGCGATCTGAACGTCGATGTGGCGGAAACGGAGCGCGTCTATCGCCAGTTGGTACGCCCGGATCTGCTCACGGTCCAGACCTATCCGCACGCGTCGCACAACATCGTCAAGGACGACCTGGACAACAACAGCGTCAGTCTGAAGTCCTATGCGGTGGCCTTGTTCGCGCCACGGCAACTCTATGCGCCTGGATACCTCGACAACCTACGGCAGTACGTCGAACAATTGCCGGCTGGAAAGGAGACACGATGAAGGTCCTCGCACTGGGTGGGCCAGGAGCGATGGGCACCGTCGCCGTTCGCATCGCCGCTCGCATGGCTGGCATAGACGAGATCGTCATCGCGGACCGCGACCGCGCCGCCGCTGACCGGCTGTGCCGGCAGCTCGCGCATACGCCGGTAATGGTTAGCGCTATGGAGGTGGACGTCACAGACAGCGCTGCGCTGCGCGACGCGCTGGAGCCAGCGGATGTTGTCGTGAACACCGTCGGCCCGTACTACCGATTCGGCGTGCCCGTATTGCAAGCGGCAATCGCTGCGGGAACCGACTACATCGATATCTGCGACGACTGGGAACCGACGGTCAAGATGCTTGACCTCGACGAAACCGCGCGTGCCGCAGGGGTTTGCGCGATCATTGGCATGGGAGCGAGTCCAGGCATCAGCAACCTACTCGCGGCGACCGCGGCTGCCGAACTTGATGCAGTACGAGATGCCTACACCGCGTGGCCCGTCGACGTCCCTGGCTCGGGCGGCGAACACCAAGGGGGCGAGGTGCTGTTAGGCCCCGACGGGCGGCCGTCTGCCGCCGCCGTGCATTGGATGCTGCAGAGCAGTGGCAACATCTCCGCGATTCGCGCGGGACAGATGACCTCGCAGCGGCCTTTGCGCCCGATCGAATTGAGACTGCCGGGCGACCGACAGGGCACAGCCTATTCGATCGGTCATCCCGAGCCGATCACCTTGAGGCGCACGCTCGGGCTCAGTGGCGACGCCGTCAATCTGATGGTGCTCAAGCCGCAGACCCTGGCATATTTGGATGTACTGCGTCGGGACATCGACAGTGGCGCGCTAACCCACGAGGAGGCGGCAGCCCAATTCGCGAAGCCGAACTTCTTGCGCTACTTGCGATCTATTCCGCTGTCCCTGCGCTCCAAGGGGCCGGGATCTTTGCCGCCGTTTTTTGCCGCAGTGTCCGGCACGCGCGGCGGGCGCGAACACATGGTTCTGGCCCGGCTCGATCTGTCGGGTTCGGGCCGCGACGCCGACGGGCTGCTCGGTGACATGGCACGTGCGACGGCTATTCCGCTGTCTGTTGGCTTGTCACAGATGATCGATGGCACCGCCCGTCGACCCGGCGTTCATCCACCCGACGCCGTCATCGACGCGCCGCGGTTCTTCGCCGACCTCGACCGTCAACTCGGACGTGCCACCAACTCGCCGCTGGTCATCGTCGAGCAGGATGCCCGTGTCTAAACTGGTGAGCCCCGCCAGTCGTGCAGTGGGCACAAGGAGCTGACCGTTGGACATCGGAGACGACGAACCTACCGCGGTACCCACCCGCACTCTCGTGGAGAGCATGCTGCGTGACGACGCGACGATCGACGCCGGCGCACTATACGACGTCGCCAACGCACTCGGGATGACCGACCAGCAGGTACGTCTATGCCTCAAGCGGCTGGTGGCCGACGGTCAGTTCATCATGGAAGGCCGTGGCCGCAAAGCCATTCTTCATGCAACCAACAAAGTGCGCAGCGCCATCACACCCGACCTCGACTATGTGCGATTCATGTATGCGCAGGACCGTGGCGGCGCTCCATGGGACGGACGATGGCACTTGGTGGCGTTCGCGGTCCCAGAGCCGGTCCGGGCGGCACGCGATGCCATGCGTGACGCCATCGTGCGTCTTGGCGGCGCGCCGATACAAGGTGGGTTGTACGTCTCCCCGAACCCATGGGAGGACAGGATTGCCTCGGCAGCATCGGAATTGGCGATTGCCGATCACATCACCACATTGACGACGATCGATCTGTCCGTTGGCGGCATAGACGAGCCGCGTGCGCTCGCCAACCGCCTCTGGCCGCTGGAGGAGATCGCTGAACGCCATCGACGACTGCTGACCTTCGGTGAACATTCACTGCGGGCGTTGCGGAATGCGTCGACAACCGACTATTTAACCATCGCGATCGAACTCGCCGCGGAGTTCACTCGCGCGGTCGAGCCCGATCCGCTACTGCCGCCGGAGCTGCTTCCGCAGCCATGGATCGGTGCGGCAGCGCGCTCGACGGTAGCTGCTTGCTGGGCGCGTTTACTCAAAGTCGAGCTACCACAACGAATTAGACTGTTCGAGTGGTACGCCGATGTGATGGCGGAGGTAGCCTCGCCGGCGTCAGCACGTTCCTGATCCGGCTACCTGTCGGCTATTTCCGATCGGATCAAGCGCGCAAGCGACACAGCGCCGGCAATCGCCCCGAGTGCGGTCAGAAGGAACCAGAACCAACGCCATGATGATGGCAACGGCACAAGAATAAAGATCATCATCAGCCAGATGATCGCGGCCAGACGGAGTTGACGCTCGTCCCGAATATGCTGGCGCAGTTGAGTTTCCCGATGACATCCCGCTGCCTGGCTACGCTCGCGCAACCCGCCCACGACGACCAGGCGCCACGTGTGAATACTGGCGACGGCCGATCCCACCATGAACAGCAGACCCACAAGCTGTACCCAGATCGGAGGATCACCTGCACTGGGATAGGAGCACGGCAGCGTCACCAGGGCCAACACCACAGCCGCCAGCCCTTGGGCAAAGACAAGCCGTCGCGCCGGCCGTAGGCGGCGCAGAGTATCAAAGCGGTTATGTTCGGTCACTCGATAATTCGGCATCGAACCACCAATTGTAGGGGCCTCTACTCAACCGCGTGCTGTTTCTGCGACCGGGATCCCGCAAAGTCCGTAGACAGCAGTATTCGCCAGGCTTTAATGCCGCAGAACCGTTCACCCTCAAGCTCACTTCTGCAGAACGCCAATTGCTGCGATGCCGACTCCAAGTCGCGCACGCCGATTACAGCTACGTTCCCGTTGTCAACAGCGGCTACTCACTGAGCCCAGCTTGACGAAAAGCGCGCCCGTAGATCTGGCGTATCACGGCCTGCTTGCGATGGTTGTACTCCATGACCGTCTCGCCGCGTTCATTCGCGTTCTGTGACGCGGTCAACTTCATCGCGGCGTACACCTCGCGGTCCCGCTCGTCCCGGCGAAGATGGTCACGAAAAATCCGGTGCTTCCACGGCTCCGGTGCGTCAGGCCCAAAGACGTGAACGTTGGCATCCGGGGCGCTGCACTTGACCAGGCGATGTTCGTACCACCATGGCTCCCGCACCGTGAGGATGAACCCTACGCGTATCAATGCAGGCAGCCAGTCGTTCTCTCTCGCCGGATCCGCGACGATCAGGTCGATATCGATGACCGGCTTCGCCGGAAGGCCAGGCACCGACGTCGATCCAATGTGGAGGACGTCGAGCGCGCGCGGACCCAGCGCCCTAGAAATACGGTCGGCTATGTCGGCGAATGCGTCGGGCCACGAACCGTCTGAATCGACGACGGCAATGGCACTGCTCTCCGGGGCAACGACCCACGGTGACTGTCCGGGTGGGGGACCGTCATCGATGAATGAGGTGATCTCTTCGACAGTGGGCATCGGGCCTGATCTTACCCGGCGGTTGACCGGGATATGGCGGTGAGTAGCTGTTGCGGTCGATGAATTGCATTCCAAATCAGGATGATTCAACCTAGGCAGACCAACGCAGTCGCATCCGTCAGTGCTGCGGCCCTTCCGGTGGCGCATCGTGTGACGGTGTACCCCAAGTTCTGTTGTCGCCATCTCCAGTTGGCCGTTGCAGGCGAGAAACGCTCTAAGGGTCGTCAAGAGCGTGGGATCGGTGCCCTCGACAAGTAATGGTCGACGCCGCAGCCCATCAGGAGCGGTCCACCATCAGCGACGAATACAGCGCCGCTGTCTCGCTGAGCTGAGAACGTCTGAGGGAGACCCGATTGCCTTGGTTCACGGGCCTTTCATGCAAATAACCTGGTCACCAACGTGTCGGCGACTCACCGCGGTGGACTGGCCGGAGGCCTACCTCAGCCCTCATCTTGGAGACGTGAACTGCGTTCTCCGTCTAGCCACGACACAAAGACCGGACAAGTCCTAGAAAGCGGACGCAGTCGACTCAGCACAATCATCGAGAAAACAGTGCTTTGACCGCGACGCCCGGATGACCTCCCGGTCGATCTCCGCGAACAGGAGATCTGGGCCGTCGCCGGCGCTGGCCAAGCGGACGCCGTTCGGATCAGCAATGGTACTGCGCCCGCAGTATGCCAGCCCGTCCTGATCACCGCAGTAATTGGCGTAAGCCACATACATCTGATTCTCATAAGACCTTGCGGGAACGATGATTTCCGAAACTGATCTGAACGGTTCCATGTTCGCGGTCGGTACTACGACGATGTCTGCCCCGGCCTGCGCCGCCGCTCGCGTGTTCTCCGGAAACTCGACGTCGTAGCAGATGAGCACGCCGACGGTGATGCCGTTCACCCGTACCAACGGAGTCTGACGGTCTGCGGGGCTGAACACCTTCTTCTCGGCGGCACCGAAAAGATGCGACTTGCGATAGTTCAACACCGCCTGCCCGCGTGGATCGCAGATCACGGCGGAGTTGTAGATCTTTCCTCCGTCGCCTAATTCCGGGTATCCAACGCAAACATGAACCGAAGCGTCGCGCGCCACCTGCCGAATGAACGCGATCGCCGGCCCGTCGACAGGCTCGGCGAGGCTCCTGACGTCCCGTTCGCCGATGTTGTATCCGGTGACGTACATCTCCGGGAACACCACAAGTTCGGCGCCGCAAATGGCCGCCGTTCGAACAGTCTCGACGAGACGAGCCAGGTTGGCCTGGACGTCAGCGCCTATCGACGGGCACTGCACCACAGCCAGCCTCAGGCGTCCCGTCATTCGGGCAGTCTCATCGGGCCGAGCTCGGCGAACACGTCACCGGGTCCCGGGTTACCAATGCTGGAACTGCCGCCGAAGTGAGTCATGATGCCCCACACAGCGTTGAGCGCTGTCTGCACGGCGCCCTCCGCCCACGCCGGTGTCCACGAGACGTCGTCGCCGGCCAAGAAGATGCCCTTGTGCTCGGGTTCGTGGGTTTCCTGCAAGAAGTGTGAGTACATCCGGTGGTTGTATCGGTAGTGGCCAGGAAGGGCGCCTTTGAACGCGCCGAGGAAGTTGCGGTCTGCCTCCCAAGAAACTGAGATTGGCTCGCCAACGATGTGCTGGTTGATATCGACGTTCGGGTAGATGCTCTTCAGAGCGTTGATCGCCAGCTGCGCCCGATCCTGCGCTGAGTATGGAAGCATCTTCATGGCATCACTCATCCAGGCGTATGTCAGGCACACAACGCCTGGCGAGTCGTTGCCGTTGTCGAAAAAGTAAGTGCCTCTTGTCATTCGGTCGGTCAAAGTCATGCTCATCGCGTGCCGACCGGTAACCGGGTCGATGTCCTTCCAGAACGGGCGATCGACCATTACAAACGTCTTGGAGGACTGCATGTAGCGCGTGCGATCCAGCGCTGTCCACACCTTCTGGGAGAAGAGCGTTTCATCGCAATCGATTTCGGTGGTCAGCAACCAAGACTGGCACGTCGCCAGCGCCGCCGGATAAGTCCGTGTTACGCCCCACTGGTCGGTGACCTCGATGTCTCCGTCGGCACCACGTGCAATACGTTTGACTCTCGAGCGTGGCACTCCTCCGTTCAGTTTGGCGAGCGTGGTGCCGGCGGGCCAATGCCGCAGCCGATCTGGCGCATGGGTCCAGAGTCCGCGCGGAATCTGCTCAGCGCCACCGACAATCAGGTGCTGGTCCTCGTCACAGTTCGTCATCACGACCCGCAGAATCTCCAGCATCGAGTTCGGAAAATCCGAGTCCCACCCTCCGGTGCCGAACCCCACCTGACCGAACAGCTCGCGGTGATGAAACGACAGCTTCGAGAAAGCCCTCGAGCTGGCGACAAAGTCGTAGAACGTGCGATCGTCCCACTCAGCGACGAGATCATCCCAGAGAGACTTCACTGCCTTCGCGTCGCGTGCCCGGATTGCTTCTTGCACCGCGGTGAAATTCACTTCTTCGAGCGCCTCGGCCCAAGCTTGGGCAACCTCTTGAAAAATCTGTGGTAGCTCGCCGAGTTCGCGCGCGTGATGTGTTGCGCCTTCGATGTCGATCACGGTGCTACCGGCCGAGGGTGTCAGTGGGTTGGGGAATGGTCTGGTACTCAATCCCAACATCCTGCTGTAGTGGAAGAAGGCGAACGACGAGGCAGGAAAGCGCATTCCTCCCAATTCGGCGACGACGTCACTGGGTGCACCGTCGAAACGTTCCGACCGCAGTCGGCCTCCGATCCTCGACGACTCGTAGAGGACCGGACGTAGCCCGAGTTTCATGAGTTCATAGGCAGCCACCATGCCCGCGATTCCCGCGCCGATGATCGCAACTTCTTGTCCGAGCGCTGCTTCAGGTACTACTCCAAGTCCGTCAGGATGGCTGATCCATTTGTCGAACTCAAATGGAAAGTCCGGCCCGAAGACGGACACTGGCGCAGTTCTGTTTTCGGCACCGGGAAGAACGCTTGTCATTTCAGTACATTCCTTGTGTAACGACGTGTTGCTTGTGCTGTTGCTGCGCGATCGGCGCTCAACCCGCGCTGGACATGATGTGCTTAAGGCGCGAGTAGTTCTCGAGCGCCGCGGGCGATAGATCCTTTCCGTAGCCTGAGGACTTGAATCCGCCGAAGGGCATTTCGGTGGCGTAGGAGCCGTGGGTGTTGATCCATACGGTGCCAGCCTCGATACGGCTCGCGAGAGCTACGGCAGTGTTGTGGTCATTCGTCCAGATCGAGGCGGCCAAACCGTATTCCGTGCCATTGGCCAGCGTTACAGCTTCATCGACGTCCTCAAAGCCTTGGACGGTGACCACCGGGCCGAAGATCTCCTCCTCGACAACCTCGTCGCTCTGGGTCACTCCTGCGATCACAGTCGGTTCGACATACAAACCCGGCTTTGCCACCCGGTGTCCACCGCACGCGATGTGTGCATGTTCCGGTAGACGGCTAAAGAACCCCATTACTCTGTCAAGGTGCTCAGGGGTCGCCAGCGGGCCCACTTCCACGGCCGCAAACTCCTTCACCAGCAGTGACACAAACTGGTCGAGTACCGGGGCAGCGACAAGCAACCGCGTTGCAGCGGTGCAGTCTTGGCCTGCGTTAAAGAGCGAGGCTTCGGCGATGTTCCGCGCGACGGCGGCGATGTCTACGTCGTCCATGACGACGACAGCACAGTTGCCACCAAGCTCCAGGTGCAGAACCTTAAGGCCGGCGGCGCGTGTGATCTCCCAGCCAGCGCGCACGCTGCCGGTCAGCGAGATCAGCGCGGGCACCCGATGCGCCACCATGTATTCGCCAGTCTCACGGCCACCGAACACCGCGTTGACAACGCCTTCAGGGAGAGTTTCGTTCGCGATCGCGACCAACTCACGGACACTGCACGGCGTAGGTGCCGCCGGCTTGAGAACCGAGGTATTGCCAACGGCCAGTGCCGGTGCAAGCTTCGAGATCGCGGCCGCCAGCGGGTAGTTCCACGGAAGAATCTGGGCGCAGACGCCCAGCGGCTCCCGCGTCGCCTGCGAGCTGGTGCCGGCGACGTATCGGCCGGCGATCGGGCCCTGCATTGCACGTTGAGCGCCTGCCATGAAACGCATTTCGTCCAGTGCACCGGCAAGCTCGTCTCGAACTTGGTCACTCGTCTTGCCGGTATTGCGCTGTTCGATATCGATCAGTTGGTCGGCCTGAGATTCGATGGCGTCGGCGAACTTGAGCAGTACTGCGTGCCGTTCTCCCGGGGTGATTTGACGCCAGCGGCGCCAAGCCTGCTCAGCCGCGCGAAAGGCAGCGTCGATGTCTGATCGAGTTGTGTCTGGCTGGAATTCGTAAACCTCACCGGTGCAAGGATTGACAATCTTGGTTCCAGACGTTGTCGTAGCGGTGCTCATATCAGTTCTCCTCCAGCAGCAAGCTAGCGATACGTTCGCCGACTACGGTCGTCGGCAAGGCGGTTGTTCCTCGCGGAATGTCCGGGAAGATGGATGCGTCGGCGACATAGAGGTTTTCGATTCCATGTACCGCGCCTCGGTGATCGACGACCCCACCGGCTGCGGGGTCGCCCATCATGCAGGTGCCCACCGGGTGCCAGTAGTGCCGATGGTTCGATGCGATCCAGTCGGTCTCGGACCCGCAGATTGGGTTGAGCCGCGCTCCCAGATAGGCCGCGAAAGTCGATGTCCGGTCTTCGAGAAGTTGGTGAACCCAGTGCAGGCCGTCGCGCACAGCGTTCATATCCCGGGGATCGCTGAAATAGCCGTGGTTGACGTTGGCGCGCAGTGTGTTGCCTTCCTTCTGAAGCTTGAGATATCCGCGCGAGTGTGGCTTCACCACGCCGATCGGTATCACACAGCGCCAGCCATGGGCGGCCGAAGGATCACGTTCGGTCCATGGGTAGATATGCAGGTCAAATGGAGCGTCACCGGCTTCTGATGATTTCAGCTTGGCGATTGCCTGTTCGTCGGGCAACCATTGGCTCTGTTCGAATTGACTTAGGGCGCGACCCAACTCGGCCGTGCCGGCGAATTCGAGCTGTAGCGATGGGTGATCTTGCAGGCCATTGCCGACCCCTGGTAGCTCGCATTGCACTGGGATCTCGATTCGGGCGAGGTCGTCGGCGGGCCCGATGCCGGATTTCAGGAGCAGTTCTGGGCTACCGTAGGCTCCGGCGCTGACCACGACCAGATCGGCCTCCACGACTGTGGGTCGCGACCCATCGTTCTGGATGAGGACACCAACTGCACGACCGTGGTCAATGCACACGCTGAGAACATCGACGTCTCCGCGTACCGTCAGCTTTCCCGAGTGACGGAGTCCATCGAGGTACGCGAATGCCGCGTTGTACCTGGTGCCATCATCTGTGATGCTGACCGGTGCGTATCCGACTCCTGCACCGCCCTGCAATGAGACAAAATCGTTGCGCACTCCTAATCCATGGTCTGCGGCTGCGGCGACGAATGCGGTCTGGAACGGCTGAATCTGCTCGTCACGGTAATCGCGCAGGTTCATCGCCTTGCCCGCCCGTTCAAACAGCGGAGCCAAGTCTGACGAACTCCACCCTACGAGTCCAGTTGCGGCCCAACGGTCATAGTCGCCTCCCCACCCCACGTTTTGTGTGGCGCCGTTGTGAGTCGAGCATCCACCGATCGCCCGGCATCGCTCGAACTCCAGTGTCTGCCCGCCTGCGCCCTTTCCTGAGTATCCCCAGTCGTGCGAGGTGGGAATCGTTGCTGCTGAGAGCAAGTCGGGTGGCCAGTGTTCCGACGTGGCGTGCCCGTAGTCTGGACCGGCCTCTAGCACAAGCACCGTGCGGCCACTAGCGGCCAGCCGCGCTGCCATGACGCAGCCCGCTGTTCCTCCGCCGACAACGACGACATCAAATCTATCACGCACCTTGTGCACCAACGCTTTTCTCTTCTTCCACAACTTCCGAGCAACGACGCGTCGACTCGGGGGTATTTGCACTGGGCGCGGCCGATCGTCGGCCGGCCGAACCGAATATGTAAAGGCAGATAGCCCCGGCCAACACAGCGCCCATTGGAATAAGTTGACTCAACGTGTATCCCGTTCTGTCTCCATCAAACCCGCTCGGGAGCAACATATTTGAGTCAACGCTGGGGTCAAACCAGGTCACCCCGATGCCTGGCCACAAGAGCGACGCGACGGTGAAGAGCATCGTCCCGACGGTCAGAATAGTCACGACCCATCCGCCAGTCCGGCCGCCTATCACTCTGAATGGGCGTCTGGTGTCGGGGTACTTGATGCGCAGTCGCATGAACGACGAGAACGTGAGGATGTACGAGATCGCGGTGGCCGAGACGACCAGGCCAATGGCCGCCGAAAAGTACTTCTCGGCATTGCCGTTGGCGAACACCATGGCTGCGGCCATGACGATGGTCGAGATCGCGGCCGATAGGAGGTTAACTCGTGTGGGCGAGCCATTGCGCGAGAATGTGCCAAGCCACGCGGGTCCTGCGCCGTCGGTGAACGCCACCGCCTGAGCGCGGCTGACTCCCATTGCCCACGCGGTCCCGCTCGTGAACAGACCGATGATCAGCCCGACAGCGGCAACCTGTGCAGCCGCTCGTCCAAATCCCCACAGCTCCGCGGTACCGTCGGGCGCGATCCTGCCCCCGTACACGGTGAAGACAGCGCGGCAGGCGTCGACAAAACCGGTGACCGTGCCGAGCTGATTCTTGGGCAACACCAGGAGAATTCCCACAACCGGGATCCCGTACAGCAGGGTGGCGGTCACGCCGCCACGGAGCACCGATAACGGTACGTCTTTCTGCGGATTGACCATTTCCTCGGCGGCGTTGGAGGGAACCTCGAACCCCAGGAAGTTGAAGACAATTACCGGCACGACCGCGACGAAACCTGCATAAGTCCACGAGAAATCGCTGGCATGAATCGGCTGAATACCGTTCTTGCATGCGTATACGACTACAGATGCAATGAACAGGGTCAGCAAGACGATGCGCGCCGCGGCGCCTACCAGGTAAATCCACCGTCCGAAACGGACACTCGCACTGATGACGAAAGCCGATCCCCAGACGAAAGCCGCGGCGGCCAGCCATCGCCACATTCCCGTCAGCGGAAAGAAGAACTCATTGAAGGTGACGACCGCGACGATGCACAGGGTGCCGCCGATCCAGACTGGGTTTGAGATCCAGTAGAAGAACTGGTTGATCCCGGCAGCGAACCTTCCGAATGCCATCCTCGTCCAGACATATGGACCGCCCTCCTGTGGAAACGCTGAGCCTAGTTCCGCAGTTAACAGTCCGTAGGGCACGAAGAAGACCAATGCAACTAGTGCCATCCACAAAAGACCCTGTGGCCCATAGGCACTGACGGCGCCAAGGGTGTCCACACCTACTAGCGCGCAAAGCAGGACTGCAAAGACGTCCAGCCGCCGAAGGCTGGCGGGTAAGTGTGTCGAGTCCGCCCTGGCTGCCTGTTGGTCGGTTGTCATCAATCCTCCGTGTGCCGTGGATCACTTGGTGGGACACAGTGTGGCTGTCTGCGTTCATCATTGTCAAGATATGTTGCGTATTACGAACGCGCTATGCTTCTCGCATGGCGACAACGGTCGACAAGGGGCTCTTGCTGCTGCAGGCGCTCGCCGATGCCGAGACCAACTCCGGCGGACCTGTGACGAACATTCGTCTTGCAGAACGACTGCACCTTGATCAGGCCCAGGTTTCACGAATTCTCAACGCTCTCGCCGCCGGCGGCCTAGTGGAGCGCGAACCGGACTCTCGTGGATACCGCGTGGGCCCTGCACTTTTCGGCATGGGAGCCATCGCCGGCCACGCCGAAGCGCTGAAACAGGTTCGACCAATATTGCGCGGATTGCTTCGCACCTGGCATGAACCCGCGTGGTTGTCCGTTCTTTCGCGGAGCCAGGTACTCACCGTCCTGGCAGAACCAAGCCAATGGTTTGCCTACTTCCCCGTGCAGGCGGGCGCACTCACGCCGGTCTGGTGCAGCGGGCCCGGTCGTGCACTTACCCAAGGTTTTTCACGAGACGAGCTCGCGTTCTTGCTCAAGGACGAGCTATTCGTCGGCGGGGGCCCGGGCGCGGTTCGCAATCCGCTGGAACTTTACGAACGAAATGCGGAGTCAAACCTACAAGACGCAGTCGTCGCCGACAGCGAGTTTGAGCACGATGTGGTCGAGTTTTCCGCTCGGGCAGTGTGCGATCAGCTCGGCGCAACAGTCGCCGTGAGCATTGCGATTCCGCGCTATCGGATTGCCGGCCGAACCTCTTCCATGGCCGAGTCAGTGAGCAAAGCGGCGGAACGTATCACGTCGATTCTGTTGGATTCCAACCCAATCGGACCGACAGGCGATCGGCTAGCGACTTAATTGTCGGTCCGTGCGCTGCCTCGTGGCCTCTGAGCCTGTCGGATGGTCCCTGAATGTGCAACGCACAGCGGACTGCGCCTGTGAAATCTCTGACTGGAGCAGCGACCGCGTAAACCCCGAGCTGCGACTCGCCATCAACCACCGAATAGCCGACTTCGCGGGCATTCTGAAGCCGACGGTAGAAGTCGTCCGTCGAGGTCGGCGTTGTCGGTGAGAAGGACACAAATTGTGTGTCTCTGAAGATGAGCTCGATCTCATCGCGCGCGCAGTCCCAGAGCAACGCTTGCCCGGCATCGTCGCAATAGAGGGGAAAGGAACGGCCAACCCACGACACGCCCGAAACCAACCTTTCAAGCACTGCAACTGAACTGTCGCCGCGTACCTCGGCGATGAACGCGCTCTCCCCGGTAGCGCGAACCGTCTCCTCGACTGCCTCGGTCCCGAAGGTTCGCAATCGGGCCGCCGCTATTCCGGCCGATATCCCGAACATTCTGACGCTGGGGGTATATCGGCGGTCGGCGTCACGCTCGAGAAACTCTGCTGCTTCAAGGCTATGGAGGGTCCGAGCAATCTGCACGCGATCACGCTGCAGTTGGTCCGCCACCATTGTGGCCGTTAACGGCACCGGTGAATCCACCACGGCACGCAGAACATCAAGTGCCCGCACAAGGCTCTTGACCTCAACCACGAGGGTACACGGTACCGGATCGATCGCCCGATCCGCCCGACCATGCAACACAGGCGACAGCGCCCGCCGTCACGTATTCCTCATGAACCCGCTGCCATCGTCTCCGCCGGTGTGGAGATCACAACGGCGACCGAGTCGAGGACGTGGTTTCAGAATGGCGGTGCAAGCGGCCACACAGAAAGGACACGTCGTCGATGAACTTCTGCGCCTGGTATCCGGAAACGTCGCACGCGGCGTGAACTGCCGCGCGTTCGTTCCAGTTGGCGCGATTTGCCTCGAGCCATCGCTGCGACAACTGATCTGGTGCCATTCTGCTTCCTTTCCTTGCGGGCAAGATGCGGCCGGAAAACTCCCGAACTGCGACTCAACTCCTTCGCCTCGGCGTTCCAGTCACCGCGAGGCCTAGTTGTTGCGGGGCATGAGGTTGGTGACGTGTCAGGGTCGCGCCGTGGTTGCTATCGTTGCCGGGTGATCGATATTCGACAGGCATGGTGGTGGCTGCTCCAGCAGCCCGTCTAACCATGTCCGCGGGCTGTACGCAGCCCGCATGTCATCTGACCTGAACGAGGTTCGTACAGCCCCTTGACCATCCAGGAGCTGTACGTTGAATACCTTCTCTGCCACCGTCGAGCGCAGCGACACGTTGCGTGCCGCAGTCACGGAGCACCCGGACCGGTACCGCATCCTCACCGGCGAACGCCCCACCGGCCCTCTGCATTTGGGTCACTACTTCGGGACCATCTCCGAGCGGGCTCGGCTGCACGGTCTGGGTGTGGACACGTTCATAATCCTCGCCGACTACCAAGTCATCACCGACCGCGACGCGATCGGTCAGGTCCGGGAGAACGTCTACAGCGCCGTGCTGGACTATCTGGCTGCCGGCATTGACCCCGACCGGGCGACCATTTTCACGCACTCGTCGGTCCCGGCCCTAAACCAGCTCCTGGTGCCGTTCCTGAGCCTGGTGACCGAGGCCGAACTCCACCGCAATCCCACGGTCAAAGCAGAGCATGTCGCATCGGGCCGCGCTCTGAGCGGACTGATGCTGACCTACCCGGTCCACCAGGCTGCCGACATTCTGTTCTGCAAGGGCAACCTCGTCCCCGTCGGAAAGGACAACCTGCCGCACGTCGAGCTGACCCGGGTGATCGCGCGGCGTTTCAACGAACGCTACGGTGCGGTATTCGCCGAGCCCCAGGCGCTGCTCACCTCTGCACCGGAAGTTCCCGGTCTCGACGGGCGAAAGATGTCCAAGAGCTATGGCAACGCGATATCACTGTCGATGACCGCCGACGAAACAGCGGCCCTGATCCGCCGAGCCCCGACGGACTCACAGCGACTCATCACCTTTGATCCGGTCAATCGTCCCGGCGTGTCCGCGCTGCTGACCACCGCCGCTTTGTGTTCCGGCCGCGATGAACGAGACCTGGCCGATGTCATCGGCGACGCCGGAGCCGGGGCATTGAAGAAGCTCACCACCGACTCAGTCAACGAGTTCCTTGCCCCACATCGTCGACGACGCACCGACTTCGCGCGCGACCCTGAATTCGTGCGCGGTGTTCTGCGGAGCGGGAACCGCCGCGCCAACGAGGAGGCAACCCGAACCCTCGACGAAGTGCACACTGCAATGGGAACCGCGTACTGATGCTTGCCGCACGGATACGTGCTTTCATACTCGCCCAAGGTCGCCTCGATGACGCACCGAAATGCGCCGTTGTCCGTCGAGGGCCGTCGCCGACTCAGCCGAGGCACTCGATGAGGCAATGCTGGTCTTGACAGGCGCGCCGCTGCACAACCATTCGTGAGGAGCCAGCAGTCCTCAGCAGATAGCCCCCCGTCACGAGCGAGAACCGCTGAGACAGCGGAACGCGGTACGGCGCAGCACCAGCAACCGCTCTCACAAGGTGAGTCGACGAGACGATAACTGTCAACTACGGCTTTGCGTTTGACGCGGACTAGGACCGCCTCAACGACCATCAACCGATCGCCACAAGGGTTACCAGCGATCCTCTATCGCAGCCTGAAGCTCAGCGACATAACTATCACGGTGCGGACCGCAGTGCGGGGATAACGACAGTCAGTCACGGCCCGGCGGCTTGAAGCTGAACCGATGCATACCGTCCTCGATACCAGCCGGATTCCAGCCGATCGCGGAGAAAAATGCTTGAGCCGCGTGGTTGTCAGGATCGACGAACGCCACCCAGCGCGTTGCCGGTGGATGCCCATGCCATTCCAGTACCGACTTCAGCGCCCGCTGTCCGATACCGGTTCGTCTCGTCCATGGGCATACCGCTAGATCCGTGATCCCGTGCTCGAAGCCGGCGGGATCCCACGCACAGCCAACCAGTGCGACTGGCGTGCCGGACACGCTTTCCACAACCAGCTGCACGCCCTCGCGATCTGACAGGACATGCTCCAACCACTCTTCGTCGAGCGGACCAAGGCGCTGATCGAGTTCCACATCGCGGAACCACTGTTCGACCCACTGCCAATCTCGTCGCGTCATTTCGCGCGCACGCAGCGGAGCATTGCCGGCCGATCCAAACTGGCCCAGGTAGCTGCTCAGCGTGCCGTCCTCAAGCGCCTCGTCCAATCCGATCTCGAACCGGGGATAATCGGGGTCTGGCGACCAGGCACTGTGGTCATGCAACAACGAGACCGTGCCCATCACCAGACGCTCGGCCGCCACCGCGACATCGGCCACTGCGGAGGGGCCGCCGGAGAGACCGAGGCAAAGTAGCAGATCCTCGCGATAGCCTTGTGGCGCAACCGGAAATGCCAGTGCCGCATCGATCGCCGCACGAGCGCTGACAACGGGTTCGGCGGGATAGCCGGGATTCACGACCGCCAGCACCGAGGGAGATAGACGCGCTGCAACCTGCGCAGCCGATCGCACGCCCAGCTCGTCGCCGGCCGTCAAGGCGTTGCGAACCTTGCCGAGGTCGGAGAAGAAATCTTCGAGCTCAGGCTGAGCGGCCGGATGACGAACATCCGTGCCGCGTAGCCGCGCCGCGTCCTCGTCGACTGCAGCCCAGATCAATCTGAACACTTCGTACGCGGCGAAGCCCATTGCCCAGTCAACGGGCTCCCCTGCCTCTTCCCACCACTCATCCCACGGACGAACCGCGACCGAGATATGTCGTAGCCGACCGTGTTCTTCGTCGAACCATGCGAGGTACCGACTGACTTCAATTCCATCAATGAGGACATCGAGATCTACGTCGCTGTACGGACCGGAGTCGCCGCGTACGTAGCTGCCTTTCAGAAGAATCGCACGCGCGCCGGGATATTCGTGGCGGACCCTTACCGTCGCACGCTCAAGGACTGTATCGATGTCCTTTTCCGCCCCGAGGTATTCGGGCCAGGACACTGCAGGCATGCATGAACTCCTAATCGATTGTCAGCGACGGCGGAAAATCCTCCCGTTGCAACCCGTTGCGGCGCGTCAGCGGGTTGATCGCTTGAATCCGTTGTAGCACAGCTGCGGACGTTCCGAGACCAGCGCCAAAGCCAGCATCTCCAATCCACCACAATTCTGTGTGGTCGGGACACCGTCGAAGCAGTTGACTATTGAGGGCGAGCTAGTTTGACAACGGGGGGCTGTTCATTGGTCCAGAACGTCACGTAATCCCCTGGCATGATAATCAAACGGCAGTTGCTGGCGGCGCCATAGTCGTCGAGTGAATCGTAGCGGTCGATCGGGACATATACCGGGCAGCGGGCCGTAGATTTCCGCATCCGATTGTGCCTGTTGAATGAGCGCCGGAAGTCGAATTCTCCGCCCGAGCCGAGCGACCTACGTTGCTTTCCACGCTGTCATTTACGGCATCGTATGACTAATCAAAATGCAAAATGACACACCGGAATGCAACCTACATGACAAGCACTACCCCTTGTCCCATAACGCTACGGGCAGTAGCGTAACTCGCCGTGACGCGAAGCTTCCATGCCGGCCTGCCGTTCACCACGTCGACAGCAGACATCGAGGCGGCACTGAAAGACGTCAGCATTCCGACCTTGCTGCTGTCACTGGTGCACCTCACCGGCGATCCGCGCTACATCCGCGACTTCAAACAGGCCGGCCTGTTCCTCAACGAAGTCCAGGGCTTCATGAGTGAAGAAGACAAGGCCCGAGCCCGCGCCGAGGCGCTGCCGGTGATCACCGACTACCGCGACCTGGGCTGCCCCGTCCCCGATCCGCTGCCCGATGACCTGGTCCGGGAAATGCTCGACTGGGCGGCCTGCGAGCCGGTCGACGCCGACAACCTGCCGCTGGTCCTGGAAGAACTCGATCTGCAGGGCACCGATCCGAGGCGGCCTGTCCCCGTGGATCCGGCGCAGGCCAAGGACTTTCACGTCATCGTCATCGGCTGCGGGGAATCGGGTGTGCTGGCCGGGGTCCGACTCAAGCAGGCCGGCCTGCCGTTCACCATCGTGGAGAAGAACGCAGGTCCCGGCGGAACCTGGTGGGAGAACAGCTATCCCGGTGCCCGGGTGGACGTCGCCAACCACTTCTACTGTTACAGCTTCGAACCGAGCAACCACTGGGATCACTTCTTCGCGGAACAACCGGAGCTGCGCCGGTACTTCGAAGATGTGGTGCAGCGCCACGGGCTCGAGCCGCATATCCGGTGGAACACCGAGGTGGTGTCCGCCGCATGGGACGGCGAGACCTGGAATGTCACCGTGCGTACGGCCGACGGCACCGAGACGCTGAACGCCAACGCCGTGATCACCGCGGTCGGCCAGCTGAACCGGCCGTACATGCCTGAATTCCCGGGCGCCGCAACGTTTGCCGGCCCGTCGTTTCATTCCGCGGCGTGGGACCACGATGTCGATGTCACCGGCAAACGGGTCGCGCTGATCGGGGCCGGCGCGAGCGGCTTCCAGATCGCTCCGGCCATCGCCGACAAGGTCGCCCAGCTGACGGTGTTCCAGCGCACGGCGCAATGGATGTTCCCCAATCCGATGTACCACGAACCGGTGAGCGACGGAGTCCGGTGGGCCATGGAACACTTGCCGTATTACGGCCGCTGGTACCGCTTTCTGCTGATGTGGCCCGGGGCGGACAAGGGTCTGGACGCCGCGCGGGTCGACCCGGACTACGCGGACCAGGACAACGCGGTGAGCGACATCAACGCCATCGCCCGGGTGATGTTCACCGACTGGATCACCACCCAAGTCGGCGATGACCCCGATCTGCTCGCCAAGGTGCTGCCCGACTATCCGGCCACCGGCAAGCGCACCCTGCAGGACAACGGCAGCTGGCTGGGCACCCTCAAACGCGACAATGTCGAACTCGTCCGCACCCCGATCGAGAAGATCACGCCGCGCGGCGTCGTCACCACCGACGGAGCTGCGTATGACGCCGATATCATCGTGTACGCCACCGGGTTTCGAGCTACCGAGGTGCTGTTCCCCATGACGATCACGGGTCGCGACGGTATCGACCTGCACGAGATCTGGGGTCAGCGTCCCTACGCCTACCGCGGTATCACGGTTCCCGGCTTTCCCAACTTCTTCATGACGTACGGGCCGGGTACGCACCTCGCCCATGGCGGCAGCCTGATCCTCAACTCCGAGCTGCAGATGCACTACATCGACCAGTGCCTGGCCCATCTGATCAACAGCGGCGTGCGGGCCATGGAGCCGTTGCCCGAACCCACCCGCGCCTGGCACGAGCGGTCGCAGCAGGCCATCCGGCGGACCGTGTGGGCGCATCCGTCGATCAAGCATTCGTATTTCAAGAACGCCGACGGCGAGATCCACACCGTGAGCCCCTGGCGCCTCAGCGAATACCGTTGCGCCATCGACGAACCCGTGTGGTCGGACTTCAAGTTTCAGGAGGCGTGAGTATGCGCGCAGTGGTCGTCGACGGCTCCGGTCAGGTCAGCGTCGTCACCCGGCCCGATCCGGTGCTGCCCGGCCCCGACGGTGCCGTCGTCAAGGTGGAGGCCGCCTCGATCTGCGGCTCCGACCTGCACTTCCTGGAGGGCCACTACCCGATCTTCGAACCCGTCAGCGTCGGGCACGAAGCAGTCGGCACTATCGTCGAGATCGGCTCGGACGTCACGACATTCGCCGTCGGCGACCGGGTGCTGGTGTCCTCGGTGGCCGGCTGCGGCCACTGCGCGGGATGCGCCACGCTCGACCCGATCCGGTGCGTCCACGGCCCGCAGATCTTCGGCAGCGGAGTCCTCGGCGGCGCGCAGGCCGAGTTCCTCGCGGTGCCTGCCGCACAGTTCCAGCTGCTTGCCCTGCCCGAGGGCGTCAGCACCGAGCAGGCCTTGCTGCTCACCGACAACCTCGCGACGGGCTGGGCGGCGGCCAAGCGGGCCGACATTCCCATCGGCGGTACCGTCGCGGTGATCGGCCTCGGCGCGGTCGGTATGTGCGCGCTGCGCAGTGCGCTGACTCTCGGTGCGGCACGGGTTTTCGCCGTCGACCCGGTCGAGGCGCGGCGTCAGCGCGCCCAATCGTGGGGTGCGGTCGCGGTGACGCCGCCGTCGGCTCAGCCCGTCCGAGAAGCCACCGGCGGTCTCGGCGCCGACGCGGTGATCGACGCCGTCGGCTCCGACGCCTCGATCAACGATGCGATCGAAACGGTGCGCACCGGAGGCACGGTCTCGATCGTCGGCGTGCATGATCTGCAGCCGTATCCGATGCCTGCGCTGGCCTGCCTGATCCGCAGCCTCACCCTCCGGCTGACCACCGCGCCCGTGCAGCAGACGTGGCCCGAACTGGTGCCGCTGCTGCAGGCCGGCCGCCTCGACCTGGACGGCCTCTTCACCACGTCCTTCCCGCTGGACGCGGCAGCCGACGGCTACGCAGCGGCGTTCGCCCGTTCCGGCGAGCACCTCAAGATCCGGCTCAATCCGTAACCGCGTGTGATCTGGACCACCTGGGAATAAATCCCGTACCTGGCGTGGTTCCACGGGGTCGTGTGTAAACCGAACCCGACTGCTGACTGCTCATGCCCGGTGCGACCTCTCCACCTGCTGATGCCAGACGCGGGCCGGCTCGGCTGATGCGTCAGGGCCCGTTGGCGGGACGCTATCCCGCGGTGGCCGCGATGGTCACGCTGGCACTGATCCCCTATCTGGCGTTGTCGGCGGCGATGGATCCGCTGGTGCCGATCATCTCCGAGCAACTGCACATGTCGGCGCAGGCGATGAGCCTGAGTTCGGGCCTGGGCAACGCCGCGTACGCCGTCGGCACGGTGTTGGCGGTCCAGTTCGCGCAGCACCTGCCCCAACGCCGAATGATGCTCGCCTACGCGGTGCTGCTGGTGGTGGGTTCGGTGACGGCCGCGGCGGCCCAGAACGGCGGCATGTTCGTCTGCGGGCACATACTGCAAGGCCTGGCCACCAGCATGCTGCTGATCGCCGCCGCACCCCCGCTGACCATCGGCTTCCCGCGAGAAAACCTTCGGCATACCGCCGTGATCATGAACATGTGCGTGTTCGGGGCGGTCGCGCTCGGCCCGTTCATCGGCGGCGTTCAGGCCGAATCGCACGCCTGGCGGCCACTGTTCTGGATCATCGCCGCGATCGCCGTGGTGGCTCTCGTGATGGCCGCCTTGACGTTCGAAGACGCGCCCCCGGCGGATCTCGACGCGCCGCGTGACCTGACGGCGATCGGTCTGGCCTCGGTCGGCTGTGCCGCGGCCTTCGTCGGCGCGTCGCAACTGACCAGCCATGGGTTCGGCGACCTGGCGGTGAGCGCACCGATGCTGGGTGGGCTGGCGCTGATCCTGGTGTTGATCGTCTACCAGTTCCGCGCCCGCAGGCCACTATTGACGATCCGGACGATGCTCACCAGTTCGATCCCGGTGGCGGGGGTCGGCGTCGCGCTGTTCGCCGCCGCCGCGTCGGTCGCGGCAACCGCGCTGACCGCCGAGGTCTTCCTCCAGACGTTCAGCCCGGTGCAGGTTGGGCTGATCTATCTGCCCGAGCTGGGCGGTGCCATCGTCATGGCCTTCGTGTTCGGATTCGTCATCTCACGCAAGGCAATGCATTACCTACCGCTGCTGGGCATGGCCTTGCTCGCCGCCGGGATCGTGCTGTTCCGGCTCGCCCTGCCCGCCAATCAGCCACTGGCACTGGTCGCGTCGGCGTTGACCGGGCTCGCGCTGGGCGCCACGGTTGCCCCGGCGTTGTTCGTCGCAGGCTTCTCCCTGCAGTCCAACAGCCTGCAACGGGTCTTTGCGATCATCGAATTGCTGCGCGCTGTAGCCGCTTTCATGGTCGCCCCGATCTTCGCGTACTTCGCCGCGTCGGCTTCGGGCGGTTTGACCCAAGGCACCGGCGACGCGTTGTGGATCGGATTCTGGCTCGCCGTCGGTGGTGCCGCGTTCGGCGTCGTCATCTACGCGCTCAGCGGAGCCCGGCCCCAAGCCCCAGACCTGGACAGGTTCCTCGACGGCGAGTCCCCGGCCTGGTATTCGCCGCCACTGCTGGCCCGGATCCGTCGTGGCCTGCCGTCCCCCGCCGTCGCCGAACGTGCGCCCGTGTTGGCACCTGAGCACGATGGCGCATCGGTCGCGAACGGTCCGGTGCTGTTCGCGTACGACGGCTCCGAGCGCGCGGCATGTGCGATCCGGCACGCCGCAGCCCAGTTGTCGGCGCTGCGCGACGCAGTTGTGGTGTGTGTCTGGCAGCCCGTCGATGTGGGGTTCATCCCCACCGGGGCCGGGCATTTCGATGCCGATCAGGCCACCGAGGTGCGACGGGCCGCCGAGCAGACCGCCGCCCACGGAGCGCGCCTGGCCGACGCGGCCGGATTCTCGGCACGCGGGGTGGCCATCGAAGCGGCGCCGACGTGGAAGGGCATCATCGAGGCCGCCGACCGGCACCATGCGAGCCTGATCGTGATCGGCCCGCATCGGCGCAGCGGCTGGCTCGGGCATTTTGAGGGCAGCGTCGCCGCGTCGGTTGTCGCGCACTCCTCCACGCCCGTGCTGGTCGTGCCCGAACAGGCCGGCGCCCATGTCAGTCCTGAGTTCGCACGCAGCAGCGGCTAGGTGTTCTCCTGCGCGTGCTCACGCAGGTTGTCGCGGAGTTTGACGACGCCGCGCTGCATGGCGCGGAACTCCTCGGGCTCCAGGCCGGTGGCCGCGACGAGATCCATCTCCAGGCCCTGCTGACGAAGATTGCGGCCGGCCTCGGTGAGGCTGACGACCACCTGGCGTTCGTCGTTGGGATCGCGTTCGCGCGTGAGATACCCCATTGTTTCAAGCTTTTTCAGGATCGGCGTCAGCGTGTTCGATTCGAGGAACAGCTTCTCGCCGAGGCTGCCGACGGTCTGATGGTCCTGCTCCCACAAGGCCACAATCGCGATGTACTGCGTGTAGGTGACGCCGAGCTTCTCCAGGATCGGCTTGTAGGCCTTGCCGTAGGCCAGGTTGGCCGAATAGATGGCAAAGCACAGGAAGTCGGAGAGCCGCGGAGTGTCTTTCCTCACGATCCCGATTATATCGGATCCGATTCAATCGGATGGGATGACAAACGACGCGCCCGCCGTTAGTATCAGGCGAGTCCGATTAGATCGGATCCGATCAAAACGAACCGGGAGACTTTCATGACCGCACAGACCGCCAACGTCGTCTACACCGCCAAGACGCACACCACCGGCGGGCGCCAGGGCGAGTCCTACAGCTCGGACGGCAATCTCGACATCCAGCTGACCCCTCCGGGTGGCAACGGCGCGGGCACCAACCCCGAGCAGCTGTTCGCCGCGGGATGGTCGGCCTGCTACCTCAGCGCCATGGGCCTGGTCGCCGGCCAGCACAAGGTCAAGCTGCCTGCCGACACCGCAGTGGACGCCGAGGTCGACCTGCTCAACTCCGACGGTGGGTTCTCCCTGCAGGCGCGGCTCAACGTGAGCGTTCCCGGGATCGATCGCGAACTCGCGCAGACCATCGCCGACGAGGCACACCAGGTTTGCCCCTACTCGAAGGCCACCCGCGGCAACATCGACGTCACCATCACGGTGGTCTGATTCCATCACGTCGAATGGCCACTTGTTGCACGCTTTTTCGTGATGCGTGTGCAGCAAGTGGCCATTCGGCGTAGTTGGGTGCTACTCCTTGATGTCCATCACGGGCGTGGGACGCGTGAAGCCGCGGGTAACCCCGAGCAACCACACAAAACCGACTGCGAGCCAGCACAATCCGATGATCAAGGCAGTGGCGGACAGGCTCGTCCACAACCACACGGTCAACGCGAAACCGACGAGAGGCAACACCAGGTTGTTGATCACCGCGCCGCCGCTGCGCTCGCCCTGATCGCGGTAGTAGTGCTTGATCACCGACAGGTTGACCGCCGAGAAGGCAACCAGCGCACCGAAACTGATCAGCGAGGCGAGAGTCTCCAGCTTGATCACGACGGCCAGCAGCGACACCGCCGACACCACCAGGATCGCGTAGATCGGGGTCAGGTACTTGTGCGACAGCCTGCCGAACACCGGCTGCGGCAGGATGCCGTCGCGGCCCATCGCGTAGAGGATGCGAGCCACCGACGCCTGCGATGTCAGCGCCGAGCCGAGCGCTCCCGCGACATAGGCCGAGGTGAAGAACACCACGAGGAACTTGCCGCCGGCGGCCGACACCACGTCCAGCGCACCGGAATCGACGTCGGCGAACTGGTTCGACGGGAACACCAGCTGCGACAGATATGACAGCACGATGAAGATCACGCCCGAGGCCAGCGTCGCGATCATGATCGCCTGCGGCACAGAGCGTTTCGGGTCCTTGGCCTCCTCCGCCAGGGTCGACACCGCATCGAAACCCAGGAACGACAAGCACAGCACCGCAGCGCCGGCGAATATCGGACCGGCACCGGGCGCGGTGCCGTCACCACGGAACGGCGCCGCCAGATCGATCGAGCCGGCCTTGGTCACCGCCACGATCGACAGCACCACGAAGACGACGATGAAGATGGTCTGGGCGGCGATGATGACGAAGTTGGTCCGGTTGACCGAGACGATGCCGATGATGTTGAGCACGGTCACCAAAGCGATGGAGACCACCACCCACACCCACGCGGGAACCGCGGGCAGGGCCTGCTCCATGTAGATGCCGATCACCAGATAATTGATCATCGGCAGGAACAGATAGTCGAGCAGCAGGGACCAGCCACCCAGGAACCCGATGGGGGCGCCGAAAGTCTTCTGCGCGTAGGTATATGCCGAACCGGCCACCGGGTACGCCGAGGACATCCTGGCGTACGATCGGGCGGTGAACACCATGGCCGCGAGCGTGACGACGTAGGCCAGGGGGACGCGGCCGCCGGTGGTCTGCGTGACGATGCCGTAGGTGGTGAACACCGTCAGCGGCACCATGTACACCAGGCCGAACAACACCAGCGACGGCAAGCCCAGAACGCGGTTGAGGTGGTCCTCCGCCTCGGAGGTCGTTGGGGTCATCGCGTTGCCTTTCACTTCGCGGCCGAATAGACCGGCCGGCCTTGTAGATAGGTGGCGCGTACCCCCACTGCCGGAAGATCCAGCGGCGACACCGTCCGTGGATCACGCTCCAGCCACACCAGATCCGCACTGGCGCCGGGCGCGATCCGGCCCCAATCTTCCTCGGCGAAGGCCTGATACGCCACCGCTGCGGTATACGAGGCCAGCGCGGGTTCCAGCGGCAGGATCTCCTCAGGGGTCCAGCCGCCCGCGGGCTCCCCCGCCGCGGTACGCCGGGACACCGCGATGGCGATGCCGTCCAGGGGCGCGCCGGATGACACCGGCCAGTCCGAGCCGAATGCCAATGCCGCACCTGAGTTTTCCAGTGTGCGCATGCGATACTGCTGATCCGAGCGCGCCTGACCGAGCCGCGGGATGGTCAGCACCGTCATCAACGCATCCATCTGCGCCCACAGCGGCTGCATGTTCGGGATCACGCCCAGCTCGGCGAACCGGCCGATGTCGGCGTCGTCAACCAACTGCGCATGCGCGATGACAGGCCGGCGGTCGCGCGGACCATTGTGCCGCACAACGTATTCGATGGCATCGAGAGCCTGCCGGACGGCGGCGTCACCGATCGCGTGGATATGGATCTGCAGGCCCAGCTCGTCGACCCGGCGGGCAGCCTCCGCGAGGGAATCGCCTTCCCACAACTGCATGCCGTGGTTGTGAAGGCCCGAACAATACGGCTCAAGCAACGCACCCGTCTCGTTCTCCACCACCCCGTCGGCGAAGAACTTCACGGTCTGCGCCGTCAGCAACGGCGAGCCCGCAGCCCGCACCCGGGCCATGGCATCGGCGTAATGCGTTACCTGCGAATCGAAATGCCGCGGATCGGCATAGAAAGCAAGGTTGAACCGCATTCGCAGGGCGCCTTGAGCTGCCGCCGCGAGGTAGGTGTCCACATCCCCGGATTCGACCCACGCATCCTGAACCCACGTGACCCCGCGGGCCAGGTAGTAGTCGGCGGCGGTCCCCAGAGCGGCGACCCGCACCGCCTCGTCACGGACCGGCATCACGGCGGCAACCAGATCGGTCGCGCCCCACTCACGCAGCGTGCCCAGCGGGGAACCGTCGTCGCGGCGCGGGATCTCACCCAGCACCGGCTCCGGGGTGTCGGCGGTGATGCCCGCCCGCTGCAGTGCCACCGAATTGACCCACATGGTGTGGTAGTCCCACGCCCGCAACACGACCGGCCGATCCGGGACGGCAGCGTCGAGCCAGCGCGCGTCGAACAGTCCGCCGGGAGCCAGGCTGCCGTCGTAGGACGCCCCGACGATCCACTCCTGCTCGGGATGCGCTGCGGCATAAGCCTTTACCGCTGTCACGATCTCCTCGACCGACGTGCACGGCCGCACCGCGGGCCCCGCCGATTCCAGTCCACCGTAGAGAGGATGAGCGTGCCCGTCGCCGAACGACGGCATCAGGAAGCCGCCCTCCAGATCGATCTGCTCGTCTGCGGCGTGTTCGCGCGCCTGGTCTCCGACTGCCCGCACGACACCGTCGGAAACCAGTAGCGCATCTGTCGTCGTCATCGGAGTCCAGATGACTCCACCGTGGAACAGGGTCAGCACGGACGGCACACTACGCCCGGACGTGCCGTGCCCGCGCGGTTATCGGGGGGCATGTCCGCTACGTGGAACGACGCTACCGGCCCGGGCGAATCGGGCGGATGCCTCCGCCATCCCATCCGTTGTCACCGCCACCGATGATGATGTTGAGACCGCCGGTGTCGCAGTACCAGTCGAGCTCGCACGGGTACGGGTAGTACGGGCCCGCGGTCGGCGGCTCCGGGCCGCCGCCGCGCACAGTGCCCTGAGCACACACCGTGGAGCCGCCGGCATCGACACAATCAGCCGCGGCCGGCGGAGCCACCGTGACGGCAAACGGAAGAGCCAGCCCGAACATGGCGAACAGCACGCTGCGCCGCATCATGGGATGAGGATACGGCCACCGCGACACAAATATTCGCTATCCAAAATAGGGCGCCTGCCGTGACACGGCGCGCGGCAACGGTGTTCGGTGACGCCACCACTGCAAAGCCGTTATTCTGGCTAAGTGCCGACAATTGTGTCCCGGCGGGGGTTTCTGGCTATCACCGCGGGTATGGCGCTCGTGGCCGCATGCAGCACCGAGAAGCCTGGCGAAGTCGCAAAGGACGGTTCGGTCACCGTCCGGCACGTCTTCGGCGAGACGAAGATCCCGGCCGCGCCGCAGCGCGTGGTCAGCGCCGGTTTCACCGGCCAGGACGATCTGCTGGCCGTCGGCGTGGTGCCGATCGCCGTCACCGAGTGGTTCGGTGAGGAGCCGTTCGCGGTATGGCCTTGGGCGCAGCCCGAACTCGCCGGCGCCCAACCCACAGTGCTGAGCCTGGCGGACGGTATCCAGGTCGAGCAGATCAAGGGGCTCAAACCTGACCTCATCATCGCCACCGATGCCGGCCTGGACTCCGACACGTACGCCAAGCTCTCCGAGATCGCCCCCACCGTCGCGCAATCCGGCCAGGACGCCTTCTTCGAACCGTGGAAGGACCAGGCGACCGTCATCGGCCAGGCCGTGTTCAAGAACGATCAGATGACAGGCCTGATCAACGGCGTCGGCGACAAGTTCAAGGCCGCGGCCACCAACAACCCGCAGTTCAACGGCAAGAAGGCGGTGTTGTTGGGCGGCACGCTGTTCCGCGACAGCGTTCAGGCCACCCCACCCGGCTGGCGCACCGACTTCCTGACCCAGCTCGGCTTCACCGTGCCACCGGTCGACAAGCTGATCCCCCGAGACCAGATGGCCGCCGTCCTCGACAGTGCCGACGTGCTCATCTGGACCACCCAGAGCGATCAGGAGCGCGACGCGCTGCTCGCCGACCCCACCATCGCCGGGCTACGAGCCACCGCCCGTAACCGCCACGTCTTCACCACCAAGGACCTGGCCGGGGCCATCGCGTTCGCGTCACCGCTGTCCTACCCGTGGGTGGCCGACCAGTTGCCGCCTCTGCTGGCCCGCGCGCTGGCCTGACAGGACCGGCCAAGACAAGCCTGACAAAATGGCCGCGTGACAAGCACCCAAGAGCACCAGCATCGCGGCACGGCGGCCATCGGCTCCGCCTACTATCCGGTGCTCGTCGCGGTGTTTACGGCATTGGTGATCATCTCCAACGTCACCGCCACCAAAGGCGTCGCGTTCGGTCCGATCATCACCGACGGCGGGTTCATCGTCTTCCCGCTGACCTACGTCATCGGCGACGTGCTCTCCGAGGTGTACGGATTCAAGGCGGCCCGCCGGGCGATCTTCCTCGGCTTCGCGATGAACATCCTGGCGGCGTTCACCTTCTGGGTCACCATCTATCTGCCCGCAGCCGACTTCTACACCAACGAAGAGCACTTCGAAAACGTCGTGCACGCGTACACGCAGCTGATCATCGCCGGACTGGCCGGCTTCATCGTCGGGCAGACCATCAACGCCTGGGTCGTCGTCGCCATCAAGCAACGGACCAAGGAGAAGCACCTGTGGGCCCGCCTGGTCGGTTCCACGTTCGCCGGACAGCTCGGCGACACCCTGGTGTTCTGCAGCATCGCCGCAAGCGCCATCGGCATCTCGACCTTCAAAGACTTCGCCGTCTACACCGCGCTCGGCTGGTTCTACAAGACCGCCGTCGAGGTCGTCATGCTGCCCGTCACCTACCGCCTGATCGCCTTCATCAAGCGTCGCGAACCCACATACCAGCTCGCGGTGTGAGGCTTCGG
Organism: Mycobacterium sp. 852013-50091_SCH5140682; assembly: GCF_001665685.1. Taxonomy (GTDB): domain Bacteria; phylum Actinomycetota; class Actinomycetes; order Mycobacteriales; family Mycobacteriaceae; genus Mycobacterium. Next base: position 244,008 of record NZ_LZTB01000035.1, read on the forward strand.
TAAGGCAGTTCTGGCAAGGCTCATAGAGCCACCACTTTCCTAGCTACTCGCGGGTAGTTTCGGAATATGAGTGTGGCATCAGATGTGGTGGACGCAGTCGTCATGCCTGCCGTCCACGAATATGGAAATCACGCGCTGCTGCTCGAGTTCGACAGCACGGCCGACGTTTTGGCGTGGACAGCCCAGCTGCACGAGACCGAGCTGCCGGGTGTCGTCGACATCGTCCCGGCGTCACGCACCATCCTGGTCAAGCTCGCCAGTCCGCGCTACCAACCCGGGGCCCGGCAGCGGCTGAGCAAGCTCCGGCCGGCCCCGCAACCGCTCGCCGCCGAACCGGTGAGCGGCCAGGTCGACGTGACCATCGACGTCGTCTACGACGGCGCCGACCTGCACGAGGTGGCGGCACTGACCGGGCTGACACCCGCAGGCGTCATCGCGGCGCACATCGGCACCCCGTGGCGGGTCGGATTCGGCGGTTTCGCACCAGGTTTCGCCTACCTGGTGGACGGCGATCCGCGACTGCAGGTCCCGCGCCGCGCCGAACCGCGGACCAGCGTCCCGGCCGGAGCCGTCGGGTTGGCCGGCGAGTTCAGCGGTATCTATCCGCGGCAATCACCGGGCGGCTGGCAGTTGATCGGGCACACCGACGCCGTGCTGTTCGACGTCGACCGCGAGAAGCCTGCGCTGCTGACGCCGGGCATGCGGGTCCAGTTCCGGGCGATCGGTTGAGGGAGGCAGGAAAGACATGACCACCACATTGGAAGTGCTGCGCACCGGCCCGCTGGCACTGCTGGAAGATCTGGGCCGCCCCGGCCTGGCGCACATGGGTGTCAGCCGCTCGGGCGCCGCCGATCGTCGCTCTCACACGCTGGCCAACCGGCTGGTGGCCAATCCGGGTGAGCACGCCACCATCGAGGTGACTTTCGGCGGATTCTCGGCGCGGGTGCGCGGCGGGGATGTCGCCATCGCCGTCACCGGCGCCGACACCGACCCCGCGGTCAACGGAATCCCGTTCGGCACCAACAGCATCCATCACGTGCACGACGGTCAGGTGATCTCGCTGGGCGCGCCGCACTCGGGTCTGCGCAGCTATCTCGCGGTGCGCGGCGGCATCAACGTCGAACCGGTGCTGGGTTCCCGCAGCTACGACGTGATGTCGTCGATCGGGCCCACCCCGCTGCAGCCGGGGGACATCCTTCCCATCGGCGAGCACACCGACGAGTTCCCCGAGCTGGACCAGGCTCCGGTGGCCGCGATCACCGACGAGGTGGTCGAGCTGCAGGTCGTGCCGGGCCCGCGGGACGACTGGTTCGTGGACCCCGACGTGCTCATCCGCACCAACTGGCTGGTGACCAACCGCAGCGACCGGGTCGGCATGCGCTTGGTCGGCATGCCGTTGGACTACCGCTGGCCGGACCGCCAGCTGCCCAGCGAAGGTGCCACCCGCGGGGCCATTCAGGTGCCGCCCAACGGTTTTCCGGTGATCCTCGGTCCGGACCACCCGGTCACCGGCGGTTATCCCGTGATCGGCGTGGTGACCGACGAGGACATCGACAAGCTGGGCCAGGTGCGGCCCGGCCAGACCGTCCGGCTGCACTGGGCCCACCCACGGCGTCCGTTCGACTGATCTGCCCGGGACCGCACCGAGACACCGTCGGGCATCGCTGGTAGAAACAGGGTGTGCTTACGCGCGATCCTGGTGCTCCTCATGTCCGCGGAGACCTCGGTGCCCGTCTCCGTGACGTCTACACCGCGCGGCTGGTCCATACCTCCGATCTCGATCACGAGACCCGTGAAGGTGCCCGCCGCATGGTCATCGAGGCGTTCGGCGGGGATTTCACCGATGCGGACTGGGAGCACGCCCTCGGCGGCATGCACGCCCTGATCTGCCATCACGGTGCCTTGATCGCCCACGGTGCGGTGGTCCAGCGACGGCTGCTGTACCGCGACACCGCGCTGCGTTGCGGCTACCTCGAGGGTGTCGCGGTGCGCGAGGACTGGCGTGGGCAGGGACTGGCCACGGCGGTCATGGATGCGCTCGAACAAGTGCTGCGCGGCGCGTATCAGATCGGCGCGCTGAGCGCGTCCGACGAGGGCCGTCCGATGTACGCCGCACGCGGCTGGCTGCCGTGGCAGGGGCCGACGTCGGTGCTACGGCCCGCGGGCCTGGCGCGCACCCCCGACGACGACCGCTCGCTACTCGTGCTGCCCATTGACCTGCCGAACGGCCTCGAACTGGACACCACCGCGGAGTTGACCTGCGATTGGCGTGACGGCGACGTCTGGTAACCGCCTCACACGCGCGCTTTGGATGCAGTGAGCGGAATTTCACGGCCGGGTCACCGCGGGGAGCGTCCGGGCAATAAACGGTTTCTAGCGTTCGGGCCATGCCGAAACTGTTGAAACCGAATCACATAACAGACTGGGATCCCGAGGACACCGAGGCCTGGGAGAACGGGAACAAGTACATCGCGCGGCGCAACCTGATCTGGTCGGTGTTCGCCGAGCACATCGGGTTCTCCATCTGGTCCATCTGGTCGGTCATGGTGCTGTTCATGCCGGAGTCGGTCTACGGCTTCACCGCCGGCGACAAGTTCCTGCTCGGGGCCACCGCCACCCTGGTCGGCGGATGCCTGCGCATCCCCTACACGCTGGCGACGGCCACGTTCGGCGGTCGGAACTGGACCGCGTTCTCGGCCTTCGTGCTGTTGATCCCGACCGTGGGCACCATGGTGCTGCTGGCCCATCCCGGCCTGCCGCTGTGGCCCTACCTGGTGTGCGCGGCGCTCGCCGGATTCGGCGGCGGCAACTTCGCGTCGTCGATGACGAACATCAACGCGTTCTATCCGCAGCGGCTCAAAGGCTGGGCACTGGGGCTCAACGCCGGCGGCGGCAACATCGGTGTGCCGATGATCCAGCTGATCGGACTGCTGGTCATCGCGACGGCCGGGAACCGGGCGCCCTACTGGGTGTGTGCGGTGTACCTGGTGGCGCTGGCGGTCGCCGGAATCGGCGCGGCGCGCTACATGGACAACCTCGACCAGCACAAGATCGACCTGGGCGCAATGAAAGCCATTCTCGGCGAACGGGATACGTGGGTGATCTCGCTGCTCTACATCGGCACGTTCGGATCGTTCATCGGGTTCGCGTTCGCGTTCGGTCAGGTACTGCAGATCAATTTCGCCGCGGGTGGCCAAAGCCCGGCCCAGGCTTCTCTGCATGCCGCGCAGATCGCGTTCATCGGCCCGCTGCTCGGCTCGCTGTCCCGGGTCTACGGCGGCAAGCTGGCCGACCGGATCGGCGGCGGCCGGGTGACCCTGGCGGTCTTCGGCGGCATGATCCTGGCCGCGGGCCTACTCGTCGCGATCAGCACCGTCGACGATCACAGTGCGGGCGCGGCGACAGGCCTGATGATGACCGGCTATGTCGTCGGGTTCGTCGCCCTGTTCCTGCTCAGCGGCCTGGGCAACGGCTCGGTGTACAAGATGATCCCGTCCATCTTCGAGGCCCGCAGCCACTCCCTGCAGGTCGACCAGGAGGCCCGGCAGCAGTGGTCACGATCGATGTCGGGGGCACTGATCGGGTTCGCAGGCGCGGTCGGCGCGCTGGGCGGGGTGGGCATCAACCTGGCCCTGCGGCAGTCGTATCTGTCGAGTGGCTCGGCGAGCACCGCGTTGTGGATCTTCCTGGCCTTCTACGTGCTGGCCTCGGCAGTCACCTGGTTCCGCTATGTCCGCAGGCCCGCCGCAGGCCGCACAATGGTCCAGACAGACCGACACGCCTCGGCAATGGCCGGGTAATGACTTGGAAACACGACGTGCCTTCACTGGACCCCATGACCCAGCCCGACTGGGCACCGCTGACCGGCTTCCGCGTGGCGGTGACCTCCGCCCGACGTGCTGAAGAGCTGGCCGCGCTGCTGACGCGCCGCGGCGCGACGGTGACCAGCGCGGCTGCCATCACGATGGTTCCGCTGCCGGACGACGACGAGCTGCGCATCAACACCGAGGCCCTGATCGCCGATCCGCCCGACATCGTGGTGGCCACGACGGGGATCGGTTTTCGCGGTTGGATCGCGGCGGCCGACGGTTGGGGCGTGGCCGCTGAGCTGACGCACGCGCTGAGTCAAGCCCGCATCGTGTCCCGCGGTCCGAAGGCCACCGGCGCGCTGCGGGCGGCGGGGCTGCCCGAGGAATGGTCACCGGATTCGGAATCCTCGCGCGAGGTGTTGCACTATCTCGTCGAGCACGGAATCGCCGGCCTGCGCATCGCCGTGCAGTTGCACGGTGCCACCGACGAGTGGGACCCGTTCCCCGAGTTTCTCGACGAATTGCGAAGCGCGGGTGCGGATGTGGTCCCGATCCGGGTGTACCGCTGGCATCCCGCGCCTCGTGACGGCGAATTCGACCAGCTGGTTGCCGGTATCGCCGACCAGCGTTTCGACGCGGTCAGTTTCACCTCGGCCCCGGCAGTCGCCTCGGTGTTGATGCGGGCGACCGAGATGGGGATCGCCGATCAGGTGGTCTCGGCGCTGCGCACCGACGTGCACGCGATGTGTGTTGGCCCCGTGACAGCCCGGCCGTTGGTCCGGCTCGGGATACCGGTGTCGGCGCCCGAGCGCATGCGGCTGGGCGCGCTGGCCCGCCATATCACCGACGAACTACCCCTGCTGCAGGCCCGGACCGTCCGCGTCGCCGGGCACGTACTGGAGATCCGCGGCACCTGCGTGATGGTCGACGGCGTCGTCAAGCCGCTGTCCCCGGCGTCGATGGCGACCATCCGCGCACTGGCCCACCGGCCCGGTGCGGTGGTGTCTCGATTCGATCTGCTCGGCGCACTGCCCGGCAGCGGCACCGACACCCACGCCGTCGAAACGGCAGTGCTGCGGCTCCGAACTGCCTTGGGAGATAAGAACATCGTGTCGACCGTGGTGAAGCGCGGCTACCGGCTGGCCGTTGACGAGCCACACACCGCGGCGGACGCTGATCTCGCCGGTGCGCGATGAGCCTGGTGCTGGTGGCGCACGGCACCCGCAAGCCGGGCGGTGTGGCGATGATCAACGAACTCGCCGAGCGGGTGGCACACCTGCTCGACCGACCGGTCCACGTCTCCTTCGTCGACGTGCTCGGACCGACACCGACCGAGGTACTCGACACGCTGCCTGCGGATGCACCCGCTGTGGTGGTGCCCGCGTTCTTGGCCAACGGCTATCACGTCCGCGTGGACGTGCCCAACTATGTCGCCGCGAGCGGTCACCCGGCGGTGACCGTCACCCCCGCGCTGGGCCCGTGCCCGGGCACCGTCCGGGTGCTGGCCGATCGGCTGGTCGAATCAGGCTGGCGCCCAGGTGTTTCCGTGATCCTCGCGGCGGCGGGCACATCTGACCCCGGCGCTCAGTCCGATCTGCGCCGCACCGCCGCATTGCTGTCAGCGGTTACCGGCGACCGCGTAGAGCTGGCCTATGCCGCCACCGGTGCGCCCAGCGTCGCCGAAGCTGTTGCCGCGCAGCGCCAACGCAGCGGCCGCCGCATTGCAGTGGCGTCCTACCTGCTTGCCGATGGGCTCTTCCAGGATCGGTTGCGTGACGCCGGTGGGGATATCGTCAGCGAACCGCTGGGCTTGCACCCCGGGATGGTTCGGCTGATCGCCAACCGGTTCCGCCGCGCGGGCGTACTGGGCCTGCCGGTTGCGGCGTGAGGCCAGCGCGCGGGCGGCGTACGGCCCGGCCAGCACGGCCAGCAACAGCACGGCACCACCGCCACCAACCGACAGCGCCGCCGTCCGACGCTGGCTCACCAGACCCTCGCACTGCTCGGCGTAGTCGCTCATGACGTACGCAGGCCCGGCCAGAGTGTGTTGATCCAGGTTGAGCAGATCCTGCTTGGCCGCGATGTCGTAGGACGGGCGCATCCCGGTGCCACACGGTATCGGCGCACCCGTGCGGTCGACCACATCAAGGCCGAGCGGCAACATCAACGCGATTACCGCGCCCAACATCGCCGCTGCACCGAGCAAACCCACCAGCTTGACCATCGAACGTGCAAATATCATCCTCGTCAGCCCCTTTTGAAGCACTCCCCACCGGGATAGTAGCGACGCCCAGCGAACTTTTCTAGTTAGCCAGAGCAAACCGCCAGCACCCACTGGTACCTGTTCAACTGCCGTTCATCTGGATGATCTGCAGCGTGAAAATCGCTTGTACCCGCGTTTTCGACCTGCTAAACATGCACGCCGGCATCCGAGCTGATCACGGCGTTGCGGGAATTAGGGTTGTACTCAGCTATCGTATGAGCGATAGCTGGTCTTTGTTTGCGGGAGCTTGGGTAACGGTGCAGGTAACAACTCTGGGTGGCGCTCGCCGCCCCGTCGGTGAGTCCATACGTGCCAGCAACTAACCCGACGCCGGCCGAACGGTTGCGGCTGCGCCTGGTGAGCGCGCTCGCAGGCACGCGACGATCGATGACCACCGCCGAACTTCGTGATCATGTTCACGAACACTTCGCCGAACCCGTCGTGATCGAGGCGGTGTACCGGAATCTGACGGTGCTGGAACGACGCGGCGACGTCCGACGCTGTGACGGGCCGGGCCGCGACGCCTACTGGATGGCCGCCGGCGCTACCGCGCGATCTGGACGAACCCGCCGGGCGTGACGCGGGTCCGATAGACCGGCACCGACATCTCGGCGTCGTCGAGGCAGCTGCCGTCGTCGAACGCGAAGGCCTGTTTCTTGATGGGCGACTGCACGGTCGCCCGCCCGCCCCGGTCGCCCACGATGCCCCGAGACATCAC
>NZ_LZTB01000036.1 GCF_001665685.1 Mycobacterium sp. 852013-50091_SCH5140682
CAATCCCGCATCAACACCTACCACCACCCCCAGCAATACTTCACCGACAACCAAGACGACGACGAAACAGACTGTAAATAACCATGTTTCACAGGGCGGGGCAGGATCGGCGCCCCGGTCGTTACGGTGGGGTATGCGACCATTCCCCGCCGCGCTTGCCGCTGCGCTCGCTCTTGCCGGTTGTTCCAGCACCGCGGGCGCGGACAGCCCGGCCAGTCCCGAGGGCCGGACTTTCGTGTCGGTCGCGGTTGACGGTGAGCAGATCCCCGGCGACGGTCCGTTGACGGTCGCATTCGACGGAGACCGCATCAGCACCTTCGCGGGCTGCAACCACGGCTCGGGCACCGCGGATCTGGCCGACGGCCGTATCGTCGCGCAGCTGGCCAGCACGATGATGGCCTGCCCGCCACCACTCGGGGACGCCGACGCCTGGGTCTCGAAGTTCTTCCAAGCCAATCCGTCGTGGTCGCTAACCGACGACACTCTCACCCTGCACAGCCCTACCGCGACCGTCACCCTGAAGGACAGGAAGGTGGTCGACCCCGACCGGCCGCTGACCGGAACCACCTGGCAGGTCGACAGCCTGGTGTCCCCCGATGCCGTAACCACCTCAACGGCGCTGGAGCAGAGCAAGCCGACCCTGACCATCGCCACCGACGGCACCGCGACGGGATCGACGGGCTGCAATCGGTTCACAGGGCATAGCCAGATCAACGGCAGCACAATTGAATTCGGGCCGCTGGTGACCACCAAGATGGCGTGTGCGGGCGAGATCGGCGACGTGGAGCAGGCGGTACTTCGCGTGCTCAGCGGCACGGTCCGGTCGGCGATCGATGCCGACCAGCTACGGCTCACCCGCGATGACGGCTACGGCTTGGTCCTGCGCGCCCAGTAGCGGCTACAGCGGTGACGCGCCGCGCAGATGCTCGAAGATCAGTGACGTTTGCGTGCCTGCCACGTCCGCGTCGGCGTTGAGGTTCTCGACTACAAATGCCCGCAGATCATCGGTGTCGCGTGCGGCGACGTGCAGGATGAAGTCGTCGCCACCGGCCAGGAAGTAGACGTCCATCACCTGCGGTCGTTCGCGAATCTGCGCGATGAAGCTGCGGATCTTCCCCCGAGCGTTCGACTGAAGACTGACCGAGATCATTGCCTGGAGACCCAAACCCACCGCCGCCGGGTCGATGTCCGTGTAGAAGCCCCGGATGACCCCGATCTCTTGGAGGCGTCGCACCCGGCCGTGGCAGGTCGACGCAGCGATCCCGACGGCATCTGCCAAAGCGCTGTTGGAGATCCGCGCGTCGGCGTGCAGAGCCAGCAGAATCCGCCGATCCACCTCATCGAGGCCGGAATGCCGAACATCCTTCGATGAGCGGGCCGTAGCCGAGGTCGCATTCGCCGATTCTTCACTCACTACACCATCGTAACGAATCTTCATCACAGATATTGCTCATTCTTCGAAGTTTCTTCACACTTGTTTTCAGCACATCAACTTTGAAGGAGCGATCATGCTCGTCGGTATCCCGACCGAGATCAAGAACAACGAGTTCCGCGTAGCCATCACCCCGGCCGGCGTTTCCGAACTGACCCGCCGCGGCCACGACGTGATCATCCAGGCCGGCGCCGGCGAGGGTTCGGCCATCTCGGACAACGACTTCAAGGCCGCAGGCGCCGAGATCGTTGCCACCGCCGATCAGGTGTGGGCCGACGCCGAGCTGCTGCTCAAGGTCAAGGAGCCCATCGAGGCCGAGTACGCCCGCATGCGTAAGGACCAGACGCTCTTCACCTACCTGCACCTGGCAGCCTCCAGGCCCTGCACCGACGCGCTGCTGGCCTCGGGCACCACCTCCATCGCGTACGAGACCGTGCAGACCGCCGACGGCGCGCTTCCCCTCCTCGCTCCGATGAGCGAGGTCGCCGGCCGCCTGTCCGCACAGGTCGGGGCCTACCACCTGATGCGCAGCCATGGTGGCCGCGGCGTGCTCATGGGCGGCGTCCCCGGTGTCACACCGGCCGAGGTCGTCGTCATCGGAGGTGGCGTTGCGGGCTACAACGCCGCCCGGATCGCCAAGGGCATGGGCGCTCATGTCACCGTGTTCGACCTCAACGTCAACACGCTTCGCAAGATCGACAACGAGACCAACGCCGGCATCGAAACCCGTTACTCGTCGAGCCTGGAGCTCGAGGAGGCCGTCAAGAAGGCCGACCTGGTGATCGGCGCCGTGCTGATCCCCGGCGCGAAGGCCCCCAAGCTGGTCACGAATGCGACTGTGGCTCAAATGAAGTCGGGCGCGGTCCTGGTGGACATCGCCATCGACCAGGGCGGCTGCTTCGAGGACTCGCACCCCACCACCCACGACGATCCCACCTTTGCCGTACACGACACCGTGTTCTACTGCGTGGCCAACATGCCGGGCGCGGTGCCGCGTACCTCGACGTTCGCGCTGACCAACGCCACCATGCCGTACGTGCTGAAGCTGGCCGAGAAGGGCTGGCGGGCGGCCTGCGCGAGCGACGCGGCGCTGGCCAAGGGCCTGTCCACCCACGACGGCGCCCTGCTGTCCGAGCAGGTCGCCACCGACCTCGGGCTGCCCTTCACCGATCCGGCAACCCTGCTCTAGGAACTCGCATCCCATCGCCCGGCCGGCAGCTCATGCCGGCCGGGCGATGACTTTTGACACCTGTCAAGTATGGTGGGCCCATGCTGCTGCAGGAACTGTTGCCGAGCGTCCCGACGACCACCGACGAAGCTCTGCAGGTCTTCGACGCGGCCGAAGCCGTCGATCCAGCCTTCATGATCGGCACGTGGCATGGCGCTGAGATCCCCACCGAACACCCCATGGACGGCCTCCTGGCCGCCAGCGGCTGGTGGGGCAAGCGCTTTGTGGACGCCGAAACCGTTCACCCGCTGCTGTTCCCGACGATGGATGGCAAGGGCCTGTGGGCGCTCAACCCGGCCTTGGCCTTCGGCGGCCTTGGCATCAGCTCGAAACTACCGTTACCGCGCACGTTGCCCGTCGCCGGCGCGATCGCCGCGCTGCGTCCGGTGCTGCAGACCCGCGCAGCCAAGGCCCGGTTGCGCACCACCCGATACCGTGGCACCGACACCGCGACCATGATCTACGACCAGCTGCCCATCAACGACGTGTTCCGCCGACTCTCCGACGATGCGGTGATCGGCGCGATGGACCTGCGCGGATCGCGTCGGCCCTACTTCTTCGCCCTGTACCGCGACAACTCGCTGCCGCTCGTCTGAGACTCCGCGGCGGCAGATCGCGTATCCACGGTGTTCACCGCACATTAGGCCGACGGCCCCGCAGCGGTGCTTGGATCGGAAAAGGCAAGCGTCACAGTGCCTTTTCCCCGCGCTTGCGGCCATCACCAGAATGCGAGGAGTTACCCGTGGTTAATCTGCCCGTCGCACACCAGCCCCGTCCCTTCCTGCCGGAGCTCTCGGAGTTCTTCGCAGGCATCACCCCGTTCGCCAGCCTGCGGCCGATCTTCGAACGCAACCTGATGCGCATCGAGGATGAGGTCACCGAAGAGCACTACGAGCTGCGGGCCGAGATCCCGGGCATCGACCCCGCCACCGACGTCCACATCACCGTCTCCGACGGCCAGCTCACGGTCAAGGCCGAGCGTACCGAGCGGGTTGACATCAACTCCCGCTCGGAATTCTCCTACGGCTCGTTCCTGCGCACCGTGACCCTGCCTGCCGGTGCCGACGAGGACGCGATCACCGCCAGCTACGACCGCGGCATCCTCACCGTGCGGGTCCCGCTCTCAGAGAACCCGTCGGGTGCCCGTCAGATCGCCATCCAGGACGTCGAGGATCAGGTCGCCGAGATCGCTCCTGCCACAGAAGAATTCCACGGCTGACATCTCACAGCAACGACGGCACCACCAGTGCCGTCAGCTCGCCGATGAGCGGTCGCAGGTTGGCGGCCTTCGGGTCGTCAGCCCGCGACCGCGTCATCACCGCGAGCAGCAGCCGCTGACCGTCCGGCCCGTAAGCGATGCCGACATCGTTGGTGCTGCCGTAGTCCCCACTGCCGGTCTTGTCGGCACTGGTCCAGCCGGCCGGCAACCCGGCTCGCATGCTCGACGTCTCGTTGCCGCGCATCCAGTCCTCAAGCTGCTGACGCTGCGGCGGGCTCAGCACATCACCGGTCAGCATCGCGCGATATCCGGAGCCCAGAGCAGCCGGCGTCGAGGTGTCCCGCAGATCACCGGGGATGGCCGAATTCAGTTCGGTTTCCCAACGGTCCAGGCGGGTGCGATTGTCGCCGATGCTGCGGGCGAACGCGGTGATACCCTGCGGCCCGTCGATCATCTTCAACAACAGGTTGCCTGCGGTGTTGTCACTGTGCTGCAGGGCAGCCTGGCAGAGCTCACCGATCGACATGTCGGCGCCGGTCCGCTCCTCGGTGACCGGTGAGTTGGCGACGATGGCGCTCGGATCGATGAATATCGGGGTATCCAGCGCCAACTGCCCGCGGTCGACCTGCTGCAGTACGCGACCGGCGGCGTAGCCCTTGAACGTCGAACACATCGCGAACGTGTCGTCGGCCCGGTGGGCCACCGTCCGATTCGAATCCACGTTGGCGGCGAACACGCCGATCAACGCATTGTTGCGCTTCTCGAGACCCGCGATCTGATCGTCGAGTGGCGCTGCCGACGCCGTCGGCGCCCCCACGCCGGCGACCGCCACTGCCGCCAGCGATCCGATCAGTACATTGCGCCGCGAGAGTCCAGTCATCGAGCCCAGGTTACCCGGGCGCGCCGGATAACATCGTGCTCCTCGTGTGCGCGGTCAGCCCGCGATGGCCTGAAGTCTTTGCGGCAGGGCCAGTTCCGCCGGCCCCAGCACGGCGGCACCGTACTCCCGGGTCAACAGCCGGCGGGCGACGGCGTTGACCTCGTCAAGCGTCACGGCGTCGATCTGAGCCAATGTGTGCTCCAGGCTTCGGTGTTCGCCGTAGTTGAGTTCGCTGCGGCCGATCCGGTGCATGCGTGACGCCGAATCTTCCAGCCCGAGCACCAGGCCGCCTCGCAGCGATCCCTTGGCGATGCGACATTCGTCTGCTGTGATGCCGTCGCGCGCAACAGTTTCCAGCACGTCGGTGGTGACCCGGACCACCTCGTCGAACCGCTCCGGCTGGCACCCGGCGTACACCGAGAACGCACCGCTGTCGGAGAAGGTGTCCACTGTCGAGTACACCGAGTAGGCCAGCCCCCGGCTTTCGCGAATCTGTTGGAACAGACGGGAACTCAGGCCACCGCCAAGCGCGGTGTTGAGTACCGAAAGTGCCCACCGGTGTTCCCAGTGTCGCCCCGGCGTCCGGACTCCCATCGACAGATGAGTCTGCTCACCGTCGCGCTCGATCAACTCCAGCGCCGGGCGCCCGGTGACCCGACCCGAACCTTTGCGGGGCGGAATCGCGTCACGGCCGGACACCAGCTTCGGGCCGAAGTGCTCCTTGACCAGCGCCACCACCACGTCATGATCCACGTTGCCCGCGACTGCCACCACCATCCGGTCAGGCGTATAGCGCCGGATGTGGAATGAATGCAGCTGCGCCCGAGTCATTTCCGTGATCGACTCGACGCTACCGATGACTGGTCGTCCCACGGGATGGTCGCCGAACATCGCCGACAGGAACACATCGCCCAGGGTGTCCTCGGGATCGTCGTCACGCATGGCGATCTCCTCGAGCACCACGTCGCGCTCGACCTCGACATCGTCGACGGCGCACCGTCCACGCAACACCACGTCCGCGACGAGGTCGACGGCCAATTCCAGATCGGTGTCGAGCACATGCGCGTAGTAGCAGGTGTGCTCGCGCGCGGTGAAGGCGTTCAGCTCACCGCCGACAGCGTCGACGGCCTGCGCGATCTGCACCGCGCTCCGCGACGGCGTCGATTTGAACAGCAGGTGTTCCAGGAAGTGGGCGGCACCCGCGACGCTACGACCCTCGTCGCGCGAACCGACGCCCACCCACACCCCGACGGATGCGGAACGCACCGACGGGATGTACTCCGTGACCACCCGCAGTCCGCCGGGCAACGTGGTCCGGCGGACGTGCGAGGTATCCAGTGTCGACGCCTTGCGATCAGGCTTCGGCGGGTGCGGCATCGGCAGGCGCGGCATCGGCAGGTGCAGCCGACTCTGCGGACTCTTCTGCTTCCTCGGCGACCAGGACCAGCGAGATCTTGCCGCGGTTGTCGATATCGGCGATCTCCACCTGCAGCTTGTCGCCGACCTTCACCACATCCTCGACCTTGGCGATGCGCTTACCGCGGCCCAGCTTCGAGATGTGCACCAAGCCGTCGCGGCCCGGCAGCAGCGAGACGAACGCACCGAAATCGGTGGTCTTGACCACGGTGCCGAGGAACCGCTCACCGATCTTGGGCAGCTGCGGGTTGGCGATCGCATTGATCTTGTCGATCGCAGCCTGCGCCGACGGGCCGTCGGCGGCACCGACGAACACCGTGCCGTCGTCCTCGATGGAGATCTGCGCGCCGGTCTCCTCGGTGATCGAGTTGATCATCTTGCCCTTGGGCCCGATGACCTCGCCGATCTTGTCCACGGGCACCTTGATGGTGGTGATCCGCGGTGCGTACGGGCTCATCTCGTCGGGACGGTCGATCGCCTCGGCCATCACTTCGAGAATGGTCAGCCGTGCATCCTTGGCCTGGCTCAGCGCACCGGCCAGCACCTTGGACGGGATGCCGTCGAGCTTGGTATCCAGCTGCAGCGCGGTGACGAAGTCCTTGGTTCCGGCGACCTTGAAGTCCATGTCACCGAAGGCGTCCTCGGCTCCGAGGATGTCGGTCAGCGCGACGAAGCGACGTTCCGTCTTGCCGTCGGTTTCGACGTCATCGGACACCAGGCCCATCGCGATACCCGCAACCGGAGCCTTCAGCGGCACACCCGCATTGAGCAGCGCCAGCGTCGAGGCACACACCGAGCCCATCGAGGTGGAGCCGTTGGAGCCCAACGCCTCGGAGACCTGACGGATCGCGTAGGGGAACTCCTCGATGCTGGGCAGCACAGGCACCAGGGCCCGCTCGGCCAGCGCGCCGTGGCCGATCTCGCGACGCTTGGGCGAACCGACACGGCCGGTCTCACCGGTCGAGTACGGCGGGAAGTTGTAGTGGTGCATGTAGCGCTTGGTGGTCTCCGGCCCCAGCGAATCGATCTGCTGGGCCATCTTGATCATGTCCAGCGTGGTGACACCCATGATCTGGGTCTCGCCGCGCTCGAACAGCGCGCTGCCGTGCGCCCGGGGCACGACGGCCACCTCGGCCGACAGGGCGCGGATGTCGGTGATGCCACGGCCGTCGATACGGAAGTGATCGGTCAGGATGCGCTGGCGCACAAGCTTTTTGGTCAGCGCCCGGAACGCGGCGCCGATCTCTTTCTCCCGGCCGGCGTACGTCTCGGCCAGCCGCTCCAGCACCTCGACCTTGATCTCGTCGGTGCGGTCGTTGCGCTCGTTCTTGCCTGCGATGGTCAGCGCCTCCGACAGGGCGTCGGTGGCCACCGACGCGACCGAGTAGTAGACGTCCTCGGCGTAATCGGGGAACACCGGGTAGTCACCGGTCTCCTTCGCGGCGGCCTCGGCCAGCTCCTGCTGCGCGGCACACAGCACCTTGATGAACGGCTTGGCGGCCTCAAGACCCTCGGCGACGACGGCCTCGGTCGGCGCCTGCGCGCCACCGGCGACCAGCTCGATGACCTTCTCGGTGGCCTCGGCTTCGACCATCATGATCGCGACGTCGCCGTCTTCGAGCACGCGCCCGGCGACGACCATGTCGAACACGGCCCGCTCAAGCTGTTCTACGGTCGGGAATGCGACCCACTGGCCGTCGATGAGGGCGACGCGCGCGCCGCCCACCGGGCCGGAGAACGGCAGACCGGCCAGCTGGGTGGACGCCGAAGCGGCGTTGATGGCCAGCACGTCGTACAGATCCTTGGGATCCAGGCTCAGTACAGTCACCACGACCTGGATCTCGTTGCGCAGGCCGTCGACGAACGACGGGCGCAGCGGACGGTCGATCAGGCGGCAGGTCAGGATCGCGTCGGTGGACGGACGCCCCTCGCGGCGGAAGAACGAGCCGGGGATCCGGCCCGCGGCGTACATGCGCTCTTCGACGTCGACCGTCAACGGGAAGAAGTCGAAATGATCCTTGGGGTTCTTGCTGGCGGTGGTGGCGCTCAGCAACATGGTCTCGTCGTCGAGGTACGCGACGGCCGATCCGGCGGCCTGCTGGGCCAGCCGTCCGGTCTCGAAGCGGATGGTGCGGGTGCCGAAGGAACCGTTGTCGATGACGGCGGTGGATTCGAACACACCGTCTTCAAGTTCAACTGCAGACATTTAGTCCGGTGGCCTCTCTGATTCACTCAGTCGTTTTGTTTCGCGTCGTCACGCCGGCGAACACCACAGACCCGGATACGGCTACGGCCGTCGATCGAAGCGGCCGGACACACCCCAACTGAAAGGGGACTCCCGGCGGCCACTACCGAAGACCGCCCGATCGAGCGGGTCCTATGTGACTCGCAGGAACGGCACCAGCGGATATGCAGGTACCGCACCCATGTTCGAACAGCTGTCGAACGCACCCATGGTACACGGCAGCAACAGCCGGATTGCCATCGCGGCGCTGCTTACGCCACGTCCTCCACACACACGGTGAACTGGCGCTCAGGGTACGGGTACCCGGTGCCGCTCCCGCATTGATCGACCGCGGAGACATCCCGCAGCACCTGGCTGACCCGTTGCCGGTGTGGCGCACCGGAATCCGCGCAATCCACGCGTACCGGATCTGTTCTGTGTTCCGGGTCGACGCTCATACAGCCGCCGACCACCCAGTCGATGTCCATGCAGACCGTCTGGGATTCATCGCTGAATGCGCTGTTCAAGGTGTAGGACGAGTCCACATCACTCGGGCAGCTGCCGCTGCCGGTCACCGTGGAAACCACCTTGTAGTTGGACTCCGGGCTGCCGCACACGGCCTCGCTGGCATCCGGATAGCGGGCAGTACCCCCGATCTTGAGGCAATCCCCCGCTTGCATGTCGGCCGCTGACGCCCGCGAACAGCCGGGCAGGACAGCTACAGCCAGAACGGCGGCCGTCCCGAAGAAGACGGCCGCCGATACTGATGGCATGTAAAGCCGCGTCAGCGACGCAGCCCGAGGCGCTCGATCAGCGAACGGTAACGCTCGACGTCGACCTGCGCCACGTACTTGAGCAGCCGGCGACGCCGGCCCACGAGCAGCAGCAGTCCGCGCCGCGAGTGGTGGTCGTGCTTGTGTGCCTTGAGGTGCTCAGTCAGATCCGAGATCCGCTTGGTCAGCAGCGCGACCTGAGCCTCCGGCGAACCGGTGTCGGTCTCGTGCAGGCCGTAGGAGCCCAGGATCTCTTTTTTCTGCTCGGCGGTAAGCGCCACGAAATAAACTCCATCAAATCGGTCCGCGAACAAATTCTCGACACAGCCACCGCGGCCTGCAGCATGTGCCGGATCGCCGGAAAGTCTAGCAGTCGATCACTGCGCAGCGAGAATCGCCCGAGCGCGGTCGGTATCAGCCGTCATCGCCACCACCAGATCGTCGACCGCATCGAACTTCTCCTGACCGCGGATACGGGCCACGAAGTCGACCGCGACGTGCTGGCCGTAGAGATCGGCCGTGTTGTCGAGGATGAACGCCTCCACGGTGCGCGTGCGCCCGGAGAACGTCGGATTGGTGCCAACGGATACGGCGGCCTGATACCGCTCCCCTGGAACCACCGTGCCCAACACCGGTCCGTGGCCCAGCACGGTGAACCATGCCGCGTACACGCCGTCGGCGGGGATCGCCGAGTACATCGGCGGGGCCACGTTGGCGGTGGGAAAGCCCAGCACCCGGCCCCGGCCGTCGCCGCGCACCACCACACCTTCCACACGATGCGGACGGCCCAGCGCCTCGGCCGCCGCGACGACGTCACCGGCGTCGACACAGGACCGGATGTAGGTGGACGAGAACGTGACGCGCTCGTCGCGGTGCTCGGGATCGAGACTCTCGGTGACCAACGACATCGACTCGACCGCGAAGCCGAACCGCTCACCGGCGGCGCGCAGCATGTCGACGTTGCCTGCGGCCTTCTTGCCGAACGTGAAGTTCTCCCCCACGACCACCTCGACCACATGCAGGTCTTCGACCAGCAGCTCGTGGATGTAGCGCTCCGGGGTGAGCTTCATGAAGTCCGACGTGAACGGCATCACGAGAAAGACGTCCACACCGAGTTCTTCGACCAGCTCGGCCCGCCGGGTCAGCGTGGTGAGCTGAGCCGGGTGACTGCCCGGGAACACCACTTCCATCGGATGGGGGTCGAAGGTCATCATCACCACCGGTATCCCGCGGGACCTACCCGCTTTCACCGCATGGCTGATCAGCTCAGCATGTCCACGGTGCACACCGTCGAACACCCCGATCGTGACCACACACCTGCCCCAGTCCGTGGGGATCTCGTCCTGCCCACGCCAGCGCTGCACAGCCCTCAGCCTACGGCCCACCCGCGCCACGGTCTGCTCTAGATCCCCAGATCAGGTGACGATTGCCTAAACTTCCTCACTGTGAGTCCAGAAGGTAACCATCGCGACCTCTCGACGGTTGCCCAGGACTATCTGAAAGTCATCTGGACCGCCCAGGAATGGTCGCGGGAGAGGATCAGCACAAAACTGCTGGCCGAGCGCATGGGCGTATCGGCCTCCACAGCGTCGGAATCGATCCGCAAACTCGCCGATCAGGGCCTGGTCGACCACGAGAAGTACGGCGCGGTGACGCTGACAGCGGCTGGGCGCCGCGCGGCCCTGGCGATGGTGCGTCGGCATCGGCTGATGGAGACCTTCCTCGTCCGGGAACTCGGCTACGGCTGGGACGAGGTGCACGACGAAGCCGAGATCCTCGAACACGCGGTGAGCGATCGGATGCTGGACCGTATCGACGCCAAGCTGGGTTTCCCGACCCGCGACCCGCACGGCGACCCGATCCCGGCTGCCGACGGGCAGGTGCCCACCCCACCGGCTCGCCAACTCTCGGTCTGCCAGGACGGCGACGCCGGCACGGTGGCAAGGATCTCCGATGCCGATCCGGAGATGCTGCGGTACTTCGACAGCGTGGGCATCAGCCTCGACTCCCGTTTGCGGGTATTGGCCCGCCGCGACTTCGCGGGAATGATCTCGGTGGCGGTCAAGACGCCGGGCGGCATGTCCACCTCGGACGCCGAAATCACCGTCGATCTGGGCAGCCCTGCGGCAGAAGCGATCTGGGTGGTCGCCTGATCCAGAGCGAGCAGACACAGAATCGCACTGGAGTGGCTCGGTTTGCGCGAGTCTGCGTCTGCTCGCCGTGAGAACTCGCGATCAGCGCGATTTTTACCCGTGACCCGGGCCCGCGTCCGGACGAAGATCGACTCCTTGTGAGCGTCACATTGCACTGGTTCCTGCCCACCTACGGCGACAGCCGCCACATCGTCGGTGGGGGTCACGGCATACCCGCCGGCGCCGCGCACAGCGACCGCGACGCCAGCATCGACTACCTGGCGTCGATCGTGCGGTCCGCCGAGACCTTTGGCTTCACCGGGGCGCTGATCCCGACCGGAGCCTGGTGCGAGGACGCGTTCATCACTGCCGCGCTGCTGGCGCGCGAGACGACGTCGCTCGCCTTCCTGGTGGCGTTCCGTCCCGGGCTGGTCAGCCCGACGCTGTCGGCGCAGATGGCGGCCACCTTCGCGCGCCACGCGCCGGGCCGGATCCTGCTCAATGTCGTCGTCGGCGGCGAAGCCCACGAGCAACGGGCCTTCGGCGACCACCTGGAGAAGGACGCTCGCTACCAGCGCGCCGATGAGTTCCTCGACGTGGTGCGCCGGCTGTGGGCCGGTGAGACCGTGACCCACCGCGGCGAGTACGTCGACGTCGAGGGCGCCTCACTGGCACTGCCCCCGACCCCCGTGCCCCCGCTGTACTTCGGCGGGAGTTCCGCTGCTGCCGGCCCCGTCGCAGCGCGGCACGCCGACGTGTATCTGACCTGGGGCGAGCCGCCCGAGGCAGTGCGGGAAAAGATCGACTGGATCCGGTCGCTCGGTGAGGAGCAAGGCCGCAAGCTGCGGTTCGGCATCCGGCTGCACACCATCTCCCGCGACACCTCCGAAGAGGCATGGGCCCAGGCGGGCCGACTGATCGCAGCGCTCGACGAGGAAACCGTGCGCACCGCGCAGGCCGGGCTGGCCCGAAGCCAATCCGAGGGCCAGCGCCGCATGCTGGCCCTACACGAGGCCAACCGCGCCAACGGAAGCTGGAGTGACGCACGGAGTTTGGAGATCGCACCGAACCTGTGGGCGGGCGTCGGCCTCGTCCGGGGCGGGGCCGGTACCGCGCTGGTGGGCAGCCACACCGAGGTCGCAGACCGAATCGCCGAGTACGCCGCCATCGGTATCGACGAGTTCATCTTCTCCGGCTATCCGCACCTGGAGGAGCTGTACTGGTTCGGCGAGGGCGTCGTGCCGATCCTGCGCAAACGTGGATTGTTCGGCGCGGCCGCGGATCTCGCGACACCGGCATCGATTCCGTTCGTCGGCGCGGCCAGGTAGCCGGGCGGCTAATCCGAACCGTCGCCCGCAGTTGCCTTGGACGTACCACCGACCGCCCGCGTCGTTCGATGGGTGACCTTGTCGGCGATTTTTGCGACCTCCGCCCGAATCGACGAGCTGAGCTTCTGCGGGCCGACTCGCTGCGGCGTTGCGACAACGGATTTCACGCCACTGCTCGTGGCGCGAACCAACTGACCGCGATAAATGTATGGGCGGGTGTCACCCGCCTTGTCCTTGCGCGAGTACCCCGCATCGACGACCGGTCGCAGTACCTCATCTGCCTTGTCCACCAATGCGTCGGGCACACCCACATCGCGCAGCGGACGGGTCAGTGGAAGGTTCTCGGCGGCGTCGAGATACGTTGTGGTTGTTCCACCCTTTGAATTGGTCTCACGGCTGACTTCCTGTAGGTCGTCGGGTTTGGACACTCCCAACTGAGTGTGCACATAAGCCATCCCGAGGGCTGCGTTCGCGTCTGTCACCAGATTCCACGGACGGTCCGGGTAGTCGGATAGCGGGTCGTACTCACCGACGATGACATCAACGTCATACTTCGTCTCGGTGGGAGCGGTTGCGCGCCAATCGAGCAGGGGTATGTAGGTGCCTTCCGGGACCAACTTGGCCACACCGCGCTGGGGGTCTCCAAACACGATGAAGCGGACCCTGCCTCGATCAGGGCCATTCGGATCCGCATCCAGTTTCGCCATCGCGCCGTCGGCCACGACCGAGCCTTGCGACAGCCCGACCACGACAACCGTGCCGTCTGAACGATTCACCGCGTCGACGACATTGTCGGTGCCGAT
Organism: Mycobacterium sp. 852013-50091_SCH5140682; assembly: GCF_001665685.1. Lineage (GTDB taxonomy): Bacteria > Actinomycetota > Actinomycetes > Mycobacteriales > Mycobacteriaceae > Mycobacterium. Next base: position 13,436 of record NZ_LZTB01000036.1, read on the forward strand.
GGCGATCGACCGCCCGGCTGTCGGCGAGGCAAGACTGGGAAGCGGCCAGAAACTTGCCGGGTAATCGACGACCTGCCAACCATCATCGGCTGATCGAAACCAGCGACCGATATCCCCCGCCGCGGCTTTTACCGGGAAGTACGGCACATGGTCAAAGAACGAGTAGAACGTGCCGCCTGCGATCAACATGGTGTCCGCCTGGGCGGCAGGACACGTGAGCGTTGTCGCCGCCGTAGCGCCCGCCAGGAGCGATGCACCGAACAGACGCTGCCGCCGGGTGCCGACCGCATTGGACCACACCATCGCCCCCGCCCGCCTCACGTGTCGTCGTCAACAGGAGTCGACGCGGCGCCGGCACCCCTGGAACGCAGAGGTTATTGCATTCGTCGAATCACGATGCGACGAATCGAGAAATCCATGTCTACAGCGTTGCCGGACGCAACACCACGACGGATTTGGTGCGCGACGAACCATCCTGCAGCAGCGCGATGACGTGACCATCGGGTGCGGTCGCGGCGTACACACCGTCGATACCAGCCGGCTTCAACGGCCTGCCATGCCTGGTGTCCTCGGTCTCCTCCGCACTGAGGTCACGGCGGGTGAATCCGACCAGGCAGGCCTCGTCGAGTGAGTAACTCAGCCGGGCCTCTTCGGCGAGGTCTTCCAGGGTGCGCGCCTCGTCCAGGCCGTAACGACCAACCCTGGTGCGCCGCAAGGCCGTCAGGTGGCCGCCCACGCCAAGCGCGGTCCCGACGTCGCGCGCGAGCGCCCGGATGTAGGTGCCCGACGAACAGTCCACGTCGACGTCGACATCGACGAAGCCGGCGACGCGCCGGACGGCGAGCACATCGAACCGGTCGATACGGACCGGCCTGGCCGCGAGTTCGACAGCCTGCCCCTCCCGCGCCAGCTTGTAGGCCCGCTGGCCGTCGACCTTGATCGCGCTCACCGCCGACGGCACCTGCTGGATCTCGCCGCGCAGCGCCGCCACCGCCTCGGCGATCTGGGAATCGGTGACAGCTGCAGCCGAAACCGTCTGCAGTACTTCGCCTTCGGCGTCTTCGGTAGAGGTGGTCTGCCCCAACCGGATGGTTGCTCGATAGGACTTGTCTGTCGCGGTCAGCAGTCCCAGGATCTTGGTGGCCCGCTCGATACCGACCACCAGCACGCCGGTGGCCATGGGGTCCAGCGTCCCGGCGTGACCGACCTTGCGGGTACCGAACAGCCTGCGGCACCGGCCCACGACGTCGTGGCTCGTCATGCCCGCGGGTTTGTCGACGATGACCAGGCCCGGATCTGGATTGCTCCTCACGTGCGCGGGAGCGGGAGCTGGCCGGCTCACAGCACGATCGCCGTCAGCGTCACGCCATCGCGGACCGACCAGCGGCCCTCCAGCGCAGTCAGTGGCGGACCATGTTCAGCGGCCGGGTCGATGAGGATCTCGGACCGGAAACCACCGGTGGTACCGGAATCGTCCACCGCGAAGGTGATGTGCGCATCCTCGAAGCCCAACCAGCGGTGCGTCAGGGGGAACCACGCTTTGTAGGTTGCCTCCTTGGCGCAGAACAGGATTCGGTCCCAATGCAGACCGTCCGGCAGCACGGCGAGCTCGGTGCGTTCGGCAGGCACGGTGATCGCGTCGAGCACGCCGTTGGGCAGCACGTCATGCGGCTCGGCGTCGATCCCGACCGACCGGACCTCGGAGGCACGGCCGACGACCGCACCGCGAAACCCCTGACAGTGCGTCAGACTCCCCACCACGCCGTCGGGCCAACACGGTTCGCCCTTGTCGCCCTTGAGGATCGGAACCGGGCCGATGCCCAGCTCCCCCAGCGCCTGGCGCGCGCAATAGCGCACGGTCACGAACTCATTGCGGCGCTTGGCCACCGAGCGGGCGATCAGCGGCTCCTCTTCCGGCAGAGGTGACAAACCCGGGGGATCGTCGTACAGCTCGGCGAAGGCGACGACATCGGGCAGCACCTGGCCCAGCAGCGTCCCCATCACGGCCGCCTCGAGTTGATCCGGTCCTGCATCTGCTTGGCATGAGCCCGCATCTCCGCGGTGATCTCGAAGTGGCCGCCGAACTCGTTGAGATACCCAGGCGCATAACGCGGCTCGGGCAGGATCTGCCGAAGCCACCGATAAGGCTTGCGGCGGCGCCACTCTCGCGGGTAGCCCACCGACACCTCTTCGAAGCGCACGTCGTCGTACCAGGTGGTGCGCGGGATGTGCAGATGCCCGTACACCGAGCACACCGCGTTGTAGCGGGTATGCCAGTCCTTGGTCGCGGTGGTGCCGCACCACAGCGAGAACTCGGGGTAGAACAACGCGTCGCACGGTTCACGCACCAACGGGAAGTGGTTGACCAGCACGGTAGGCGTGACCCAGTCGAGGTCTTCGAGCTTCTCGCGGGTTTGCTTCACCCGGTCGCGGCACCACGCGTCGCGGGTCGCGTAGGGCTCACACGACAACAGGAACTCATCGGTGCCCACCACGTTGCGCTCCCGCGCCACCGCCAGGCCCTCGGCCTTCGTCGCGGTGCCTGCGGGCAGAAACGTGTAGTCGTACAGCAGGAACATCGGCACGATCGTCGCCGGGCCGCCCTGCTCGTTCCAGACCGGAAACGGATGTTCCGGGGTGACGATGCCCATCTGGTCGCACATGTCGACCAGGTAGTCGTAGCGGGCCCGGCCGAAGATCTGCATCGGATCTTTGTTCGTCGTCCACAGCTCGTGGTTGCCGGGCACCCAGATGACCTTCGCGAAACGCTTCCGCAGCAGATCCAGGGCCCAGCGGATCTCGTCGGTGCGCTCACCCACGTCGCCTGCCACGATCAGCCAGTCATCGGGCGTGGAGGGATAGAGCGACTCCGTGACCGGCTTGTTCCCGGTGTGGCCGGTGTGTAGATCGCTGATCGCCCACAGAATCGGCTGCCGGTCCCTCGACTCCTGGTCCATCACCACGGTTGCATCACCACAACGGACCAGCCTAACCGCGCGCCGCGGCACCACCCGCCCCGCCGGACTAGAACAGGTTCTCGTTTATGGTCGAGTCCGCGGTCGCTGACCGCTACACTCCCGGCAAGCCGGGGAAGATTCTGACCGTTTCTGCAAGGGGGTTCGATGGCCGCCAGGGTGCGCCTGCTGTCAGCACTATGTGCGCTGGTAGCGGCGGTGGTCGTGGTGCTGCAGACCGGGACGTCAGCGGGGTCGGGTACCGGCACACCGCAGCTGAACGTGACCGATCTGCCGATGACCAACGTATCCACGACGATCAAATGGCCGGTCATCGCCACAACCGACCCCTCGCCGTTCGATCCGTGCAACGACATCCCGCTCGACGTGATCCAGCGGATCGGACTGGCCTACACGCCCCCGGCCCCCGAGGACAGCCTGCGCTGCCACTACGACGCGGGCGACTATCAGATGGCGGTCGAGGCCTTCGTGTGGAGAACCTACGAGCAGACCATTCCGCCGGACGCCGTGGAGCTCGACATCGACGGGCACCGCGCAGCGCAGTACTGGATCATGAAGCCCACTGACTGGAACGACCGCTGGTGGGTGACCTGCATGGTCGCGTTCAAGACCAGCTACGGACTCATCCAGCAATCCCTGTTCTACTCACCGATCAAGTCCCCCGACCGCCCGGACTGCCTGCAGGTCAACATGCAACGGGCCCACGAGCTGGCGCCGTACTACAAATTCTGATCCGTAACCTGGTGCCGTGACGGAATTGCGCCGGCACGTCGGCAAGGCGGTCAGTCGCCTGCTGGGCCTGCCACCCCACGAGACGTCGTACACCGTTCGCCATGGACTACGGGTACCGATGCGCGACGGCGTCGAGCTGGTCGCCGATCACTACTCACCCGACACCGCGGCACCGTTGGGCACTCTGCTGGTGCGCGGGCCGTACGGCCGCAGGTTCCCGTTCTCCGCCGTGTTCGCGCAGGTGTATGCCGCTCGCGGCTACCACGTACTGCTGCAGAGCGTGCGCGGGACGTTCGGCTCGGGTGGCGAGTTCACCCCGATGGTCCACGAGATGGCCGACGGCGCCGACACCGTCGCCTGGCTGCGCGAGCAACCCTGGTTCACCGGCTCGTTCGCCACCGTCGGGTTGTCCTATCTCGGATTCACCCAGTGGGCCCTGCTGACCGATCCGCCGCCGGAGATGAAAGCGGCCGTGATCACCGTCGGCCCTCACGATTTCAGCGAGTCGGCGTGGGGCACCGGATCGTTCACGCTCAATGACTTTCTCGGCTGGAGCGCGATGGTGGCCCGGCAGGAGGAACCAGGTCTGGTGCAGGCCCTGGCCCGTCAGGTCCGGGGACCCGCCGAGCTCGCGCGGGCCACCGCAGGATTGCCGATGGGCGCGGCGGGCCGCAAGCTGCTCGGCAGCGGCGCCCCCTGGTTCGAATCGTGGCTGGAACATCCGGATCGGGAGGATCCGTTCTGGGACAGTCTGCGGTTCACCGAGGCACTCGACCGTGTCGAGGTGCCCGTCCTGTTGCTCAGCGGCTGGCAGGACCTGTTCCTGGACCAGACCCTGCAGCAGTACCGGCAACTGCGTCGGCGCGAGGTACCGGTAGCGCTGACGATCGGACCCTGGACCCACGCCCAGCTGCTGACCAAGGGCCTACCGACGGTGATCGGCGAATCGCTGGCCTGGCTGGACACGCACCTCGCCGAACGTCGCGACACCCGCCGGGCCACGGTGCGTGCCTACATCAACGGGTCCGACTGGGTGGACCTGCCCGATTGGCCACCGACGATGCCCGAGCACGAGCTGTACCTACAGCCCACCGGCCGGCTGTCGGAACGGCCGCCTGCGCCGACTGCGCCGTCGTCGTCATTCGTCTTCCACCCGGCCAATCCCACCCCGACAATCGGTGGTCGGCTGCTGGCACGTGAGGCCGGGTATCGCGACGACACGCAACTTGGCCGTCGGGCCGACGTGCTCGCCTACACCGGCGACCCACTGCCCGCCGATCTGTATCTGGTCGGGACCGCGGTGGTCGAGCTCGAGCACAGCTGCGACAACCCCAACAACGACGTGTTCGTCAGGATCAGCGAGGTCGACGCCAAGGGCCGCTCACGCAACGTGACCGACGCGTTCGTCCGTCGCACCGAACAGTCCGGTCGGCTGCGCATCGAATTCGACGCGGTCGCACATCGATTCGCCGCCGGTTCCCGGATCCGCCTGCTGGTGGCCGGCGGATCGCACCCGCGGTTCGCCCGCAACCTCGGTACCGGTGAGCCACCGATCTCCGGATCCCGGCTGGTCCGCGCCACCCACACCGTGCGGCACGGCGACGGTGGCGTGTCCCGACTGGTGCTGCCGGCAGGCCCGCGGCCGCCGTCAGCCGACTGAGGCCCGCACTCGCTCGGCGACGCGCTGCAGCGTCGCGTCATCGTGCACGGCCAGGGCACTGTCATCGTGCACCCCTTGGGTCCACAGAGCGGTGCTGCCGGCGCTGAGCTCCACCCAGCTCTTGCAGCCCGCGAATTCCGGGACGCGCATCAGCTCGACGGGTGCGGTCAGTGGCCTGGCCTGAACCACCAGAACCGTCAGCCGGTGTTTGGGGCGGAAATCCAGCCGGTCGGTCTGCACCGAATCGGCGGTCCAGATGTGCAGGTCGGCGATCTCGTCGATCGCCTCAGGCCGGTTGACCTCAATGGCGGCAATCACTTTCGCCGCGGCCCGGATGGTGACGGCCGCTTCTGTGCTGTCGGCCGCGGCGGGCTCGAGCAGATCGCGGTGTTCCGGCCGGACGCGCTCGCGGTGGCTGTGCGCGACGGTCGGGAACAACAGGAACTCGGGTGCGGCAACGGCGAACCGCTTCTCGCCGATGCCGCCCTTGCGCAGGAGCACTGTCTGCCGGCCGTCGAGCAGCGCATGGACCGCCGCGCTCCACTCTTTGAGCGCAGGCGAGCTCACCGCGCCGCCAGTCGAGCCAGCACCTCCGGGCGACGCAGCGGCGGAACCGTCTTGGGCGGCTGACGTCGTGGCGCCAAACCGTCCAGCAGCCGCGTGGTGGTCGCGGCGACCTCGGCGACGGCGGCCTCGAACGCCTCAACGTTGGATCCGGACGGTCGGGTGATACCGCTGACCTTCCGGACGTACTGGCGGGCCGCGGCCTCGATCTCCTCGGCTGTGGCGGCGGGTTGCAGGCCACGCAGTTCCGTGATGTTCCGGCACATGAGACCCACGATAGGTTGATCGCATGAATGACGCCGACGAGCGCTTGCGCGAGGAGCAGACCAACACCGTGTTGCTGATCGATACCACGGACCGGGTTCGCACACTCACCCTCAACCGGCCGCAGTCGCGCAACGCGTTGTCATCTCAGCTGCGCACCGAGTTCTACCAGGCATTACGCGACGCCCAGGCCGACGATGGCGTCGACGTGGTGATCCTCACGGGGGCCGATCCCGTGTTTTGCGCCGGGCTTGATCTGAAAGAACTGGGCAACAGCACCGAGCTGCCGGACATCTCCCCCAAGTGGCCCGCGATGAGCAAACCGGTGATCGGGGCGATCAACGGCGCCGCCGTCACCGGTGGGCTGGAACTCGCGCTGTACTGCGACATCCTGATCGCCTCCGAGCACGCCCGGTTCGCCGACACGCACGCCAGGGTCGGCCTGCTGCCCACCTGGGGTTTGAGTGTCCGGCTTCCGCAGAAGGTCGGTGTCGGCCTGGCCAGGCGCATGAGCCTCACCGGCGACTACCTCTCGGCCGCCGATGCGCTGCGAGCCGGTCTGGTCACCGAAGTCGTCGCCCACGACGAACTGTTGCCCGCCGCGCGCCGGGTGGCCGCGTCGATCGTCGGCAACAATCAGGCCGCCGTCCGCGCCCTGCTGTCCTCCTATCACCGCATCGACGCAGCCCAGACCGACGCCGGGCTGTGGATCGAAGCGGCCTCGGCGCGGCAATGGATGGACTCGGCGACAGGCAATGACGTCGCCGCCAACCGCGACGCGGTGCTACAGCGAGGGCGCTCACAGGTGCGCTGACCGTCAGTCAGCCACGAGCCACCCGTTTCCGGTCTCGTCGGTGGCGAGTTCGTCGACGCTCATGCCGTCGACCAGCCGATCCAGGGCGCCTATCATCGTGGCGCAGTCGCGGGCGGGGTGGTCGGCCGGACAACGCAGGGCGTGCGTCAAAAACTGTTGCGCCCCTTGGGCTTGCGCGATCACCCGGTCGAGTTCGGCGATCTGCGCGCGGACCGTCGCCCGCCACTGGTCGCCCGGCGCGTCCAGCACGGCTGCGGCGGTGTCGAGCGGAAGCCCCAGCCGGTGCACGATCTTGAGCAACGCCAGCCGCCGAAGCTCTTCAGGCCCGTACATCCGTTTGCCGGCGCGACGCAGCCGCGGGTGCACCAGTCCGCGCTCGTCGTAGTACCGCAAGGCAGAGGGACTCATCTGCAGCCGCGCCGCCGCCTCGCCGATCGAGATCACGTCCATGCCGCCATTTGACTTCAACCCATGTTGAACCGGCAAGGTCTACGTCATGAGCGCGGCACGTGCGATCAATCACCATGCCGACCACCCCGGATTCTCGGGTCTGGCCGGTGTGCTGTGCGGACTGGTCTTTCTGGTGGTGGGCAGGGCCAAGGCCAGGTTGGCCACCGACATCGCACAGGTCTCGCCCGCCGACCACGTTGTGGACGTGGGTTGCGGACCGGGCACCGCCGCGCGGGCTGCGGCCCGCCGCGGGGCGCGCGTGACGGGTGTCGACCCGTCCACGGCCATGCTGCGCGTTGCGTCCGTGATCACGCCCAGGCGCGCGGCCATCACGTGGAGTGAGGGCACCGCCGAAGCCCTGCCCGTGGCTGATGGCGTGGCCAGCGTCGTGTGGGCACTGGCGACAGTGCATCACTGGCAGGATGTCGGCGCGGCGGTCGCCGAGGCGCGCCGCGTGCTGATGTCGGGCGGTCGGTTGATCGCGATCGAACGGCAGGTGTCGGCCGACGCGACCGGGCTGGCCAGTCACGGCTGGACCGAACAGCAGGCGCAGGCGTTCGCCGCGTTGTGCCGCGACACCGGATTCACCGATGTGTGCGTGCAGGGTCAGGGTGACGGCAAGCAGGCCGTCTGGGTGGTGCGTGGGACGCGCCGGTGACGCCGACGTGCGCGCGAGGGCGCGCAAAATGCTGCTGAAACGCGGCGTGCCGGGCAACAGACGCGCACTCTCGCGGTGCAGATCAAGCGGTCCCGGCCACCAGCCAACGACCAGAGAACGCCCGCCAGCCGACGAACACCAGGCGCAGCACCATGAAGCTGCTCAAGCCGGCCCAGATACCGAGCAGACCCCAATGGAAGATCAGCGACAGCCAGACCAGCGGTAGGAAGCCGACCAGCGCGCTGACCAGCGTGGCGTTGCGCATGAATTTGGCGTCGCCTGCGCCGAGCAGCACCCCGTCGAGCGCGAAAACGATTCCGGCGACGGGCAACTGGCCCACCAGGAACCACCATGGCACGCCGATCTCGTCGAGCACCGAGCGATCGCCGGTGAACAACGCGGGCAGGGCATGGGCGCCGATGGCGAACACCGCCGCGAGCACCGCAGCGGCCGCCGCGGAGAACAGGGTAACTCTCCAGGCCACCACCTTCGCGTGGCCGAGCTGACCCGCGCCCAAGGCGGCACCCACCAGGGACTGCGCGGCGATCGCCAGTGAATCGAGCACCAGCGCAAGGAAACTCCACAGCTGCAGCACCACTTGGTGAGCGGCGACGGCGGCTGCGCCGAACCGGGCCGCGACGGCCCCCGCTGACACGAAGCACGCTTGAAAGGCCATGGTGCGCAACAACAAATCCCGGCCCATCACGACCTGGGCACGAAGCACCGACGGATGCAACCGCAGCGGCACCTTCTCCGACAGCAACGCCCAGACGAACAACGTCGCCGCGACCCACTGCCCCACCAAATTCGCGACCGCCGAGCCGGCCAACTCCAGCCGCGGCATGCCCAGCCAGCCGTAGACCAGCAGCGGACACAACACCGCCGACACCGCGAACCCCGCGATCACGTAGCGCAACGGCCGAACAGTGTCCTGCACACCGCGCATCCAGCCATTGCCTGCCATCGAGATCAGGATCGCGGGCGCACCGAGGACAGCGATCCGCAGCCACGGTGCGGCGGCTTGCGCGATCTCCCCGCCACCTGCGATCACTGTCAGCAGCGGGCTCGCGACAACCTGCACGACGGCACAGAGCACCACACCGATCGCGACCGCCAACCACGTGGCCTGAACCCCCTCGCCGACGGCGGCAGCCCGATCCCCAGCCCCGAAGAACCGGGCCGAGCGTGACGTGGTGCCGTACGACAAGAAGGTCAGGTTCGAGCCCACCAGATTGAGCACCAGACCGCCGATGGCCAACCCGGCCAAGCTGACCGCGCCCAATCGCCCGACGATCGCGGTGTCGAACAAAAGATAGAGCGGTTCGGCCGCGAGCACACCGAGGGCCGGGAACGCCAATGCGGCAATGCGTCTGCCGTTGACCGCGGCAGAGCCGTCACCGGTGGTCATGGGCGACCGCCCGCGAGACCGAACCCGCAGAACGGGCAGAAACTCAGGTGCAGTCCACTGCTGCCGCCGTCCGGCACCATCACCACCCAGTGCCGCGCCTTCGGCCACCACTCGAACCGGATGTCGTGGACGCACGATGCCGTGCGCCGGTCGAAGGCATCGCAGCAGGGTTGATACGTCCGGGGAACGCGACGCACACCGTCCAGGCACTCGGTGCCGTCCGCATGGAGCCTCGGCGACTCAGCCAAGAGCAACCCGAAGTGCCCGGACGACGTCGTCGACAGGGCCGGTGGCCGAATACCCGGCGGCATGGGGGTGCCCGCCGCCGCCGAACGAGCTGGCGATCTCGGCGAGGTTGACCGACTTGGCCCGCATGGACACCGACCAGTGCTGCGGCTCGATCTCCTTGAACACCGCGGCGACCTCGGCCTGCTGCGTGGTGCGCACGATGTCGACGATGCTCTCGACCTCCTCGGGCCGCGCCCCGGACCACTCGGAGTGGGACACCACGACATACACCAGGCCGCGACCGTCAACGGCGTCCGGGCACAGCTCCGCCGAGGACAGCACCCGCGACAGCATCGGCAGCCAGGCGAACGGATGGGTGTCGAGCAGGCTGCGGCTGATCGCCGCGTTGTCGACGCCCAGTTCGACGAGCCGGGCCGCCAGCCGATGCGCGCGGGCCGTGGCCCAGCGGAACGATCCGGTGTCGGTGGTCAGGCCCGCGTACAGGCAATGGGCCACCTGCCGGTCGATCGGCTTGCCCCAGGCGTCGAGGATCTCGGCGACCAGCATGGTCGTCGAGTCCGCCGTCGGATCGACGTAGTTGGCGGTGCCGAACAGCCGGTTGGAGGCGTGATGGTCGATGACCAGCACCTCTCGGCCGTCCTCGGCGAGACCGCTCAACGCGCCGAGCCGGTTGACGCTCGGGATGTCCACGGTGACAACCAGATCGGCGTCCTCACGTACACCTTCCGGGGCCACCAGCAGGTGCCCGCCGGGCAGCGTCTGCAGGGACTCGGGCAGCGTGTCCGGAGCCGCGAACGCTACCTGGACGTGTTTACCCGCCGCGTCGAGAACTTGGGCCAGGGCCAAGCCGGCACCGATGGTGTCGGCATCGGGATAGACGTGGCACACCACGCTGACGCTCGATGCGACCGACAACAACTCGACAGCCCCGTGCGCGTCGACGCGCACACCGGGAGCAGCGATGTCAGTCGCCATATGTCCGGTCTTGGAATCCGTTACTGTCACCGGCGTCCTCTGTGTCTGCCCCGTCAGCAGGCCCGTTCACGTCCTCCGCCCCGCTCACACGGTACGGGTCCGCATCTCCGGCATGCTTGGCGCCCTCCCGAACTCTGGCCAAATCTTCATCAGCGGCCCGCGCGGCGGCCAACAACTCCTCCATGCGGTGGGCGGCGTCGGGCACAGTATCGCGGACGAACGCCAGGGTCGGGGTGAATCGCACCCCGGTCCCGGCGCCCACTTTGGTCCGCAACACGCCCTTGGCCTTCTCCAACGCGGCCGCCGCGCCGGCATAGTCCGGCGCGTCGTCCAGCGTCTGACCCAACACCGTGTAGTACAGCGTCGCGTCGTGCAGATCGCCCGACACCTTCGCGTCGGTGATGGTCACCCCCGCCAGCCGCGGATCCTTGATCTCGTACTCGATGGCCGAGGCGACGATCGTGGAGATCCGCTTGGCGAGTCTCTTCGCGCGTGCAGGATCAGCCATACCGTTACGTCCGAGCCTTCTCGACCAGCTCGTACGTCTCGATGACGTCGCCTTCCTTGATGTCGGAGTAGGTCAGCGTCAGACCGCACTCGTAGCCCTCGCGCACCTCGGTGGCGTCGTCCTTCTCTCGCTTGAGCGACGAAACCGTGAGGTTCTCGGCGACCACGACATTGTCGCGGAGCAACCGGGCCTTGGCGTTGCGGCGCATGATCCCGGACTGCACAAGGCAGCCTGCGATGTTGCCGACCCGCGACGACCGGAAGATCGCCCGGATCTCGGCGCGACCGAGCTCCTTCTCCTCGTAGACCGGCTTGAGCATGCCCTTGAGCGCGCTCTCGATCTCGTCGATGGCCTGGTAGATCACCGAGTAGTACCGGATCTCCACGCCCTCGCGGTTGGCCAGCTCGGTGGCCTTGCCCTCGGCACGAACGTTGAACCCGATGATGATCGCGTCCGAAGCCGACGCCAGGTTGACGTTGGTCTCGGTGACACCACCGACGCCGCGGTCGATGACGCGCAGTTCCACCTCGTCGTCGATCTGGATACCCAGCAGGGCCTCCTCGAGAGCCTCGACGGTACCCGAGTTGTCGCCCTTGAGGATCAGGTTCAGCTGGCTGGTTTCCTTCAGCGCCGAATCGAGATCTTCCAGGCTGATCCGCTTGCGCGAGCGTGCGGCCAGCGCATTGCGCTTGCGCGCATTGCGCCGATCGGCGATCTGGCGAGCGATGCGGTCCTCGTCGACGACCAGCAGGTTGTCGCCTGCGCCGGGCACCGACGTGAAACCGACCACCTGCACCGGCCGGGACGGCAGCGCCTCTTCGATGTCGTCGCCGTGCTCGTCGACCATCCGGCGCACACGGCCGTAGGCGTCACCCGCGACGATCGAGTCGCCGACCCGCAGCGTTCCGCGCTGGATGAGCACGGTGGCCACGGGGCCACGGCCACGGTCCAGGTGCGCCTCGATGGCCACACCCTGGGCCTCCATGTCGGGGTTGGCCCGCAGGTCAAGCGCAGCGTCGGCGGTCAACAGCACCGCTTCGAGCAGCTGGTCGATGTTGGTGCCCTGACGTGCCGAGATGTCGACGAACATGGTGTCGCCGCCGTAATCCTCGGCCACCAGGTTGTATTCGGTGAGCTGTGCCCGGATCTTCTGCGGGTCAGCGCCTTCCTTGTCGATCTTGTTGACCGCGACCACGATCGGCACATCAGCGGCCTGCGCGTGGTTGATCGCCTCGACCGTCTGCGGCATGACACCGTCGTCGGCCGCGACCACCAGGATCGCGATGTCGGTGGCCTTCGCACCACGGGCACGCATGGCGGTGAACGCCTCGTGACCCGGGGTGTCGATGAAGGTGATCAGCCGCTCGGAGCCATCGTGTTCGACGCCCACCTGGTACGCACCGATGTGCTGGGTGATGCCGCCGGCCTCGCCCTCGCGGACGTTGGCCTTACGGATGGTGTCGAGCAGTCGGGTCTTGCCGTGGTCGACGTGACCCATGACAGTGACGACGGGCGGGCGGATCTGCAGGTCCTCTTCGCCGCCTTCGTCCTCGCCGTAGGTGAGGTCGAACGATTCGAGCAGCTCGCGGTCCTCGTCCTCCGGGGACACGACCTGCACGACGTAGTTCATCTCGCTGCCGAGCAGCTCGAGGGTCTCGTCGCCGACCGACTGGGTCGCGGTGACCATCTCACCGAGGTTGAACAGCGCCTGCACCAGCGAGGCCGGGTTGGCGTTGATCTTGTCGGCGAAATCGCTCAGCGACGCGCCGCGGGCCAGCCGGATGGTCTCGCCGTTGCCGTGCGGCAACCGCACGCCACCGACGACCGGCGCCTGCATCGAGTCGTATTCCTGTCTCTTATACACATCTGACGCTGCCGACGATCGCATA
>NZ_LZTB01000037.1 GCF_001665685.1 Mycobacterium sp. 852013-50091_SCH5140682
ATGCGATCGTCGGCAGCGTCAGATGTGTATAAGAGACAGGCGCGGGAGGCGGAGTCGACGCCGGGGCCGGGCCGGTCGTGGTGGTCGGCGCAGGTGGCGGTGCGCTCGTCGTGGTCGGCGGCGTGCGCGTGACGCATACCGGCAGCACCGAACTGCGCGCCAACTCATGGATCTGGGCGATGGCCTCGTCCTGCGTGCCGCCCGGCAGGCCTGCGATCACCTGCGCCCGCTCAGAGGGGCGCATGTCGCTGACCGCCATCAGCCGGCACCCGAGATTGTCGCGGTTGTCGCCGGCACCGATCAGGGACAGCTCATTGCGGGCGTTCAGGCAGCCCAGCCCGTACGGCTCCTGCAGTGAGACCCCGAGAAACGAGCCCTGGATACCACGCATGATCGCCACGATGCCGTCGTGCTCGCCGACGTAGTAATTGCTTCGGATGATCTGACGGCCGATGGCCAGGCCCGCGAGCACCACCAGGACCAGCAGGACCGCAGCGATCACGTAGCGGCGCCGGGAGCGGGGCTTGCGGGCCGGTTCGGCCGGTTGGGGGACCACCTTTTTCGGCTCGTTGCGGCGCGGGTTGAAGGCAGAGGCCCGACCCGCCGCGGTGTTGGGCGGGATCGTGTCGTCGTCGACGCCCGAAACGGCTCCGGCGAGGATCGGCTGGGTCTGGCCGTAGTCGTAGTCGACGACGTCGGCGACCACCACCGTCACGTTGTCCGGACCGCCGCCGCGCAACGCCAATTCGATCAGCCGGTCGGCGCTTTCGGTGACGTCTTCGATCTGCAGCGCCTCGTGGATGGTCTCCTGGCTGACCGGATCGGAGAGGCCGTCGGAGCACAGCAGGTACCGGTCACCGGCTTTCGCCTCGCGCATCGTCAGCGTCGGCTCGACCTCGTGGCCTGTCAGCGCCCGCATGATGAGCGAGCGTTGCGGGTGGCTGTGCGCCTCTTCGGCGGTGATGCGGCCCTCGTCGACCAGGGTCTGGACGAAGGTGTCGTCCTTGGTGATCTGGGTGAGCTCACCGTCGCGCATCAGATACCCGCGGGAGTCACCGATGTGGACCAGGCCGAGACGGCTGCCGGCGAACAGGATCGCGGTCAGCGTCGTACCCATGCCCTCGAGCTCGGGATCTGCCTCCACGTGCGCGGCGATGGCCGAGTTACCTTCGGCGACTGCCGAATTCAGCTTGCCGAGCAGGTCACCACCGGGTTCGTCGTCATCGAGGTGGGCCAACGCGGCGATGACGAGTTGGGAGGCCACCTCGCCTGCGGCGTGCCCACCCATACCGTCGGCCAGGGCGAGCAGACGCGCCCCCGCATACACGGAGTCCTCGTTGTTGGCGCGGACCAGGCCGCGGTCACTGCGCGCGGCGTATCGAAGCACGAGTGTCACGGTCGAAGCTCGATTACCGTCTTACCGATTCGCACCGGCGTGCCAATGGGAACCCTTACCGCTGTTGTCACCTTCGCCCTGTCAAGGTATGTGCCGTTGGTCGATCCTAGGTCCTCCACGTACCACTCCGAACCGCGTGGTGACAGTCGGGCGTGGCGCGTCGAGGCGTAATCATCTGTGAGCACCAGTGTCGAGTCGTCGGCACGGCCGATCAGCACCGGCTGAGAACTCAGCGTGATGCGGGTACCGGCGAGTGCGCCTTCGGTGACGACCATCTGCCTGGCGATGTGCCTGCGCTGGCGGCTGGGCAGCAGTGAGCCGCGCAAGGCCAGCCCCCGACGCACCATGACCGCACCGGTCGGCGCATAGATGTCGGTGCGCAGGATCCGCAGCACCGACCAGATGAAGAGCCACAGCAGCAACAGGAACCCGACGCGCGTCAGCTGCAGCACTAACCCCTGCATCTGACATCCTCTCCGTACCCGTCCCAATGACGTCGTTCCGTGCCCTGCGGCATCGTCACGATACTTGGACGGCGACTGGCATGAGGGTGAAGCGGGTTGCTAGCCACCCCGGTGTGTCCGGTCCGATACCTCAGTGCACGCGCACGATGATCTCGGAATGGCCCAGCCGGATGACGTCGCCGTCGGCCAGCTGCCACTCCTGCACCGGGGCGTTGTTCACGGTGGTGCCGTTGGTGGAGTTCAGGTCCGCGAGCAGGGCCACCTGACCGTCCCACCGAATCTCGAGGTGACGACGCGACACGCCGGTGTCCGGTAGCCGGAACTGGGCGTCCTGGCCACGGCCGATCACGTTGGCGCCTTCACGCAGCTGGTAGGTCCGGCCGCTGCCGTCGTCGAGCTGCAGGGTGACGGTCGCGCCGCCGGCGTGGTAGTCGCCGCCGCCGTACCCGCCTTGACCAGCGTCCTGGCCGTAGTCGTAGTCACGGCCACCCTGATCGCCGTAGCCGCCGCCGTAACCGCCCTGGTCGCCGTAGCCCTGGTCCTGGTAGCCGCCCTGCTGCTGATCGCCGTAACCACGGCCGTAGTCCTGCTGGCCGTAATCCTGCTGCGGCTGGCCGTAACCGCCGCGCTGGTCGCCGTAGCCGCCGCCGTAGCCACCCTGGTCGCCGTAGCCACCCTGGCGAGGATCCGGACCCGGACGGCCGCCGCCGCCCGGCTGCTGACGTCCGTAGTCATAGTCGGCGCTGGGCCCCGGTCCTGCCGGGCCGCCGTAGCCGCCACCCTGAGGCGGGCCGTACCCACCGGGCTGCTGGCCGTAGCCGCCGCCGCGCTGGTCGTAGTTCGGGCCGCCGCCGTAGCCGCCTCCGCCGCGCTGGTCGTCCTGCGGGGGATAGCCACCGCCGCGCTGGTCCGGGTAGCCGCCCTGATCGGGGTAACCGCCGCGGTCGCCGTAGCCACCCTGATCGGGGTAGCCACCCTGGTCCGGGTAGCCGCCGCCGCGGGGTGGGTAGCCGCCGCCCGGCTGGTCCTGCTGGGGATAGCCGCCGCGCTGGTCATCCTGCGGGGGGTACCCGCCGCCGCGCTGGTCGTCTTGAGGGGGATAGCCGCCACCGCGCTGGTCGTCCTGCTGGCGTCCGTACCGGTCATCGAAGTAGTCGTCGCCAGGCCGACCTTGTCCCTGGCCGCCGCGGTAGCTCGGATTGTCGGTCATAGATGGTTCTCCTGATTCTGCGGTGAACGCCTGGTCGCGATGTACTCGTGCGGATTCGCCGACGGTGGAATCGGGGTTGACCGCGCCATGTGCGCGGAACTGTCCGGTGTGCAAGTGCGGTGATTGCTCGAATCTGACGACCACATCACCATACGTTTGCCACCCCTGATCATGGATAAATCCCCCCAGATGTTTGGCGAATGCGGATGCGGTCAGGTCAGTATCGGCGCTTACCTTCTGATAGTCAGTGTCACTGAGGGTAATTACGTAGTCGTTCGGTGCCAAAACCTGGCCGCTGCCCACCGTGCGGGCACCGGCCTGCGCCTCGCGGCGCAACATCGACTCCACTTCCTGCGGAACGATCGAGCCGCCGAAGACCCGGGCGAATGCATCACCCACCGTTGACTCGAGCTTGCGTTCGATGCGGTCGACAAGACCCATATCACCGCCCGCCTTCGCTCGTTGTCGTTCGTGGTGCGTACCGGCAGCCGAAGCCACCGCGTGTCGCTCTGGCCACACTGCTCACATGAATGGTATCGGCCCTGCGCCATCGTGCGGGACCAACAGAACTCTGAGAATCAGATCGCAGCAGGTCAGTGACCTGATCTTGATGACGCGAACGATTCCCCATGCCGGCGCAGCCCTCGAACGGCGCGGTTTGGGAACCTCGCGACGGCAGTGATACGCTGCCCCGGTCGCTCGGGCGAGTGGCGGAATGGCAGACGCGCTGGCTTCAGGTGCCAGTGTCCTTCGGGACGTGGGGGTTCAAGTCCCCCTTCGCCCACAAAATTGGTTACAGATCACCCCGGCCTTTGGCCGGGGTTTTTTGTTGGTTGGGCCAGTAGTTGCGGTCGGGGTTGATGTGGTGGCCGGTTTCGCCGATGGCTGACACGGTGGTGGTGACCAGGATCAGACGGGCGTGCCGGCGTGGCGGCGTCCGATGCCGAGGTGGTGTAGGCGGCTGCCGTGGCTCAGGGTGAGGTTGCCGAATTGATCGACGGTGTCGTGGCGGATGCGGAAGTGCTCGAGGGCACCGGTGGGGGTGGCTTTGGGTCGGGC
>NZ_LZTB01000038.1 GCF_001665685.1 Mycobacterium sp. 852013-50091_SCH5140682
GTTTCACCCTCGGCGTGTCGCAGCCCCGGAGGAATACCACCTCTAAAAATGCGCCACCACCAGCGATACCAAATAAATTGATACCACCCGCGATAGCGCGTTTCACAAGCCACCTACCCAACACTTCCAGATACTGATGTGGCGAATGTGGTTACGGGCGTGGCGAATGTGGTTACCGGCGTGGCGGACGTGAGTACGCCGTGGCGGATGCGAGTGCGACGCGGCGGATGTGAGCACAACTGTGGCGGGCGTGATTACAACTTCTTGAGTTTGCGGACCGCCCGGGCGAACAGGGCCTGCGAGAGCATACCTTTGCGCAGATTGCGTTGCAGCGGACCAATATTGGCAACCACGAGGTAGCGGACGCCGGCGTCACGCCACTCCATGGCGCGGTCGACGATCTCGTCCGTCGTCCCGCACACATACATCTCACGCAACACCGACATCGGCACTTTCTTGATGTAGGACAGCGCGACCTCTTCGTCCCAATCCTGCGGCAGGATGTCTTGCGCACCACTGAATCCGACGCCCAACGGGTGCTCGGCGCCGTGTCTGGCATAGAAATCACCCGACGCCAGCAGGCCACCGGCTCGCGTGATCGCCGAATCGAGCGCCTCGTCGACATCGTCCGAGTTGCGTCCCGGCACGATCATGACCCACAGTGCAGGCGTGATCGCCATCGGGTCACGCCCGGCATCCGACGCCGCGGACCGCAGCACATCCAACCGCTGGGCGTACTCCTGCGGCGTATGCGGAAACGCGGGGAAGTAGCCGTCCGCGTAGCGCCCTACCGCCCGCAGCATGCGCGGCCCGTGGGCAGCGATCCAGATCGGCGGCCACTTGCCCCGGTAGGCGGGGAGATCGAAGATCGCGTTGCGCAACGGAAAAAACGGCGAATCACGGCTCACCAGTTCACCTTTGGAATCCCACAACGCACGAATAGTGGCCATCGCCTCTTCAAACCGAGCCACCGGCTTCGACCACTCCACACCGTAAGGCTCATTCCCCTCACGCTCGCCAGTACCGATACCGAGAATGAAGCGCCCGCGCGTCAACAAGTTCATCGTCGCCGCACCCTGCGCGGTCACCGCCGGATTGCGGCGCCCCGTGTCGGTAACCGACGCCCAGGCGCAAGCGGCCGATCCGATTGCGCGCCGCGAGGTTACCGAGCATGGTCCACGGCTCCAGATAGGCATCGGCGGACGGCAGCAGCTTCGCGGCACCACAGTATTTCGGCTGCCACAGGGCCCGCGGAAAGAGGCTGTTGAGGTGGTCGGGCACCCAGAACGAATCCATCCCGGTCGCGAGCGCACTCACATAGCTCGCCCGCGTGAAGCTGTCCGCGGCGGGGCGCGAAGCGATCGCAGGATCCAGCAGGCCTACCCGCATTCCAGACATAGCGCGAGTGTCGGGCACCGGTACCACGTTGCCTAGGGTAAGCGCCTACTCGAATAGCAGCGGATAACAGGCCCGCACACGGTCGATCCACCATTGCCGACGGTCCGGGGCTGCCGCGAGCGCGGCGAGCCGATCCGCCTCGGGGACGACGGGACCGACCGGCAGAAACCCGTCTATGGGAACCACGGGCGCGACAACGTCTTCGACGAACAGCCCTCCGGTGCCCAATCCGCAGGCATGCCGCAACTGCGGTAGCGCCGCGGCCGCCAGGAGCCCGCGGCTGATGCCGACCGCGGAATCCAGCGCACTGGACACCACGATCGGGATGTCGATCTGCGCGGCGATGTCCAGCATCCGCGACACGCCGCCCAGCGGCGCCACCTTCAGCACCGCCACGTCGGCGGCCCCAGCCCGCACCACCCGCAGTGGATCCTCGGCCTTGCGGATCGACTCGTCGGCGGCGATCGGCACGTCGATCATCCTGCGCAGCGATGCCAGTTCTTCGACTGTCGCACAAGGCTGTTCGATGTACTCGAGGTCACCGTCGGCGGTCAGCGCGGCGGCGGCGGCGGCAGCCTCGGCCACGGTCCAGCCGGCGTTGGCGTCGACCCGCACGGTCGGCACGCGTTCGCGTACGGCGTTGACCCGCGCGACGTCGTCGGCCAGGGACTGACCGGCCTCGGCCACCTTGACCTTCGCGGTCCGCGCCCCGGGGAAGCGGTCGAGCACCTCGGGTACCCGGGCGGCGTCGACCGCCGGGACGGTCGCGTTGATCGGCACCCGGTCTCGCACCACGGGCGGGGCCGGCCGGTAGGCGGCCTCGATCGCCGAGGCGAGCCACGCCGCGGCCTCGGGCGGCTGGTATTCGACGAACGCGCCGAACTCACCCCAGCCGGCCGGCCCGTCGATCAGCGCAAGCTCCCGAACGGTGATGCCACGGAACCGGACCCGCATCGGCAGGGCGACCACGTGCAGCCGGTCCAGCAGATCATCGAGTGAAGGCACGCCTCACATGCTGCCTCACACGGTGGCGCGAGCGTGCCCCTCCCAGTGCGGCTTGCGCAAATCCTTCTTCATGATCTTGCCGGTGGGGTTGCGCGGCAGCGCCTCCATGAAGTCGACGGTCTTGGGACACTTGTAGGCGGCCAGCCGCTCGCGCGCCCACGCGATCAGATCGGCCTCGGACGCGTCGCCATCGACAGCCACCACGGCCTTGACGGCCTCACCCCACTTTTCGTCGGGCACGCCGAAGACCGCGACCTCGGTGACCGCGGGGTGCTCGGCCAGCACGCGCTCGACCTCGATCGAGTAGATGTTCTCGCCGCCGGAGATGATCATGTCCTTGAGCCGGTCCTCGACGAACACGTACCCGTCGGCGTCGATGCGGCCGATGTCGCCGGTGCGGAACCAGCCGTCGGCCGTGATGGCCTCGGCGGTGGCCTCGGGCTTGTTGTGGTAGCCCTTCATCAATTGCGGTGTGCGGAACCACAATTCGCCTTGCGAGCCGGCCGGGACGTCTTCGAGGGTATCGGGGTCGACGACCCGCACCTCGGCCTGCGGGATGAGCTTGCCCGCGCTGACCATGCGCTCCTCGTCGCCCGAGCGGTGATCCTCGGGCATGAGCCGGGTGACCACACCGCACACCTCGGTGAGCCCGTACACCTGGATGAACTCGGTGTCGGGCCAGGCCTGCAGGGCCTGGCGCAGCAGCGGCAACGGCATGGGCGATGCGCCGTAGGCGTAGGTCTTCAAGCCGCCGAACAGCTGCACGGCTTCCGGCCCGGTGTCGAGCACCTTGGCCAGCACGGCAGGCACCAGGAAGGTCCGGTTGGCGCCGGCCAGGATGCCGCCGGCCAGCGCGACGCCGTCGACGTCGCGGGTCATGTAGCTCGGGATGCCGTTGTGCAGGCCGTACTGCATGTACGACGTCCCGCCGACGTGGAACAGGGGCATCGCCACGAGGTTCTTGTCGTCCGGCTCGGCAACCCAGCTGTCGAAGGCGTTGACGGTGTGGGCGATGACGTTGGCCTGGGTCAGCGCGACGCCCTTGGGCCTGCCCGTGGTGCCCGAGGAGTACATAATGATGCAGACGTCGTCGCTCTCGACGTCCGCGGCGCGGCCCTGCGGGGTCGCCGCGGCCAGCATCGCCTCGTACTCGTCGTCGCCCTCGGGTTTGACCTCGATGATCTCCCCGACACCCGGCAGCTCGTCCCGGATGGCCTCGACTCCCGGCTTCAGCTCGGCCCCGACGAACAGCACCTTGGCCCCGGAATCGTTGAGGACATAATCCATTTCGTCGGCCGCGAGCCGGAAGTTGATGATGGCGGTGGCCGCGCCCAGCGACGCCGCGGCCAGCACCACCTCGGCACACGCCGGATGGTTTTTGTCCAGGAACGCGACGACATCACCGCGCTTGATGCCTTTGGCGCTCAGCGCGCCTGCAGCCCGGCGGATGCGGTCATACCACTGCGACCACGTCCAGGTCCGGCTCAGATAGGTGATGGCCTCTTCATCAGGTTTGGTCGCCGCCCAGTGCGCCACCCGCTCGTCGAGAAACTTCGGTGTCGGCAAATCAGACATGTGGTGAGCGTGCCACGGCACGCCGAAGGTCAACCGGCTTTCGGGTAAACCTGGCGACCGGCCAGATAGGTGGCGCGTACCTCCAGGTCGGCGATGGCTTCGGCGGGTACCGTCAGCGGGTTTGCCGACACCACCACCAGATCGGCGTACTTGCCGACCTCGAGCGAGCCGATCACGTTGTCGGCGAACAATTGCCACGCCGCATCGATGGTTTGCGCCCGGATTCCCTGCTCGACGGTCAGCCGCTCCTCGGGACCGAGCACGCGGCCGCTCGGCGCGGTGCGGGTGGCCGCGACGCTGATGTTGCGCAGCGGCTCCTCCGGTGTCACCGGCGGATCGTTGTGCAGCGAGATCCGCATGCCGGTGGCCACGGCCGAACCGCAGGGCATCCACGTTTCTCCGTGCTCGGGCCCGAACAGTCCGTCGACGATCACGTCGCCCCAGTAGTGCAGCTGGTCGACGAAGATGCTGGCGGTCACGCCCAGATCGTGGGCACGCTGCAGCTGGGCGGGGGTGATGGCGCCGACGTGTTCGAGCCGCAACCGGTGGTCGTCGCGCGGATGTGCCCGCAACGCGTCTTCATACACGTCCAGGATGGTGTCCACGCCCCGGTCTCCGTGCACATGGCAGGACATCTGCCAGCCCTTGGGATAGAAGGTGCCGACGATCTCGGCGAGTTGTTCCTTCGTGTAGTTCGCGTGCCCGCAGGAACCCGGCACCACGCCGATGGTCCGAGTGGCGTCGGTGTCCAGGTACGGAAAGGTGAGGTCGATGTTGCCGATCCACGGTGATCCGTCGACCCAGATCTTGATCCCGACCTGACGCACCAGGTCGTCCCCGTCGAACGGGCTGGCGTCCGTGTGCAATTCGGCGGTCGACATCTCGTAGGTGCGCAGCCGCACGGTCAGCTGATCGTGCATGCCGGCCAGCAGCGGCCGGAACATCGGGTCGAACGCCATCTCCGAGCAGGTCGTCAGGCCGGCCCGGTTGAGCCGGGCGCATTCGGCCAGCAGCATCGCCGGATAGTCCTGCGGATGGATGGCTCCGCCCAGCAGCGGGAACACCGCGGCGGATTCCTCAGCGGTGCCGTCCAGATCGCCTGCGGCGTCGCGGCCGTACTTCGCGCCTTTGGGATCGGGGGTGTCCCGCGTCAGGCCGGCGGCCCGCGCCGCGGCGGTGTTGAAATACGCCTTGTGCCCGGAGTTGTGCATGATGACGAGCGGGGTATCGGCCACACCGTCGAGCCAGCCCAGTGTCGGTTCAGGTAAACCCTTCTGCAGCAAGGGGTCCCAGCCGTTGAGATAAGCACCGTCGGCACCTCTCTTGGCGACCTCGGCGTGGATGGCGGCCACCACCTCGTCGGCGTTGCGCATGGTGACCGGACGGATGTCGACCATCCGGTCCGACAGTGCCACCGCCTCCATCAACGGATGCCCGTGCGCCTCGACGAAGCCGGGCAGCACGCAACCGTCGACCTCACGGACGTCGGTGTCGGCCCCCACCCGGGGCTGCACCTCGGAACGGCGGCCGAGCGCCACGATCCGCCCATCGCTGACCGCAAGCGCCTCAGCAGTGGGTCGGGTGGGGTCGACGGTGACGATGTTGCCGAAGACGACAAGGTCGGCGGACTGCGTCGGGCTGGCCATAGCGTGGATGCTAAGCGGTCGAAAAAAACTTTCGAGAACTTTTCAGTGCTGTGTCGATTCCGCGGGTTGCCGTTCGACGTGTCAACGAGGGCACGATAAACGGGCCCCTTCCCTACTCCAGAAGGAGACACGACAATGTCGCGCTACATGCTGATCATGCGGTCCACCCCTGAGGCCGAGGCCGCGATGGCAGAGCTCAACATC
Source organism: Mycobacterium sp. 852013-50091_SCH5140682 (assembly GCF_001665685.1). GTDB lineage: Bacteria > Actinomycetota > Actinomycetes > Mycobacteriales > Mycobacteriaceae > Mycobacterium. The sequence goes on from NZ_LZTB01000038.1 coordinate 5,829, forward strand.
GATTTCAACGAGATCATCGCAGCGATGGGCCGCTACAACGAGGAGCTCATCAAGGCCGGTGTGCTGCTGGCCGGCGAGGGCCTGACCGGCCCCGAAGAAGGCTTCGTCGTCGACTTCGACGCCGACCCGCCGGTGGTCACCGACGGCCCGTACGCCGAAGCCAAGGAGCTGTTCAACGGATTCTGGATCCTCGACGTGTCCTCGAAGGAAGAGGCGCGGCAGTGGGCCGTGAAGTGCCCGCTGGGCAAGGGCGTCAAGCTCGAGGTGCGCCGGGTCCACGACACCGACGAGTTCCCGCAGGACAACGAATGGGTGCAGAAGGAAATCCAGTGGAAGGCCGATCTCGCCGAGAAGCTGGCCATCGAAGCGCGTAAGGCCGCCAACCGCTGACGACGGTCCCGCGGTCCCCGGCGGGCGAGATCACCGCCGGGGACCGGACGTCACAGGCGGCAGGGTCCGCCCAGTTCGGCCACGTGCGGCACCAGCGGCACCGGCCGCTGGTGCGCGGCGTCGCTCGGCACGAACAACAGACTGTGCGTATCGAATCTGCACTGTGCGGCGGCGTGCGCGGGCTCCGCCGACCCGACCACGCTGAAGGCGGCCGCCGTGAGCGCACCAAAGACGACCAACAGCGCGGTCGTGCGTGGCTTGGGCAGTGGATCCGTGAATGGGTGTGCCATGACAAACCTCCTCCGATCGCCTGTCACCGATGTCGGATAACTGGCACATTACGAGGACTCACCTGCACAAACGCGCGTAGTGCACTACCTCAATCGACGGATTCGCCCATCCCTCTCGGAGATTTCTGGAACACGTTCTAGTCTGGACGGCATGAGTGACCTGCTGCGCCATCCACTGCACTCCGGCCATCTCACCGTCGGCGCCCTCAAGCGCAACAAGGACAAGCCGGTCCTGTTCCTCGGCGACACCACCTTGACCGGTGGCCAGCTCGCCGACCGCATCAGCCAATACATCCAGGCATTCGAGGCGCTCGGTGCCGGCACCGGCGCCGCAGTCGGGCTTCTGTCCCTGAACCGGCCCGAGGTGCTGATGATTATCGGCGCCGGCCAAACTCAGGGCTACCGGCGCACCGCCCTGCACCCGCTGGGGTCCCTCGACGACCACGCCTACGTGCTGGCCGACGCAGAGGTGACATCCCTGATCATCGACCCGACCCCGGCGTTCGTCGAACGCGCCAAGGGGCTGCTGGACAAGGTGCCCAGCCTCAAACAGGTGCTGACCATCGGCCCGGTGCCCGCCGAACTGGAGGGCGTGGCCGTCGACCTGGCCGCCGAAGCCGCGAAATTCAGCCCGCAGCCGCTGATCGCCGCCGATCTCGCACCCGATCACGTCGGCGGACTCACCTACACCGGCGGTACCACCGGCAAGCCCAAGGGCGTCATCGGCACCGTGCAGTCCATCACCACCATGACAACCATCCAGCTCGCCGAGTGGGAATGGCCGGAGAACCCGCGCTTCCTGATGTGCACGCCGCTGTCGCATGCCGGGGCCGCGTTTTTCGTGCCGACCGTCGTCAAGGGCGGTGAGCTGATCGTGCTGACGAAGTTCGACCCGGCCGAGGTGCTGCGGGTGATCGAGGAGCAGAAGATCACCGCGACCATGCTGGTGCCGTCGATGATCTACGCGCTGATGGATCACCCGGATTCGCATACCCGCGACCTGTCGTCGCTGCAGACCGTGTACTACGGCGCGTCGGCGATGAACCCGGTGCGCCTGGCCGAAGCGATCCGGCGATTCGGCCCCATCTTCGCGCAGTACTACGGGCAATCCGAGGCTCCGATGGTCATCACATACCTGTCGAAGAAGGACCACGACGAGAAGCGGCTCACCTCATGCGGGCGGCCCACGTTGTTCGCGCGGACCGCGCTGCTGGACGCCGACGGCAATCGCGTGCCGCAGGGCGAGGTCGGCGAGATCTGCGTGTCCGGGCCGCTGCTGTCGGGCGGGTACTGGAAACTGCCGGAGGCCACCGCGGAGACATTCCGCGACGGCTGGATGCACACCGGCGACCTGGCCCGTGAAGACGAGGACGGTTTCTGGTACATCGTCGACCGGACCAAGGACATGATCGTCACCGGAGGCTTCAACGTGTTCCCCCGCGAAGTGGAAGACGTTGTCGCCGAACATCCTTCAGTGGCCCAGGTGTGCGTCATCGGCACTCCCGACGAGAAGTGGGGCGAAGCGGTGACGGCCGTGGTGGTGCTGCGGCCCGGTGCCGCGTCCGATGAAGCAGCCGTCGCGACCATGACCGCCGAAATCCAGGCCGCGGTCAAGGAACGCAAGGGTTCGGTGCAATCGCCCAAGCAGGTGATCGTGGTGGACTCCGTGCCGGTGACGGCGCTGGGCAAGCCGGACAAGAAGGCGGTGCGGGCGCAGTTCTGGGCAGGCGCCGAGCGGTCGGTGGGCTGAGTCTCCTGCCGAGCAGACACAGAGTCGCACGTTCGCGGGCTTGTGCGTGCGAGTCTGTGCCTGCTCGGCACAATGGGGACATGGCCGAGGACCTGCGGGACACCGTCGACGCGGTGTGGCGCATGGAGGCCGCCAAGATCGTCGCGACGCTGACCCGCGCGATCGGCGACGTCGGCCTGGCCGAGGACATGGCGGCCGACGCCCTGCTCGACGCGTTGACCCAGTGGCCGCAGACCGGGGTGCCACGCAATCCCGGCGCCTGGCTGACGACGGTGGCCAAGCGCAAGGCGATCGACCACTTCCGCCGCCAGGCGAACCTGGACACCAAGTACGCCGTGCTGGCCCGTGAACTCGCCGACCACGTCGATGAGGCGTGGGACCCCGACCGGATCGACGACGACGTGCTGCGGCTGATCTTCATCGCAGCGCATCCCCTGCTGTCGCGGGAAGCGCAGATCGCGCTGACCCTGCGGGTGGTCGGCGGGCTGAGCACCGAGGAGATCGCCAAGGCCTTTCTGACGTCGAAGGCCACCATGGCGGCGCGGATCACCCGCGCCAAGAAGGCCCTTGCCGGCGTGCCGTTCGAAGTGCCCGACCGCGCCGAGTTCGGCGGCCGGCTGGCCGCCGTGCTCGCCGTGATCTATCTGGTGTTCAACGAGGGCTACGCGGCGTCCTCGGGTCAGCGCTGGATCCGAGACGAATTGTGCAGTGAGGCACTACGACTGGGCCGGGTGCTGGCAGCGCTTACCCCCGACCAACCGGAAGTACACGGGCTGGTGGCGCTGATGGAATTCCCGTCGTCGCGGTTCGCCGCCCGCACCGACGCCGACGGTAACCCCGTGCTCCTGGAGGATCAGGACCGCACCCGCTGGGACCGTGCCCAGATCCACCGCGGTGTCGATCGTCTGGAGCGCGCCAAAGAGTGTGCCCAGCAACGAGGTTGGGGACCGTACGCCTTGCAGGCCGCACTGGCCGAATGTCACGCCGTCGCCCCCACCGCCGCCGACACAGACTGGGCGCGCATCGTGTCGATCTACGACGCGCTGCTACAGATCACCCCGTCGCCGGTGGTGGAACTGAACCGGGCGGTGGCGCTGGCGATGCGCGACGGGCCTGCCGCCGCGCTGCCGATCGTCGACGGCATCACCGGACTGGATGACTCGCACCTGTTGCCGAGCGTGCGCGGAGAACTGCTGTCGAGGCTGGGCCGCAATGCCGAGGCTGCAACCGAATTCGAACGGGCGGCGGCCATGACGGCCAACGAACGCGAACGCGCGGTGCTCTTGGAGAAGGCCACGTCTGAGCCCGGCGCCTAGCCTCCGTCAGACTTCAGATGCGTGGTGTCCGACATGACCCGGCCGCTCCCGCACTCCGAGTTCATCCGAAAGATGCCCGAGCAGAGCTTTGAGCATGCTCGCGAGTTGCTGCCGTTGACCTCGGGAAAGCCCTTGGAGCAGCTCACATTCGCGAGCCAGCACGGCCGCCACGAGCTCGTCGGCGGTCTCGTGGCCCAGCTCGGTCAATTCGACGTCGACAGCTCGGGAGTCGTGTCTGCCCGCGCGTCTGACCAGTCCCTGTTTCTCGGCCCGGTCCACGCGTTGCGTTATCGCGCCGGCGGTGATGAGTGAGGCGGCGGCCAGCTCCCGCGTCGTCATGCGGTACGGCTTGCCGTGGCGTCGCAGAGTCGAGAGGAGGTCGAGGGTGGCCATATCGGCATCACGGGCACGCAACAGCCGGGCCCGATCATCGCCGAGCAGCTTTGCGATCTGCCAGACGCGCGTGACGATGCCGATGGATTCCACAGAGACATGGGGTAATTCGCGCCGCCATGCCGCCGCGATGGCATCGACGGGATCGTCCGATGTTGACTCGTCCACATGCACTCCTGATACCGTTGTTTAGGTCTAAACATACAGGGAGGTTCAGACATGCGGACAGTAGTTGTCACGGGCGGGGGTACTGGGATCGGCCGAGCGGTCGCCGCTCGATTCGCCGCAGACGGCGCGGACGTGGTCATCACAGGCCGGCGGACCGATGTCCTCCACAAGGCCGCGGAAGACATCGAGGGCTCAGTACGCGCCATCGTGCTCGACGGCACCGACCCGCTGCGCACCGCGACAGTTGCCGAAGAGATCGGCCCGGTGGATGTGCTGGTGAACAACGCCGGAGGCAACACGGATTTCGACCGGGCGGCACCCACCGACCTCGCCGGCGTGGCCGAGGCGTGGCGGCAGAACCTCGACAACAACCTCATCAGCGCAGTGCTCATGACGACGGCGCTGCTCCCCAGGATGCCGGCCGGCTCCGCGATCGTCACCATCGGCTCGATCGCTGCCGACAAGGGCGCCGGTTCCTACGGAGCCGCCAAAGCTGCTGTCGCATCATGGAATATCGACTTGGCACGACAAATCGGCGATCGCGGTATCACCGCGAACGTCGTGTCACCCGGTTACATCGCCGATACCGAGTTCTTCCGGGACAAGCTCACCGACGATCGCAGGGCCTCACTCCTGGACGCCGCTATGACCAAGCGCGCGGGCTCACCATCCGACATCGCCGCCACCGTCGCATTTCTCGCCTCGTCTGGTGCGCGCCAGATCACCGGCCAGACCGTGGCAGTGAACGGAGGTGAATGGCCCAGCCGCTGACCGACATGTGGCGCGCCTCAATATTCAGGTGCCCCGGACAGTTCCGGTGCGGTACACAGAAGCATGTGACTGAATTGACCCTGCGCACAACCACCGACGATGACGACTTCCGAGAGTTCATGTCAACGTCGTATGGGGTGTTCCTGCGAGACCCTTTAATCGATGAAATCGACCTGATCCGCAAGCTCACCGACCTCGACCGGATGTTCGGGTTCCACGACGGGAACCGGTGGGCGTCGACGGCCGGGGCGTTTGCGCGCGAGGTGGTCCTTCCCGGAGGCGTGACCGCGCCGGTGGCCGCCGTCACGGTGGTCACCGTATCGCCCAGCCACCGCCGCCGCGGCCTGCTGACCGCGATGATGCGTCATCAGCTCGACGACATCCGATCCCGCGGCGAGGCGCTGGCCATCTTGTTCGCGTCAGAAGCGTTGATCTACGGGCGTTTTGGCTACGGCATGGCGTGCTCCCACGCCACGTTGAAGGGGCAGGTGCGTGAGCTCGCGTTCCGCCCGGACGTCGACCTCGGTGACGGCTCGGTGACAGCAGTCGACGCCGAGACACTGCTGAGCTGCGCTCCGGCGGTTTACGACAAGGCGACCGCGCAGAAGACCGGCCAGATGGCCAGATCGCTCCCGTGGTGGGAGTCCTGGATCCACGACAACGAGGATCGCCAAAAGGACTCCGGCAAGATCCGCTTCGCGGTGCACCACGACGCCGACGGCACGGTCAGCGGATTCGCCATCTACCGCCCCAAGTCGCATTGGGCGGACACCGGACAGCCCGCTGCCGAACTACATGTCCAGGAGGTCCGGGCCACCCATCCCCGCGCGTACGCGCGGCTCTGGCGGTACCTGTTGGACATGGATCTGGTGCGCAGCGTCACCTGCTACGGGGCCGCTGTAGACGAACCGCTGCGCTACCTGGTGGCCGACCAGCGCGCGTTGCAATGCGATGTGAGCGACGGCATCTACGTGCGGTTGGTGGACGTGGCCCACGCGTTGACGTTGCGCCGTTACGCTGCCCCGATCGACGTGGTACTCGAGGTGACCGACGAGTTCTGCCCGTGGAACACCGGACGGTTCCGGCTGCGCGGTGGTCCCGACGGCGCCCAGTGCGAAAGCACCACGGAGCCAGCCGATATCGCCATCACGGCCCGCGATCTCGGGGCCATCTACTTGGGTGGCGTAAGCCTGCAGTCCCTGACCGCGGCCGGATTGGCCGTCGAGCTCACCGCGGGGTCGGCGCAGCGGGCCGCAGTGGGCTTCGGCTGGCCGACCGCTCCGAGCGTCCCCGACGACTTCTAGTCGCGCCGGCTGGCACGATGGTTCCCATGGTGCATGCGGTGATGTTCGACTTTTCGGGAACCCTGTTCCGCCTCGAGGAGGACGAGAGCTGGTTCGCTGGGATGGCCGTCGACGAACAGGAGGTCGACGGCCATGTGCAGGCCGAACTGATGCGTCGGCTCACCGCGCCGACGGGACGCTCGGTGGAGATGTCCGACGAGCAGTACCACGCGTGGGTGAACCGCGACCTGGCCCCGCATCTGCACCGCGAGGCCTACCTGCACGTGCTGCGCGAGTCGGGACTTGCCGATCACCACGCCGAGTCGCTGTATGACCGGGTCATCGATCCGACGAGCTGGACGGCCTACCCCGATACCGCCGATGTCCTGAAAAGCCTTAAATCGCAAGGTATCCGGACGGCCGTGGTGTCCAACATCGCGTTCGACGTGCGGCCCGCGTTCGCCGCAGCCGACGCCGACGCCTACGTCGACGAGTTTGTGCTGTCCTTCGAGGTGGGCGCGGTCAAGCCCGACGCGGCGATCTTCATCGCCGCCCTGGACAAGCTCGGGGTGGCCGCCACCGACGCGCTGATGGTCGGTGACAGCGAAGAGGCCGACGGCGGCGCGCGGGCGCTGGGGTGCGCGTTCGCGCTGGTCGACCCGTTGCCCACCGCCGAGCGGCCCGACGGGCTGCGTGGCGCCCTGACCCGGTTCGGAATCCTCACCTAGCCAGCACCGCGACCGGCGTTGGAGATCGCGACCAGGAAAGCGACGGACCGGTGCCATGAGCGGCACGGCGACGCGTGGTTGGTCAAGAATCCGCGGGTGACACTGCATTCTCGATCGGGGTTTTCTGACCGAGATTGCTCTCAACTCAGGGTTTCACAGGGTCCGGTTTTTGTCGGTGCCCTCCGCCATAATGGTGGTATGTCCTCGCAGGCAACATCTTTCGCTGCTGATGGGGTGAGCCCTGTGCAGCGGTTGGAGGTGTTGCTCGACGAATTGTCGGAACTGTGCGGGCAGCGCAACGCGATCGACGGACGGGTCGTCGATATCGTCGCCGAACTCGAACGCGATGAGTTGTGTGGTGCCACCGGTGCTCGGTCCATCGCCGAGTTGGTGGCGTGGAAAACCGGTGCCACCCCGCACAATGCCGGGATCATGGTCACGGTCGCACGCCGCCTCGACGAATTCCCGTTGTGCGCCGAAGGAATGCGGGAAGGCCGGCTGTCCCTGGATCAGGTCGGGGTGATCGCCGAACGCGCCGCCGACGGCTCCGACGCGCACTACGCCGAGCTGGCCGCGGTGGCCACCGTGGCTCAGTTGCGTACCGCCGTGAAACTGGAACCCCGCCCGGAACCGGAGCCGCGCCCGGAACCCAAACGGGCGTTCCGCAAAGACGTGCACGAGGATCACACCACTTACCAGATCACCCTGCCCCACGACGAAGCCGCCACCGTTGATGCGGCGATGCAGTCCCATCAGGATGCGCTGATCGCAGAGTGGAAACGCGACCACGAAGACGAGGATGAGGATCAGGTCTCGGAGCAGGCGCCGCCGTTCCCGGGTGCCGTGGATGCGTTCATGAGTGTGGTTGAGGCCGGCTGGGACACCGACGTGGCACGCCGCCCCCATGGGCAGCACACCACCGTGGTCGTGCATGTCGATCTCGATCGCGACGGCGAGAAGCCGGTCGCAGCATTGCATTTGGGGCCGGCGTTGTCTGATGAGGAGCGGCGCTATCTGACCTGTGATGCGACCTGCGAGGTGTGGTTCGAACGTCACGGGCAACCGATCGGGGCGGGGCGAAGCGCCCGCACCGTCAACCGGCGGTTGCGTCGGGCGTTGGAGCACCGCGACCGCTGCTGCGCGGTACCCGGCTGCGGAGCCACCCGCGGCCTGCATGCTCATCACATCCGGCATTGGGAGGACGGCGGCCCCACCGAACTCGACAATCTCGTGTTGCTCTGCCCGTACCACCACCGGTTGCACCACAAGGGTGGCATCACCATCACCGGCCCCGCGCACCAACTCAGCGTCACCGACGCCACCGGCCGCGAACTGCACCCGGGTTCGCTGGCGCGGCCACCGACCACACCGCCACCGGATGTCCCACCCTATCGCGGGCCGACCGGCGAACGCGCCGATTGGTGGTGGTACACACCCTTCCAACCGGAACCACCACCATCGCCCAACTAGGCGCATACCCGTCGGCATAGTGGGCCGGATGACACTGGCCGCCAAGCGAATTCGCGCTAGGCGGAATCCGTTCGTCGCGTGCGGGATTCACACCCGCAAGCGAAAATCAGCCGCGTGACATTAGTCTGGGTTCATGGCTGACGAACGCATCCGGCCACCGTGGTGGCTCAAGTACGTCAACAAAGTGATGATCGGTCTCAACCAGCTCGGTGTCGGCGGCGACAACGGCCCGGTGGTACTGACCGTGACCGGCCGCAAGACGGGCAAGCCACGCACGACCCCGGTCACCCCGATGACCGTCGACGGCGAGCGCTACATCGTCGCAGGCCTACCCGGTGGGGACTGGGCCGCCAACGCGCGCGCCGCCGGCGAGGCGACCATCAACCAGGGCCGCCGCGCCCAGCGGGTGCGGATGGTCGAGATCCCCGCCGAGCAGGCCCGCCCACTCCTGCGGCAATTCCCTGTCCTGGTGCCCACGGGCGTCGGGTTCATGAAAAACCTCGGGCTGGTCACCGGGCCGAACCCCGACGAGTTCGAGGCCCTCGCCGGCCGCTGCGCGGTATTTCGGCTCGACCCGGTGTGAGCCCATGCGTCAGAGGTGCGGCGCCTCCTTGATCTTGCTGTCCTGCTTGCCGGCTGTCTGACAGAACGTCTGCACCGACACCTTGGTCCCGGTGATCTCGAGCTGGGCCGCGTCGGTGCCCTTCTCGTCCTTGAGCATCTTTGCCACGGCGTCGTTCTGAGTCTTCTCGTCCGCACCCAGGTAGTCCTTGCAACTGGTGTCGCCGCCGGTGGCAGCCGGCGAGCAGCCGACCAACATCACACCGGCGACCACACCAGCGAACAACATGCCTGCCGAGCGTTTCATTGCAGCCCTTTCTGTCCGCGCACAAGACACGCGCACCGTGCTTCATACCCGTGGCCCGCGCCGGTCAAACCCCGCTCTACAGTCGAGCAGGTGAGCTCTGATTCCAGCGCAGCCAACCCGTTCGACCCCGCGGCGTGGGAGCCGGTCGCCGGTTTCGGCGACCTGACCGACATCACCTACCACCGGCATGTCCTCGACGGCGCCAAGCAGCCGACGGTCCGCATCGCATTCGACCGGCCCGAGGTGCGCAACGCATTCCGCCCGCACACCGTCGACGAGCTGTACCGGGTGCTCGACCATGCCCGCATGTCGAGCGATGTCGGTGTGATCCTGCTGACCGGCAACGGCCCGTCACCCAAGGACGGCGGGTGGGCATTCTGCTCCGGGGGCGATCAGCGCATCCGAGGGCGCACGGGCTACCAGTACGCATCGGGGGAAACCGCCGAGACCGTGGACCCGGCCCGCGCCGGACGACTCCACATCCTGGAGGTGCAGCGCCTGATCAGGTTCATGCCGAAGGTGGTGATCTGTCTGGTCAACGGCTGGGCCGCAGGCGGCGGACACAGCCTGCACGTCACCTGCGATCTGACGCTGGCCAGCCGTGAGCATGCGCGGTTCAAGCAGACCGACGCCGATGTCGGCAGCTTCGACGGCGGGTTCGGCAGTGCGTACCTGGCGCGCCAAACCGGACAGAAGTTCGCCCGCGAGATCTTCTTCCTGGGCCGCACGTACGACGCCGAGACCATGCATCAAATGGGTGCGGTGAACGACGTGGTCGACCACGCCGAGCTGGAAACCGTCGGCCTGCAGTGGGCGGCCGAGATCAACGGCAAGTCACCGCAGGCCATCCGGATGCTCAAGTTCGGCTTCAACCTGATCGACGACGGACTCGTCGGGCAACAGGTATTCGCCGGGGAGGCAACCCGTTTGGCCTACATGACCGACGAGGCCGTGGAAGGCCGGGACGCCTTCTTGGAGAAGCGCGACCCTGACTGGAGCGGTTTCCCCCGCTATTTCTGATCCCGGGGATCACCCACGGCCCGCGTACGGCATGGCGCGCGCCATCACCGTGATGGATGGAACGGACACCTCCAGCGGCAGATCGACGATGTGACCGATGGCGCGCGCCACGTGGTCGACGTCGAAAGTCGGCTCGGCCGCGAGGCTTCCGTCGGCCTGCAGGGTCTGGTGACTGAACCCGGCCGTCATGTCGGTCGCGGCGTTGCCGATGTCGATCTGCGTGACACAGATGTCGATATCGCGCAGATCCAACGCCATTGACGCGGTAAGCCCACTCATCGCGTGTTTGGTGACGGTGTAGGCCAGGCTCTTGGGCCGAGGGCGGTGCGCGGAGATCGAACCGTTGTTGATGATGCGCCCACCGCGCGGATCTTGCGCGGCCATGACTCGGGCGGCCTCCCGCGCGCAGAACACGGCGCCGTCGACATTGGTGCGCCACACGGTGTGCCACTGCTCGTCGTCGATGTCGACGATCGACGCCGACGGCCCGAACACCCCCGCGTTGTTGAACAGCACATCGACCCGTCCGAACGCCGACACCGCGCCGGCGAACAACGCCCGCACGGAGGCCGAGTCGGTCACGTCGGTCGTCACCACCCGCGCGTTCGGTCTGCAGTCGGCAGTCTCGTCGAGCGGCTCGGGCCTGCGTCCGGCCAGCACCACCTGATGACCGGCGGCCAAGAGCACCCGCGCCGTCGCCCTGCCGATACCACTGCCCGCCCCGGTGATCACCACAACTTTGTTCACGCGGTCGATTGTTGCTCAGGACGGCGTGTACCCCGGCTTCGCCAGCAGATCCCGAATCCCCGCATCGATGAAATCGGTGTCCGTGGGGTTCACCCCGCCCCCGGCGAAGTGCCCCCAGATGCCGGGGATGACCCGCACTTCACCCTGAGGAATGAACTGGCTCGCCCACTGCTCGTCTTCGGGCGGAAAGTACAGATCCTTTTCGGCAGGCATCGCCAGCAGCGGACATTTGATGGACGCCAGCGCCTTCTCCACATCACCGCCGAACCCTGGTGTGTTGCCGACGTTTCCGCTGTGCCAGGTCCGCAGCATCGCGATGAGATTGTTGGGATCGCGTCCGTCGCGGAAGAAGTTCTCCCAGAACCCGTAGAGAAAATCATCGAACGACGTGAAGCCGAGCTCACGCCAGGCCTCCTGCCAATAGAACGCCTGCGAGTAGCCCCAGCCCGAGTAGACCCGGGCGAAAGCCCGTAATCCCTTGACCGGCAGCCGCTCCGGTGAGTAATCGCCGTCGGCCCACACCGCGTCCGCCGTCAGGGCGAAGATCAACGACTCGAGGAACACCTTGTTGTGTGGCGCGGTGATGCTCGACCCGCAGAACGGCGCGGCGCGCTGCACCATCTCGGGATGACTCACCGCCCACTGGTAGGTCTGCCCGGCACCCATGGACCATCCGGTGACGAGTGCGATGGTCGATATCCCGAACTTCTCCGTGACGAGTTTGTGCTGCGCCTCCACCTGGTCGTAGAACGTCACATCGGGAAAGCGGGCCCGGTCATACGGAGCCGGCGTATTCGACGGCGAGGACGACAACCCGTTGCCGAGCATGTTGGGCACGATGATGAACCACTCGTCGGGGTTGAGCGCCTTGTCGGTGCCGATGAGCCATTCGTTGTCCGTGTGCCACCCCGAATACCAAGTGGGATAGACGATCACGTTGGTCTTGTCGGAGTTCAGTGTGCCGTAGGTCTGGTACGCGAGCGTCGCATTGCGCAGCGTGAAACCGCTCTGCAGGGTGACGTCGCCAAGGTCGAAATATTCGGCATCAGTGGGCGCTGGCACGATGGGTTCCTTCCGGGTGTCACCGGACAATTATTTCCAAATGGGCATAACAGGTTTGAACCTACACGCTCGTCGGGCCGGATCAAGTGCAACGGCCAAATCGCCCGGACCACCTCAGGCGCCCGACGGTACGGGGCCGTTCCTAGACTCGTCGCATGAGCAAGAGCCCGCTGCGCCGGCTGTCCGAACAGCTGTTGCTGACCAGCATGCGTCCCCCGCTGACCGACCGGTTGCACACGCGCGACGACATCGACATCGCCGGCAAGCGCATCCTGCTGACGGGGGCATCCTCCGGCATCGGCGAGGCCGCCGCCGAGAAGCTGGCCGCCCGCGGTGCCACCGTGGTGGCCGTGGCCCGTCGTCAGGACCTCCTCGGCGATCTCGTCGGCCGCATCACCGCCGACGGCGGCGAGGCCGTGGCGCACGCCGTCGACCTGTCGGACATGGACGCGATCGACGACCTGGTCGCGACCGTCGAGCGCGACCTTGGCGGCGTGGACATCTTGATCAACAACGCCGGACGGTCGATCCGACGCCCGCTGGCCGAATCGCTGGACCGCTGGCACGACGTCGAACGGACCATGACGCTCAACTACTACTCACCGCTGCGGCTCATCCGCGGACTGGCCCCGGGCATGCGCGAGCGCCGCGACGGGCACATCATCAACGTGTCGACCTGGGGCGTGATGAACGAATCCTCACCGCTGTTCGCGGTGTACAACGCTTCGAAGGCGGCGCTCAGCGCGGTCAGCAGGGTGATCGAGACCGAATGGTCCGCAGCCGGTGTGCATTCCACGACGCTGTACTACCCGTTGGTGAAGACCCCGATGATCGCGCCGACCCGCGCCTACGACAACCTGCCCGGGCTCTCGGCGAGCGAGGCCGCCGACTGGATGGTGACCGCGACCCGCACCCGCCCCGTGCAGATCGCGCCGCGGATGGCCGTGACGGCCAAAGCACTCAACACCGTGGCCCCCGGGCTTGTCGACGCCATGATGAAAAGGCAGCGCGTCCAGCCGGTCTGACGTGTCGGGGCACACAGACCGCGGCCCGATGGTAGACATCAGCTATGGAGATCCTGGCCAGCCGGATGCTGATCCGGCCGGTGGACTACCCGAAATCGGTGGAGTTCTACCGTGATGGCATCGGTCTGGCGATCGCTCGCGAGTACCCCGGCGGCACGGTCTTCTATGCCGGGCAGTCGCTCATCGAGTTGGCGGGCCATCACTCCCCCAGCGAATCCGGCGTCTTTCCGGGGGCGTTGTGGCTGCAGGTGCGCGACGTCTACGCCACCCAGGCCGAGCTGGAGGGCCGCGGCGTGCCGATCGCCCGGGCGGCCCAAGAGGAACCGTGGGGTCTGCACGAGATGCACGTGAGCGACCCCGACGGCGTGACGCTGATCTTCGTCCAGGTCCCCGACACTCACCCGCTGCGCCGCGACACCCGACAATAATGAGCCAGAAATGACGAAAACCCCTGCCGTGGCAGGGGTTTTCGTGTGATGAGCTCAGCGTGACGGCGTCGCCAACGGCCAGCCGACCGAGGCCAGCCGGGACGCCACCTGATGAATCTCTTCGGGATTCGGCGCCTTCTCGGTGATCTGCTGGATGGCGCGGTGGATCTCGTCGTCCGTCACCGGCGCGTCGCCGTTGCTGGACCGCAGGATCGTCTGCGCCGCCTTGATGACCTCGTCCTCGGTGAGGGAGCGCTTCAGCAGGGCCAGCAGAGGGAAGTAGTCCTTGGGCGGAACACCCTCCGGGTATCCCTGGTGTAGCCAACCCAGGACGTTGTCGATGACACTCGTGCCTTCAGTCATGGTGGTCAGCTCACTTAGGGAGGAAGGGGACGGGGTTGAAACCGAAGTGGTGGATGATCGTGGTCTTGGTGATGTAGAGAATCGCGATCACGATCACCGCCGCGACGACTGCGAACAGCAGCAGTCCCAGGGCCTTGAGCGCCTGGTTGGGCGCCGAGACCGTACCGTCCTCGTGCGTGCCACCGGCACCGCTGGAGTACGCGACCAGGCCGGTCGCGAACACTGCAGGCAGCCCGGCGCCGAGAATCAGCCCGACCAGCAGCACCTTGAAAATGGCTTCTACATAAGTCATCTGTCAGTCCCTATTCGTTGCGTGTCGGAGTCCGGGTCAGACCGCTGCGGCTTTGTCGCCGCTTTTGGTGGCCTCGCGGACCTCGGCGGGCACCACGGAGTTGGTCGTGTCGTCCCAATCGGCGTTGACGTTCTTGGAGTCGACCTTCTGCTGCTGGGCGCGCCACCACATGTAGCCGGACAGCGCCACCAGGATCAGGAAGATGAGGCCGTCGCCGGCCAGAGCCGAACCGGTGACCGACTCGACACCCTCGGACAGCCAGAAGGACAGCGCACCGACGATGCCCGCGGCGGGCAGCGTGACAAGCCATGCCAGCGCCATGCGGCCTGCGACCGCCCAACGCACCTCGGCGCCGGGCTTGCCCACACCGCTACCGAGGATCGAACCGGTCGCCACGTGAGTGGTCGACAGCGCCATACCGGCGGCCGAAGAGCTCAGGATGACCACTGCCGAGGAGGCCTCGGCCGCGAAGCCCTGCGGGGACTCGATCTCGACGAGACCCTTGCCCAGGGTGCGGATGACGCGCCAGCCGCCGATGTAGGTGCCCAGGCCGATGGCCAGCGCGCAGGACAGGATGATCCAGAACGGCAGGCCGTCCTTCTTCACATCGCCGGTCAGGTGGCCGGTGGTGATGAGCGCAAGCGCGATGACACCCATGGTCTTCTGCGCGTCATTGGTGCCGTGAGCGAGGGCGACCAGCGAGGCGGTGGCGATCTGGCCCCAGCGGAAGCCTTCCTCGCGCCGCTTCTTGATGACGTTGCGGGTGATGCGGTACACCAGCCAGGTGCCAACCGCGGCAACGATTCCCGCGATCAGAGGTGACGCGACGGCCGGGATGAGCACCTTGGAGATGACGCCACTCCAGTTGACCCCGCTGCTGCCCAGCGCGGCGAGGCCGGCACCGATCAGACCGCCGAAGAGCGCATGCGACGAGCTGGACGGGATGCCGAAGAGCCAGGTGAGCAGATTCCAGAGGATGCCGCCGATGAGGCCCGCGAAGATGATGGTGAGGCCGGTCGACGAGGAGATCGACGGAAGTAGGTGGCCCGTTTTGCTGTCCTGCACCTTGATCACCGAAGTGGTGACCGTGACAGCCACCTCGACGGAGAGGAACGCGCCGACCAGGTTGAGGATGCCGGCAAGGAGAACAGCCGTCTTGGGCTTGAGGGCGCCCGTCGCGATGGAGGTCGCCATGGCATTGCCGGTATCGTGAAAACCGTTTGTGAAGT
Organism: Mycobacterium sp. 852013-50091_SCH5140682; assembly: GCF_001665685.1. GTDB lineage: Bacteria > Actinomycetota > Actinomycetes > Mycobacteriales > Mycobacteriaceae > Mycobacterium. The sequence continues at coordinate 21,422 of NZ_LZTB01000038.1, forward strand.
CGAATGCCAGTGCTGTTGCTATCAACAACACCAGGATGATCAGCTCTGCGCTCATGGCGCTAATTCTGGGGGACTACTGGCAATTTTGACCAGCTGGGGCGTCACCTCGATTGGCCCTCCCATCAGGCAATTCAACTTATTCGGCGATGAGTTCACCGATTGTTCATCTTAGGGCTTCAAGGCGTTTGCCCGTGGCAACAATGCGCCGGACAGCTGCGATATGTTCACTGTGATCCGCAGCCCTCGACGGCACTACCATCGATGCAGTCTCCGTCGCAGTTCCCGGGATCCCCGCCCGGTCCCCCATCAGGAGTTGCCGCAGTGAACACCTTCCTCGCCAAGATCGCGGCTTGGCTCAAGTCCGGCTATCCGGAGGGAGTGCCCGACGCCGATCGGGTGCCCCTGCTGGCACTGCTGGCGCGCCGTCTCACCAACGACGAGGTCAAGGCCGTCGCCCAAGACCTCATCGACCGTGGAGAGTTCGACAAGTTCGACATCGGGGTGCAGATCACCCAGATCACCGATGAGCTGCCCCGCGCCGAAGACGTCGAACGGGTCCGCGAGCGGCTGGCCGCCAAGGGCTGGCCGCTGGACGATCCACGCGACAGCGAGAGCGGCGATGAGCGCCCCGACGGTACCGAGGGGTCGGCATAGCCACCCTGCGCCCGATCAGCGTCCGCGAAGCGGCGCCACTTCTGCCGGTGCTGGATAACGTGCTGGCCGGCCGGGATGCGGCGATCCTTCCGGTTCCCGCAGCCGACGACCGCCAGGCCTCGCTGCTCACCACGGCGCTGCGCGCCGGCTCCCCGATCGATGACGACGTCGCAGTGGTGGTGTCGACTTCGGGCACCACCGGCGCACCCAAGGGAGCACTGCTGACCGCGGCCGCATTGCGAGCCAGCGCCGAGGCCACCCATCACCGGCTCGGTGGCACCGGGTGTTGGTTGCTGGCCCTGCCGGGCTACCACATCGCGGGGCTGCAGGTCCTGATCCGCAGCGTTGTCGCCGGCACCACACCGGTGTCGATCGCCCCGTCCTTCGACGTCGGCGACCTGCCCGGCGCGGTTGCGGCGATGGGCTCCGGGCGCAGATATGCGTCGCTGGTCGCGGTGCAGCTCGACAAGGCGCTGCGCGACGCAGGCGCGGCCGCCGCGCTCGCCGAACTCGACGCGGTGCTCATCGGTGGTGGCCCGATGCCCGCAGGTGTTGCCGAACGGGCCGCGGCAGCCGGCATCACGGTGGTGCGGACATACGGGATGAGCGAAACCGCGGGCGGTTGCGTGTACGACGGGGTGGCCCTCGACGGGGTGGCCGTGCGCATCGTCGACGGCCGCATCGTGCTGGGCGGTGCCACCGTGGCGAAGGGCTACCGCAACCCGATCAGCCCGGACCCGTTCGCCGAGCCAGGGTGGTTCCGCACCGATGACATTGGCGCCGTGGATGATTCGGGGGTCCTGCGCGTGCTGGGACGGGTCGACGACGCGATCAGCACGGGCGGGCTGACCGTGCTGCCGCAGCTCGTCGAGTCAGCGCTGGCGACGCACCCGGCGATCGCCGACTGTGCGGTGTTCGGCGTCGCCGACGAACGACTCGGCCAGCGGGTGGTGGCCGCGGTGGTGCTGTCCTCCGCTGCCGCGCCACAAGTGGCCGAGTTGCGCGCCCACGTGGCCAAGACGCTCGATGCGACCGCGGCGCCTCGGGAGATCCACGTCGTCGACGAACTACCGCGGCGCGGCATCGGCAAGCTCGACCGTCGAGCGCTCGCGCGCCGCTTCGGCTGATCCCGCCACGGGCCGGACAAGACGCTTGCCGACTTGGGCATCATGGATACATGCCCCAGGAAGTGACATCGGTAGACCAGCTGCGTGCCATCGTCGGGTTCCCCAACACGTACGTGGCCAACAAGGTGTCGCCGCGACTCTCCGAGGTCCAGCAGGACTGGCTGATGCACTCCCCGCTGGGCTTCGTGGCCACCACCGACGCCGACGGCCGCGTCGACGTCTCCCCCAAGGGTGACCCGCCCGGTTTCGTGCACATCATCGACGACACCACCATCGCCATCCCCGAGCGGCCGGGCAACAAACGGGTCGACGGGTATCTCAACGTGCTCCAGAACCCGCATGTCGGCACGGTGTTCCTGATTCCCGGCCGCGGCGACACCCTGCGGATCAACGGCACCGCCAAGATCCTTTCCGACGCAGACTATTTCGACGCTCTGGTGGTCGACGGCAAGCGGCCCATCCTCGCCCTGGAGATCGCCGTCGAGGAGGTTTTCTTCCACTGCGCCAAGGCATTCTTGCGCTCTGACGCGTGGAAACCCGAATCCTGGAACCCGACGGCTGTGCCCAGCGTGGCGCAACTGGCCAGGGCGTTCAAGCCGGACCTGAGCCAGCGCGAACTCGACGACTACTACAGCGAAGACAACCTGCGCAAAATCCTCTATTAGACAGCGGATTTCACCAGCACCGCGCGGGTGTAGAGCAATTGAAAGCCGCGCCGCTGCACGTTCTGCTGGGATTGCGAACCGGGTGCGGTGGTCACGACGGCGATGTCACAGCCCGCGGCCGCGGCGTCGGCCAGCCGGGCGGCGAGCAGCGCCGTCTGCACGCCGCGTCTGCGGTACGCCGGGGCCGTCGCAGCACCGGTGAGCTGGGCTACGCCGTCGGCGAAGCGGGCGCTGCCACCGCCGGCCACCGCGCCGTCGCACAACGCGATATACGCTGCGGCGCCCGCCTTTTCCATGTCCCGCTCAACGCGCTCGATGACATCGCGCGGGAACTCCTCATGGCTGGGCACACCGACACCGTCCGGGTGGGCGAACCCGTCGACCACCACATCCACCCACGCCGTCAGATCATCGGCGCGACGAACCTCGACACCTGGCACCGACTGCTCGTCGCCCGTCGGTACCCGCCCGAGAATGTCCTCGAACCCGGCCACGTGGTACCCCCGTGCGGTCAGCATCGCCGCGATCGCCGGATCCGCCAGAGTGGACAACTCCACCTGGGTGGCCGCACCGCGGCCGGCCATCATGTGTTCGACCTCACCGAGCAGCGCAGTGTCCGGCACCCCGTCGAAGCCGAGGCCCACCACCTTGTTCAGCGGTGAGTGGGGTTCGGCAAAACAGGCGTATCCGCCGGCCACCGGCACCGCGAGCACGTCGGCGCCGCGGCTCGCCGCTGCATGCGTCGCGGCGACGATGAGCTGCGTCTCGGCCCGCTCGATGCGGGCCGCCAGGTCAGTGCCGCAGAAGAGTACGTCGGTGTTCACGTCGCCCACGATCCCATCTGAATCGGGATAGTCGCCACCGGAAATTGGGTGAACGACGTCACCGAATGGTCAGACGCGGCCGCGCCTCGCCCGTTTAGGCTTGAGCGCATGCAGATCGGACGCCGGGAAGCTGTCGCGGTGGTCATCGGTCTGGTCCTGGTGGTCGCAGCGTTCGTGGTGCCGCACCTGCACTTGGGTATCGTCACCCCGCTGATCAACAGCACGGCCGCGCAGATTCACAGCTTCGCCGACACCGCACCGATTTTCGGCTGGTGGAACGCGCACGTCGGTTGGGGCACCGGCCCGGCGATCGCCATCGCGGCAGCCGCCGTGTGGTGGGGTCCGGCACTGGCACAGCGGCTTCCGTGGCGGGCTCTGCCCGTCGCGGCGTGGGCAGTATCGGGCACATGGGCGTTCTCGCTGGCCATGATCGACGGCTGGCAGCGTGGCTTCGCGGGCCGGCTCACCGCGCCGCACGAGTACCTGAACCAGGTGCCGACCATCACCGACATTCCTGAGGCGCTGCGCACGTTCTCGTCGAGAATCCCCGGCCATCAGCCTGATTCGTGGATAACCCATGTGTCCGGGCATCCGCCGGGTGCGCTGCTGACCTTTGTGTGGCTGGACCGCCTAGGACTGGGCGGCGGCGCGTGGGCCGGGTTGCTGTGCCTGCTGGTCGGATCCAGTGCCGCCGCGGCGATCGTCGTCGCAGCGCGTGCGCTCACCGACGAAGCCACGGCTCGGCGGGTCGCGCCGTTCGTGGCAGTGGCGCCGACGGCCATCTGGTTCGCGGTGTCGGCCGACGGGTATTTCACAGGTGTCGCCGCGTGGGGTATCGCCTTGCTGGCCTTGGCGGTACACGGCCGCCACCACATGGCGTGGGGGCTCGGCGCCGGGCTCCTGCTGGGCTGGGGCATCTTCCTGAACTATGGGCTGATCCTGATGGCGCTCCCCGCCCTGGCCGTGCTGCTCACCGCGTCCGATTGGCGGTCCGCGCTGCGGGTGCTGGTACCTGCCGCGGTGGCGGCGCTGGCCGTGGTGGCGGTGTTCCTCGCCGCGGGGTTCTGGTGGTTCGATGGTTACACCCTGGTGCAGCAACGCTATTGGGGCGGCATCGCTGCCAATCGGCCGTTCCAGTACTGGTCGTGGGCCAACCTGGCCTCGGTGGTGTGTGCCATCGGGTTGGGCAGCGTGGCTGGGATGGGCCGGCTGTTCGACGTGTCCGCGATTCGGCGACAACCGGGACTGCGGCTGGTGCTGATCGGCGCGCTGGTGGCGATCCTGTTCGCCGATCTCAGCATGTTGAGCAAGGCCGAGACCGAACGCATCTGGCTGCCGTTCACGGTGTGGCTCACCGCCGCGGGCGCGTTCTTGCCGCCGCGTTCAGCGCGACTCTGGCTGGCGGTCAACGTGCTCGGCGCTCTTGTGCTCAACCATGTCATCCTCACCAACTGGTAGCACGCGCTTCAGCAAGCCGTACCCCAGCACGCTCAACCACACCACAGCGAGGGAAACCGCCAGTCCGAGTGGATAATCGCGGTCCAACACCGTCGAGTTGTCGGGGCGCATACCGGGCCGGCCGTACACCGGGATCGCCAGCAGCACGAGCACCACGCTGCACAACACCGCCACACCGATGGGTGATCGCGAACCCGCGGGAATCAGCCGGTGCCCCATCCAACCCAGCGCCGCGCACAGCGGGGCGAAGACGAAGTCGTGCACGACGACGGCGACGAGCGCCCACACCAGGATCCGGACGATGATCACCGGCGGGTTCTCCCACACCAGCAACGCACCGTAGGCGCCCAGTCCGATTCCGACCATCGCCAGCAGCAGCCGCATCGCTCTCATCCCACCACCTCGATCCGGGACAGCCATTTCGTCTGCAGCACACCGGGTCTGCTCGGGGCGATCAGCCGGCACGGGTAACCGTGGTCGAGGTCCAGGGGTTCTCCGTTCAGTCGCAACGCGATCAGGGTCGCACTGTCGCGGGCATGCCGAGCCGGCAATACTGTGCGGGAGTACGGCCCCGGCGGTTCGAGTGAGATCATCCGCACGTCGGAGTCCGCGCCGCCACCGACCGTGGCGATCAGATCCGCCAGCACCACCCCGGCCCATTCCGCGTCGACGCTCCAGCCCTCGACACACGCCACCGGCAACCTTCGGGTGGTCTGCGGCAGGGCCGCGAGCTCGGCGACGGTGAAGGTACGCACCACAGCTCCTCTGGTCACCGTCAGCCGGTATTCGGGCGAGGTGGCGCTGCGCAGCACACCGGCCGCGATCGCGGACCGGTTCACCGGAACCGCCTGCGGCCCTTGCCCGGATCGCGGTGCGAGCACCGACACCCGGCGCAGCAACGGTACCGTCTGCCCCGCGGTCGCGATCGTCGCGAGCGCGACCGCCAGCCAGGTGCCGCGCAGCACGGTGCGCCGGGTGGGCCCTGGCGGCGCGTGCTCGGGCGACTCGAGCGGCTCGTCGAGTGCCCGGCGGATCACCGGCAGTTTGACCGCGAGGTGTACGAGAACTGCTCCTGCGGCGACGTAGGCCATGGCGTAGTGCGCGGTGGTGAAGAAGAACTTGAAGGCGTACCACTGCGCGATGTTCATCAGCCCGGTGGAGAGCTGAAACAGCATGGCGCCGACCAGAACCAGGATCGACAGCCGCTCCACCTGGCGCACGAGCCCACCGATCAGTGGGCGTTCGAACAGCTTGGGCCACACCGACCACAGCTTGACCACCAGCAGCGGGATGGCGGCGATACCCGAGATCACGTGCAGGCCTTGGGTCAACCGGTACAGCCACACCGGCCGGGTGGGCCAGAAAAACCAGGGCTGCGGGTGCTGGATGAAATGGCTGATCAGTCCCGTCACGAAGCAGACCGCCACCGCGACGCCGAGTGCCGCCCCGACCCGGACGGTCACGGCCGTGCCGCACAGCGTCACGGTACTCATGCCGTTTCCAAGACCGCGATCACCCGGGTGCCGACCGGATGGGTGGCCGTCACCGCGAGGCCGACGTCGTCGGCCAGCTGCCCCGCGCAGTCCAAACCGACCGTCGCCCAGCGGAACCAGGGACCGATGCTGTTCACCGACTCCAGCCGGACCCATGCCGCGTCGACTCCGGTTGCCACCGTGTCGAATTCGACCAGGCATCGGCCGCCCCGGCGCAGCAGCTCGCCGGCTCGCTGCAACACTCGCCACGGGTCACCGCCGAGCCCGACGTTACCGTCGGCCAGCAGCACCGTCTGCCATCGGCCGGTACCGGGCAGCGGTGCGAACAGATCTCGGCACAGCACCGGTGCGCCACTGCCCCGGGCCAATTCGGTGGCGGTGCGGGACAAGTCGACGCCGAGGGCGGGCAGCCCCCGCCGCACCAGGCCCGCGACCAACCGCCCCGGCCCACAACCGAGATCGAGCGTCGGCCCGGCGCACAGGTTCACGATGGTTTCGTCGAACCTGCTGTCGAACCGGCCGTTTGCCCTGCAGCCGCCCAGCCAGCTGTACACCGGCAGATGCCGCATGCCGCCGTCGGCGCGCCGGATCCAGCACTGTTCCCCGTCGAGCGCCTGGTCGTAGAGCTGTCCGTGCATGTCACATCCCCTGGGTCGCTCGGACGAACCGGCTGTCGAGAGCGCAGGCCCCGCGCACCTCGCCGATGTCGTCGACAGTGTCGAAGTCGGCCAGCTCGGCGGTCAGGGTCACCGCCGCACCGGTGTTACGCAGTGCGGCAAGGGTTTCTGCTCCGGTCTGCGGTGTCGACATCTCGACATCGGCGAGGCACGCCGCCGTGCGGCTGTCCTGCACACCGAGCACCCACCACCCGCCGTCGCGGGCCATGCCGAGCACCGCGTCGGCGTCGGACAGGGCGTCTGCGCACCCGTCGAGCAGGGCAGCGCTGACCTGTGGCGTGTCCATCCCGATCTGCAGCACCGGCAGCCCGGTCGCCGCGGCGGCGTCGGCGTGAGCGTTGGCAAGCCGTTCGGCGAAGTTCCGACCACGCTGGGGTACGACGATGAAATCCGCTAGCCGGGCGCGTATCTCGTGGCAGCGGCGGGCCTGCCCGAGGTCACCGGTCAGCGCCACCACGCGGGCCTGGACGGCGGCGGCGGCCGCCGCGTCGAGGGTGTCCAGCAGCGCTGCTGCAGCGATCTCGGCCGCGGCCTCGGCGCCGATTCCGGCGGCCAGCCGGGTCTTGGCAAGACCCGGAACCGGCGCCTTCGCAACCACCAGCACCACAACGGGTTTCATGTGATCGCCCGCCAGAAGTCCACTGCGGCAATCACACTGCCCCGCACCGATCCGCTCACCTTGGACTGACCTCCGGTGCGCGGCCCATAGGTCACGTCCCGCTCAACCACGCGCCAACCCGCCTGCCCCGCGCGAACCAACAGTTCCAGTGGATAGCCCGAGCGGCGATCCGTCACGCCGAGACCGATCAGCGCGTCGCGTCGGGCCACCCGCATCGGCGCGATGTCGTGCACCGGCAACCGGTACCGCTGCCGCAGCCGCCAGCACACCGCCGCCGTGCCGAGCCGGGCATGCCACGGCCAGCGCAAGCCGGCGACCGGCCTGCGCCTGCCGATCACCAGATCGGCGCCGCGATCCAGTTCCGCGATGAGCGTGGGTAACTCCCGCGGGTCCAGCGAGCCGTCGGCGTCGAGCACTGCCACGATCGGCGTCGCGGCCGCCACCACCCCCGCATGCACCGCAGAGCCGTACCCGGGGCGTGGCTCGGCCACCACCGCGGCGCCGAGCGAGCGGGCCACCTCGGCCGTGCGGTCGGTGCTGTTGTTGTCGACGACCAACGGCCGGTACCCGTCGGGCAGCGCGGCGAGCACACCGGGCAGCGACTGCTCCTCGTCCAGACACGGCAGCACCACGGTGACGAGCGCCGGTTCGGGGGCCATGGTTTCTGACGGTAGGCCGCGCCCGCCGCCGTGGCCAGCGGCCAACCATGACGAAACCGTGACATAGCCGCAGGTCGAGGCGCTGCCGCAGTAACCTCGAACAATGACCCGGGTACTCATCGCCGACGATGACACCGTGGTGCGCGACGTGGTGCGGCGCTATCTGGAACGCGACGGGCTCGACGTCTCGGTCGCGCACGACGGCACCGAAGCCATGCGGCTGCTGGACACCGTGCAGATCGACGTCGCGGTGCTCGACGTGATGATGCCGGGTTCCGACGGCCTGTCGCTGTGCCGAGACCTGCGGCGCGACGGCGACTACAGCATGCCGGTGATCCTGCTGACCGCGCTCGGCGAAGAGGACGACCGCATCGCCGGGCTGGAGGCCGGCGCCGACGATTATCTGACCAAGCCGTTCAGCCCCCGTGAACTGGCGTTGCGGGTGCGCTCGCTGCTGCGGCGCAGCTCCGGGCCCGTTGGGTCAGTGCCCGCGGAGCTCTCCGTCGACGATCTGCACGTATCGACCGCCGCACGCTCGGTCACCTTGGCGGGGCGCCCGGTGAGCCTGACCAACCGCGAGTTCGATCTGCTGGTGTTCCTGCTGACCAACAGCGACACCGTGTTCTCTCGCGAGGATCTGCTCAAACGGGTGTGGCGCTGGGACTTCGGCGACCTGTCCACCGTGACGGTGCACATCAAGCGGCTACGGTCCAAGCTCGGCGATCAACACCGGATCCAGACGGTGTGGGGACGCGGCTACCTGTGGAGTGGTGATGAGCGCTTGCGCGAAGATCAGAGGGTGTAGATGAGCGCTTGCGCGAAGATCAGAGGCTGTAGTGCAGAACCTCGCTGAGATCATCGGATGGGCGCTGGCCTGCTCGCTGCCGGTGGTGCTGGCCGGGGCGATCATCATCCGGTTTGCGCGGTCCTGGTCGCTGGCGGTGAGCATGGTGGTGCTGGTGCTGATCCCGACACTGGCCACGTTCACCGGGGTGCTCGGCGCCAGCGGGTTCATGATCACCGAGACGTTCGAGCAGACCGCGGTGGTGCTGGTGATCGTGTCGGTGGTGACCATCCCCGCGGCCGTCATGCTGGCCCGCTACCAGGCCCGGCGCACGGTGTGGGAACAGGAGATCCGCGATTCGGAGCGCGCCGCAGAGCATTCGCGACGCCAATTGGTGGCGTTCGTCAGCCACGATCTGCGTACTCCGCTGGCCGGTATCCGTGCCGTCTCCGAGGCCATCGCCGACGGCGTGGTCACCGACGACGAGGTCAGAACCCACGCCAAACACATTGAGCAAGAATCGATCCGGCTCTCGGAGATGGTCGACGACCTGTTCGAGATGTCGAAGATCAACGCGGGTTCGGTGCAACCGGTGCGCGAGCAGGTGGCCCTCGACGAGGTGGTGGCCGACGTGATCTCGGCGCACCGGATAGCGGCAGGCCGCGCAGGCGTGCGGTTGACGGCCGAACTGCCGGCGCAGCCTGTGCGGGTCCTGGGCAGTGACCGTGCCCTGGTGCGGGTGTTGTCGAACCTGGTGGCCAACGCCATCGCACACACCCCCGAGGGCGGGGCCGTGACGCTGACCCTCGGCGCGGACGCCGCCTGCGCATGGGCGCACGTCGACGACACCGGCGTCGGCATCGACGAGGCCGACCTGCCGCGCGTCTTCGACGTTGCCTATCGAGGCTCCAACGGCCGTGTGCCCCGCGCGGATTCGTCACTGCCGAGCGGTTCGGGGCTGGGGCTGACCATTGCCGCGGGCCTGGTCCAGGCGCACGGCGGCACGCTCTCGGCACGCAATCTGGACACCGGGGCACGGTTCGAGGTGCGCTTGCCGTTGGCGCTCGTCGACTAGCGCACACTCATCGGATTCATATCCACTGCTGAGCTCATCGACAGCTGTGACGCGGACCGTGGCCACATGGTCATCACATCTCGCCCCTCGCCCTACGCCGTCGTCGCCCTTGCCGGATTCGCCGCGCTCTCGTTGGCCGCATGCGGCTCGTCGAGCACATCGTCTGCGCCCAGCTCCGCGACCAGCGGCTCGACGCCGACGTCAGCCGCTGCCGCCCCCGCTCCCGCGCCCGGCGGCCACGACGGCAAGGACTGGGTGGACGGACTGGTCAGTGCCGTATCGGGCGGCACGGTGAACGTGACGGGACGACAGGGTCCGGCCACCATCAACATCACGGGGTCGACACGCATCGTCCAGCTCAGCGCCGCACAGCTCACCGACGTCACCCAGGGCGAGTGCATCCAGGTCCACCCCACCAAAGACAGCAGCAGCGCTCCCACAGTCACGGCAGCCGCAGTCCTCGTCGGTCAACCTGCCGGGAACCAATGCGGGCACAAGGGCGGCAATCAGCAACACGGCGTCGCCGGAACCGTCGCATCGGTCAACGGCAACTCGATCGTGGTCACCGAGGCCGACAACAGCACCGCAACGGTGACCGTGACCGCCAACACCCGATACGAAAAGCGTTCCGACGCAAACGCTTCGGCGATCGCCACCGGCGTGTGCCTGGCAGCCCACGGCACCAAGGACAGCAGCGGCGTCCTGCAGGCCGCCGGGGCGACTGTGCGACCGGCCGTCAACGGCAGCTGTGGCGGCGGGCGCCCGCAGCACTAGTCGGGCAGGCTGTTGCTCAGCCGTTCCGTGGCCGCCACATAGTCCTCGATGAACTCGCGGACGACCTCACGCGCCGGCTTCACCTTGTTCATCAGCCCGACGCCCTGCCCGACGAAGTAGGTCGCCAACGCTTGGGCACCCGGATGGCCTTGCGCGGCAAGCACATCGATGCGGCGAATGACGGGCTCGGCGAGCATGTTCTGCAGCGGCAACGGAAGTGTCTGGTGTCCAGCGGGATTCGGCTGCCAGGCATCGGTCCACTCGGAGACCAGCTGGCGCGCCGGCTTACCGGTGCGGCCCGTCGAGCGCACTGTGTCGCGCGAGGTGGCGGCAAGCATCTTCTGCACGGTGTGCGGCGCCGTCTCGGCCTCCTCGGTGGTCAGCCACACCGATCCCGTCCAGGCACCGGCGGCTCCCATCGCCACGGCGGCCGCCATCTGCCTGCCGGTCACGATGCCGCCTGCGGCCAGCACGGGAATGGTGCTGCCCATCTCGGCCAACGAATCGAGAACTTCGGGGACCAGCACCAGCGTCGACACCTCACCGCAGTGACCGCCAGCCTCGGTGCCCTGCGCGATGATCATGTCGACGCCGGCGTGCACCTGTTTGACGGCGTGCTCGCGCGCCCCGACCAGGGCCGCGACCGGGACACCGCGTTCACGCCCCGCGTCGATCATGTAATCGGGCGGCACACCCAGGGCGTTGGCGATCAGCTTGATCGGATGGCTCAGCGCGACCTCGAGGAGCTGCTGCCCGGTGTCCCCCGACAACGACGAACCACCCAGCCGGGGGTTGGGGTCGGGCTCGATGCCGTGCTGGGCGAGCAGTTGTGTCACGAAATCCCGGTATTCGCCGGGGATCCGGTCCGCCAGCTGGCTGCGGGACAGGTGCTCGCCCTTGCCCTCGAATTTCGCCGGGACGATGATGTCGGCGCCGTACGGTTTGCCGCCCACCTGCTGGTCGATCCAGCTGAGCTCGCGGTCCAGCTGCTCAGGCGTATAGGCGGTGGCGCCCAGGACGCCGAAGCCTCCGGCGTTGGTCACCGCGGCGACCACGTCACGACAGTGACTGAAGGCGAAGAGGGGAAAGTCGATGCCGAACTGCTCACAGATGGCGGGTTTCACCACGTCAGTATTGCCACGTGGAGTTGACGGGTGTCAAGAGTGGGTTGGTTGCCGCAGCGGCGCGAACGCGAACTCGGCCAAACCGTCGCGCGGGTCGATCGCGGCCCGGAAACCGAGCGTCTGTGCTGCGTGTGCCGGCGAGGCCACGATGTGGCGGACGTCGCCACTGCGGTACTGGCCGGTGACGACGGGCGCCTGCGCCCCGCGGGCCTCACAGAGCCGGGTCGCCACGTCCATGATCGAGATGGGCCGCCCCGAGCAGACATTGAACGCGTTGAAGCCGTCCAACCCCGCGTCGACCGCGGCGACGTTGGCGGCCGCGACGTCGTCGACGTGGACGAAGTCGCGCATCTGCCCGCCATCCTCGAAAACCCTTGGCTGCTGCCCAGATTCGAGCTGGGAACGGAAGATGGCCGCGACGCCCGAGTACGGGGTGTCGCGCGGCATGTTCGGGCCGTAGACGTTGTGATAGCGCAGCGCGACCACGGACCCGGCGCCGGACTCCACCCAGGCCAGCGCGAAATGCTCCTGCGCCGTCTTGCTGGCTGCGTAGAGGCTGCGGGGGCGCAACGGCGCGTCCTCGCTGACCAGCCGCCACCGCAACGGTTCTCCACCGATCGGGCAACGGTGCTCGAACACCCCCGCGTCCAGATCCGCGCGCGTGCGCGGCGCCGGATCGACCGGCCCGTGCTCAGGACAGTCGTAACCGCCCTGCCCGTACACCACCATCGACGACGCGAGCACCAGCCGCGTGCAGCCCGCGGCGTACATCTCGGCGAGCAGCACCGCCGTGCCCAAGTCGTTGTGCCCGGCGTACGACGGCGCGTCGGCCGCATCGACCCCGGCGCCCACCACGGCAGCCTGGTGGCACACCACGTCGACACCGTCGAGCAACGGTTTGAGTGCATCGCGGTCCCGGATGTCGACGATGTGACACTCCGGCGGAGCTTCGGCGCCGGGGCCGTGCGCTGCGGCGAGCATGGTGTCGACGGCGACGACCTCATGGCCCGCGGACCGCAGGGCGACCGCCGTCCGCGACCCGATGAAACCTGCCGCGCCGGTGAGCAGAACCCTCACGGCAACTCGAAAGGCAGCTTCACCCCGTCATGGGCCAGGCAGTGCGTGCACGTCCGCTCGACGTCGACGGCTTCCAGCGCCTCGTGCACCAACTTCTTGAACGGCACGATGTTCCGCTCGAATTCGGCGAACACGTCGACCGCTCTCACCCCTTCGCCGCTTTCGATGCCCGCGTCCAGATCGGTCACCAAAGCGATGGCGGCATAACACATTTCGAGTTCACGGGCCAGCACCGCCTCGGGGTAGCCGGTCATGTTGACCAGACGGAAGCCCTGGCCCGCGAACCACCGGCTCTCGGCGCGCGTGGAGAACCGCGGCCCCTGGATCACCACCATGGTGCCGCCGTCGACCACGCCGGGCAGCCCGGCCGCCGCGGCGCGCAGCGTCGGACAGTAAGGATCGGCGAAACTCACATGGATGCCGCCGGAATCGAAATAGGTGTCCGGACGCGCGCTGGTGCGGTCGACCAGTTGATCGGGCACCACCATCGACCCTGGTCCGAGATCGGGCGTCAAACTGCCGACCGCGCACGGCCCGAAGATGCGCCGCACCCCGAGCGCCCGCAGCGCCCACATGTTCGCCCGGTACGGCACGGTATGCGGCGAATACTCATGATTCACGCCGTGTCTCGGGAGGAACGCCACCTCATGCTGGCCGACGGTGCCGACCGTGATGGGTGCGCTGGGGGCGCCGTAAGGCGTGTCCAGGCTGACGCTGCGCGCGTCCGCCCCGAAAAACGTGTAAAAGCCGCTACCGCCGACGACTCCGAGCACTAGTCGGTCTTGTCGCCGGGGTCCTGAGTTTCGGGAACGTCGGTGGGCTTGACCTCGACGACGTCCTCTTCGACGTCTGCGATGTCTTCGACGTCTGCGGGGGCGTCCACGTCGAGATCGTCGTCGAGCTGGGCGCGGGCCTTCCGCGCACTGTCGCGGATCTCGAACGCATCGGTGGCCAGGCCGCCGATGGCCGCCGCCACGTCTTTGACCGCAGTCGTGATGATGTGGGTCACCTCACCCACGGTCGACGCCACGGCTTCGACGGATTCCTGCAGCACATCCTTGCTGATCTCAGTCTTGCTGAGCCGGTCATTCATGCCGCCAGTGTAGGTCTGTTCGCTTGAGTCCTCATACGATGGCGGCCGTGGCCAGTTTCGCTCAGTGGATCGAGGGCGCCCGGCCCCGCACCCTGCCCAACGCCGTCTCCCCCGTGATCGCCGGGACCGGCGCGGCGGCCTGGCTGGGCGCGGCGGTGTGGTGGAAGGCGCTGCTGGCTCTGGCCGTCGCGGTGGCCCTGATCATCGGCGTCAACTACGCCAACGACTACTCGGACGGCATCCGCGGCACCGACGACGTGCGATCCGGCCCGCTGCGGCTAGTCGGCTCGCGGTTGGCGTCGCCCCGCGCAGTCCTGACCGCGGCGCTGGTGAGTTTGGCGGTGGGCGCGGTCGCGGGCCTGGCGCTCGCCGCGGTCAGCGCGCCGTGGCTGATCGCCGTGGGCGCGGTATGTATCGCGGGCGCGTGGCTCTACACCGGAGGCAAGAAGCCCTACGGCTATCTGGGGCTCGGTGAGATCGCGGTCTTCATCTTCTTCGGTCTGGTCGCGGTGCTGGGCACGCAGTACACCCAGGCGCTGCGGATCGACTGGGTCGGCGTGGTGATGGCGGTGGTCATGGGCTCGCTGTCCTCGGCCGTGCTGGTCGCGAACAATCTGCGGGATATCCCCACCGACGCCGAGTCCGGCAAGATCACGCTGGCCGTGCGGCTGGGTGACGCCCGCACGCGGGTGCTGTACCAGGTGTTGCTGGGCGTGGCGCTGGTCGGAACGCTGGCGCTGACCACCGCCACCCCGTGGTGTCTGGTGGGTCTGCTGGCCACGCCGCTCGCGGTGCGCGCGGCCCGGCCCGTGCGGGGTGGCAGCGGTGGTGCCGGGCTGATCCCCGTGCTGCGCGACACCGGCCTGACGATGCTGGTGTGGGCCGTCGCGGTGTCTTTGGCGCTGAGTTTGTAGCGCGGGGGTTTCTAGCGCGAGCAGACATTTGGGTACCCGAACACCGGCGTGTCGGGGTGCCTGCGCGTCTGCTCGGCAAGAAGGGTGACCCGGTTATCCACAGATTGGCCACAGCGTCTTCACTCTCAGGCAGTGGGGCGGCCAGCATCGAAGGATGCCCAGAGCTGCAATCGATCTCGAGAACCTCTTCGCCACCCACGGCGGAGTGGCCAGCACCGCACAGTTGCGGTCGGTCATGTCGCGCAAGACGCTTGCGGCCCTTGTGCGTTCAGGGCAAATCCTGCGTGTCTGCCGGGGCGTCTACTCAGACCATGTCCCTGACACGATCGATCGGCTTGCGGCCCTGGACCTTCTGACCGGGACGCCGATTGTGGCCTGCATGAACACCGCTGCCGCGCTCTACGGATTCGCCACCGAGCACGACGACCGCATCCACATCCTCGATCCCGGACGCCGGATCCGACCCGACGACGGGCTCATGGTTCATCAGCGTGTCGGCGCACCGTTGAAGCACGTTTCCGGCCGGCTGGCCACCGCGCCCGCGTGGACGGCAGTAGAGCTCGCCCGCGTCCTACGCCGACCGCGGGCACTTGCCGTCCTTGACGCCGCGCTACACGTCGGCGCTTGCGACACAGCGGAATTGGAGGCCGCCCTGCGCGAACAGAAGGGCCGCAGGGGCATCGTTGCGGTGCGAGACCTGTTGGTTCACGCCGACGCCCGCGCCGAGTCGCCGATGGAGAGCGAGATGCGGCTGGTGTTCATCGACTGGTGCGTGCCGACGCCGGAGCTTCAATACGAGATCATCGACCGCCACGGCGAGCGCTGGCGCGTGGACTTCGCCTGGCTCGACGCGAAACTGGCCGCCGAATACGACAGCGTGGCATGGCACGCCACACCCGAAGGCTTCAAACACGACCGGCTGAAGGCCGCTCGGCTGCAGGAGTGTGGCTGGACCACAGTCTCTGCGACATCCGACGATATCCGCAGGCGTCCCGAGGAATTGGTGCGCCGGGTCCTGTGGCATCTCGACGGCGCCGCGTTGGCGGGCTGAGTTGCCTCGCGAGCAGACATGGCGGTACTGGAAGAGCGGCGTGTCGGGGTACCTGAGTGTCTGCTGGGCGATATCGAAGTAACGTTGCTCCTCAGTCAGACCGGCCGACCGTCTGGAGACGCGCATGACCGTTTCGACCGCACACCCGCCCCCGCCATCGGGCCGGGCGGCGACCCGCCGGGCCATCTGGAACACGATCCGCGGCTCGTCGGGCAACCTCGTCGAGTGGTACGACGTCTACGTCTACACGGTGTTCGCGACGTACTTCGAGAAGCAGTTCTTCGACCCGGCCGACCAGAACTCGACGGTCTACATCTACGCGATCTTCGCCGTCACCTTCGTCACCCGGCCCATCGGCTCGTGGTTCTTCGGCCGGTACGCCGACCGCCGCGGCCGGCGCGCCGCCCTGACCTTCAGTGTGTCACTGATGGCGTTGTGTTCGCTGGTCATCGCGTTGGTGCCGGCCCGCGACAGCATCGGTGTGGCCGCCCCGATCATCCTGGTGCTGTGTCGGCTCGTGCAGGGCTTCGCCACGGGCGGTGAATACGGCACGTCGGCCACCTATATGTCCGAGGCCGCCACGCGGGAACGGCGCGGCTTCTTCTCGTCGTTCCAGTACGTCACGCTGGTCGGCGGCCACGTGCTGGCCCAGTTCACGCTGCTGATCATCCTGACCGTGCTGAGCCCCGCGCAGGTCGGCGAATTCGGTTGGCGCATCGGATTTGCCGTCGGTGGCGTGGCCGCGGTCGTGGTGTTCTGGCTGCGCCGGACGATGGACGAATCGCTGTCCGAAGAACAGCTCGCAGCGGTCAAGGCCGGGCAGGACAGCAGCTCCGGGTCGATGAGGGAACTGCTCACCAGCTACTGGAAACCGCTGTTGCTGTGCTTCCTGATCACGATGGGCGGCACCCTCGCGTTCTACGCCTACAGCGTCAACGCCCCCGCGATCGTCAAGACCACCTACAAAGACCAGGCCATGACCGCCACGTGGATCAACCTCATCGGGTTGATCTTTCTGATGGCACTGCAACCGGTCGGCGGGCTCATCAGTGACAAGGTGGGGCGCAAACCGCTGTTGCTGTTCTTCGGGTTCGGCGGCGTCGTCTACACCTACGTGCTCTTCACCTATCTGCCTCAAACCCGTTCGCCCATCATGTCGTTCCTGCTCGTCGCGGTCAGCTACGTGCTGCTGACGGGCTATACCTCCATCAATGCGCTGGTGAAATCCGAACTCTTCCCGGCCCATGTGCGGGCGCTTGGCGTGGGAGTTGGCTACGCCCTGGCCAATTCGATATTCGGCGGCACCGCGCCGGTGATCTACCAGGCGCTCAAGGAGCAGCATCAGGTTCCGCTGTTCATCGCCTACGTGACGTTGTGCATCGCGATCTCACTGGTGGTGTACCTGTTCTTCCTCAAGAACAAGGCTGACACCTACCTGGACCGGGAGAAGGGCTCGGCATTCGGCACGGCAGAATCAATGAGATGAGTGAGCTGCGGGTCGTGGTGGCAGACGACGATGTGTTGCTTCGGGAAGGCCTCTCGAGCCTGCTCGAGAGGTCCGGTTTCGACGTGGTCGGCCAAGCCGGCGATGCGACGGAACTGCTTGCCCAGGTTCGGGATCAGAAACCGCAACTGGCCGTGGTCGACATCAGGATGCCCCCGACGCACAGCACAGAGGGGCTCGACGCCGCGAAAGTCATCCGCGACGAGTCCCCTGACACCGGCATTCTCGTGCTCTCTGCGCACGTCGAGGTCGAACACGCCACCGAGCTGCTTGCCAGCGGCCACGGTATCGGGTACCTGCTCAAGTCCCGGGTCACCGATGTCGCGGATTTCGTGGAGACACTGGAGCGCATCGCCAAGGGCGCATCGGTGGTGGACCCTGCGCTGGTGTCCGAACTGGTGTCCGCGCGGCGGCGCAACGATCCGCTCGCGGTGCTCAGTGCCCGCGAACAGGAAGTGCTCATGCTGATGGCCGAGGGCCGCTCCAACGCGGGCATCGCGCGGCGGCTGTGGGTCACGGAGGGCACCGTGGAAAAGCACGTCCGCAGCATCCTGACCAAACTGAACCTGGCCGAGACCGCAGACGATCACCGCAGGGTCCGCGCCGTCATCACCTACCTGGAAGCGCGGTAGCGACCAGATCCTCGATGGCCGCGGCCGACAGTGCGAACTTCGGCAGGAAGCCGGCCGCAGGGCTGCTCTCGATCATCTCGGTCAGGTCCTGCTCGGCGTATGTGGAGACCAGGACCACGACGGGCCGCCGCGGCAACTCGCTGCTCTGCAGCTGTTGTGCCAGGTCGAACCCGCTTTCCTGGCCGAGCATGACGTCGACGACCGCGACGTCGGGCTGCAGTTCGCGGCACAGCCGCACAGCCTCGCTGCTGTTGGTCGCGGACGCGACGACCTCGACGCCGCCGCGGGCCAGCATGCGGCACGCGGCGTCGCGGAAACCGGCGCTGTCATCGACGATGAGGCAACGCATGGTGTCTCCGGTGGCCAATCATGCTTACAGCGTCGCACCGGCGGGCCCCGGCGTCATTACCGCTAGCGGGAATTCCCGTCGCAGCTGAACCATCGGCGTCTGCACCACGTCATTACGTAGGTGAGTGTGGCCACCGCATTACCCGTGCTGTCCCCCGCGCGCTCCCGTGCCGTGGGTGCGCGGATGCTCGCGCTGCTGCTGCGCCCCAGCGCCCCGCCGGTGATGGCAGGTGTCGCGGTGGCGGCGGCGTTCATCACCGCCGAGACGCTGCTGTCCCTCGTAGTGCGCCGACTGGCCCCGGGCAGCGCATGCGGGGCGCTGTTCCTGTTCGGTGTGCTGGTGGTCTCCGCGGGCTGGGGTATCCGGTTGGCGGTGGCGACCTCGCTCGCGAGCGCCGCGACCTACGTGCACTTCCACATGCAGACCACCGGCGGGATGCTGCCCGCCCACGCCGAGGACGCGGTGGCGCTGATGATCTTCCTGCCGTTGGCGTTCTTGATCAACGTGCTGGTGGGGCAGGCGCGGCTGCGAACCATCGAGGCCAGAGCGGGCAGGCGCGCCGCCGATCTGGTCGCAGGCCAGCAGGCCGCGCTGCGCCGGGTCGCGACCCTGGTGGCCCGCGGATCCGGCCCCGAAGACGTGTACCCCGCGGCGGTGACCGAGCTGGCCGGCGGGTTGGGTATGGATCACGTGGCGCTGTTGCAGTTCGACGAGGACGCTGCAGCACCGGTGGTGCTGGCCTCTCGCGACCCGGTCGGGACACCCAAACTGGATGTGGGTGAACACTTTTGGCTCGACGGCTGCAGCGTGGCCGGTGCGGTGGCCAAAACCGGGGCGGCGGCGCGCATCGACGACTACGACGAGGTCGACGGCGCCACGGCGGCCCGCATCCGCGCCATCGGGATCCGCTCGGCCGTCGGTGCGCCGATCATCGTCGGCGGACAACTGCGCGGCGTGCTGGTGGCCGGTTCGACGCAACGCCACGCGTTCGGGGCCGAGACCGAAGCGCACGTCGGGGATTTCGCCGACCTGGTCGCCACCGCAATCAGCAACGCCGAGACGCGGGCCGCGCTCACCGCGTCGCGGGCCAGAATCGTGACCGCGGCCGATCAGGCGCGACGCGGATTCGAACGCGATCTGCACGACGGCGCCCAGCAACGCGTGGTGTCGCTCGGGCTGGCCGTGCGGGCCGTCGAGGCTGCGGTACCTGCTGATCAGCCCGCGCTGCGCCGCGACATCGCCCGGCTCGCATCGGGATTGGCGGCGTTGTCCACTGAATTGCAGGATGTTTCGCGAGGCATTCACCCGGCGATCCTGTCCAAGGGCGGGCTGGGCCCGGCGCTGCGTTCGCTGGCCCGGCGCTCCCCGATCCCGGTGGATCTCGACGTCGACATCACCCGGCCCGTGCCCGAATCCGTGGGCGTGGCCGCCTATTACGTCGTCGCCGAGGCGCTGACCAACGCCGCCAAACACGCCGAAGCCTCCGGCGTCGACGTGCGCGCCGTCACCGAGGGAGCCGAACTGGCCCTGTCGATCAGTGACGACGGCATCGGCGGCGCCACAACCGGAGCCGGATCCGGGTTGACCGGACTCACCGACCGGGTCGAGGCATTGAGCGGGCAGCTGAGCGTGATCAGCCCACGCGATATCGGGACCACGCTGACGGCACGGATTCCGCTGGGCTGCCTCGAGACTCGCCGTCCGCAGCTTGCGGGATGACGGCTACCGGCCGATGCCCAGCGCGTCGAGCAGCCGCTCGAGATCATCCTCGGTGTTGTACAGATGAAAACCCACCCGGACGGCCCCTGCCCGCATCGACGCGCGAATCCCGGCCCGCTGCAACCGCTCTGCCGCATCGGCGATGGGAATCGACACGATCGCCGAATCCTGGTCGGGCAGCTCGATCTCGGCCCGCAGCCGATTGGCCAGCCCGACCGCGTGTTGCTTGACCGCGACCTGATCCAGCGACGCGAGCCACGGCAGCGTCAGCCCCGCACCCAGCACACTGAACCAGGCCGGCGAGGCGTCGAACCGGCGGGCATCAGCGGCCAACCGCAGCGGCAGCCCGTAGATCGACTGCCAGGGCTGCTCGCCGGCGTACCAGTTGGCCGCATGCGGTGTCATGGTCGCAGCCACGCGCTCGCTCAACGACATCCACGCGGTGCCGCGCGGCGACAGCAGCCACTTGTACACCGCGGCCACCGTGACATCCACCCAGCTGACATCCGGGCATGCCCAGCCGAGGGCCTGCGTCAGGTCGACGACGGTGAGGGTGTCGGCGCCGTGCACCGCCGCGCGCAACGCCTCAAGATCCAGCACGGCTCCGTTGGCCGACTGCACGAGGCTGACTGACACGACATCGAAGTCCGCGGCGCGATCAATGAGTTCGGTGGGCGTCAGCTCGGTGACGGTGATGCCGCGGCCCTGCGCCGCGAACGGGAAGGTGGTGCTGGTGAATTCGCCCGCAAGCACGGCGACGCGGCTGCCGTCGGGAACGGCGGCGGCGACCAGACCGAGTGCCGCCGAGACGTTCCCGGCCATCGCCACCGACTCGACAGGAACCCCGGCCAGCTGCGCATAACCGGCCCGCCCGGCGCGCACGGGTTCGTCGAACGACGCGGGTTGCATGGTGCCGGCCTGCCACTCGGCGAGGCAGCCGTGCAGGGCGTCGAGCAAGAACTGCGGGGGCAGCCCGAACGTGGGTGTGTTGAGAAACCCTTCGGCACCGGCGAATTCGGCGCCGAAGGCGGTTCTCACGACTTCGGGTCCTCGCCGCGCAGCCGGGCTTGAAGCTGCTCCCGGTCCGTGCGCCGACGCTCGTCGAGGGCCGCGATGGACGCGGTGGCACGCTCCCGCAACGGGCGGAACAACCAAATGCCCAGCGGCAGCGCGATCACCAACGCGAACAACAACGCCACGACGATCGGGAACTCACGCACACCGAGCAGGTGGCCGCCTGCGAAGATCACTCCCGCGAGCACCGCGACGAGCGCCAACCGGGCCCCGACGTAAACCAACACATCGGCGACCAACCGGGCCACCGGACGACTTCCTGACACCACCTGAGCCTACCGACGACGCGTATATTCAGGTAAAGGAGGTTTCGAGTGGCTTACCTACTCCTGTTGCTCGTCTTGGGCTGCCTGGTCTACGTCGGATGGCGGCTGGCACGGGCGGCGGCGACCAGACCCAAGACTCGCGTGATCGGCCCCGACGACGATCCCGAATTCTTGCGCAGGCTCGGACACGGCGACAACCCGCGACCCTAGGCGGCCGCGGGTTCGTGCAGCACGTCAGCCGCGCAGTTCACTGCGGCTCTGCCGCGGCTTGGCAAAGTCACTGGCGACCACCGCAGCCAACTCGATCAGCGCTTCGCGCGTCTTCGGCTTGAGCCGCTCCAAGCTGATCTCCGCGCCCTCCTCCAAATGCGGGTCGAACGGCACCAGCCGCACCGCACGGCACCGCCGCGAGAAGTGATCCACCACCTTCGACAGATCCACCTTGCCCGACCGCGGCCGCACCGCGTTGACCACCGCGACCGCATTGCGGACCAGATCCTGATGCCCGTGTGCGTCGAGCCAGTCCAACGTTGCCGAGGCGCTGCGCGCCCCGTCGACCGAGCCGGAGCTGATCACGATCAGCACGTCGGCCTTGGACAACACCGCCGACATCGCCGAGTGCATCAGGCCGGTGCCGCAGTCGGTCAGGACCAGGCTGTAGAACCGCTCGAGCACCTCCAGCGTGCGCACGTAATCGTCGGAGCTGAACGCCTCCGACACCGCGGGATCGCTTTCTGAGGCGAGCACCTCCAGCCGGCTCGGCCCCTGGGAGGTATAGGCCCGCACATCGCTGTACCGCTCGATGCCCTCGGCGTCGCGCAGCAGGTGGCGCACCGTCGCCGCGGTCTCCAGCGGCACCTTCTGGCTCAGCGTGCCCCGATCCGGGTTGGCGTCCACGGCCACCACCCGGTCACCGCGGATGGAGGCGAACGTGGCGCCCAGCGTCGCGGTGATCGTGGTCTTGCCGACGCCGCCCTTGAGCGACAGCAGCGCGATGCGGTAGCAGCCCTGCAGCGGTTGACGCACCTCGGCCAGCAGATCGTTGTGGTGGTTGACCTTGGGGCTCTCCCCGACGTTGACGAGCTTGAACGTCGACAGGTACAGCAGCTTGCGCCAACCCGATGACGGCGGGTTCTTGCGCTGCCCGAGCAGTGCCGTGGTCGACAGATCGCGGTACGGGGACGAGAAATCGGGCTGCGCGGGCTGGGCAGGCTGCGCCGGCTGAGCCGGTGCCGCGTGCAGTGCCGGTGCTACGCGCGGTGCCTCGACGACGGGAACTCCGTGCGGTGGGGTCGGGGCCGTCCACTCCGGCGGCGGCGCCGCGCTGGTCGACGGGTCGCTGAAACGCTGCTGCCCGCGAAAACCGGACACAGCCGATGCCGGTTGGTCGGCTACCTGCGTCGGAGGGAGCCCGGCGTGGCTGATGGTCGGCTCGTCCGGTGCGGTCGTGGACACATCCACCGTGCCGTGTTCAGTTGACTCGGACATGGAATCTCCCCTCCATTCGGGCGCGATGCGCTACCCGCGCACCACATCACCTAACCAACGCCGGCGTACGAGTGCAGCCCGACGGTAACCAGATTGATGAAAAACAGGTTGAACACCATCGCAACGAAGCCAACCACGTTGATCCAAGCGGCCTTGCGGTCGCGCCAACCTGCGGTCGAACGGGCATGCAGGTACGCGGCGTAGACCACCCACGCGATGAACGACACCGTCTCCTTGGGGTCCCAACCCCAGTAGCGGCCCCATGCCTCCTCGGCCCAGATGGCACCGAAGATCACTCCGAAACCGAAGATGGGGAACGCGAAGATGGTCGTCCGGTAGGCGATCCGGTCGAGGGTCTGCGCGTCGGGCAGGCGCTGGATGACCCGCCCGAAAGCATTGTCCCGTTCGGCCAAAGGCGACATCTTGACCAGAAACAGGATGCTCGCGACACCGGCCACCAGGAACACCCCGGAGCCCAGGCTGACCACCGACACGTGGATCGGCAGCCAGTACGACTGCAGCGCGGGCATCACGGGCGCGGCGTTGGTGTACAGCCAGTGGCCCGACACCGCCAGCAGGATCAGCACCGGCACCAGAACGAACACCCACAACGCGCGGTACTGCGGCCTGCGCAGCACGATCGCCGACGCGATCAGGCCGGCGAAGCACGTCAGGTTGATGAACTCGTACATGTTGCCCCACGGCACCCGGGCCGTGGCCAGGCCGCGCAGCACGATGCATCCGAACAACAGCGCGATACCGACGTAGACCAGGGCCAGGCCGGCGCGGCCGATCCGCTCGTCGGTGGACCGGGTGGGGACGTCGGCGATGACGCCGGGGGTCGTGCTGTCGGCGCCGACCGTGGCACCGACCAGCTCCCGAACTTCGACTTTCCGGCCGCGGCTGTACGCAAGCTCCACCGCCAGCAACAGCAGGGCACCCACCAGAACCACCACCGATGAGGTGAAAGCCCAGTCCGAGTACCGGGCCAACCCGATATCGATGTGCTCGGTATTCATGCGTGCGTCACTCTCCCAGCAGCCGTTGCGTCAATCGCTCGAACTCGTCGCCCCATCCGGAGTTGTCGGTGCGCGCGAGCCCGCCCAGCTCGACGCTCACGGTACCCGGCGCAGCGGGTTGGATCCGAACCCAGACCCGGCGCCTGCGCACCACCAACGACACCAGCAACCCGGCCATCATCGACATGGCGAAGACCAGCACCCACACCTGCGCCGGATCATGGGACACCTGCAGGTTGATGAACGGGACCGCCCCGTCGAACCGGACCGTGGTGCCGTCGTCGAGGCGCGTGACCTGTCCCTTGGCCAGGTTGACCCGCGCCACCTTGGTCAGCCGCTTCTGGTCGATGAGGCGCGGATCCAGCGAGAACAGGGACTGCGGCCGGCCGGTGTCCAGGCCAGTGTCGCCGCGGTAGATGTCGACGGCGACCGCCGGATCGTTGAGCGCCGGGAAGCTCGACGACAGCAGCGTGCCCTCGAGCTGTTTGGTCGGGGCGAACACTCCCTGGATGGCGATCTGATGCTTGCGGCGCTCGTCGGCGTCGGGGTAGCTGCCGCCCGGCGGATCGATCCGCACGACGCCGGAGGACAGCAGGGTCAGCGGCTCCTCGGGCTTCCACTGCACGGTCTGGCTGCGGGTTTTCCCGTCCGGGAAGGTGACCGTGAACGACGGCGCGTAGCCGTGCCCCTGCAGGTAGATCCGGTTGCCGCCGATGCGCAGCGGATGGTTGACCTCGAGCCGGTAGGGCCGCCAGGTGTTGGCTGCCAGGTCGTGGCCGGCCTGATAGTCGACGTTGGCCGCGAACGACAAGGCCTGGCCCGACGGCAAGTAGTGCGCGTCGAAATCGTTGACCCGCAGGCAGATGGGGTCCAGCGAGGTGCCGTCGACGGTGTTGCCTGCCCGGAACGAGTCGAACGCCGCCGGGGAGGCCGAGCAGAAGCCGGGGCCGCCGTCGGCGATGACGATGACGTTGCCCTCGTAGCCGAACAGCTTGCCCGCGGCGACCGCGACCAGCAGGCCGAGCAGCGAGAAGTGGAAGACGATGTTGCCGAACTCGCGCAGATAGCCCTTTTCGGCCGAGACCTCGGTGACGCCGTCTTCGGTGCGGGTGACGGTCCGCCAGCCCTTGAGCCGGCGCGTCACCCGCTCGGCCAGTTCGTCGGGATCGCCGTTGACCTGCTCGGAGTGGTACTTCGGCAGCCGGGCCAGGTTGCGCGGCGCGGCCACCGGAACGGCCCGCAGGGTGCGGACATGCTCGATCATCCGCGGGGTCAGGCAGCCGACCAGCGAGATGAACAGCAGGACGTAGATGGCGGTGAACCAGAAGCTGGAGAAGACGTCGAAGGCCTGAACCCGGTCCAGCCACGGGCCGATGGTCGAGTGCTTGGTGAGGTACTCATCGACCTTCGAGGAGTTGAGGCTGCGCTGCGGCAACAGGGCACCCGGGATGGCGCCGAGCGCCAGCAGGAACAGCAGCACCAGGGCCGTGCCCATCGACGTCAGGGTCCGCCAGGTGTTCCGCATCAGCGCGAGCAGACGCTGAATCGCACCGGGACCACTCGATTTGGGCGATTCCGTGTCTGCTCGCGAGTCGAGGTCGGTCATATCGGCAACCTCACATCGCTGACGAAGGCGTCGCGCACCCAGGACACGAAGTCGTTCCACAGGCCCGTGACGAGAGCGGTACCCACCAGGATCAGCAGGATCCCGCCGAAGATCTGGATGGCGCGGGTGTGGCGGCGCAACCAGCCAAGGCCCTGCACGGCCCGCGCCGAGCCGAGGGCCAGCAGCACGAACGGAATGCCCAACCCGAGGCAGTAGGCCAGCACCAGGGTCACGCCGCGCGCCACACTCGCGCCGTCGGTCGCCGACGCCACCGCGATCACGCCGGTCAGAGTCGGCCCGAGGCACGGGGTCCAGCCGAGCGCGAACACCGCGCCCAGCAGCGGGGCCCCGGCCAGCGTCGACCATTGCCGCGGCGTGAACCGGGCCTGGCGCTGCAGCATCGGCACGAATCCGACGAACACCAGACCCATCACGATGGTGACGATGCCGCCGATGCGTTGCAGCAGCAGCTGGTTGGCGATCAGGGTGGTGGTCATGCCGAGGACGGCGACGGCGCCCAGCAAGAACACCACGGTGAACCCGGCGACGAACAACGCGGCGGCACCGGCGACCCGCAGGCGCGCGGTCTTGACGCCGACCGTGCCTGCTTCGGATTCGTCGACCCCGACGACTGCGGCCAGGTACGACAGATAGCCCGGCACCAGCGGCACGACGCACGGCGACGCGAACGACACCACGCCGGCGAGCACACTGACCCCCAGGGCTAGCAGCACGGGCCCTGCAGCCGCGATCTCCGCGAAACCGGTCATGTCTTCGGTCCTGGTTCGGCAGCCAACTTCTCCACGATCGGCTGCAGATCCTCGGCCAGCAACTCCCGCAGGAACACCGCCGCAACGCGGTGCTGACGGTCGAGCACCACGGTCGACGGGATCACCGTCGTCGGGTACTTGCCGCCGAACGCGATCATGGTGCGCATCGCCGGGTCATAGATCGACGGGAAGCTGACCTTGCGGTCGGTGACGAAATCGACTGCGGCGTCGCGGTTGTTATCCCGCACGTCGATGCCGAGGAACGCCACGCCCTTGTCGCGGGTGGTGTCGTACACCTTCTGCAACTGGCTGATCTCGGCGCGGCACGGCCCACACCACTGGCCCCACACGTTGATCACCACGACCTTGCCCGCGAAATCGTCGAGCGACAGCGTCTTGTTCGGATCGGCGAGCTCCGGCCCGCTCAATTTGCCTGGGGTGCCACGCTTTTCGGGCGGATCGTAGAAGATGTCGGTCTTGCCGCCCGGCGCGACGAACTCGAACGTGCCGCCCTGCGCGACGGCGTCGTCACCGGTGGAACAACCGGAGACGAACAGCACCGCCGCAAGCAGCGCGACCAACCACTTCACTAGATACCCCAGGGCTCCGAGTATCCCCAGCGGACCAGGCGGTCGCCGTCGAACGTGAACGACGTGAGCGACGACAGGTTGCACAACCGGCTGTGCGGCAACGGCAGATGCGCGAGCTTGCGCCCCGTCATGGCCCGGCGCAGCGTCTCGACCGGGAGTTGGTGGCTCACACACACCGCCTCGTGGCCTGCGGCCTTCTCGCGAGCACGGTTGAGCGCAGCCATCATTCGCGGGGCGATCTGGTCGTAGGGCTCGCCCCACGACGGCTTCATCGGGTTGCGCAGCCGCGGCCAGTTCCGTGGATCGCGCAGCGCGCCGTCACCGGGCGACACCCGCTCACCCTCGAACTGATTCCATGATTCGATGAGATCGTCGTCGACATTGATGGGCAGGCCGTGGCTTTCGGCGATGGGTGTCGCGGTCTCCTGGGCCCGCTCCAACGGCGAGGCCACCACGTGCACGATGTCGTTGTGCGCCAACCAATCCGCGGCGGCCTGCGCCTGGGCTCGGCCCCGCTCCGACAGGTGATAGCCGGGCAGGCGCCCGTAGAGCACCTTATCCGGGTTGAACACCTCACCGTGCCGCATGACGTGCACGGTCGTCCGAACTGTCACGCCGTGGCCTCCGCGGCGGCGCGCGCCGCACCGGGCAGGGCATCGGCGATGCGCTCGAACGCTGCATCATCCAAAATGCTTGAGACGAACCAGGTTTCGAATGCGCTACACGGCGGGTAGACCCCGGCCTCCAGCAGCGCATGGAAGAACGGCGGGAAGCGCCAGGTCTGCGTGGCCTTCGCGGCGGCGAAATCGTGCACCGGCTCGTCGGTGAAGAACACGCTGAGCATGTTGCCCGCCCGCTGCACCTGGTGCGCGACGCCGGCATCGGTCAGTGCGGAGGCCAGCAGGCCCGCCAACGTGTCGGCGTTGGCGTCGAGCCGGGCGTAGGCCGCATCGTCGGCGTTGCGCAACGTCGCCAACCCGGCGGCCATCGCCACCGGGTTCCCCGACAGGGTGCCCGCTTGATACACGGGACCCAGCGGGGCCAGCCGCCCCATCACCTCGGCGCTGCCGCCGAACGCCGCGGCGGGCAGGCCGCCGCTCATCACCTTGCCGAACGTGAAGAGATCCGCGTCTACGGGATCCAGCCCGTACCACCCGGCCTTGCTCACGCGGAAGCCCGTCATCACCTCGTCGAGGATCAGGAGCGCACCGTGGGCCGCGGTGATGCGCCGCAGCGCGGCGTTGAAGCCCGGCAGCGGCGGCACCGTGCCCATGTTCCCGGGGCTGGCCTCGCTGATGACGCACGCGATCTCGTCACCGAAGCGCTTGAACACGTCCTCGACCGCTTCGACGTTGTTGTACGGCAGCACGATGGTGTCGGCGGCCGCGGCGCCCGTGACGCCGGGCGAGGACGGCAGGCCCAGCGTCGCGACGCCGGAGCCGGCGTCGGCGAGCAGTGCATCGCTGTGGCCGTGGTAGCAACCCGAGAACTTGATGATCTTGGCTCGCCCGGTGTAGCCGCGGGCCAGCCGGATGGCGCTCATGGTGGCCTCGGTCCCGGAGTTCACCAACCGCAGCTTCTCGACGGGCGCGACCCGGCCGATGATCTCGGCGGCCAGCTCGGTCTCCGACGGCGTCGGGGCGCCGAAGCTCAGCCCGTGCGCCGCGGTCTGCTGAACTGCCTCCACGACGGCCGGGTGGGCGTGGCCGAGCAGCGCCGGGCCCCACGAGCAGACGAGGTCGATGTAGCGGTTGTCGTCGGCGTCGGTGAGCCAGTAGCCCTGCGCGGAGGTGATGAACCTCGGCGTACCGCCCACAGAGGTGAAGGCCCGGACCGGGGAATTCACTCCCCCGGGGATGAAGGCGCAGGCATCGGCGAACAGTTCGGCCGAGCGCTGGGTGACAGGCATGGCCACCAGTGTCCCAGCCGGTGCAAACCCGTCAACTACAGGGTGTAATAGTGGCCCGTCCCCGTGGCCGCACCGTGGCCGGGATCGGCCCCTTGGCCACGGTGGTGAACGGCACGTCAACCGGGAACTCGGCGCAGGTCGCGACGACTTCGACGGCGCGCACGATGGTGGCCAGCGCCAGCGTCGTCTCAAGCCGCGCGAAATGCTCGCCGATGCACGACCGCGCACCACCGGCGAACGGGATGAACTGCCAGCGGTCCCGCTGCCGGGTGTTCTCCGGGCTGAACCGGTCGGGGTCGAACACCTCGGGATCCGGCCACAGCTGCGGATCGTGATGTACGGCGTAGATACCCAGTGCCACCAGGCTGCCCGCCTGGACCCGGTAGCCGTCCACAGCGATATCGCGAAGCGCCAGGCGGCCCACCCCGGCGGCGGGCGGGCAGAGGCGCATGGCTTCGTTCAGTACCTGCACGGTGTAGCCGAGGCTCGGCACGTCGGCCGGGGTCAACTCGCGGTCACCGAGCGCTGCGGCCTCGGCCGCCACCCGCTGCTGAATCTCGGGATGGCGGCCGAGTTGCCACAGCGCGTAGGTCAGCGCGGTGGCCGTCGTGTCGTGCCCGGCCAGCATGAAGATCAGCAGGTCGTTGCTGATGTCCTCATCGGACAGCGGGCAGCCGGTCTCCGGGTCGGTGGCCGCGATCAACGCCTGGACCAGCGGCGCGTCCCGGTCCGGATCAGAGCGACAGGCGCGCAGGATCTCGGTGGTCACCGCCCGCATCGCCGCGACGGCGGCGCGGGCGCGGGCGCGCGCCGGGGTGGGAAGCCACCTGGGTGCCCGGACCGGACGCAGCGCCCGGTCGGTGGTGTACGACGACGCGACGTGCATGTGCTCGACGATGACGCCAGCGCGCTCGTTGAGGTCGATACCCAACACCGAACGGCCCAGCGACTGCATGGTGACCCGGCGGCATTCGGCGTCGAGATCGATCCCGCCGCCGTCACCCCAGCTGTCGACCGCGGTCTGCGCGGCCCGCGACATGTGCCCGCCGAAGGCGCGCACGTTCAGTCTGGTGAACACCGGCTGCAATGCGCGTCTCCTGGGCCGCCACTGCTCATTGGGCAGCACGAACAGGCTGTCACCGGCGGCGTGGCGCACCTCGTCGTGCACGATGCACCGCTCGGCGAACGCGTCGTTGCGCCCGAGCACGTCGCGGATGCCGTCCGGGGAGAACACCGCGACGAGCGGGGGCATCAGCCACGCGGGGCCGAACTGCACGCGCGTGATGGGCCCGCCCGCGGCGCGCAGCACCAACTGGCCGGTGTCCAGTTCCCGCACGGCGTTTGCCAATTGTCGGATGGACAGCGGATTGCGAGGTGCAAGGGGCAGCGTGCTGACGTCATCGACATTCGCTGTGGCGTTCATCACCATCAGTTGTAGCCGAACGTCTCACCCGGCCGGGGTCAGCGCGAACACCGGGTGGTCCGCGTCGTCGGGCAGTTGCCTCCAGTAGCCTTCGACGACCTTGCCCGCCAGGGGCCGATAGGCGGCGATGATCGGCGCTCGTTGCTCCACCGGAACCTCGGCGGCGACGTAGCTGTCCGATCCCAGTGTGACGCGGGGTTCGGCCCGCACATTGCGTACCCATTCCGACTCACCCCGGGTCGAGACGAGGTACTTGACCCCGTTGACCTCGGGAACCACGACAGGAATCTGCTGAGGCTGTTTGCTGATTCGGGTGGTGACCGTCAGGGTCCGGCTCTGCCCGACGCCGGTGGCCATAGCGATCCGGTTGAACACTGTGCGAACAAACCATCCAGGCTTGAGGTAGGCCATAAAGCACGAGTTTGATGGGAGCATGCAGCTACCGCAATCGCTGGCTCGCTTCAATCGCCACGTGACCAATCCCATCCAACGCCTGTGGGCCGGCTGGGCCCCGACCTTCGGAATCCTTGAGCACGTCGGTCGCAAATCGGGCAAGACCTACCGCACCCCGCTGAGCGTGTTCAGCACCGACGACGGCGTGGCGATCATGCTGACCTACGGCCCGGATCGGGACTGGCTGAAGAACCTCACCGCCGCCGGTCACGCCCAGATCCGCCGCCATGGCAAGACCATCCGGGTGCAGGATCCGCGGGTGGTGACCAAGGAAGAAGCCGCCGAGCACGTGACAGGCGTGATGCGACGGCCGTTCGCCCGGTTGCCCTTCGAGCAGGCCGTCCTGCTGACCCAGGTGTAGCCGGCGCCTGCGCGCCCGCCCGCGTCAGCCTTCAGCCACCGCCGCCTTGCGGACCGGGCGGGCCCATCTGGCGGATTCCGCCAGCGCGGTGTCGACGACCGAGTCGGCGATCGCGAACAGCGGGGTGTTGCGGTCGGCACTGGTGATCGGCAGCACCGCCGCACAGCGCATCACCAGAGCTCCCAGCGCCAGCGATGTTCTCGGCGGCACCACCAGCAACGTGATGTCGGCGTTGCGACCGGTCACCCTGATCAGGCGCAGACGCTTGGGACGCGTCACGGTTGCCCAACGGCTTCCGACGACCATCGCGTCCAGGTCGAGCTGCCCCTCGGTCTCCGACCAATTCAGACAGATCTCGACAATCTCGCCCAGCTGGTGCTGCAGCGCCGCGACCAGATTGGGCAGTTCGGTGGCCAGCGACCCGGAATAGGGCCACCACGCCCCGTCGATGTCGGCTCCCAATTGCTTGGCCAACACGACCCGTACCGGTCGCGCTGAGCGTCGGGGGCCCTCCAAGCCGTTCATGATGTCGTCGGACCGGGAAGCGAATGATTGTCAGAGTCGCTCGAAAAAATCGGTGCCTCAACGGGTATCGCGAGGTTCGTATAGTCGTCGATGTCGACGGGCGGACAAGTATGAGAAAAGACGACGGAAGACTCCATAAGCCCGCTCCTAGGTCGGTGTGGGTCCGGCCGCATGCGTCGCGGTGGGAACCACCAATCGATGCATGATCTGCAGGCTGATCGCGTCGACAATGGAAGGATCCAGACGGCTGAGACCGCCGGCTACCCCGCTGAGAGATGTGACGCCTACCTGCACCAAACTACACCCACCACCGCCGACGACGCAGCGATCGGCCTGGCTGCACCGGCGTGGCGTCACGCGAAATCTGCCGTCGGCCATGGCCATCGGTATCTCCGGCGGCAGGAGCAGACCGAACTGCCGGCAGGTTCGCCGGCTCGCGCCCTGCCGATTTGGAGGCACCAAGTACACTTGGGATAACTCGGCGGTACTTCGTCGCCTGACTGGTCAAAGTCAGGCCGTCGCCGAATCGAAATATGACCGGTCGCGGTCAAGGCGGGAGCGTCACTTTGACGCCACAGCATGACTTCAGCACGGTCGTCCTCGGCACTCGACAGCCCGCGACCTCGGCACACCAGTAGCCGACCACCGTTACCTGTTGGGCCCCAATATATTTGGGCGCATCGACGATGCGTTCATCGAAAAAAGAGAAAGTAGTAAAAGCATGACCGAAGGAACCGTGAAGTGGTTTAACAACGACAAGGGCTTTGGCTTCATTGCCCCGGATGGCGGTGCGGCCGACGTGTTCGTTCACCACAGCGAGATCCAGGGCAGCGGCTACCACACGCTGGAGGAGAACCAGCGGGTGAAGTTCGAAGTCACTCAGGGCGCCAAGGGCCCGCAAGCGGTGGGCGTAACCGCTCTCTGATCACTTCCGGAACCCCGGGACTGGCGCCGCGGCAGAGCCGAGCGCGCGGTTCCGGGGTTTCGCGCGTTTTCAAGAAAGTGCGTCCAGCTGCGGAAACGCCGATCTTGATAGCATCTGCTCGTGCGGATTTGCCGGATCGGCCGGCCGGCCGCGTGCCCCTGGGTGGGACGGCAAATCGGTTTTAGCCGCAAAACCGGGTACCTTGCATGCGTATATCCAGGCAGATAACGCGGACACACACCGGTCGGGCTAACACTTAAGGGGACCCTGTTGCAGAGATATTTGACCGACGTCGAGGTTCTCAAGGAGCTCGAGCCGGTTGCTGAGGCAGGTCTCAATCATCACCTGAAGGTGGCCAAGGAGTGGCATCCGCACGACTATGTCCCGTGGGATCTGGGCCGTAACTTCGCCGCGCTGGGCGGCGAGGACTGGGACCCCGAACAATCCCGGCTGTCCGAGGTCGCCAAGGTCGCGATGGTCACCAATCTGCTCACCGAGGACAACCTGCCGTCCTACCACCGGGGCGCAGCCAACCACTTCTCGCTCGACGGCGCCTGGGGCCACTGGGTCAACCAGTGGACCGCCGAGGAAAACCGGCACGGCATCGTCATCCGCGACTACCTCGTCGTCACCCGCGGTGTCGATCCCGTGGCGCTGGAACGCATGCGCATGGAGCACATGCGCAACGGCTACGACCCCGACGAAGAAGAACGCGAAATCCATGAGCCCGGCCCGCTGATGATCTCGGCGTACGCCACGCTGCAGGAGCTCGCCACCCGGGTCAGCCACCGCAACACCGGCAAGATCTGCGACGACCCCATCGCCGAGTCGATGCTGCAGCGCGTCGCGACCGACGAGAACCTGCACATGGTCTTCTACCGCAACATGTTCTCGGCCGGTTTCGACCTCGCGCCCGACCAGGCGATGGAAGCGGTGTGCGCCATCATCGAAGGATTCCGGATGCCCGGCCGCGGTATGCCGAACTGGCGCCGCAACAGCGTGATCATGGCCAAACACGGCATTTACGATCTGCGCCAGCACCTCGAAGAGGTCGTGATGCCCAACGTCAAGAAGTGGCGGATCTTCGAGCGCAACGACGTGACCGCAATCGGCGAGAAGCGCCGCGAGCAGCTCGCCGACTACCTGGAGGATCTGCAGAAACAGGTCGTCAAGTTCGAGGAGCAGCGCGACCGCATGCTCGCGCGCGAGGCCGCCAAGGCTGAGCGCTCGGCGTAGCCAGCCGGCGGGGCACCTAGGCGAGTGACATGTCGGCGGGTGGGCGGACCTCGCGCCGCAGGATCTTGCCGGTAGCGCTCATCGGCAGGGTGTCGGCGATCCACACCTTCCGCGGGTACTTATAGGCAGCCACCTGCTCTTTCACGAACGCCCGCAGCTCGTGGGGCGTCGCATGCGAGCCGCGCTTCAACACCACCGCCGCGCCGACCTCCTCCCCCAGCGACTCATGAGGCAGGCCGACCACGGCAGCCGCGGCGACGGCGGGATGCGCGTAGAGGACGTCCTCGATCTCGCTCGGGTAGACGTTGTACCCGCCCCGAATGATCAATGCCTTCTTGCGGTCGACGACGTAGAAGTAGCCGTCATCATCGGTGCGGCCGATGTCGCCGGTGGCTAGCCACCCGTCGATGATCGTGTGCGCGGTCGCCTCGGGCAGACCCGAGTAGCCTTTCATCACGTTGTGGCCGCGGATCTGGATCTCACCGGCCACGCCTGATGCCACGGGCACTCCCCGATCGTCGACAACCCGCATCTGCACACCTTCGATCGGAACGCCGATCGAGCCGATCTTGCGTTCCCGGTCGGGCGGGTTGAAGCACGCCAGCGGGGACGTCTCGGATAGCCCGTAGCCTTCGAGGACGACGCAGCCGAAGCGTTCTTCGAAGCCGCGCAACAACTCTCGCGGCAGGGCCGCACCACCGGACAGGCATATGCGCAACGAGCCGGTGTTCCACTCGCCTGCCGCGTGCAGCATCGCCGAGTACATCGTCGGCACCCCGGCGAACACCGTCACGCGCCGGCGCGCGATGAGGTCCAGGGTGTCCTCACCGGTGAACCTGGGCAGCATGACGAGGTTGGCTGCCGTCGCCACCGCCACGTTGAGCGCACACGTCATCCCGAACGCGTGAAACAGCGGCAGGCAGGCCAGGATGACGTCGTCGGGGCCCGATCGGATCACCTGCCGAGCCGCCACGGCCTGGTTCTTCTGCAGGTTGCCGTGGGTGAGTTCGGCGCCCTTGGGAACACCAGTCGTGCCGGACGTGTGCAGGATGACGGCCGTGTCGTCATCGCCGCGGACGACCGAATCCCGCACGGGCGCCTGATGTTCGGTCAACGCGGCAAGTCCGTCGTCATCCACCACGCACACCGGCACACCGGCGCTCGCCGCACCTGCGTGGGCGGCCGAGGCGTGGTCGGGGTGCGAAAAGAGAAGGCGTGCATCGGTATTGGAGAGAAAGAAGTCGACTTCTCGCGCACTCTGCAGCGGATTCATCGGGACGACGACCGCGCCGGCACGCAGGATGCCGTAGTAGAGCATGGCGAACGCGGGCACGTTCGGCAACATCAGGCCCACCCGGTCCCCCGGGCCGATACCGCCCGCGTGCAGGAAAGCCGCGACCCGGCTTGCCGATTCGTCGAACGCGCGGAACGTCACCGTGCGCTCGCCGAGCGTCAGCGCGTCGGCGTCCGGATACATCGCTGCCGCCTCGCGCAGATTAACCGCAACATTGGTCACCCGGTACTCCTACGAATGGGGAAGTTTCGACGCCTCAACCATGTCCGCCGGTGCCGCGCTCCGACAATGGTGCGCGGGACAAACCGGGGCCCGGGATCGTGTGGGCCGGGACAATCAGCCGGGGCGACGCCTATCATGTTCAGCATGGCTGAACACACTGGCGCGCTCGTGCGGTCCGCCCGCGTGCGGGCCGGGGTCTCGTTACGCCAGCTGGCCACCCGCATCGGCGTGAGCCCGGCGACGATGAGCGCGATCGAGAACGACAAGGCAGGCCTCAGCGTGGATCGGCTCTACGCGATCGCCGAGGCGCTGGGCACGTCGGCCACCGAGATGTTGCGGGCACCCGAGCCCGACCATGTTCCGCGGCCCCGCGTCCACGACAACATCCCTGGCGCAGACTGGCGCGCGTTTCCCGCGTTGAACCTGGACCCAGTGCTCATGGCCGCCATCTCGGTGTTCGTCCGCACCGGCTACCACGGGGCCACCATGCGGACCATCGCCACCGCCGCGCACATGAGTGTCCCCGGCGTCTACCACCACTACCCGAGCAAGCAGCGCCTGCTGGTGGCGATTCTCGACGTCGCGATGAGCGAGTTGCACTGGCTCATCCCGGCGGCCAGGACCGAAGGGGCCACGCCCACCCAGCGATTCAGCAACATGGTCGAGGCACTCGCGCTGTTCCACACCCACCGCAGGGACCTGGCCTTCATCGGCGCGAGCGAGATGCGCAGCATTCTGCCGCCTGACCACGAGCGAATCTCCGCGCTACGCAACGACATCCAGTACATGCTCGACGACGCGGCCGACGACGCGATCGCGACGGGCGAATTCCGCACGCCGCACGCCCGCGACGCCACCCGGGCGATATCCACCATGTGCACGTCGCTGCCGTCGTGGTTCCAGCCCTCCGGGCCGACGTCGGCGTCGGAGATCGCGCGGGAGTACGCGCGGTTCGCCGTCGACATCATGCGCGGCGGCAACTGAGGTTCACTGTTCAGCTCAACTGAACATTTCAATCCGGTCGAGTCGACCCTGTTGACAAAACGGCTGTATCCGCTTCAACATTGGATTACCGAGCGTTATCGAACGTTCGGTCGGGATTGCGTCCCACCAGCCTCAGAACGGAACACCTGATGACCGACGTCGAATCGCTGCTGCACCCGGCCCGACTGGGCCCAGCTCTGGCCAAGGCCACCGCCGACGACCGCTGGGCTACGTTCGACGCTCGGCTCATCGCCGGCGGCAAGTCGAACCTGACCTTCGAACTGACCTCTGCCGCAGGAGAATTGATTCTGCGCCGCCCACCGCAGGGGCCTCTGCTACCGAGTGCGCACGACATGGCCCGCGAGGCGCGCGTGCAACGGGCGCTGGCACAGACATCCGTGCCGGTCGCATCGATCGTGTTCACCGAGACCGCGGCGCTGACCCTCGACACCCCGTTCTACGTGATGGAGAAGGTCGCCGGCCACGCCATCCGCGACGCCATGCCTGCGGGTTACGCGACGGCG
Source organism: Mycobacterium sp. 852013-50091_SCH5140682 (assembly GCF_001665685.1). Taxonomy (GTDB): domain Bacteria; phylum Actinomycetota; class Actinomycetes; order Mycobacteriales; family Mycobacteriaceae; genus Mycobacterium. The sequence continues at coordinate 58,363 of NZ_LZTB01000038.1, forward strand.
CCCGCAGATCGGCGCAAGATCGCCGACGCCCTCATCGACACATTGGCCGACCTGCATGGTATCCAACCCGCATCCGTAGGCCTCGACGACTACGGCAGGCCCGAGGGTTTCCTGGCCCGGCAGGTCAGCCGCTGGCGAAAGCAGTCGCTGGCCAGTCGTTCTCGCGACGTGCCCGCGCTCGATGCCCTGGCGACCGCGCTGGAAGCTGACCTGCCCGCCAGCCCGCCGCCGGCCATCGTGCACGGCGACTTCCGATTGGACAACTGCCTGATGGATCCGAAAGACCCGGGCCGCGTCGCGGCAGTTCTCGACTGGGAACTGTCGACGATCGGCGACCCGCTCACCGACCTGGGCCTCCTGATGTTCTACTGGCCGCAGCACGGTGAACCCAACATCCCGCTGGTGCCGACGGTCACCACACAGGAGGGTTTCCCGCCGCGGTCGTATCTGTTGTCCCGCTACGCCGAACGGACCGGCCGCGACGTCTCGGCGGTGCCGTTCTACGAAGCGTTCGCACGGTTCAAATTCGCCGTCATCATCCAGGGCGTCGCAGCGCGATCGGCGGCGGGAATGATGGCGGGCCAAGATTTCGGCGAGGTGGAAAGCGACGTCATCCGGCTCGCCGAGGCCGGCCTCGACGCGTTGGGAGCGGCGTGATGGAGAGCATCATCGACCGGTTCCGGCTGGACGGGCGGGTCGCGGTGGTGACCGGGGCGAGCTCAGGCCTGGGCGCCGGATTCGCCAGGGCACTGGTCGACGCCGGCGCGCGGGTTGTCCTGGGAGCCCGACGCGAGGATCAACTGCACTCCCTGGCAAGCGAATTCGACACCGACCTGGTCCGCACCCGGCGCACCGATGTCACCGATCCGCAGGACTGCACGGCGTTGGCCGAGCTGGCGATCGCCGAATTCGGCCGCCTCGACGTCCTGGTCAACAACGCCGGGGTCGGCACCGCGGTGCCCGCGCTGCGGGAAACCCCCGACGAGTTCCGCGGCGTCATCGACGTCAACCTCATGGGCACGTACTGGATGGCCCAGGCCGCGGCCCGGGTGATGAACCCGGGGTCGAGCATCGTCAACATCGCCAGCGTGCTCGGGCTCATCAAATCCTATGCACCCCAAGCGGCATACGCCTCCAGCAAGGCCGCCGTCGTCGGCCTCACCCGGGATCTGTCCCAGCAGTGGTCGGGTCGCAAAGGCATCCGAGTCAATGCCATCGCGCCCGGATACTTCGAGAGCGAGATGACCGCGGCCATCCCCGGTGACCAACTCGCGGCATTCGTCGACCAGACCTCGACACTCAAACGCCTCGGCCGCCAACACGAACTCGACACCGCCCTGATCTTTCTGGCCGGCGACGCGTCGAGCTACATCACCGGAATCACGTTGCCCGTCGACGGCGGCATGTCCGGCCACTGACCCCAGACAAGGAGCACACCATGGATTTCAGCCCATCACCACGCACCGTCGAGCTCACCGACAAGGTGTGGGACTTCATGCGCGAGAAGGTGTTTCCCGCCGAGTCGAGCTACCGGGACTGGCGTGCGGCGAACTCCGACCATGCGCGGCCACCGATCCTCGAAGAACTCAAGGAAGAAGCCAAGCGGCGAGGATTGTGGAACCTGTTCCTGCCGCATGAATCCGGGCTGAGCAACACCGAATACGCGGCGATCGCCGAGATCACCGGGTGGTCGCCCGTCATCGCTCCGGAGGTGATGAACTGCAACGCGCCCGACACCGGCAATATGGAGACGCTGTTGATGTTCGGCACCGACGAGCAGAAGAAACGGTGGCTCGAACCCCTTCTCACCGGCGAGATCCGGTCCGCGTTCGCCATGACCGAGCCCGCCGTGGCCAGCTCGGACGCCCGCAACATCACCACCTCGATCACCCGTGACGGCGACGAGTACGTCATCAACGGCCGCAAATGGTGGATCACCGGCGTGGCTGACGAGGCCTGCCAGATCTTCATCGTGATGGGCAAGACCGATCCCGACGCGGCGCCGCACCGGCAACAGTCCATGGTGCTGGTCCCCCGCGATACCCCGGGACTCCAGATCGTCCGGCACCTACCGATTTTCGGATACCAGGATCAGCACGGGCACTCCGAGATCGTGTTCGACAACGTCCGCGTTCCGGTGGCCAACATGCTCGCGGGCGAGGGCGACGGGTTCATGATCGCGCAGGCGCGCCTGGGTCCGGGGCGCATCCACCACGCCATGCGGGCCATCGGCATGGCCGAGCGGGCATTGGCGCTCATGGTCGACCGTGCCCAGAACCGCGAAGCGTTCGGCGGGCCGCTGGCCGAGCAGGGTGTGGTGCGTGACCTCATCGCCCAGTCCCGCATCGAGATCGACCAGGCCCGTCTGCTCGTGCTGCACACGGCATGGCTGATCGACCAGCACGGCGCGCGAGGGGCCGCCACCGAGATCGCCGCCATCAAGGTGGCGGCGCCGAACATGGCCACCCGGGTGATCGACCGCGCCATCGAGGTGTTCGGCGGCGGCGGGATGAGCGACGATTACCCGCTCGCCTACTTCTACAGCTGGGCGCGCGTGCTGCGGATCGTCGACGGCCCCGACGCAGTCCACCGGCGCACCGTGGCGCGCAACGAATTACGCCGCGAACGCCCGTACGTCGGGTAACTCACGGCACCGAGATCCGGCAGTCCGGCAGGCGTCGCACGGCGTCCAGAGCGATGTACAGCTCGGCGGAATCAAGCCTGCGGTCGAACGAGCGCCCCGACAGCTGCTCGATGCGGCGCAGGCGGTAACGGACCGTGTTCGGGTGGCAGTAGAGCCGCTCGGCGGCCTCGCTGGCCGAGCCGTCGACGGCGAAGTAGATGGCCATGGTCGTGAGCAGCAGCTCTCGATCGGCCTCGGGCAGGTCGAGCAGCTCACCCAGGATCTGCTTGCTGATGGTCGCCGCCGTCGACGGCGCACTCACCACCAGCATCGGCAGCGGCGCGTCGTCGAACACCGTCACGCGGGCCACGCCCGCCTCGGCACCCGCAAGCGCGTTGCGTGCCAGATGCAGCGCCTGCGGCGTCTGGTCCAACCGGGTGTACGACGGGCTCACGCCGACGGGCCCGACCGACAGCGCCCGTAGCGCGTCGACCAGTTCGGTCATGCCGTCGGTACCCCGCATCGATACGATCCCGACGTGCAGGTCCGGCGTGAGCCGCCACGCCGACCCGATGTCCCGGGCACTGAGCACCGGCTCCACATTGGGCAACGCGTGCCGGGCCAGGCCCGGGGCGTCGGCGACGACGACCGCAAAAGTGCCCTGATACGGCAGGGCCAGCAGATCGGCGGCATCGAGAATGGTCTTGGTGTCGCCGGTGCCTCCCTGCAGCACCGCCTCGACCAGCGCAGAACGCTCCTGATCGCGCTGCACCATCAGCAGCGCCGCGGTTTCGGTGAACGAGTTCATCATCGCCGTGGTGAAAGTGTCGTGATAGGACCACACCTCACCGGCGATCTCCACCAGATCGGCGTCGGTGACCGTGTCCGTCCGCGCCGCTTCGGCCACGATCATGTCCCACATACACGCGAACGAATGCCGAAATGCGTTCTGCACCATGGCCAACGGAACACCTTGTTCCGCGCGCCGATGCCCGGTCTGCCGTGGCGCGTCCAGATCGAGCAGCGGCTCGTGCGCAACATGGCGGATCATGAATTCCAGGTTGGTATGGCACGACGTGTAGAGGTCGTCCGCAGGCACCACACCATCGGCCCGGTAGACCTCGATGTTGTCGCGGATGCGGTCGACGAGTACCTGCGCCAACTCATCGACGCGCGCCAGCAGCGCCGCGGCGATCGTCGCACCGGCGTCCGGGGTGTGATCACGCACGATGCCAGCGTATGCGGCGCCCGGCCCCATATGGCCGAAGTCGCCGCACGCGGTCTTGTGCCGGCAGACAAACCCCGTCGGGTGGGTCTTGTTCGGCACGCCATCGACCGGCAGGCCCGAGACGACCACGATGGAGGTACCGACAACGAGGAGAAAGCAGGTGGACGCCGTGGCAGCCAACGCAGACGATCTGAGCAGAGAACCGACCCCGGACCCGGCCGAAGACAACGCCTACTTCCCGTCGCCGTACTCGCTGAGCCAGTACACCACTGCCAAGACCGATTTCGCCGGCGTCAAGCACAAGGACGCCTACACCGGCGGCAGGTGGAAGGTCCTCATGATCGCCGCCGAGGAACGCTACGTCCTGCTGGAGAACGGCAAGATGTTCTCGACCGGCAACCATCCCATCGAGATGCTGCTCCCGCTGCACCACCTCATGGAGGCGGGCTTCGAGATCGACATCGCGACGCTGTCGGGCTACCCGGCCAAGCTGGAGCTCTGGGCCATGCCCCGCGAGGACGAGGCGGTGATGTCGACCTACCAGGCACTCAAGCCAAAGCTCAAGCAGCCCAAGAAACTTGCCGACGTGATCGCCGATGATCTCGGCCCGGACTCCGACTACATCGCGGTGTTCATCCCGGGCGGTCATGCGGCCGTGGTCGGGTTGCCTGCGAGCAAAGACGTGGAGCAGACGCTCGATTGGGCGCTGGCCAACGACAAGTTCATCATCACGCTGTGCCATGGCCCGGCCGCGCTGCTGGCCGGCGCGCTCGGCAAGCAGGAATCGCCGTTCAAGGGCTACTCGGTATGTGTCTTCCCGGACGCGCTCGACCAGGGGCCGAACATCGAGATCGGTTATTTGCCAGGACATTTGCGCTGGCTGGTCGCCGACCTGCTCGGCAAGCAGGGCCTCACGGTCGTCAACGATCAGATGACCGGACAGGTCCACCGCGACCGCAAACTCCTCACCGGTGACAGCCCACTCGCGTCGAACAATCTCGGCCTGCTCGCCGCCGACGCTCTGATCGAAGCGGTGCGCGCCGACGGGTGATCGTTTCCCTGCGAGCGGGGAAGAAAACCACTGTTCACCTGGGGTTTCGAGGGCTACCGTGAAGAGGTGACGCTGCGGAGGGGCGCACGGAGCACAACTTGTCCCACCGGTGGCAGGAGGTCACCATGAAGCGTTCACTCACCGTCGCCTACGGAGTCGCGAGCTATCTGCTGTTCGTCGTGACGTTCCTCTATGCGATCGCTTTCGTCGGCAATTTCCTCGTGCCCCGCACCATCGACTCAGGCATCACAGCACCGCTCGTCGAGGCCGTGATGGTCAATGTGCTGCTGTTATCGGTATTCGCGGTGCAGCACAGCGTGATGGCGCGGCCCGCGTTCAAACGGTGGTGGACACGGATGGTGCCCCAAGCCATCGAGCGCAGCACCTACGTGTTGTTGTCCAGCCTCGCGCTGCTGGTGCTGTACTGGCAGTGGCGCACCATGCCCACCGTCGTCTGGCAGGTGGAATCGGTTGTCGGGCAATGGGTTCTGTGGGTGCTGTTCTGGGCTGGCTGGGCCACGGTGTTCAGCTCCACCTTCATGATCAACCACTTCGACCTGTTCGGGCTCCGGCAGGTGTATCTGGCGTGGCGGGGTCAGCCCTATCGCGAACTGGGATTCCAGTCCGTGATGTTCTATCGGCTGGTGCGCCACCCGATCATGGTCGGCTTCATCGTGGCATTCTGGGCGGCCCCGACCATGACCGCGGGGCACCTGCTGTTCGCCATCGTCACCACGGCTTACATCCTGGCGGCGATACAGCTCGAAGAGCGGGATCTGGTTGCGGCACTGGGCGATAAGTACCTCGACTACCGGCGGCACGTCTCGATGCTCGTGCCGCTGCCGCACCGCGACGACACCAACGCCACACCGCGGATTCGGCATCGGCCGGCGTAATCAGCGCGACTGGCTTTTAATTTTTTCTCGGGTATGGTCGCGCTCAGTGATTGTTTGCGAATAAAAGGAGCAACGATGGCTGATAAATCTCAGGGCCGCCTTCCCAAAAAACCGGCGATGACCATCAAGGAGCGGCGGGCCGCAAAACGCAAGGCCGCCGCATCCGAGGACACAATTCCCAAGAGGAAGCGCCCAGACCGCTCGTAAGCCCTTGTCCCGCTAGACCTTAGCTGCGCCAATTGCGGATCAATTCACTCACACACAAAGCCTCCGGAATTTCCGATATCGAGATTCACACCAGGGACAAATCCGACGCGAGTTTTATCCCTGGTGTGAGTCTCGATATCAAAGCGCGGCAATGCGGACGTCACGCCCCGCTCGTATTACCCGGGACTACACCAACACCAGACCGAGGATTCGGCACGCGTGAGCGGTCCGCCCACGCGTGCCGTCACCCTCAAACCAGCTGCTCGCGGTATGCGCGTGCGTTGCCCATCAACTCTTCCACCCGGGCCCGCTGCGCCCTGTTCTCGAAAACACCATCGGCTTTGAAGTAGGTGCCGACCACCGCACCGTCGGCGATGGCCAGCTGGTCGGCGACGTTCTCGGCACGAACCCCGGTGTTGACGAACACCGGGACCGCACCCGCCGCCGACTTGACCACGCGCAGCGCCTCGACGTCCGTCGGCGACCCGGCCGTCGCGCCGGACACGCAGATGGCGTCCGGCGCAGTCGCGAACACCGTGGTACGCGTGATCGATGCGAGGTCGCGCGCGGCGAGGTAGGTGGCCGACTCCGGCACGATGTTGAAGAGCAGTTTCACACCGGCCCCGCCCACCCGGGCGCGGTGCCGGGCGACCTCGCCCACGTTGGTGTCCCACAACCCGAAGTCACTGGCATACACGCCCGTGAAGATCTCGCGGACGAATTGCGCCCCGGTCGCGACCGCCAAATCGATGGACGCCCTGCCGTCCCACAGCACATTGACCCCGTAGGGCACCGTGATATCCGGCAGCAGCTCACCGATGATGCGAGCCATGGTGATCGCCGTGATCGGTTCGGTCCTGGTCAGGTACGGCAGACTGAACTCGTTGCTGAACATCACTGCGTCCACTCCCCCGGACTGCAGGGCATCGAGTTCTTCGCGGGCCCGGTCGACGACCGCGGCGATACCGCCCGCGCTGTCGTATGCGGGATCGCCGGGCAGTGCGCTCAGGTGGAGCATGGCGATGACGGGTTTGCGCACATGGAAAACCTCGTCGAGCCAGGTGGTGGTCACTACTTGTGCCTTTCTGTTTATCTTGCTTCGCAGTCGTTTTCGAGCTAGTCCATGTAGGCGCCACCGTTGACGGCCAGCGCTTCACCGGTGATGAAGCGGGCGTCCTCGGACAGCAGGAAGGCCACGGCGCGGGCAACGTCCTCAGGCTGCTCCAGGCGGCCCAGCGGGGTGTCGTCGATCATCATGGTGCGCACACCGTCGGGGGTGATCCCGCGCAAACCGGCCTCCCACTCCAGTTCCCGTGACTGCATGGGTGTTTCGACATATCCCGGGCAGACACAGTTCACGGTGATGCCGTGCTCGCCGAGTTCGTAGGCCATCGCCTGAGTCAGGCCGACGACTCCGAACTTCGAGGCCACGTAGTCGGACAGGAACGGCACCCGGCCCTGCTTACCTGCCATCGAGGCCGTGTTCACGATGGCTCCCGCGGTCCCGGTGCGCACCATTGCCCGCGCGGCCGCCTGCCCACAGACGAAGACTCCTTTGAGGTTCACGTCCATGGTCTGGTCGTACCGGGCGACCGGAGCGTCGAGGAACTTGTGCATGAACGAGATGCCGGCGTTGTTGATCCAGGCATCGAGGCCGAGTCGGTCTGCGACCCCGGAGGCCACTGCGGCGGCGTCTTCGGGTGCACTGACGTTGAGCACCGCGGATTCGTGGCCCACATCCGGGTTGGCCAGTGACGCGGCGACCTCCCGTGCCGAGTCCCCGTTGATGTCGGTGACGACGACACGCCAGCCCCGTTGCGCGAGGGTGGTGGCGATGGCGCGCCCGATCCCCGAACCTGCGCCGGTCACGACGACTGTCTTGGTCATGAGTGTGCTTTGTTCCTATCCGTTTTCGGTTACTTGCCGGCGCCTGTGAGACGTCGGCCGGTGGTCTGGTCGAAGGTGTGGACGGCACCCGGCCGGGCCTCGAGGTTGACCCGGGCCCCCTCCCGGATGCCCGACATGCGGGACACCTCCACGACACTGGTGAGCTCGGTTCCATCCGCGTCGATCGTGACGATGGCACGGGGCCCGAGTAGTTCGACCAGCGTCACAGTCGCCGCCGCATCGTCGCTCTCGGCGGCGACCGTGGGTAACAGATCATCTGGGCGCACACCGAGGGTTACCGCGCCGGACGCGTCGGCCCCTTGGACCGCGAAGGAGAAACCGGTCGGCAACGTGAACGTCGAACCGTCGAGACGGCCGTCGACAAGGTTCATCTTCGGGCTGCCCACGAACGCGGCGACGAACGTGTCCGCCGGGTTGTTGTAGACCTGCAGCGGCGTGCCTTCCTGCGCGGTGCGGCCGTCGCGCATCACCACCATCCGGTCCGACAGCGTCATCGCCTCCTCCTGGTCATGTGTGACATAGACCGAGGTGATGCCGAGCCGGCGCTGAATCTGCAGGAGCTCCGTGCGGGTTTCGACCCGCAGTTTGGCGTCCAGGTTCGACAGCGGCTCGTCGAACAGGAACACCGAAGGCTTCCTGACGATCGCACGTCCGATCGCCACCCGCTGCTGCTGGCCGCCGCTGAGGTCTTTGGGCTTGCGGGACAACAGTTTTCCCAGGCCGAGGGATTCGCCGACCTCGTCGGCACGCGCCAGCGCATCGTGGCGGGGCGTCTTCGACGCGCGCAACGGGAACGCGATGTTCTCCCGCACCGTCAAATGCGGGTAGAGCGCATAGTTCTGGAACACCATCGCGACGTCCCGGTCGCGCGGCGGCAGGCGCGTGACGTCTCGGTCGCCGATCGTGATGGTTCCTGCGGTCACCGTTTCCAGCCCCGCCAGCATGCGCAGCGAAGTCGACTTGCCGCAGCCGGACGGGCCGACCAGCACCGTGAACGAACCGTCGGGCAGTTCCAGGTCCAAATCCTCGACGATGGACGTCGAACCGTAGGACTTGTTGACACCCGAAAATCGGACTATTGCCATGAAGCGTTGATCACCAACCTTGTCAGAACTTCACCGCGCCACCGCTGATGCCCTGCACCAGCCTGCGCTGAATGAAAAAGCTTGCAATGACTACCGGTACGACCGCGATGAGGATCGCCGCACTCATGGAGCCGATCTGCACACCGCGGAACGTGTTGAAACCGGCGATGGCCACGGGCAGGATCGCTGCCTTGCCGGGCGCCAGGATGAGGCCGTAGAACAGATCGTTCCACGACAACGTGAAGCCGAAGATGGCGGCCGCGCCGATGCCCGGATACACCTGCGGCAGAACCACCGTGCGGAACGCCGCGAACCGGGTGAAACCGTCGACCTGGGCCTGCTCCTCCAGGGACCGCGGCACTGCTTCGAAGAAGCCGATCAGAAACCACGTCACCACGGGCAGAACGAAACTCAGGTGCGCGAAGATGACCGGGACCAGTGTGTCGTTGAGCCGCAGGGCGTAGGCCATGGTCAGGAACGGGAACACCAATACCGCGGGCGGCAGCACCTGGGCGGCCAACATGCCGAAGCGGGTCGCGGTGCCGCCGGCCCGGTAGCGCGCGATCGCGTAGGCGCCCATGCTGCCCACGACCACGCTGATGCCGACAGTGACGGTGGCGACGACGGCACTGCGGCCGGCCGCGGCCAAGATTCCCGACGACAACACGTTTCTCCAGCTGTCGAGCACCGGGGTGAACGCGAACAAGAACGGATCATTGAGCTGTTGCGGGGTTTTCACGCTGGCCAGCGCGACCCACAGCACCGGAAACAGCACCGAGATGGCCGCGGCCCACAGCAGGGCGATCCGGCATACGGTGAGTGCGATCGAATTCCTCATGACTCCTTCGCCTTCTCCATCCGGCGGAATGCGAGCACGATGACCGCGAGCACCACCACCAGCACCACGAAGGCCATGGACGAGGCGGATCCGAGCCGGAAGAACTGGATTCCGGTCTGGTAGATGAAGTACTGCAGGGTTTCCGTTTCGGTGCCTGGCCCGCCCCGAGTGGTGGCGAACACGTACTCGAAGACCTTCATGGCGTCCAGGCAGCGCAGCATGATGGCCACGACCAGCACGGGCGCCAGCAGCGGCAGGGTCACCCGCCGCAGGATGTACCATCCGCCGGCACCGTCGACGCGGGCAGCCTCCAACGGTTGGCGCGGAATGGATTCCAGCCCGGCCAGCAGGAGCAACACCATGAACGGGGTCCACTGCCAGACGTCGATGAAGGCGAGGGTGAACAGCGCGCGCCCCGGCCCGAAGAAGTCGTAATCGACCCCGATTGCATGCAGCAGGTGCGGGATAGCGCCGAGCTGGTCGTTGAGCAGGAAACGGAAGATCAGTCCAACCGCGATGGGCGTGATGAACATCGGCGCCAGCAGCATCGACCGGGTGAGATCCTTTGCCCAGCGCTGTTTCTGCAGTGCCAGCGCAATCGCCAACCCGATCACCAACTCGAGCCCGACCGCCACGAACACATACAGCGCGGTGGTGCCGAATGCGTGCCAGAACTTGCCGTCGCCGAATGTCGCGACGTAGTTGGAGGCGCCGACCAGATTCGGGGTGCCGTGATCGGTCAGCTTGTAGTCGGTGACGCTCAGGTAGAACGCGTAGGCCAGCGGGAAACCGACCACGCCGAGGAACAGAGCGATCAGCGGGGCGATCATGCCGTGCTTGAATGTCATACTCGCCGGGCTCCTTTCGCTCGGGTGGCCGGATTCCCTCTGCTCACCTGCGATCAGCCCTGGATCTTCTGGGCAGCTGCCTGGGCGGCCGCAAGGGCGTCGTCGACGCTCTTGGTACCGGCCACCGCCTCGTTGAGTTCGGTGCCGACCGCCTGGATCATCTCCTCGCCGCTCGCCCCCTGGCTGAGGGGGAATGCGTTGGCCAGGATCTTCTCGACCGTCGCGTAGTAGTCGGCGCCGAGCGGGCCCGCCAGTACCGCGGGATCGGCGAGCGTGCTCTTGCGGATGGCCGCACCACCCTTCTCGGTGCGCGTCACGTCGTGCGGCTTTGCGGTGATCCAGGAGGCGAATGCCCAGGCCGCATCCGACGCACCGGAGTTCGCGGGAATGGCCCAGCTCCATGAACCCAGCACCTGCTTGCCACCCGGGATCGGGGCCAGCTTGTACTTGCCCGCGAACGGACCGGAGCCAGGAGCGTTGAGCGCGGGCAGATTCCAGTTGTAGCTGATCATCGATGCGGACTGCCCTGACGACACCGAGCGGAAGGCCTCGTCGAATGCCCAGTTGAGACTGTCTTGGGGCGCAGCCGATTTGTAGGTTTCGATGTAGGCGTTCAGTGCCCGCTTGGCCTCAGGGGTGTCGAGGGTGATCTTTCCGTCGGCGTCGTAGATGGACCCGCCCGCCGCGAACAGCCAGTTGCCCCATTCCTCGAAAATCTTGTAGCCACGCTGTGGCTGCAGCGCGATGCCGGCACGGTCGGGGGTCTTGAGTGCCTTGCTGGTGCTCACCAGTTCGTCCAGCGTCGCCGGGACCTGCAGGTGGGCCTGCGCGAGATCCTCTGTGTTGTAGAGGTATCCGAGCGCGTAGTTGTAGAACGGCACGCCGTAGCGCACCCCGTCTACCGTGGTGATATCGGTCAGAGGCTTGAAGAAGTCGGCGGCGTCGTACCCGGGTGTGCCGTCGATGCGCGCGTCCAGCGGCTGCAGGAACTTCGCCTTGGCGAAGTCGACCATCCACGGGTTGTCCACGATCACCAGGTCATATGTGGGAGAGCTGGATTGGAACGAGGAGACCAGTTTGTCGCGCATCTGGTCGTAGGTGAGCGTCTCGATGTCCACCTTGATGTTGGGGTAGTCCTTGTTGAACTCGGCCACCATCGCCTTGACGATGTCGGTGTCCGGGACGTTCTCCATGAGGATGCGCACGGTGCCTGAGGTGTCCTTGGCGATCTCGCCGCTGCCGGTGGCCTGAGGCTGCGCGGGACCCCCGCTGCCGGCACAGGAGCTCAGCAACAGGGCGACCGCTGACACCAGGGCGATCACGACGGCAACATAGAACGGCCGCCTCCGCCCTGGTGTCGGGTTAGTGGTGATTTTCATTACGGCACTGATCCTTTCGGAGTTGATTCTCATCGGGAGGTGCGAGCCAAGGTGTGTGAGATGGGTGCCACCGCGTCACCCAGGTCTCGCCAGGTGGCGTACGCGGCGTCATAGGTCGACTTGCGTGACGGGTCCGGGACATACGGCGCATCCAGGGTGATGAACCGGGCCGCATCCGACCAGTCACCGAGCGCGCCGATGGCGATGGCGGCGATCACCGCGGCCCCCAGAGAGGCGCCGGGATGACCACGGACCGGCAACATCTCCAGGCCGAGGACGTCGGCGTGGATCTGTTTCCACAGTGTCGATTTCGACCCGCCGTTGGTGATCATCACGCGGCGCAGCGGGAGGCCGATTTCGGCGAATACGTCCATGTGGTGCCGGAATCCGAAGGCGATGGCCTCCAGCACCGAGCGATACATGTCGGCCCTGGTGTGGCCGAGGTGCAGGCCCGCGAACACGCCTCGCAGGTCGGGGTCGTGGATCGGGCTCTTCTCACCGAGGAAGTACGGCAGGCACATCACTTCCGCTGGGGCCCGGCCGGCCGCCTCGTCGTCGAGCGCCGTCAGCTCGGCACCGCCGATCAGGGCCTGAAACCAGCGGATCAGGCTGCCGCTGGTGGCCATACAGCCGTTGGGCAACCACTGCCCCGGCACGGGATGGGCGTCGAGGTAGAGCCGCTCGTCGACCACCCTGGTGTTGCTGGCGGCCAGGATGTCGCCCGCCCCACCGAGTTTCACCAGGGCGTCACCGGGTGCATTGACGCCGGCGGCATACGCCGAGAGCACGTGGTCGGCGCCGCCGACCACGAGTGCCGTGCCCGCACGCAAGCCCGTCAGGTCCGCGGCTTCCCGGCTCAGCTCGCCCACCCTGGTGCCCGGCCGGAACACCGGGGCGAGGGTCACCGGGTCGACGTCTGCTGCCGCCAGCACGGGTTCGGCCCGCTCCCCGGCGATGGTGAACAGCCCGGATTCCAGCGCCCAGTTCTGTTCAACGTGCACCTGCGCGCCCAGCGCTGTGAGCACCCAGTCGTAAGAGCCGACCCAGTGCGCGGTGCGCGCATACACCTCGGGCTCGTGTTCGCGAAGCCACACCATCGTCGGCGCGACCGACTGCTGGGTGAGCGCAGAGCCGGTCAGGCCGACCAGGTCGACCCCCGCCAGCGACTCGGCGAGCCGGCCGACCTCGTGGTGCGCCCTCGCGTCGTTCTGAAGAATGCCACGGCGCAACGGCTTTCCCGACCCGTCGAGCGGTACGACGGCAGGCACCATGCCCGACGTTGCGATCGCGCCGATATCACCGGCGTCGGCGCCACCGGTCGTGACCACTTCCCGGATGGACTCGACGACATTGCGATGCCACTGACCGGTGTCGGCCTCTGCGATACCGGGGCCCGTCGAGTGCAGTGTGGTCTCGCGGTTGGCGGTCGCCACGATGCCGCAGTCGACGTCGAACAGCACGGTCTTGGTGCCGGTCGTGCCGATGTCGACCCCGATGGTGTAGCGGCTCATGCCCGGTCCGCCTCGCCGCCGGATGCCGGATCTTCTTGCCCGGCAACGCAGATCACCTCGACACCCGCATCTCGGGCTGCGATCAGTGCGGGGTGGTCGGCGGGCCCGTCGGTCACGATGACGTCAATGTCGGCCAACGCGGCAATGCTGACGAACGTGACCCGCCCGAGCTTGCTGTTGTCTGCCGCGACGATGACCCGATCCGCACGCTTGGCGGCGGCACGCTTCACCCGGCTCTCCGCCTGGTGATAGTCGGAGATTCCACGGTCGACGTCGATTCCCGCGACGCCCATCACGAACGTGTCGCAGTTGTACTGGGCGAGCGTGTCCTCTGTGGTCGAACCGATAAGGCTCAGTTCGCCGGGACGCAGCTCACCGCCGGTCAGCACCACCTTGGTGTCGGGCTCGTCAACGACCTCGACGGCCGCGAGCACGCTGGGGGTCACGATGGTCAAACTCAGCCCGCGGCCCCGCAACGAGCGCGCCACGGCCAGCGCCGTACTGCCGGAATCGAGGATGAGCGTCTCTTCGGGACCGATCAGGTCCGCCACGGCGTCGGCGATATGCCGTTTCTGCTCAGCCGCGTCGGCCACCCGGGTGGCGAACGACGGTTCGGTGCGCTTGCCCGTCAAGGCGATGACACCGCCGACCACCCGGCGCACGACGTCGAGCGCTTCGAGTGCCTCGACATCGCGACGGATGGTCATCTCGGACACGTCGAACTCGGCGGCCAGCTCCGCGTAGCCCACCTCAAAATCGGTGCGTACCCGCTCGGCGATGCGATCGCGACGAGTCTTGGCGTCCACGCTCACACCCACCATTCGTGTGCAACTTTCACACGCATGGAGCGCAATTTCGCAAGAAATACCGCTGTTACCCGCACAGCGTGTGAATCTATGACAACTCTGCGCTGATGTCTACGGCAAAATGTGATTTTTTTTCATGGCTGTAACAAGCCCGACAGGCGGCCGGTCGGACGTCAGGACCGCCAATTCAGCACTTCCCCTTCGCCGGCCGTCAGCACCGTCCCGGGCATGACACGCAGCCGGTACGGGCTCAACCGCAGCGCCGCGAAACTGGGCGAGGTCGGCCCGTCCCACCCCGGAATGATCGCCGGGTCGTAGCCGACCGGCGCAGGCGCAGTGGCGAAGCGGTCCCACACCTGACGGCGGGTGTCGTCGTCGAGATACCACTCGACCAGACAGTCCGCTGAGCAGGTGTCGTGGCTGGCGGTCCAGTAGCTCACCGAGAGGTAGGGGTGCGCGGCGAGATCAGCCTTCTTGACCGGCGTGGGCGCGGTGGCGATCCAGCCGAACAGGTCGGTGCCGTCCCAGTCCCAGATCGGGTGCAGGATGCGGCTGCGCGGGCGTCCGTCAGCGTCGACGGTGGCCGCCGAGGCCCACACGATCGAATGGGCCATCTCGACGAAGGCAGGCGCGATGCGCTCCAGTGAGGTCACACGAGCGAGGCTATTACCCGTCGTCGCCCTTGTCGGCGTCTTTGTCGGCGCCCTTGTCGTCGTTCTTCTCCGACTGGCCGTAAATGGGCTTTCCCTCGTCGTCGAGCCAGTCGTTGACCGCAGTCCCCGAGACCGTGCCCCCGGTTCCGGGCATGGTGACGGTGGGCCGGGTGTCGTCATACGACTTCATGACCTCTTCGGCCTGTCTGCGGTTTTCCTCGGTGATATGCGGTTGTTTCTCGGTAGCCATGAGTAACGGCTGCCCAAAAAGCCGGGCCGCCAAACGGCTCAGGCCGAGACCGTACGCACCGACGCGGGCAGGCTCGGCAGGAAATGCCGCGCCGCGAACGCCCGGATCTCCTCGGGGGTCTGCACCGGTTGGACGCTGGGTAGCAACAACACCATCGCCGCGTAGCGCAGGATGGTGTCCGCCAGGTCGTTGACCGCCTGCGGGCCGATGCGGTCGGCGAACCCGTCCGGGAAGATCACCCGCAGCGCGGCAGCCATCCGCTCGATCGCCGCGCCGTAGTGCCGGTGCATCAACTCCAGCACCAGCGCGGGCTCGTCGACGATCATCTGATTGAGCACCCGGTGCGTGCGGAACCTCAGGATCGACAGGGTGAACGCTTCGACATAGTAGTTCGATTGCGGCCCAGCATCTTTCAGTTCGCGCGCGATGTCGGCGAACAGTGCCACGTTCTCGCGCTCGATGACGGCGGCGACCAACTCGTCACGATTGGCGAACCTGCGGTAGATGGTGGTGCGGCTGACGCCCGCCCGGCGGGCCACAT
This sequence comes from Mycobacterium sp. 852013-50091_SCH5140682, assembly GCF_001665685.1. Lineage (GTDB taxonomy): Bacteria > Actinomycetota > Actinomycetes > Mycobacteriales > Mycobacteriaceae > Mycobacterium. The sequence goes on from NZ_LZTB01000038.1 coordinate 74,187, forward strand.
CGTCGAGCGCGACCCGGCGGAAACCGTGCCGTTCGAATTCGGCAAGGGCCGCGTCCAGGATCCGCCGGGTCGATTCCGACCCCGTCGCGTCAGTCGCGGGCATAGCCCCTCTGGGCGAACCGGTTGTAGCGCACGCTCATCGGCAGATGGTCCCACACCCAGTTGACCGGAGCCGACCGCCAGAACGCGGCGAACCGCTGATAGTTGCGCTCCTGGCGCTCCGACCACGGCAGCTGTAGCAGATCGCGAGCGCGGGGCGGCAGGCCGCCGGTGGTCAGGAAAGCCGCGACGGGGTTGAACACCGTCGCCACCACCCGCCACAGGGCCGGGTGCACCGCTTTGGGGCACGGGAAGCCCTTGGTGACGTAGCCGACGCCGTACCGGGCGCTCTTGTGGGCGACGGCGACCTCGTTCATCATCCGGTCCCAGTACTGCTCGAACTCGGCGTAGTCGGCGGGCATGGGCCGGTCGCTGACGCCGTAGCGGCGATACCAGGTCTTCGATTCGAGGTAGATCTGCTCCTTCTCCTCGCGGGTCAACCGCTTGACGAAGGTGTCGGCGAAGTACAGCACCTGCTCGACGAATGTCGCGTGTGCCCAGAAGTAGGTCTCGGGGTCCAGCGCGTGATAGCGCGCCACCGGTTCTCCGTCGGGGCCGGGCATCACGCCCTTGACGTGGTGGTGAAAGTCGCGGACCTGAGTGCCCGCGTTATCGTCCTCCGTCCCGTACACGGTCCGGAAGATCGGCGGCACAGTGCGTTTGAGCCGTTCTGCGGTATCGGAGAAGAACGTCGAATGATCCAGTACGCCCTGGCCCAGCTCGGCGAGCATGTTCTGCAACACCGCGGGCCGAGGACCGATCAGGTACATGCGGTTGTCACCGAAGTACTTCCACACCAGCGATTGCGGGCCCAGCGGCAGGGAGTCGGCCTGCTGCGACGGTTCAGCCAGATCGGTCATAGGAACAGTGTTACAAATTTTGAACTTTGTTCCAACGCGTGTGGCGCAACTCACGACAACTCGACGAGCTTTCTCATCGCCGCACTCCGGCGGGCATCGCTCACTACGATGAGTGCACGTTTGCGGGGGGCGGAAGGGAACGGTGGCCGTGTCCGCTCCGGTACTCGACCTCGACGGCCGCGTCGTCGGACGGGCCGCGGAGTCGAGCGCGCTGCGCGCCGCCATCACCGACGCCGAACGCAACGGCGGCCGCTGCGTCCTGGTCAGCGGCGCCCCCGGGGTGGGCAAATCGACACTCGTGCAGGCCTTCGGTGTCGAGCTGGCGCAACGCAACTGCGTCTTCGCCTACGGCCGGTGCCGCGACGGCGCCCCGGCGCCCTATGCGGCACTCGGGGACGCCTTCAGCTCGATCGTGCAGACCATGGAGACCACCGGCCCGGCCGAACGGGACAGCTGGCGCGCCGATCTCGCCACCGGCATGGCGGCCCTGTCCGGCGTCCTGTCCGAGCTGGTACCGGAACTGGGGCAGGTGCTCGGACAGCCAACCGGAACCGGCGATCGCGAGGCCGCCGATCCACGCCGCCGGCTGCACCGCGCCGCCATCAGGCTGATCTCCGAAACCGCCTCCTACCGCCCGGTGGTGCTCGCGATCGACGATCTGCAATGGGCCGACCACGACTCCCTGCTGATGCTCTCCGAGTTGCTCGCGGTGTCGTTGCGCAATGTGCTGGTGCTCGGCGCGCACCGGGCCGGCGAGTTCGACCCGAACGGTGCCGGCCTGCCCACGGCCGGGTTGTCCAGCGTCCGGCTCGCGCCGCTGTCCCGCGACACCGTCGAAGAGCTGCTGGCCGGCGTGTGCGGCCGCGCCGTCGAACTCGGCGACGTGGCCGCCGAATTCCACCACCGCACCGGCGGCAATCCGCTGCAGGTCCGCCAGTTGCTGTACCGCGCGCAGCGCGAAGGTGCGCTCACCCCGGTCGGCGCGAGCGGCCGTTGCAGCTGGGACCTGCGGGTGTTGTCCTCCATCGAGGTGACCGACTCCGCCGCCGAGTTCCTCAACCGCTACCTCGACCAGCTGCGCCCGGCACACCGCGCCGTGCTGAGCACGCTGACCTGCATCGGCGGTGAATTCGACCTCACCGACGCGACGACGGCGGCCGCGCAGCCCACCGACGTCGTCGCGCAGGCACTGTGGTCGGCCCTGGAACTGAGGCTGCTCGAAGCCGTCGACAGCCGCGGTCAGCGCATCGCCAACACGATCAGCCACGACGCGCGTTACCGGTTCAGCCACGACCGGGTTTCGGAGGCAGCCCGCGAAGACCTCTCCGACGACGTCGCACGCGATACGCACCTGAGGCTCGGCAGGCAACTCGTCGAGCAGGGCGAGGAGCGGCTGTTCGAGGCCGCGCGGCACCTCGGCATCGGCGGCCACGGACTGGCCGACGACGCCGAGCGCGTCCGGTTCGTCGACGTGCTGCGGCGCGCGGCGCGCAAGGCCAGGGCGCAGGCGTCATTTCCCTTGGCGCTGACGTACTGCCGCAACGGGCTGGACCTCTTGGGCGACGAACGGTGGACCCGGCACTTCGACGTCGCCAGGGAACTGCAGCTCGAGGCGGCCGAGGCCGCGCTGCTGGTCGGCGACGTAGCGGGGCTGCACACCCTGCTCGACGAGGCCGAGACCGCCTTGCACGAACCGGCCGACCGCAGCCGGCTGGCCTATCTGCGACTCAAGGGGCGCATGGCCCAGAACAGGTTGAAGGAGGCGCTCGACACCGGGTTGCGGGCACTCGACGAGCTCGGCGAGGCCCTGCCGCACGACGCAGGCAAACCGCGAATGGTCAACGCGCTCTTGCAGATGCGCTTCACGGTGCGGCACTGGAGCACCGACCAACTGCTCCAGTTGCCGCGGTGTGAGGACCGGCGGGTGGCGGAGATCCAGCGCATCCTCGCCGAACTGCGCAGCCTGTCCTACATCGCGCGGCCCAACCTCTTCCCGCTCATCGTGCGCAAGCAGCTGGAGCTGACCCTCGCGCACGGCCACACGCCGTCGCTGCCACTGGTGCTCGTCAGCTACGGCGTGCTGCTGGTGCTGACCGGGGACCGCGCAGGCGCGCAACGGTTCGGCGAGACCGCCCTGCTGCTCACCGAGCGGCCCGAATTCCGCGACGCCCGGCCCGAAACCCTGTTCATGCACCTGAATTTCATCCGGCACTGGCGGCACCCACTGCGCGACGGCTTCGGCCCGCTGCGCGACGCGGTGACCGAGGCACTCGACCACGGCGACCAGGAATACGCGGGATTCCTTGGCGCCGTTCTCCTTTCGCAGTACTTCTGGATCGGCAGGCCGCTGGCCGAGATCGACGAGCTCGCCCAGACTCTGATCCCCGAGATCTGGTCGCAGCCGGTACCGCGAGGGCTGTGCCAGGCCGTCCAGCAGATCTGCCTGAACATGATGGGGCGCAGCGAGGACCCCTTCCTGCTGGCGGGCGAGAGTGGTTACGACGAGCGGGTGGCCCTGCCCGCGGCCCGCCGCGAAGGCGACGAGGTGGCCCTCGGCGCCGCGGCGACGATGCGCCTCGGCCTGCACTTCTGGGCCGGCGACTACGCCGGGGCGGTCGACGTCGCTGACGATGCCGTCGAGCACATCGGCGGCATGGAGGGCACCGCCATCATGCAGCTCGTGCACATGGTGGATGCGCTGAGCCGCATCCACGTCGCACCCACCGCGCGCTCGACCCGTCGCTGCGCGCACCGCGCTCTGGCACTGCATCGCAGGTGGGCGGCGGAATCCCCGGCGAACTACGCGGCGCCGTACGCGCTGATCGAGGGCACCTGGGCACACGCCCGCGGCAGGCACCAGACGGCCGAACTGGCCCTGCACCGCGCGATGGAACTGGCCGACGAGCACCAGCTGCCGCTGATCGCCGCGGCGGCCCACGAACAAGCCGCGATCCTCTACGCCGACACCGGCCGCAACCGGCTCAGCGAGCACATGCTGCGCACGGCGTATCAGCGGTTCTCCACGTTGGGCCTGACGCTGCGGACCGAGCGGCTGGCCCGCGCCCATCCGTGGCTGCTCAGCCGCGATCTCGTCACGCCGGATTCGGCAGGCATCGATCCGGCAGGCGCCCACCATCTGGCGCGTGCCCTGTCCGCGGCACGCAGCGCGGACAGCCTGGCCGACATCGTGCTGCGGACCGTCGCCGACACCACCGGTGCCCACCGCGTGCTGCTGCTCACCGGTGAGCCCGAACACCTCAGTGTGCGGACCGTGCTCGACGGCGGCGAGATCACGCCGGTCGAAGGGCCATGGACCGAGGTGGCCTACGACCGCAGCCTGGTGCGCCGCGTCGTCGACTGCGGCACCCCGCTGATCATGGCCGCCGACTCCACACGGCGCCCGGGACCCAACGGCCAGCGCCACCCGGCGCCGTCGGTGCTTGCCGCACCGATTCGCCTGCAAGACAACATCATCGGCATGGTCTACGCCGAACATGATGATCCAGCACAGCATTTCGGCGCGCATCACGAAGAAGCCGTGTCGTTCGTCTGCGACCAGGCCGCCGCGCCGATGTGGAACTTTCAGCTCGAGGCGCAGCTGCAGGCCGCCGACGAATACCGCCGCTCGCTGATGGACGCGCAGTCCAAGTTCGTGCCCAACGAACTGCTGCGCATCCTCGACATCGACGATCTGCGCCGCGTACACAGCGGCTACCGCGTCGAGCGGGAGATGACCGTGCTGATCTCCGACATCCGCGGCTACACAACCCTTTTGGAGGACATGAACGTCTCCGATGCCAGCAATCTGGCGATGGGGTTCCTGCGTGCCGTCGAGCTGCCGATCATCAGCTGCAACGGCATGATCCAGGACGTCCGCGGCGATGAGATCGTCGCGGTCTTCGAATCGGAAACCGACGCCGTACGCGGCGGTCTGGCCATGCTGCGCTCGTTGCGCGAGCACAACCGCGACCGGCGCGCGCACGGATCCGACGCGCTGCAGGTCGGCATCGGCATCAACACCGGCCCGGTCGGGGTAGGCCTCGTCGGCGGCGTCAACCGCATGGTCCTGACCATCATCGGCGACGCCGTCAACGTCGCCGCACGCATCGAAAGCACCAACAAGCGCTACGGCACCGCGCTGCTCATCTCCGACGCGACCTACGCGCGCGTCGCTGCGCAGGGCCAGTTCGCCATCCGCCGGATGGAGCGCGTGATGGTGGTCAACCGGCGCAGGCCGGTGACCGTCTACGAGGTGTACGACGAGGATCCGGCCCCGCTGCGGGAGGCGAAACGCGCGGCCCAACCGACGTTCGACGAGGCGTTCGGCTTGTTCGACGCGGGAGACGCCGCCCGGGCCCGCGCCGCGTTCGAGAACTGCCGCCTGCTGCTGCCGGACGACACCGTGGCCACGCTGCACATAGCGCACTGCGATGCCGTTGCCCGCGGTGACATGTCCCCTGGTCAGGAGGTCGCGCTCGCGCAGAAGTAGCTGCGCCAATCGGCCCTCGACACCCCGCATCCTCTGCCATGATTTGGACCACACTCGTCGAGGGGGTCGCAGCCCATGTACCTGAGCGCCGAGCGGTTGGCCGTGGCCGACCGGGCCGTACGCGAGACGTTCGAACAGACCAGCGTTGCCTGGCAGGCGATCCCGCACTGGGACACCGGCGATCCGGGGCAGACCTGGGTGCGCAGCGACACCATCCCGCCGGATTTTCTCGAAGTCGTCACCGTCAACAAGAGATTCACGGTGACGCTCGCTCAGGCGGGCGCACCGCTGCCCGACCCGCTGCTGGCCGTCCTGATGGCGAAGACCGTCGAACTCGCCGCGACCATCGACGCCGCGGTGCTGGCAAAGCTACGCGCCAAGGAATCCAAATCGCTGAAGGCCGCAGGCGCCACCACGCAGGACTTGTTGGACACCCTCATCGACGCCCGGGCCGCAGTCGAGACGGCCGGCTACCGGGCCCCGTCCTGCTTGTTCACCGGCACCGACGGCCTCAAACTGCTCAATCACATCGAGAGCGGAGAGGACATCGCCGAGGCGGTACTCAAGGCGGGCGGCGTCACCACGCTCTACCGCGTCGACGGCGACGGCATGATCATGCTGGGCCGTCGGCAACGCATCGCCCAAGGCGCCGCCGCGACGGCCTCACCGGGTGAGGAGCCGGTGGACCTCGCCGTCGCCGTCGCGCCAAGCCTTGAGCTCATCGGCGAGACCGCGGGCGGCGCGATCGAACTGGCGGTGCGGATCCGGTACGCACTGCGGATCAAGGATCCGGGCGGTGTCGTCGGCATCGCTTTCTGACCCTCCCGTGCCGGCGGTCGCGGAACTGCCTGCGCACGCATCGGGCCTCGACGACTATCTCGCCCGGTGCAAGGAGGCATGCGACTGTGAGATCGAAAGGCTCTACGGCTCAAGCGATTGCGGCCCGAGCGGGCTGCGGGAGCTGATCCTCGACTACCCACTGCGCGGCGGGAAGGCGCTGCGGCCGGCCCTGAGCATTGCGACGTGCCTTGGGCTCGGCGGTCACCTCGAGGCGGTCCTGCCGACCGCCGCGACCCTGGAGCTCTACCACAACGCGTTCCTCATCCACGACGACATCGAAGACGATTCCTGGCGCAGGCGCGGTCGGCCCACACTGCACATCGACCACGGCATCCCCATCGCGGTCAACGTCGGCGACGCCATGCTCTCGCTGTCGCTGCAGCCGCTGCTCGACAACGTCGAACGCATCGGTTTGGGTCCCGCACTGCGCATCCTGCGGGCCGTCGCCCACATGACCCGGCAGACCGTCGAGGGCCAGGCGATCGAGCTGGAATGGGTGCGGTCCAACATCTGGCGCTTGGACGACGCCGACTACCTGCGCATGGTGGAGCTGAAGACCAGCTGGTACTCGTTCATCATCCCGCTGCAGGCGGGCGTCATCGCTGCGGGCGGCGGGGCCGACCAGCTGGCCGCGCTGGAAATCTTCGGCCGCCACCTCGGCGCCGCGTTCCAGATCACCGACGACCTGCTGAACCTGCGGGCCGACCCGCAGGACTACGGCAAGGAGATCGGCGGCGACCTGTGGGAGGGCAAGCGGACGCTGATGCTGCTGCACGCGCTGCGGCGCGCCGACCCCGACGACCGCGAGCGCGCCGTGGCCATCCTGGCCAGGCGGCGCCCGAGCGCGGCCGGCGAGCTGGGCCTGGCCGAGCTGCTCGACCGGCTCACCGCCCGCGGCGAGCTGTCCCGCGTCGGACGCGACGCGATCACGGCACAGGTGCTGGGCCGCCACGACACCGAGGCCAAGACGCTCGACGACATCCGGTGGCTGCACCGCCTGCTGCACCAGACCGGGTCACTCGCCCACGCGCGCGAGGTCGCGGCAGCCCACGCACGAGACGCGGCAGCCGCGCTGGCCGCCCTCGACTGGTTGCCGCCCAGTCAGCACCGCGACATGCTCACCGACCTCGTCGCCTACGTGCACGGGCGCACGCGATGACGCCCGAAGCACTCGTCGGCATGCTGGCCGAGCTGGACCGGATCCGGGCCCTGACGCTGGACCTCGTCGAGCGCAGCGCCCCGCAACTGCTGCCCGCCCCGCCGCAGGACGCCTCCGGGCATGAGCGTGCGGTGTACGAGCTGTTGCTCGGGGCGCGGCGCGCGGTGCTCGGCAACCCCGCCGCCGCCCGCGGTGTGCACGATCTGCTGGTGGCCGAGGGCCTCCGGTACGCGCAGACGCCGGAGGGGGCGCAGCTACGCGACGCGCTGACCACGTCCGAGGCCGTCGAGAACCTGCGCAGGGTATGGGAAACCGTGAGCCTCAACGTGCTCGACGGTCCCGCCCCGCCCGCGGCCGCGCCGACCGCCTGGATCGAGCTGCTGGCCGACGCGATCATCGGGGCTTCCCGCGCCGACGATCCGGTGCTGGCCCGGTTGCGCCCCGAGGGGTTCGCGTGAGCCTGACCGAGCCGCGAGCCGCACTGGCCGAGAACTCCGGCCTGATCGACTATCTGGTGGGCCTGGCAGCCCTGGGCCGACTCGTGCGCACGCTGAGCATCGGCGGCGGCGAGCGACGCGATGCCGACGACTTCGTGCACGTGCTGCTCGGGCTCGCGGCCCTGGGCGCCCGGGTGGAACGGCTGGCCCCGCCCGCGCCGCCTATGTCGCCTGTTGTGGCACCGGACTCGTCGGTGAGGTGGCTGCGATGACGCTGGCGGCCAGTGATTTCCTGCGGGCCCCGGTCCTGGCCGCCGCGCAGCCCGCAGGCTTCAAGGAGTGGCACCACTTCGTGGTACACGGCCGCACCGGCAGGTTCCTGATCAACTTCAGCCTGGCCTGCGAGGACACCTCGAGCGGGCACTCCCGCATGGCGCCACGCGTCATCGTCATCGCCCACGACCGCCAGTGGACCGGCGCCGTCGAGCGCTTCGCCGAGACCGCCCTGGACATCTCGGCCGATCTCGGCGCGTGCTCCATCGGCGCCAACCGCATGACCGTGCGGCCCGACGGCTACGAGGTGCTCGTCGACCTGCCCGGTATCGGCGGGGAACTTCGCCTCACCCCGGTCAGCCGACCGTTCGCCGTCAACAACCAGCCTGTCGGGCAGGGCCGCATGTCATGGCTGTTCGTGCCGCGGCTGCGGGCCGACGGATGGCTGCGCATCGCAGGTCGAGAGCATCGGCTGGACGCCGATCTGGCGTATCACGACCACAACTGGGGCCGGTTCCGGTGGGGCGACGACTTCGGCTGGACGTGGGGCACGATCCTGCCGTCAGCGCCCGGCGACCCGTGGTCGGCGGTGCTGCTGCAGATGACCGACCGGCACCGGCTGCGGTTCCTGTCGCAGGCGCTCTATGTGTGGCATCACGACGAGCCCGCGGCGATCTTCCGGCATGCCGAGGTGCGCATACGCACGTCGGGGCGGCTCGGCCGGGCGCCCGACTGCACCCTGCCACCGCCGATGCGGCTGCTGATCGACGGTGACGTGCCAGGCGTCCCCGAGCTCGTCGAGGTCAGCGCCACCCGGGCCGGCGACACGGTTCACGCCGAGTTCCGGCCCCAGTCCTACGCCCGGCTGGCCCAGCCCAGCGAGGTCAGCCTGGACCGCTCGACCGTGCTGTGCGAGGCGAGCGGAACGGCCAGGATGACCGGATCCATCAACGGCGCAACCATCGACTTCACCGGCACCGGCGTATTCGAGTTTCTCCATGGCTGAGCCGGTGGCGGCGCTGCTGCGCCGGTCGGTCGGAAATCTCGCGGACGAGGTGCCCGCGAGCTACCGCCTGGTGCTCGAGCGGCTCGGGCCGCTGGTGGTCGCGCTCGACGTCGACGGCGAGCGCTTCGCGCTGCGCGGTGGGCCCCACCTCGAGGTGGCCGACGGCGATGTTTCCGGCGGCCCGCGGATCACCACGTCGCGCGCCGCCATCCTCGACGTGCTCGACGCCAGGATCGGGCTGCCCGACGCCGTGCAGGCGGGCTCGGTGACCGTCGAAGGCTCGCTCGACGACATCCTGCAGGTGCACGACACCCTGCTGGCCTATGTGCACGCCGCGGTCCGGGCACCGTCGCTTCCTGGGTTGCTGTCCGCGCTGCGAGAGGACGAGCCGTGACCGGTGAGGTCATCACCACACCCGCGTCGTGCGCGCGGCGGCCGAGCGTCGCGGTCCTCGGCGCAGGCATCGCGGGGCTGACCGCGGCACATGAGTTGGCGCAGCGTGGTTTCGACGTCACGGTGTACGAGCCGCGCGTCGATGAACGCGTCGGGCTGGGCGGCGCACCGCCCGAGACCTATCCGCCCGTCAAGCTCGGCGGGCTGGCCGCCTCGCAGTACTCGACGGTCGGCACGCATGACGGCAGCGCCGCCGAGTTGCGGCCCTTCCCCGGCCGTCGCGGTGACCCGCGTCCACCCGCGCGGGCCGTCGCCGGTGAGCACGGCTTCCGCTTTTTCCCCGCGTACTACCTGCACACCTGGGATCTGTTCCAGCGCATCCCCGTCTACCAGCGCATCGACGGAGCCGGTGGCACGGTCGACTGGGTGCCCACAGCGCGGACCATCATGGACAACGTCCGACGCGTGGTCACCCAGGGCACCACCGTGGACGGAAAGCCGTCGCTGGTGTTCCCGCGCGAGGCGCCCCGCACGCCTGCCGAATTCCTCACCATCGCCGGGCAATTGACCGAATTGGGTTTCACGGCGTCAGATATCGACAGGTTCGTCAGCAGGCTCGTGCGTTACCTCGTCACCAGCCCGCTGCGCCGCGCCGCCGAACTGCAGAACCTGTCGGCCTACGACTTCTTCGTCGGCCGCGACGACACTGCCGAGCAACCCCGGTTCACCTACTCGCCGCGGTTCGACTCCCTACTGCTGGAGATGCCCCGCGTCCTGGCCGCATTCGACACCCGCTGGGGCGACGCCCGCACCAACCTGACCACCTATCTGCAATTGCAGCTGCAGATGGACCGCCGCGACAACAAGGCCGACGGGGTGCTCAACGGCCCCACCACCGAATCGTGGTTCGACCATTGGCACCGCCACCTCGTAGAACTCGGCGTCCGCTTCGTCCGGGCCTGCGCCGGGCACCTGGAACCACCCGCGTCCGACCCGGGACAGCCGCCGCACCTGCGGCCACGGGTGCAGGTGATGCTGGCCGACGGCACCCGGCTCGCCCCGGACTACACCGTCGTCGCGGTCGACGCCCCGGCGGCCGAACAGATCACCGCCGCGTTGCGCGCAGCGGGCACGGGCGGCACCGTGGCCGGGCTCGACGGGTTCACCACGTCGTCGCCGCCGGACGACGGTCCGCTGCAGCCCGGCCACGCCCGCCCGCAGACCCGGCGCGACCCGTACGCCATGGACGAAATGGGCCGGGTGCCGTGGGACCGGTTCCAGACGCTCGGCGGCATCCAGTACTACTTCGACACCGAATTCCAGCTGCTACGGGGCCACATGTACTACTCGGGCACCGAGTGGGCGCTGTCGTCGATCAACCAGCACGGCCTGTGGGAACGCAGGCCGACGCTGGCCCGCGACGGCCACGTCTCGGTGCTGTCGGTCGACATCGGCGACTTCAACACGCCCTCGCGGTCCCTGCTCGACGAATCCGGGCGCGGCAAGGCGGCCCGCGACTGCACGGCCGACGAAATCGCCACCGAGGTGTGGCGCCAGATCGTCTGGGCCCTGACCAGCGACGTCGACAATGTCGCCGAAGCGCTCATGCCGTGGCCCACCTGGTATGCGCTGGACCGGGGCCTGGTCATGGGCGACGGACCCGGCCAGGGACACGGCAAGGCGGTGCGCAACGAGACGCCCTACCTCGTGCCGATCGTCGGGGACTGGGAGAACCGCCCCGGCCCGGACCCGTGGAATCCGCACGGCGGATCCTGGGGCACCCGGCCGACCGAGGAGACCTGGCTGCGGGAGCTGCGGGAGCGCAACGTCTGGCAGGCCCGCCACGGCGGCTACCAGGTGCACCACAACTCGGTGGTGTTCGCGGGCACCTGGACCAAGACGTTCACGCGGATGACGTCGATGGAGGCGGCCTGCGAATCGGCCCGCCACGCCGTCAACGCGATCCTGGACCACTACATCTGGGTGGCCTCGGGCGGCACCGATCACCGCGAGAACACCACGCTGGACTGGCGATTTCCCTACGACTTCCTCGACCAGGGCTACTCGAGCCCCGTCCGGATGCCGTCGCCGGCCGGGGATTACTGCTATGTCTTCGACATCGAGAACCGCGAACCCGCCGACGCCCGCCCCCTGCGCACGCTCGACGGCCAGTACTGCCGGGAGGCGCTGCCCCACCCATTGGACACTGCGGCTCCGCTGCTGCTCCCCGCTCCAGGAGGCCTACCGATGACCCAGCCGACCATGCCACCCGAGCCACTGCACCTGCTCACCTACCTGCAGGCCTGGCGGCAGTACCTGCAGCAGGCGGGGCTCGGCGGGCTCGGGGGTGCGCTGCTGACCCCGCCGGGCACCTCGGCACCTGCCGCGCCCGACTACGCCCAGCAGCTGCTCACCTATCTGCAGGCGTGGCGGCACTACCTGGAGCAGACCGTGGGCGAGGCGACGGGCCGGCCCAGCGAAGGCGACGGAGCACCCGGCCGCCCACCCAGTCCCGGGGAAGAGGTCGTCGCCCCCGCCGACGACTACGGAATCCAGACCACCACGGGTCGGCGCGAACCGCGGCCGGCCCGGGCCGAGCAGGAACCGGCATCCCCGCCACCCCCGGCGGCGCGACGACCGGCGGGTTCAGCTCATCGCCGGTTCACCGAGGCCGACACCGCGCCCGCGTCGACGCCTGCGCCCCGCTCGCTGTACGCCAGGGCACCCGAGCCAGGAACCGCGCGGTCCGCGTACCCGGGGATCACCGAACCCGGCTGGCTGGACCAGGAGCGTTAGCCGCGGCGCAACCGCGCGATACCCAGCACCGCGAGTACCCCGGCGACGATCGCCAGCAGCAACGACAGCACCAGCAACGGGGCAGAATGCACGACCGACGTGGTCGACGGTTCGCCGGGCAGGATCGGCGCCACGTCCACGGTGGTGCGGGCCGCGAGCCAGCTCACCACACACCCTGCGGCCGCGCAGACCGCCACCACCAACTCGATCACGGCCCGGATCTTCATGGTGTGCGCTCCTCGATCAACGCATCCAACTGCTCGCGCAGCTGCCGATGCCTGCGGGCCCACGCCTGCACGGTGCGGCCGCCCTTGAGTTTGAGGCCGATCCCGGTCCGGCCGCGGGGTACCCCCGTGAGCTCACCGAGCGCCCGGGCGGACTGCCACTTCGGCATGTCCGCGCCGCTGGCCTCGGGGTACAGCTTGACGACCTCGTCCAGATTGAGCTTCTCGGTGCCCTGCCGCAGCGTGTCCCTCGTCAGCTCCACCGAGGTGTGAATCCTCGCGGCCTTGATCTGCACGGCCACGAAACCGGACACCAGGACCAGGAACAGCAGCGGAATCCACGGGTCACGCCCATAGCCGCCGGTCATCTGCAGCAGCCCCATGCCGATCGCGGAGAACGGACCGAGCAGCAGCCACAGCCACCTGCCGCCCGGTTCGTAGAACAACCGTTGCGGCGTGGATTCGTCAGTCACCGCTCCCCCTGGAGATCTGTGCGTTCAGCACGGTCCCGGCGATCAGCAGGATCACCCCGGCCAGCGTCAGCATGTGCACCGGAACGAGGCTCAGTGCCGCCGCTACGGCGATCAGCACGGCAGCGGCGAGCGCCAACGACATCGCGGCCCGGCGAAATCGCGGGTCACCCCCGCGGCTGCGGCCGGCCAGGAACGCCATCACGGCACCGACGATCACCGTCAGCACCCCCGAACCGCGATACAGGGTGTTGACCGCGCCCGGCCAGGACACCGTCGCGGCGATGAGACCGCCGACGATCAACAACACGGACGCGGCCAACCAGCAACTGAAGGCGATGGTGGCGCGCAGCGACCGCGGCGACGGCTGCTTTTGGGACGGCGACGACGGTGCAGGCATTGCCGGGAAGCCTAGAGGGTCGGGGGGTCAGGCCAGCCATCCGGCCACGTCGGCCGCCCAGTAGGTCAGCACGATGTCCGCGCCGGCCCGCCGGATGCCGACCAGCGATTCCAGTGCGGCGGCCTGCAGATCGATCCAGCCGTTGGCGGCCGCGGCGCTGATCATCGCGTACTCGCCGGAGATCTGATAGGCCGCAACCGGCACCGGCGAGATGTCGGCGGCCGCACGTACCACGTCGAGGTAGCTCATCGCGGGCTTGACCATCACCATGTCGGCGCCTTCGTCGATGTCGAGCTCGATCTCGTGCACGGCTTCGCGGATGTTGCCCGAATCCTGTTGGTAGGTACGACGATCGCCGCTCAGGCTGGAGGACACCGCCTCGCGGAAGGGGCCGTAGAACGCCGAGGCGAACTTCGCCGCATACGCCAGGATCGCGACATCGGTGTGCCCGGCCGCGTCGAGCCCGTCGCGGATGGCGGCCACCTGACCATCCATCATGCCACTCGGGCCCACCACCTGTGCACCTGAATTGGCTTGCGCCACAGCAAGTTCCACATATCGGAGGTTGGTGGCGTCATTGTCAACGCGGCCCGCGGAGTCCAGCACGCCGCAGTGGCCGTGATCGGTGAACTCGTCGAGGCAGGTATCGGCCATCAGCACCGTGGCGTCGCCCAGATCCTTGGCGAGGTCACGCAACGCGACGTTGAGGATGCCGTCCGGATCGGTGCCGACAGAACCGACCGCGTCCTTCGACTCGTCACGCGGCACCCCGAACAGCATCAGGCCACCCACGCCCGCGGCGACCGCGTCGGCGGCAGCGCGGCGCAGCGAGTCTCGCGTGTGCTGCAGGACGCCGGGCATCGAGGAGATGGGGCGTGGCTCAGACAGACCGTCGGCGACGAACATCGGCAGAACCAAATGTCTTGGCTCCAAGGAGGTTTGCGCAACCAGCCGGCGCATCGCCGGCGTGGTACGCAGCCTACGGGGCCGATGTCGTGGAAACACAGTCTCGGGACCCTCCCGCTAGCGCCTGCGGCTCTTCTTGCGCGGCGGAGGCAACGCCCCCTCGGCCCGCAGTCGGGCGGCATGCTCGGCGAGCGCCTCGACCAACGGTCCCACCGCGGCGGTCTCGGGCTGCACGTCGACGCGCAACCCGAATTCGGCTGCGGTCTCAGCGGTTTTCGGGCCGATGCACGCGACGATGGTGCGTGCGTGCGGCTTGCCCGCGATACCGACCAGGTTGCGCACCGTCGAGCTCGAGGTGAAGCAGACCGCGTCGAACCCGCCGGTCTTGATCATCTCGCGGGTGTGCGCCGGCGGCGGTGCCGCGCGCACCGTGCGGTAGGCGGTGACATCCTCGATCTCCCAACCACGTTCACGCAGCCCCTCGGCCAGCGTCTCGGTGGCGATGTCGGCGCGCGGCAACAGCACGCGGTTGACCGGATCGAAAATCTCGTCGTAGGGCGGGAACTCGTCGAGCAGACCGAGCGAGGACTGCTCACCCGACGGCACCAGCTCAGGGTTGATGCCGAACGCCCGCACCTTGTCCGCGGTGGCCTGGCCGACGCAGGCGATCTTCACGCCGGAGAACGCGCGCGCGTCGAGGCCGAACTCGCCGAACTTCTCCCACACCGCACGCACCGCGTTGGTGGAGGTGAACACGACCCACTGGAACCGGCCGTCGACCAGACCCTTGACCGCACGCTCCATCTGCGCGGGACTGCGCGGCGGCTCGACCGCGATGGTCGGCACCTCGATCGGCAGGGCGCCGTGGCCCACCAGCTTCTCGCTCATCTCGCCGGCCTGGTCCTTGGTGCGCGGCACCAGCACGGTCCAGCCGTAGAGGGCGCGGCTCTCCCACCAGTTCAGCTTGGCCCGGTTGGCGACGGTCTTGCCGATGGTGACCACCAGCGGGCCTGCCAGCGGACCCGCGGGATCGGAGGCCGCGTGCTTTTCCAGCATGCCCTTGTCGATCAGCCCACCCAGGGTGGTCTCGACCGAGCGCTGCTGGCAGGTGGTGCCGTTGGCGGTCACCACCGCGGGGGTCGAATCGGCCAGGCCGTACTCGATCAGCGTGCGGGCGGCGTCCGGCAGGTGCGACGTGGTCGCGTGCAGGATCAGCGGGCCCGGTGCGGCTGCCAGCGCGGCCCAGTCGACGTCACCGCGCACGTCGGCGACGGTGTGCGACGAGCCCAGCGGCAGGCCCGCGTAGGTCGGCACCGCAGTGGTGTCGGGCAGGCCCGGCACGATCTCGAAGTTCAGGTGGGTCTTGGCCAGCGCACCGATCTCGGTGATCACCGCGTCGACCGACAGCGGATCTCCCGCCACGAGCCGCACCACGTCGAACCCGTGGCGAGCCTCGGCAGCCAGGGTCTTGGCCACCTCGGCCGGGTCGCCGAGGGCGGGCCGGATCTCGGGGCCGCCGGGGATGACAGCCGATGCGGCCTCGGGCTCGCCGGAATCGGCGGTGGCGGCGTCAGCGTCGCCGGCGGGTTTGGCCGCCGGGGCCGGACCGGAGGCCGGCGGCAGATCGGTGCCGACCATCGCCAGCACAGCTTCGGGCACATCGGGGTCGGTGAAGACCATCTCGGCGTGTGCCAGCACGGACTGCGCCCGTGCCGTCAACAAACCTGGATCTCCGGGGCCCGAACCCACGAAGGTAATGCGGCCGGGCTTTGCCTTGCGGCCTCGCATGGTCATGTTTCACTCCCGCGCTCTACCAACAGCTCGCGTGCCCCCAGTTCGAAAAGCTCCGTAGCTACCGAGACGCCGAGTTCGGCGGCCCGTTCCGGAGTCCCGATGCCGGACGCACGGATCACGTCGGATCCGTCCAGCGTCGCCACGCAGCCGCGCAACGACAGCTCCTCGAAGACATTGCCGTCCTCATCGATCGACTCGACCACCTCAGCGATCGCGCCTACCGGTGCGGAACAACCCGCCTCCAGTTCGGCGAGCAGGACCCGTTCGGCGGTGACCGCAGCACGCGTGTCGGCGTCATCCAACTGCGCAAGCACCGCGATCAGCTCGGTGTCGCCGGCGCGGCATTCCACCGCAAGCGCACCTTGAGCCGGCGCTGGCAACATCTGCACCGGCTCGAGCGTCTCGGTGACAACGCCTAGCCGTCCGATGCGGGAGAGACCCGCCCGGGCGACCACGATGCCGTCGAGATCACCGCTCGTAACCCTGTTCAACCTGGTATCTAGGTTGCCTCGTAGGGGGCGGATTTCCAAACCGAGACCCAGTGCTCTAAGCTGCGCCTCCCGCCGCGGGCTCGAGGTGCCGATCACCGAGCCGGCCGGCAACTCTCCGAGCACCATTCCGTCGCGGGCCACGAGCGCGTCGCGGGGGTCCTCACGGGGCGGGATCGCGGCGATGACGAACCGCTCGTCGGCCGCGGTCGGCAAATCTTTGTAGGAGTGCACGGCCATGTCGACCCTGCCGTCGTGGATGGCTTCGCGCAGTGCCGCGGTGAACACGCCGACGCCGATCTCGGCAATGGGGGCACTGGAGCGGTCCCCGGCGGTGGAGATGATCACCAGCTCGCAGGGATGACCTGCGGCGAGCAACGCGTCTCTGACGTGTCCGGCCTGTGTGGTGGCCAGCAGGCTACCGCGGGTGCCGATACGGATTACGTTTTCACGAGCTTCAGGAGAGATGGCCAAGCTTTACTCAGACTTATCGAGTTCTGTTGTCATGAAGGGCAATTCGCTGGCCGCGACGGCGTCGACGGCCTGCGGGTCGAGCTCGAAGAGCTCACGCAGCGCCTCGGCGTAACTGTCTCCGCCAGGGGCGCTGGCCAGCTGCTTGACCCGAACCGTCGGTGCGTGCAGCAGCTTGTCGACGACGCGGCGCACGGTTTTGGCCACCTCGTCGCGATGGGCGGCGTCCAGTCCCGGCAGCCGGTTGTCCAGCCGCAGCAACTCTGCTTCCACCACGTCGGCGGCCCGTTGCCGCAGCGCCGTCACGGTCGGGGTGACCTCGGCCATCCGCTGGCCGGCCAGGTAGTTGGCAACCTCGGTGGCGACGATGTTGCGGGCCGCGGCGGCGTCGGTCGCGGCGGCGCGCGCGGAGGGTTCGCGCTGGATGCGGTCCATGTCGACCACCCAGACGCCGGGCAACCCGGCGACCGCGGGATCGACGTCGCGGGGCATGCCGAGGTCGCAGATCACCAGTTGATGCTCGGGCTCGGTGGCCATGCGCTGGGCGAGCGCGTGGTGCACGTCGGCCAGCGACACCACCGGGCGCACGGCGCCGGTGCTGCTGATGACGACGTCCACGTCGGCCAGTGCCCCGGATACGTGGTCGAGGATGAAGGCACGGGCCTGGACACCCTGTTCGATCAGTTTCTTGGCCAGCCGCTGGGCGCGCGGCAACGACCGGTTGACCACGTGCACACGTTCGATGCCGGCACGTACCAGGTGGGCGCCGGCCAGTGCACCCATCGATCCGGCGCCGACGACGGCCGCGGTGCGGCCCGCCAATCCGCCGGTGAGTTTCGTCTCGGCCATGTCCAGTGCCACCGAGACCACCGATGCGCCTGCGGCGTCGATCCCCGTCTCGGAATGCACCCGCTTGCCGACGGACAGCGCCCGTTGCGCCAGCTCGTGCAGCGTGCGGCCTGCGGTGTGATTGGCCTCGGCAGAGGCATACGCGCGGCGCACCTGGCCGAGCACCTGCTGCTCCCCGATGACCGCCGAGTCCAGGCCGCTGGTCACGGCAAACAGATGCTCGACGGCGGCCTCGGCGTAGCGCACATAGGCGTACTTGGTGAGGTCCCCGAGGCCCATCCCGGAATGCTCGGAGAGCACCTGACCGATCACCGACAGACCGCCGTGGAAGGCCTCCACCACCGCATACACCTCGACGCGGTTACAGGTGGACAGCACCATGGCCTCGGTCACCAGCGACGACTGCAGGATCTGGTCGATGATCTTGGCCTGCTCAGCCTCGTCCGTGCTCAATTGCTCCAGGACGGACACCGGCGCGCTGCGGTGCGAAACTCCGAACAGCAACACGCTCACGGCTTCATCACCACGTCATCTAAGGTAAACGTTTTACCTCTGGCCACCAAATTTCTCCTAGTCAGCGCACTGCTGGCCGGTTCTGGGCCGCTCCGCCCGGTCCGGGATCCCCCGCGATGTTCACAGGGTGGCGAGGTCCTCCCGCAGCTGCGCCTCGTCGACCTCCCAGTAGCCGTGTTCGACGCCGTTGAGCAAGACCACCGGCAGCAGGTCCCCATACTGGGCCCGCAGGGCGGGGTTGCCCGCGGCGGCCTCGCTGTCGACGTCGGTGGTCAGCAGCGTGAAACCGAGCTCGTCGCGCAACGCGGCCAGCTGTTCGGCGGCCCGCGCGCACAGGCTGCAGCCCGCCCGGGTCAGCAACGTCACGGTGTGCCGGCTGCCTGCGCCGGTCTGCGGGTGCTCCACACCGCCAGTATCCGGGCGCGGTGACTTAGGGTGAATCCGTGTCCGAAACCGGTAGTGCCGATGCGCCAGATCAGGAGCTTGCCGCCGAGGCCAGCGCCGAGGTGGCGGTCGCCGGACTGCAGACCGAAGCTGCCGAATCCGGCACGGGCGCCACGCCTGCCCCACCCCCGCCGGACCTGACCGCGGCGGCGTTCTTCGACGTCGACAACACCCTGGTGCATGGTTCGTCGCTGGTGCACTTCGCGCGTGGGCTGGCCGCGCGCAAGTACTTCACCTACACAGACATCCTCGGGATCGTCTATGCGCAAGCTAAGTTCCAGTTCACCGGCAAGGAGAACAGCGACGACGTCGCAGAGGGCAAGCAGAAGGCGCTGGCGTTCATCGAGGGCAGGTCGACCGCCGAGCTGACCGAGCTGGGCGAGGAGATCTACGACGAGATCATCGCCGACAAGATCTGGCCGGGTACCCGTGCGCTGGCGCAGATGCACCTCGACGCGGGCCAGCAGGTCTGGCTGGTCACCGCAACCCCCTACGAGCTGGCCGCGACCATCGCCAAACGCCTGGGACTCACCGGGGCGCTCGGCACCGTCGCGGAGTCTGTCGACGGGGTGTTCACCGGCCGGCTGGTCGGCGACATCCTGCACGGCACGGGTAAGGCCCACGCGGTGCGGTCGCTGGCCATCCGGGAGGGCCTGAACCTGCGTCGCTGCACGGCGTATTCGGACAGCTTCAACGATGTGCCGATGCTGTCGCTGGTGGGCACGGCGGTGGCGATAAATCCCGATGCCGCGCTGCGCGACGTGGCCCGGGAACGCGGCTGGGAGATCCGCGATTTCCGCACCGCACGCAAGGCCGCCCGGATCGGGGTGCCCTCCGCACTGGCCCTCGGCGCCCTCGGCGGTGCCCTGGCCGCGGTGGCCTCCCGTCGCCACGACATTCGCTGAGCAACACCGACGCGCTGATAGGCTTCTCATCCGCCAGACACTGAGTGGAGAGCGCGGATACATGAGCATCGCCAGCGACATCATCGGGACCCATTTCCGGTACCCCGACTATTTCGAGGTCGGCCGGGAGAAGGTCCGCGAATTCGCCAAAGCGGTCAAGGACGATCATCCCGCGCACTACAGCCAGGAAGCGGCCGAGGAGCACGGGCACGCCACATTGGTGGCGTCTGTGACTTTCCTGGCAGTTGCCGGACGGCGCGTCCAGCTGGAGCTGTTCGACAAGTTCGACGTGCCGATCAACCTGGAGCGCGTGCTGCACCGCGATCAGAAGTTGATCTTCCACCGCCCGATCATGGTCGGCGACCGCCTGTGGTTCGACTCCTACCTGGACTCGGTCATCGAGTCGCACGGAACCGTGATCTGCGAGGTGCGCGCCGAGGTCACCGACGATGACGGCAAACCGGTGGCCACCAGCATCGTCACCATGCTCGGCGAGGCCGCCCACCCCGAGGAGGCGGGCGAGATCAGCTCGCAGATCGCCGCGGCGCGCGATGCCGCGATCGCCAAGATGATTGCTGGGCAAAACGCCTGAGCCTGCGCTCGGGCCTCAGCCGAAGAACATGTTCCTGCGGCCTGCCAGCAGCTGGTAGAGCGTCTGCTGGATGGTTTCGCGGACCTGATCGGTCAGCTCGAAGGTGACCATCGGGTCGTCGGCCGCGGTCTCGTCGTAGTCCGCGGTGTCGATCGGCTCCCCGAACTGGATGTGCCATTTGGACGGCAGCGGAATCAGCCCGGCCGGGCCCGCCAGCGGGAACAGCGGCGTGATCGGGAAGTACGGCAGACCGAACAGCCGGGCCAGCAGCTTGACGTCGGCGATCATGGGATAGATCTCCTCGGAACCCACGATCGAGCACGGCACGATGGGCGCTTTGGCCCGCAGCGCTGCCGACACGAAGCCGCCACGGCCGAATCGCTGCAGCTTGTAGCGGTCTTTGAAGTTCTTGCCCAGCCCCTTGAAGCCTTCGGGGAACACCGCGGTGAGCTCACCGTTGGCCAGCAGCCGGTGGGCATCGGTGGTGCAGGCGACCGTGTGGCCCGCCTTGCGCGCGAGCTGCCCGACCATCGGCAGGTCGAACACCAGGTCGGCGGCCAGCAGGCGCAGGTCGCGGTGGGCCGGGGTGTGATCGTGCACGGCCACCTGGGTCATCAAACCGTCGAAGGGCAGGGTCCCGGCGTGGTTGGCGACGACGAGCGCCGCGCCGGTCTCCGGCAGGTTCTCGATGCCGGATACCTCGACCCGAAACCATGACCGGAAGAGCACTCTCAGCAAAGGCAAGAAGATAGCGTTGTTGAGGTGCTCGTCGAAGCCGAACTCGTCGACGGAGTAGTCGCCTGCCATCCGCTTGAGGAGGAATTCGCTCGCCGTGGCGATCTGCTTGGCAAGCTCGGTCGGGCTGTTGTCGGCGGTCGCAGACCCCGACACGGCACCGCGGCGTTCGTCGATTTCGCGCACCACCGCCGCGATCTGTTCCGCGGATGCGCGCGAACCCGGATCGGCCAGCAGCGACGGGTGCCGCCGTGCGCTCTCCGAGCGTTGGGCGGCCCGGCGCGCTGATGCCGCGCGATTCGAATTGCCGTGTAGCGGAATGACTTTGGCTTTAGGTTCGCCGCCCACGTCGATACCTTCTCCCCACCCCGGTAAAGCTGATTCTTATCGTCCCCAACGCTGCGCCATCGCCACGGCGCTACTCTCCATTGAGCGTACCCATCGCGGGTCGAGGATCGGCGTTAAACCACGGCCCCGGACGTAGTCGTCGAATGCCTCGGCAGTCGTCCACTTTGGACTGTAGCCCAGATCCCTGTGCATGCGCGTGGTGTCCATGACGCGGCCGAAGCTGAGGTAGTTCAGCTGTTCGCGATCGAGTTCGGTGGAGCGGGTGGCCCGGCTCAGCGAATCAACGGCAGCCAGTGCCGAACGTGGCACGGGTAGTCGGAGCCGGCCCGATCGGCGGATGGCCTGGCTCATCATGATGATTCCCGAGCCACCGATGTTGAAGGTGCCGGGTTTGCCAGCGACGGTCGCCCGTTCCAGCGCGCCGAGGGCGTCCTGTTCGTGCAGCAACTGCAGACGCGCGTCGTGCCCGATCACCGAGGGCACCACGGGGCCTGCCAGATACCGCGAGAGCGCGGTGTCCATCGCGGGGCCGATCATGTTGGCCAACCGCAGGATGGTGACGGCGATGTCGGGGCGACGCCGTGCGAGGCCGCGGGCGTATCCCTCGATGTCGATACTGTCGCGGGCGAATCCCTCGCCCGGTGGCCGCCGCGCGCTGCTGTCCTCGGTGAACATCACCGGGTCACGCGAGCTTGAGCCATATACCTCGGAGGTGGACTTGAGCACCACCCGACGTACCGACGGCGTCTTCTGACATGCCGCGAACAGTTGGATGGCGCCCATCACGTTGAGTTCTTTCAACGTGGCCCGCCCGCCGGAGCGGGGCGCGTACGACGCGGCGGCGGCATGCACCACAGTGTCGACGTCCCCGTTCCGGATCACCTTGGCGATGAACGGGTTACGAATATCGGCCCGAACGAATTCGGCCCGGCCCATCCGACGGAGCAGATCCTTGCTCGGCGTGATCGCGTCGACCGCGATCACATGGTTGATCAGGGGGTTCTGCGCCAGCCGGGCGGTCAGATAACCGCCAAGGAACCGGCAGGCCCCCGTGACCAGTACAACTTTGGGGTAGGGCGCCGCGTCGGTGGATTCTGAGCCACCTGAATCACCGGAGCTGCCTGGCGTGCGCCCTGGAGAACGACCATCAGAATCCATCGGGCAAGCCTAACGGCCGGGGCTGAAAGCTACTTGCCGAGCTTTCTACGCTGCACCCGGGTGCGTCGAAGCAGCTTACGGTGCTTCTTCTTCGACATGCGCTTACGACGCTTCTTGATGACTGAACCCATGAATCCCGGTGACTCCGCTACCTAGACAGCAATTGGTTGACCCGGTCACTTTACCCGGGCCCGCCAGTGAAACGGAAAACGGCTGCCGCTTAGCCCGCGTCGAAGTAGGAGGTCTCCAGCAGATCGTGCACGGCCTTGGCGTGCACACGGAACGAGCGACCCACCCGAACGGCAGGCAGCTCGCCGTTGTGCACCAACCGGTACACCGTCATCTTCGACACCCTCATCAGGTTCGCCACCTCGGCGACTGTGAGAAATTGAGCTCGGGGCTGGCCGTCGCCAGCCGAATCCCGCGCCGATGGCCCGTTCATAGACGTCATCGCAACCCAATCAATCAGGCACGGACAGTTCCAGCGGCTTCCCCACCGCTGGCACCAATCCGCGCATACAAAGGGAGAATAGCGTGGCGGGTGGGGTTACTGCGACGGGTGTGGGCTAATCCGTCAGAAATTATCTAATTACTCAGATGTAATTCCTAGCTGCTCAGACCGCGTTTTCGCAGCCTCGACCGCGTTACCCAACGCGGCCCGGAATCCACCACGCTCCAGTTCGCGCAGCCCAGCGGCGGTCGTACCGGCCGGAGAGGTCACCATGGCGCGCAGCGCCGCGGCGGTGGTGTCCAGCGCGGCGTCTCCCGCAGCAGTCACCTCGTCGAGGCGTTCCAGCAGCATCGCGGCCGACCCGGCCATCGTCTGCACCACCAGATCGGTGGCCACAGAACGCGACAACCCGGCCGCCACGGCCGCATCCACGAGGGCCTCGACCATCAGGAAGAAGTACGCGGGCCCGGAACCCGAGACGGCCGTGACGGCGTCCAGTTGCGCCTCGGCGACCGTGATGACACCGCCGACGGCGTCGAAGATCGCCGAAACCTCCTTGAGCTGTTCGGGCGTCGCGAACCGGCCCGGGGCCACCGCGCTGATGCCGCCACCGACCAGGATCGGGGTGTTGGGCATGACGCGGATCACCGGCGCCCCTGCGGGCAGCTTGGCCTCGTAGTACGCGGTGCTGACACCCGCGGCGATGGATACGAACACCTGCTCGGTATCGCTGTCGGCCGCCGCCGCGGCGCTTGCGACCTCGTCGACGACGTACTCCACGTCGCCGGGCTTCACCGCGACGATGACGTAGGCCGCGTTGTCCGCGGCGTCGGCGACCGACGTGACCAGCACCGAGTACTTCTCCGCCAGGTATTTGGCTCGATCAGGGTGCTTCTCGGCGACCACCAAGTCCTTGACCTGCCTGCCGGCCCGTAACAAGCCGGACAGCAGGGCCTCGCCCATGCTTCCGCCACCGATGATCGCGATTCTCGACATGGGCCACAGCATCGCACGAGCAGGCGCGGGCGCCGAACCGGCGCCTCAGCGCATCAGATGCGCCCTGGCAAACGTCAGCGCCTCGGTCAGCAGCGCATCGCGCTCGGTGGCCGTCCGGGCGCTCGACGTGGTGATCTCCAGGATGACGTGGCCCGAGAAATTCCCGGCCGCCAGCATCTGGCACACCTCCGCGGTGGGCTGGGTACCACGGCCGGGCACCAGGTGCTCATCGGTGGACGCGCCGTTGCCGTCGCACAGGTGCAGATGCGCCAAGCCGTCACCCATCCGGCGGGCCATGTCCAGTGCGTCGGTGCCCGCGGTCGCGGTGTGGCTGAGGTCCAGCGTGTAATGCGCGTGATTGCCGTCCAGCGGGTCGTAGGACGGCGCGAACGCCGAGATGCCGGGTCCTGGCCTACCGCCGCGCTTTCGCATCCTCTCGATGGACGTCTCGCCCGCGCCGAAGAAGCGGTCCGCACGGAACGGGAACATGTTCTCCACGGCGACGAGCACGTCGCTGCCGGCCTCAAGCTCGGCCACCTGCTCGCTGAATCCCTCGGCGTAGCGGCGCTGCCAGCGGAACGGCGGATGCACCACCACCGTCTGGGCGCCCAGCTGTTCGGCGGCGCGCACGCTGCGCTCCAGCTTGGGAATCGGGTTGGCGCCCCACACGCGCTGCGAGATCAGCAGACACGGCGCGTGCACCGAGAGCACCCGCACGTTGTACTGACGCGACAGCCGCTCGACCTCATTGATGTCCTGGCTGACCGATTCCGCCCACACCATGAGCTCGACGCCGTCATAGCCGAGCCGGGCCGCGTGTTCGAAGGCGGCCTCGGTCCTCAGTGGATAGACCGAGGCAGTGGACAGGCCGACCTTGATGGCAGGGCGCACGAGGCAATTGTCTCCGGTTGTTCCGCTCCTCGCGTGCGCGGCCGGGCTATCAGCTCGCCTGCAGCAGAGCCAACGGCCCGAAGGTGACCAGCGCACCCACGGCCACCGCGGTCAGCGTGCTGCCGATGTCCTCGGTCTTGCGGACCACCCGCACTCCCCCGGCCAGGCCGAGGATGACCAGGACACCGAGGATCAGCGCGACGATGGTGTTCCACTTCCACAGCTGGTCGAACGCGATGAACAGGCCCGCCCCGAAGGCGACGGCGATGACGCACTGGCCGACCACCCACAGGCCGTGCATCAGCGAGGTCCCTCCGACGCGAGCACCGGAGCCTGCCGCTTTCTCATGCTCGTCGGGTTCGTCGGCCTGGTCGAGCTCATCGGCTTCGTCGAGGTCGGCGTGCTCGTCGTGGTCACTGTCTTCGAGATCGATGTCCTCAAGCCCCGGACGGCCGCGCCTGCGCGCGACGTCGTCGGCCACCGACTGACCACCGAACAGCGGTCCCAGCGTCGAGCCCAGGTAGGCCGGACGATCGTCATCCTCCGCGGACTCGTCGTCGGTGTCGTCCAACAGGTCGGGGCTCATGCGCTCGGCCCCGGTCCCCGACGGCTGGTAGTCGCGCACCAGCGGGCGTGAGTACTGCGGGCGGCGGTTGCTCGGCTTGAACTCGACGGGCTCCGGGTCGGCGTCGCGGGCGTCCAGGTGAGCCTGGTAATCGGCCTCCACGTCGATGCCGCCGCCGGACGTGTCCTCGGCTGCGACCTCGGTTGTGTCATCGGTCACCTTGGCGCCGTTGGTCGGCGCGGCCGGCTCCTCGACCTTCTCGACAGGAGCTTGCGGCGGCTCGTCGGCATGGTCGGAGACGATCGGGATCTCGCCGGTGAGTTCGGCGACGGTCACCGCGTCGCTGTTGCCCCGACGCCGCCTGCGACGACCGCCGACGGGAGGGGCGCCGATGGTGCCGTTCTTTGCCAGCAGTTCCGCAACCGAGATCGGCCGGGTGGCGGCGTGGCTATCTTCTGGTCCAGTCATGTCCTGTATTGCCTTTAGGGCTAGCTATTCCTACCGTCCAGCATCCCGCGTGGATGTCTGCACCAGGGCGGTGCCATCGGCTTCGCTGTCGAGTTTCCGCAGAATCAGCCCCTCCCGCAACGCCCAGGGGCAAATATCGACTGATTCGACTTCGAGGGCTCGCATGCTGGCCTCAGCTACCAAAGCTCCGGCCACGATCTGTGGCGCCCGCTCGGCACTCACCCCTTCCAGTTCGGCACGGTCTGCCGCCGTCATCCTAGAGATGAAAGCTATGAGCTGTCTTAATCCGGCCGCGGTGAGTGTCCGCTTGACCCGCGGACCCGCTCCCGAGGGCGCCGCGCCGGTCAACCTGGCAAGCGACCGGAACGTCTTCGAGGTGGCCACGGCCAGATCAGGACGCCCGGCCGCGCCCATCGTCGCGCCTGCTTCGGACAGCTCGGTGGCCAGCCAGTCGCGCAGCATCGCCACGCGACGCCGCCCCGGCGGATCGTCGGGCAACCACTCGCGGGTCAACCGGCCGGCACCCAGCGGCAGCGACATCGCCACCTCGGGCTCCTCGTCGACGCCGCTGGACAGCTCCAGCGAACCGCCGCCGATGTCGATGTTGACGATCCGCCCCGCGCTCCACCCGTACCAGCGGCGTACCGCGAGGAAGGTCAGCCGGGATTCGTCGACCCCACTGAGCACGCCGAGGGAAACGCCGGTCTCGGCGCGCACCCTGGCCAGCACGTCCTCGGAGTTGGTGGCATCGCGGACCGCCGACGTGGCAAACGCCATCAGCTCGGCGCAGCCGGAACTGGTGGCGATCTTGGCGAACTCATCGACGGTCTCGACCAGCTTGTCCGCGCCCCGCCGGCTGAGCTTGCCCGAGGGTTCGATGGCCTCGGCCAGCCGCAAGGCCGCCTTGGTCGAACTCATCGGGGTCGGATGGCCGCCCCGACGAGCGTCCACCACGAGTAGATGGACCGTATTACTGCCCACATCGAGCACGCCTAACCGCACGCCCACAACCTATCCGGTGAGCGCCCCGGTTCCGTGCCCGGACCACCCGCTCGACGCGAGCGCGAAATAAATCGGGTTCAGCCGGATGCGAGTACCGTTTCCCCCCGTGACAGACGTGCATCCTGGGGAAGTCGAGTTGGACTTTGCCCGCGAGTGGGTGGAGTTCTACGACCCCGACGACGCGGAGCATCTCATCGCGGCCGATATGACCTGGCTGCTGTCCCGCTGGACGTGTGTGTTCGGCACCCCGGCCTGCAAGGGCACCGTGGCCGGACGGCCCGACGACGGGTGCTGCTCGCACGGCGCCTTCCTGTCCGACGACGACGACCGCGCCCGGCTCGACGATGCGGTCAAACAGCTGACCGACGAGGACTGGCAGTTCCGCGACAAAGGCCTGGGCCGCAAGGGTTATCTCGAAGACGACGAATACGACGGCAAGCCGAATCTGCGCACCCGCAAGTACAAGGGCGCCTGCATCTTCTTGAACCGGCCCGGTTTTCCCGCGGGCATCGGCTGCGCGCTGCACAGCAAGGCGCTCAAGATCGGCGTCGAACCGCTGACCATGAAGCCGGATGTGTGCTGGCAGTTGCCGATCCGGCGCAGCCAGGACTGGGTGAGCAGGCCCGACGGCACTCAGGTGCTGCGCACCGTCATCACCGAGTACGACCGGCGCGGCTGGGGCGAGGGCGGCGCGGACCTGCACTGGTACTGCACCGGCGATCCGGGCGCCCACGTCGGCGAGAAGCAGGTGTGGGAGTCCTACGCACCCGAACTCACCGCACTGCTCGGCGAGAAGGCCTACGCCGAACTGGCCGCAATGTGCAAGCGGCGCAGCAGCTTAGGACTCATCGCGATACACCCGGCGACCCGCGCCGCCGCGACCGGCGGTGAGGGCTAGCTAGCCCTCCAGCTTGTAACCCAGCCCGCGGACCGTCACCAGGTGCACAGGGTTGGCCGGATCGGCCTCGATCTTCGACCGCAGCCGCTTGACATGCACGTCAAGCGTTTTGGTATCGCCGACGTAGTCCGCGCCCCACACCCGGTCGATGAGCTGGCCGCGGGTGAGCACCCGCCCGCTGTTGCGCATCAGGTACTCGAGCAGGTCGAACTCCTTGAGCGGCAACGTGATCTGCTCCCCGTTGACGCTGACCACGTGGCGTTCGACATCCATGCGGACCGGGCCGGCCTCCAGCACGCCGTCACCGGCGCCGGTGTCGTCGGAATCGGATCCCCGGCGCAGCACCGCCCGGATCCGGGCGATCAGCTCGCGCGCCGAATACGGTTTGGTGACATAGTCGTCGGCGCCCAGTTCCAGCCCGACGACCTTGTCGATCTCGCTGTCGCGGGCGGTCACCATGATCACCGGCACGCTCGAGCGGGACCGCAACTGCTTACAGACGTCGGTGCCGCTCATCCCGGGCAGCATCAGGTCCAGCAGCACGATGTCGGCGCCGGAGCGCTCGAATTCGGCCAGAGCTGAAGGGCCGTCGGCCACCACGGTGGCCTCGAAGCCTTCCTTGCGGAGCAGGAATGCCAGTGGATCGGCCAGCGACTCCTCGTCCTCAACGATCAACACGCTGGTCATCGTTCTCGCTAATCCTCTCGTTCGTACGAATCATCTGATCGGTCGTGATGGGGATAGGCCGGGATCGACAACGTGAACGTCGACCCCGTTCCCGGCTGACTCCACAGCCGGATGGTTCCGTTGTGGTTGGCCGCAACGTGTTTGACGATCGCCAACCCGAGGCCGGTACCGCCGGTGGCCCGCGAACGCGCCTTGTCCACCCGGAAGAACCGTTCGAACACCCGCTCCTGGTCGGCCTTGGCGATACCGATACCGCGGTCGGTCACCGCGATCTCGACGCTGCCGCCGCGCCGACGCCGGCTGACTGACACGCCAGAGCCGTTGGGCGAGTAGGCAATTGCATTGGAGACCAGGTTGGCGATGGCGGTGACCAGCAGCGCCTCGTCGCCGAGCACCCGGTAGCCCGTCGGCGCATCGGTGGTGATCGCGATATCGGCGTTGTCGGCGGCCACCTTGTGCCGGGACAACGCCTCGGCGACAACGGCGTCGACGTCGACCTCATCCAGATCGGGCAGCCGTTCGCCGCCCTGCAGCCGGGACAGCTCGATGAGCTCGCCGACCATGTCGGCCAGCCGGTGCGATTCGGCGACCATCTTGTTCGCGAAGTGCCGCACGGTGTCGGGGTCGTCGGCCGAGGCCAGCAACGCTTCGGCCAGCACGCCAAGCGCGCCCACCGGCGTCTTCAGTTCGTGGCTGACGTTGGCCACGAAATCGCGCCGGGTCGCTTCCATCCTCGCGTGCTCGGACTGGTCGTCGGCGTAGACGACGGCGAAGCGGCGGTCGTGGTCGGTGAGCAGTTTCACGGTGCCCCGCACCGAGATGCCCGACCGGCCGGGGTTGGCCACCTTCAGCGGCGACAGGTCGACCTCGATGCTCTGCCCGGTCGCGAACACCTGCTCGGCGGCGCGCCAGGCCCGTTCGTCGAGCAGTCGGTCGCGCACGACGCCCAGCTCGTCGGCCCGGTCGTTGGTATAGACCACGTCGTTGAACATGTCGACGACCACGATGCCCACCGGTGAGAGCGACACGATGTGCTGCAGCATCTGCGAGACGGTCAGACCCGCCTCGTCGGCCGCCCGCCGCTCCTGCCTAGCCCTGATCCGGGGCATCAACCCGACACCGATGCCCAGCCCGAGAGCCAGCGCAAGCACTGCGACGATCACCGTCAGCAGTAGCGCCGACACAACACTCACGCGAAAAGCGTACGCATCGGGTGAACGTCATCCCAGCAGCGTGCGGCCAAATTGGGACAAGTCACACAGGCAAACACAGGAGTTCGGTCTGCGTTTACCCGGGTTCACCGGTTGTTTGCCGAATGTCCGGACTTACTTCTTGGCGCCCTGCGCCGCGACGGCCGCCGCGCCTGCAGCCGCGGCCTCGGGGTCCAGGTACTCCCCGCCCACCACCAGCGGCTTGAGGTTCTCGTCCAGGTCGTAGCGCAACGGTATGCCGGTGGGGATGTTCAGTCCGACGACCTCGTCGTCGGACATGCCGTCGAGGTATTTCACCAGCGCCCGCAGCGAGTTACCGTGCGCGGCGACCAGCACGGTCTTGCCTGCCTTGAGGTCCGGCACGATGGCCTGCTCGTAGTAGGGCACGAACCGGGCCACGACGTCGGCGAGGCATTCGGTCAGCGGTCCGCCGCCGATGTCCGCGTAGCGCGGGTCGGCGTCCTGGCTGAACTCGCTGCCCTTCTCGATGGGTGGCGGCGGCGTGTCGTAGCTGCGCCGCCACGCCATGAACTGCTCTTCGCCGTACTTTTCCTTGGTGGCGGCCTTGTCGAGGCCCTGCAGTGCCCCGTAGTGCCGCTCGTTGAGCCGCCAGTCCCGGTGGACCGGGATCCAGTGCCGGTCGGCCTTGTCCAGTGCGAGGTTCGCGGTGTTGATGGCGCGACGCAGCAGCGACGTGTAGACCACGTCGGGCAGCACGCCCTGCTCGGCCAGCAGTTCGCCACCGCGCACGGCTTCGTCGCGGCCCTTTTCGGTGAGGTCGACGTCAACCCATCCTGTGAACAGGTTTTTCTGGTTCCAGTCGGACTCACCATGGCGGAGCAAGATCAGCGTCGGCATGTTTCGGTTGTCCTCCTCGCGTGCGGTCCAGAGGATCTTCTCACGAGTCGCCGTCGTCGATCAGATGCTCGAAGGCCTTGAGGTTTTTCAGCGACTCGCCGCGGGACACCCGCCACGCCCATTCCTTCTGGATGGAGCTGCGAAAACCCAGCTCCAGCAACGTGTTGAAGTCCGAATCGACGGCCTCGAGCACCTGCCCGAGCACGCGGTCGATCTCGTCGGCCGTGACCGCGTCGAGCGCCATCCGGCCGACCAGATAGATATCGCCGACGTTGTCGAGGGTGTACGCGACGCCGTAGAGCCTGCGGTTGCGTTTGAGCAGGAACCGGTAGACGCCCTCATGGTTCTCGTCGGGCTTACGGCAGACGAAGGCCTCCACGCGCACCGAATGCTCGCCGATGCTCAGGATGGTGTTGGTCTTGAGCTTGCGCTCACCGGGGAGCGCCACCACCAGGCCGGGCAGGCCGCCGTGCGATCCCGGGTGGTGACTGTATTCCAGGCCGTGCTCGTCGAGGGTTTCCTCGATGACCTGCTGAACCGCCGTCATGTCCGCACTCCCCTACGCATCGAGAACCTGCGGCCGGACCGGCGTACGGGGGGCTGGGCGTGCCGGGCGCGGTAGTCGCTCATCGCCCGGCTGTAGCTGGCCAGCAACGCGTCGACGGTGTGGGCCCAGGAGAAGCCGTCGGCGTGGGCGACGGCGGCGCGGCGCAGCGCGACGGGATCGCGTTGCAGCACATCGTCGATGGCCGCGGCCCAGTCGTCGATGTCGTGACCGTCGACCAGCGCGCCGGTGACGCCGTCGCGCACGGCGACCGGCAGTCCGCCGACGGCGGCGGCCACCACGGGTGTCCCGCAGGCCTGCGCCTCGATGGCTACAAGCCCGAAGGACTCCGAATAGCTCGGCACGGCAACAAGATCGGCGGCGCGGTACACGTTGACCAAATCGGCTCGCGACTGCGGCGGCAGGAACGTCACGCGGTCGGTGATACCCAGTTCGTCAGCGAGTCGAACCAGGGTTTCCGGCTCGGCCAAACCGGATCCGGACGGCCCGCCGGCCACCAGGACCCGCACGCCGGGAAGTTTCGCGGCGGCCCGCAGCAGGACGTCGGGCGCCTTGAGCGGCTGGATCCGACCGACGAAGGCCACCACCTGTTCGTCGGCGGCGAGGCCCAGCGCTGCCCTGGCTTCGCGGCGATCGCCAGGGGTGAACAGTTCGAGATCCACCCCGGGATGCACCACGTCGATCCGCGAGCGGTCCGCCTGATGCAGCGAAACAAGTTGCTGCGCTTCATGTTCGGTGTTGACGATGAGCCGGTCGGCTTCGTCGACCACCTGCTGTTCCCCGACTGCGCGCAGCGGCGGCTCGGGAGCGTCGCCCTCGGCCAGCGCGGCGTTCTTGACCGCGGCGAGGGTGTGCGCGGTGTGCACCAGCGGCACCGCCCAGCGGTCCCTAGCCAACCAGCCGACCTGACCGGAGAGCCAGTAGTGCGAATGCACGACGTCGTAGTAGCCCGGTTCGTGGGTGGCCTCGGCGCGCAGAACCCCGGCGGTGAACGCGCACAGCTGCGTTGGCAGGTCGTACTTGTCGAGGCCCTCGAACGGGCCTGCCACGACGTTGCGCACCAGCACGCCGGGAGCCACCGCGACAGTTGGCGCATCGGCCGACGACGTCGCCCTGGTGAAGATCTCCACCTCGACGCCGCGGCGGGCCAGTTGCAGGGCCGTCTGCAGCACGTAGACGTTCATCCCGCCGGCGTCACCGGTGCCGGGCTGGGCCAATGGCGAGGTGTGCACGGACAGCACCGCGACGCGACGCGGCCCGTCGGGCCGCTGCCGTTCCGCGGAGACGTCGGAACCGTCTGAAGTTAGGCGCACATCGTCATGTCTACACCGCGGCAGATCGGCGGGTCTGAGCGCGCCGCATCGCACCGATCGGATCGGCGTACAGCCCGCCGAGGGAGACGATGCCCGCACCGGCCTCCTGCACCCGGTTTCCGAATGCCGTGACGCGAATGTCGCGCGCCGCGAGCACCGACCGCCGGGCGAAGGCCGACTCCACCGCGGCCATGCCCTCGGGGTATTCGGTGAAGGCCTGGCCGCCGACGATCAGATCGTCGGGGTTGAGCATGTCGCGCAGCAGTGCGACGGCCTCACCGAGCACGCGGGCCCGGTCGGCCAGCAGTTCGGCGGCCTGCGTGTTGCCCGCACGCGCAGCGCGCAGCACCGCCGGCAGGGTGGACGCAGGCCCGTCGGCGGGCACGATACGCAGCTTACGGGCCGCGGTCAGCACCGCCTCGTCGCTCACTGTCGACTCCAATTGCCCTGTACCACCGAGCAATTCGGACTGAGCGGGCAGGGCTGCGATGGTGCCGGGCCCGCTGGCCGGGGAATGCACGCGGCCGTCGATGGACAATGCGTAGCCCACGGTTTCGCGGGCATAGACGTACAGACTGGTCCTGGCCTGGCCGGCGTCGGCGCCCCGGCCCAATTGCTCCTCACGTCCGCGACCCAATTGCTCCTCGCGTCCGCGGCCCAATTGCTCCTCACGTCCGCGCCGCGCGCCCGCCAGCAACAGCTCGGCACCCGCCATGGCGTCGACGTGCGAAGCCAGCGACACGGGCAGGCCCAGCGCCTCGGCCAGCACCGGCCCCACCGGGGCGTCGTGCCAACCCAGCCGGGGGTGATCGAGGTAGCCGGTGGTGCTGTCGACGACGCCACCGGAGGCGACGCCGACCCACAGCGGGCGACGGCGGTGCCAGCGGCTGAGGTAGCGCCGCGCGCTGGAGGCCAATGTGGCCAGCGCCGCGGCCTGCGCGCCGGACGGCGTCGGCGTCTCGACCACGTCGAGGGTGCGGCCGAACAGGTCGGCGGCCACGATCGAGGTGGTGCGGGCACCGATATGGATGCCAAGGGTGAGGAACGGCTCGTGGTTGACCTCGACGGGCACCCGGGGGCGTCCGATGGCGCCCGACACCGCGAGGTCGGCGCGTTCCCGCAGGATGCCGGCCTCCAGCAACGCGGTGACCTGACGGTTCACCGTCGCGATGCTGAGCTGGGTGTGCTGGGCGATGGCGTCACGCGCGATCGGCCCGCGCAGCCGCGCAGCGCTGAACACCGATGCGGCGGCCGCGTCGGCGACCTTGAGCGACGGCGCGACGATGTGCAGCAGGCGCGATTGGGGGTAGCGGGCACTCGCGGGGGTGAGCACGCGCTTGTTGTGCGCGGCGCCCGCGCGGGTGGAACGACGCAGCGGGGCGGCGGTGGCGGTGCTGACGGCGGTAGCGGTGGTCACGTGAGAGGTCCTTACTGGAGGTCGGCCGGTGGATGGGGGCCACACCTGGCGACTCAGCAGGACAGGAAAACGGTGTCCGGGTACGAATCAGGCGCGGCGGGGTGCGCGACAACAACACGCACGCCGCACGAGGGCAGCCTGAGGACTCCGAGACACACGACGAACTTAGCACGCCAATTAAAGTTGGGCAGATGACGACACCACAGAACGACCGCCGGGTGGCGGTGGTGACCGGCGCCAGCGCGGGCATCGGTGCAGCGACCGCCAAAACCCTTGCCTCCCTTGGCTTTCACGTGGTCTGCGTGGCCCGCCGAGCCGACCGGATCGAGGCCGTCGCCGCTGAGATCGACGGGACTGCGATTGTGGCGGACGTCACTGACGATGCGTCAGTTGAGGCCCTGGCGGCGGGCTTGGATCGCGTCGACGTGTTGGTGAACAACGCGGGCGGCGCCAGAGGTTTGGAGCCGGTGGCCGCGGCGGACCTGGATCACTGGCGCTGGATGTGGGAGACCAACGTGCTGGGCACCCTGCGGGTGACCAAGGCGTTGCTGCCCGCGCTGGAAGCCTCGGGTGACGGACTGATCGTCACGGTCACCTCGATCGCGGCGTTCGAGGTCTACGACAACGGCGGCGGCTACACATCGGCCAAGCATGCGCAGAGCGCGCTGCACCGCACCCTGCGCGGCGAGCTGCTGGGAAAACCGGTGCGGCTCACCGAAATTGCCCCCGGCGCGGTGCACACCGACTTCTCCCTGCTGCGCTTCGACGGTGATGCGGCGCGCGCCGACGCCGTCTACGCCGGGCTCACCCCGCTGGTGGCCGAGGACATCGCCGAGGTCATCGGTTTCGTCGCGACCCGCCCCAGCCACGTCGACCTGGACCAGATCGTGATCCGGCCGCGCGATCAGGCGTCTGCCACCCGGTACCACCGCAGGACGGATTAGCCGCCCGGCCCCCGGGCCGGCGGCGGCGTCGTGGTGGTCGGCGTACCCGACAGGGTCGGCGCATCGGTGGGCGTCGCAGGAGCGCTCACCGGGATCTCCGGCGGCTTCTTGTTGTTGATGGCCGACATGGACACCCACTCGTCCCAGCTGATCGCCCAGTCCCAGATGTCGCCGTCGGCGTAGGACAGCTGGATGGACGTGCCGGTGACCTCGACCGGGTCGCCGTACATCGCGGTGTGGAAGTACTGCTCCGCATCACCGGTGGACAGGTTGATACAGCCGTTGGTGACGTTGGTGTTGCCCTGGGCACCGGAGCTGGCGGGGTTGGCGTGGATGAACTCGCCGTTGTTGGAGATCCGCACCGCCCAACGCTCGTGGACGTTGCTGTAGCCGGCGGCCGGGTTGGACATGTAGAAGTCGGCGTACTTCTCGGTGACGACGTGGGTGCCGCTGCGGGTGACGTTGCGCGGCAGGTCGGCCTCGCCGTAGCTGCACGGGAAGTCGAACAGCACGCCGCCGTCGTTGATCACCTGGATGCGGTGGCTGGCCGCGTCGGCCTTGACCACCTGGCGGCGGCCGATTTCGATGCTGAGCGTGGAATCGGCGGCCCCGTAGGCATCGTCGCCGAACTTCACGCCGTAGAGCGGTGCGCTCACGTTGACCTTGGTTCCGGCCGGGTAGTACTCGCGGGTGCGCCAGTGCACCCGGGAGCCGGCAGCCTCGTCGGGCAGCCAGGCCCAGGCACCTTCCACGGGCGGATCCGTGGTGACCTTGAGCGCCTTTTCGACGGTCACCTTGTCGGCGTCGCTGATGGAGGCGTCGAACTGCAGGATGATCGGCGCGGCCACCCCGACGACCTGGCCGTCGGCGAGCTGGAACTGCCCGTTGACCTGCTTCTGCGGGTCGATGGTCTTGAACTTGGCCTGCAGCGGTTGGGCCTTGCCGTCGTGCCCCACGACTGACCCGGACCACTTGTAGGTCACGCCGTAGCCGAGTGGTTCGGTGACCGTGTAGGCGGTGCGGTCGCTGTTGAGCGCGCCGGCCACGATTTTGCCGTCCGGATTTGTCAGGCTGACGGTCTGAAACCAGCCGTCAGCGACCTGGACTCCCACGGCAGCGGTCGGGATCACATCGGACGCGTCAGCACCGGGCTGGTAGGTCACCTTCGGGGCCGCCGGGGCGGCCTCCGGGGCGGACTTGGGCGTCGAGTTACCCGAGCATGCTGCCAGCACACTTGCGCCGACTCCGACAGCAAGCGTGGACAGGGCTCGGCGCCGGTTCATCACCGGCGCCGGGACCTGGAAAAAACCGGCTGAGCTCACGTGGACCTAGGGTACCGATAGCGAGCTGCCAATCAGAATTGGTTCGGGTGTGAGATCTATCCCGAACACCTCGCGGACACCGGCCTGCACACGTCTGGCCAGCGCAATCACGTCGGCGCTCGTGGCCCCGCCACGGTTGGTCAGGGCCAGGGCGTGCTTGGTCGACAACCGGGCCGGGGCGTCGGCACCGGGGAAGCCCTTGCCGAAGCCGGCATGCTCCACGAGCCAGCCCGCCGCGAGTTTCACGCCGTCGGGGGCCGGGTAATGCGGCACGTCGGCCGATTTCCGCAACGCGTCGAACTGGGCCGCCGACACCACCGGGTTGGTGAAGAACGAGCCGACGCTCCACGTGTCGTGATCGTCCGCGTCGAGCACCATGCCCTTGCCTGCCCGCAACTTGAGCACGGTTTCCCGGACCAGCAGCGGATCGGCCCGCTCGCCGGTCTCCACACCGAGTGCGTTGGCCAGTTCCCGGTAGCGCAGCGGCGCGCTGCGGCCGTGCGCGTCGAGCTCGAATTCCACCTCGAGCACGATGACGGCATCCGAGTGCTTGAGCACGCTGGTCCGGTAAGCGAAACGCAGTTCTTCCGGTGCGGCCCAACGGTCTTCGCCGCTGCGGCGGTCGAGCAGACGGACCCGCCGGATG
Organism: Mycobacterium sp. 852013-50091_SCH5140682; assembly: GCF_001665685.1. GTDB lineage: Bacteria > Actinomycetota > Actinomycetes > Mycobacteriales > Mycobacteriaceae > Mycobacterium. The sequence continues at coordinate 111,070 of NZ_LZTB01000038.1, forward strand.
GTGTCGGCAACCTCGGTTCCGTATGCGCCGACGTTCTGCACGGGCGTCGCTCCGGCGGAGCCGGGTATTCCGGACAGGCATTCCAGCCCGCCCAATCCGTGCGCCAGTGCGGTCACCACCACGTCGTCGAACACCGCTCCTGCCTCGGCGCGCACGATGTTGCCTTCGACGGTGATCTCGGTGTTGGCCACCCGCACCACGGTGAGCTCGGGTTGGGTGTCGGCGAGGTCATCGGCGAGCACCACGTTGGAGCCACCGGCGAGCACCAGGATCGGATCGTCGAGTGCGCGCAGCACGCCGACGAGTTGTTCGGTGCTGGTGCAGGTCAGGACCCGGCGCGCGACCGGCCCGACGCGCAGCGTGGTCAGCGGCGCCAGCGGAACCGACTCGGCAACCGCCACCCCGGCGACATACGAAGTGGCCACGGCCGGTAACGGTAGCGTGGCCGGCTATGCCGCGATCATTCGACATGGCCACCGAATATCCCGCCACGGTCGAACGGGTGCATCAGGCTTTCCGCAGCGAGCAGTACTGGCGCGCCCGGCTGGCCAATTTCGGCGCCGACGATGCCACGCTGGACAAGTTGACCGTCAGCGACGACGGGCACGTCGACGTCATCACCAGTCACGTGCTGCGCGCCGACGGGCTGCCTGCGTTGGTGTCGCAGTTCCACCACGGCGACCTACGGATCCGCCGGGAGGAGCATTGGCAGCCGGTTCGTGACGGCCGGTCCGCCGTGACCGTCAGCGGCTTCATCGCCGGGGCGCCGGTGACTTTGGACGGCGGCGGGGTGCTGGCGCTTGCCGGTGGCGGTGCCCGGCTGACGGTGACGCTCAGCGTCGAAGTCAGGGTGCCGTTGGTCGGCGGCAAGATCGAGAACTTCATCGGCGGCCAGCTGGTCGATCTGCTGACTGCCGAACAGCGGTTCACCACGGTGTGGATCACCGAGAACAGCTGAGCACGGCGGTAGCGTCGAAAGCCATGAGTCGGCCCGTCGGGGCGATCACGCGGGGCACCACCGGATACAACCGGCTGCGCCGCAGCGATCGTTGGCTGGTGCATTCGGCGCGCGTGCGTACCGCGCTGAGTGCGGCGGCCGACCCGCTGGTGGTGGACCTGGGCTACGGCGCACTTCCGGTCACCACGCTCGAGCTGGCGGCACGCTTGCAGTCCGTGCGGGCCGATACCCGCGTCGTCGGCCTGGAGATCCACCCGGCGCGGGTGGCGACGGCCCGGGCTCTAGCCCGCACGCGGGGCGCGGATCCGTCGGTCGCAGCTCGCCCGTCCGTCGAGTTCGCCCTCGGTGGCTTCGAACTGGCCGGCCTGCGCCCGGTGCTGGTGCGCGCGTTCAACGTGTTGCGGCAGTATCCGGCCGAGGCGGTGCCCGAGGCGTGGGCGACGATGCAGCACCGGCTGGCCCCGGGCGGCTTGATCATCGACGGCACGTGCGACGAGCTGGGCCGATTGAGCTGCTGGGTGCTGCTCGACGCCGCCGGACCGGTGAGCCTGACCCTGGCGTGCGACCCGTTCAGCATCGAACGGCCGTCGGATCTGGCGGTACGCCTGCCGAAGGTGCTCATCCACCACAACGTGCCCGGCCAGCCCATCCACGCCCTGCTCAGCGCCGCCGATCTGGCCTGGGCCAGTGTGGCCGGGCACGGCGTGTTCGGGCCGCGGGTGCGCTGGCGGGCGATGCTGGAATTGCTGCGCGACGCGAGCTACGGGGGCTTTCCGGTCGAGCCGCCGCGGCGCCGCATGCGCGACGGCGTCCTGACAGTGCCGTGGGCGACCGTCGCACCACTATCCTGAGGCCATGCGAGTTGCCTTGGCGCAGATCACCACCGACACCGATCCGGCGGCCAATCTCGAGCTCGTCGAGTCCTATACGCGCCGCGCCGCAGCCGTCGGCGCTCAGCTGGTGCTCTTCCCCGAGGCCACCATGTGCCGCTTCGGGGTGCCGTTGGCACCGGTTGCGCAACCGCTGGACGGCCCATGGGCCAACGGGGTGCGCGACATCGCCGCCGCCGCCGGGGTCGTGGTGGTGGCCGGGATGTTCGCGCCTGCCGACGCGGGGCGGGTGACCAACACCCTGCTGGCGACGGGGCCGTCGGTCGAGGCGCATTACCACAAGATCCATCTCTACGATGCCTTCGGGTTCGCCGAATCCAAAACTGTCGCACCAGGTTTCGAGCCGGTGACGATAACCGTCGACGGTGTGACGGTCGGGCTGACCACGTGCTACGACATCCGCTTCCCCGAACTGTTCGTCGAGCTGGCCCGCCGCGGGACCCAGCTGATCACCGTGCACGCGTCCTGGGCGTCGGGGCCGGGCAAGCTCGAACAGTGGACACTGCTGGCCCGGGCGCGGGCACTGGACACCACGGGGTTTGTCGCGGCGGTGGATCAGCCCTATCCGGGTGACGAGCTCGCCAAGGCCGGGCCGACCGGCGCGGGCGGCAGCATCGTCGCCTCCCCCACCGGTGAGGTGGTGGCAGCGGCGGGCACGGAGACGGAGTTGCTGATCGCGGACATCGACCTCGATGCCGCCCGGCGGGCCCGCGAGAGCATCGCGGTGCTGCAGAACCGCTCAGAGCTCGCTCAGATCGGTAGGGCACAATCGGCGGGGTGACCGATCCCTGGGCTCGCCCCACCGACCAGTCCCCTCCCGTGACGTCCGAGAGCGCGCCCGAGCCTGCCCAGGCTCCGCCGCCCGGATACCCGGCGACCCCGCCGCCCGCGGCGTCAACGCCGCCCGACGCGCCGAAACCGCCCACGTCGGCGGCATCGAAGATCAAGAATCTGCTGTCCGATCCGCTGTCGATCGTGCTGGTCGTGGTCATCGTGCTGGCCCTGGTCGCCGCGGGGCTGCTGGGCGGCGAACTGTACGCCCGCAAGCGCGCCGACAGCATCGTCGCGGGTGTCGTCGCCTGTGTCGTACAGGACGACGCCAAGGCATCGTTCGACCCGCTGCCGCCGTTCCTGTGGCAGCACGCCACCGGGCACTACACCAACATCAACATCGAGACGGCCGGTAACCAGATCCGCGAGGCCAAGGGCATGAAGGTGGTGCTCGGCATCAAGGACGTGCGCATCCACGACACCGCCGATTCCAGCGGCACCGTCGGATCGCTGACGGCCGACATCACGTGGTCGCTCGACGGCCTGAGGCAGACGGCCGCCAACATGGTGCAGCTGCCGTTCATCGGCTCGGCCATCACCGATGTGTCGACGAATGCCTCCGCGGGCACCATCCAGCTCAAGAGCATGCTCGGCACCATCACCGCCAAGCCGGTGGTGGCGAACAAGGGCATCGCCTTGCAGATCACCGAGCTGAACGCGATCGGGCTGTCGTGGCCGCGCGAAATGATCCAGCCCATCCTGGACAGCTTCACCAGCCAGCTGACCGACAACTACCCGATGGGTATCCACGCCGACAGCGTGCAGGTCACCGACAACGGCGTGAAGGCGCAGTATTCGACGCAGAACGCGTCGATGCCCAAGGCGTCCGAGGACCCCTGCTTCGCGAAGCTGTGAGTCGCTAGTCCAGGGCCTCGAGCACCGCACGGGTCCCGGACAGGCCCAGCCTGGTGGCACCGGCCTGCAGCATCGCGACGGCCTGCTGCGCGGTGCGGATGCCGCCGCTGGCCTTGACCCCGAGCCGCCCGCCGACCGCGCCTGCCATCAGCTCGACCGCCCGCACCGAAGCGCCGCCGCTGGGGTGAAACCCGGTGGAGGTCTTGACGAAATCGGCTCCGGCGTCCTCGCTGACACGACACACGTCGAGCAGCAGCCGCTCGCCGGAGAACTCCAGCAGCGCCGCGGATTCGACGATCACCTTCAGCGTCGCCGCGGGCAGCGCGGAGCGGACCGCGGCCACGTCGGCGGCGACTGCGTCGAGGTCGCCCGCCAGGGCCGCCCCGACGTCGATGACCATGTCGACCTCGGCGGCACCCGCCTCGGCGGCCAGCGCCGCCTCGTTGGCCTTGACCACCGACAGGTGCTTGCCCGACGGGAACCCGGCCACTGTGGCGACGGTCAGGCCGTCGACGCAGGCGGCCCGGGCGACCGGGACGAACGACGGCGACACGCAAACCGCGAAAACACCCAGCGCAGCCGCGTCGGCCACCAGCGCCGCCACATCGGCAGCGGTGGCCTCGGGTTTGAGCAGGGTGTGGTCGACAAGCGCGGCCACCTGGGCGCGGGTGTAGCCAGTCATCAGAACGGTTCCTCCGTACCGCCGGGATTGCACCGGGTCGCCACCATCTGTTCGGGTGGCACCTGCGGGCGCCACGGCTCCAAGTTCCAGCTGGTCTTGCCCGGCTCGACGAGCTCGGCGAACGTCCAGTGGCACAGGAACTGTTCGCGCATACCGGGCAGGTCGGCGTCCGGCGACAGGGTCAATACCTCGCCCCAGGCCTCGTCGGCCTGCGCCGTGGTGCCGGGTTGCGCGGCCAGCTGCCGCGCGGCGGCGGTGGGATAGACCCGAAGGCTCGACAGGTCACCCCACTTGGCCCACTGCACGTGGTCGACGTACGGCGGCGCGGGCCCGGGATCAGGTTCGGCGACGGCGGCCGGCGCGAGAGTGAGCAGCGCGGACAACGTCAAGCAGGCCGCACCGAGTGCGGCCTTCGGTGATCGCATCGACCTACCGTTTTCCTTGGATCTCAAGCAGCTTGGGGCGCACGTCGACCAGGTAGACACCGGTGGCGCAGGCAGAGATGGCGGCCCCGAAGGCGTCGCGCATCAACAGTTCCAGGAGCAGTCCTACTCCGAGGATGGCCAGCCACACCGGCTTGGTGAGCTTGCCCGTGGCTGTGTAGGCGTCGGGCCGCTGCATGGCCGCGTTCACGAAGGCGTAGACACCGACGACGAACACCGCGACGACGATGACAGCAACAATGACGCCCGCAAGGTTGGCAAGTATCACCTCACCACCCTATGCGGGCGTCATCGTCTGTGCGAACGACCGGGCCTCAATCGTGTGGCAGCCGGTCGGACGGAATTACTTCTGGGTCACCTTCTTGGCCGGGGTGGCGGCCTTCTTGGCGGCGGGAGCCGGAGCAGCCTTCTTGGCGGCCGGGGTGGCCGGGGCAGCCTTCTTGGCCGGGGCGGCCTTCTTGGCGGGGGCGGCCTTCTCGGCCTTCTTCGGCAGTTCGACGCCGACGAGCTTGGCGGCACGCTCACCGACGGCGCGGGTCTGCGACGCCACGGTGCCCAGCGCTTCCTGGGTCAGCTCGGTGACCTGGTCGGTGTATCCCTCGACACGGCTGGCGGCCTCTTCGATCGCCGGCTGGTTGCGCAGGCGCTCGAGGGCGGCCTCGCCACGCTCGACGAGCTTGTTGTAGGTCGCGGTGGCCTGGTCGGCGTAGCCTTCGGCAGCCTTGCGCAGTTCCTCGGAGGTGAACTTCTCGCGCAGCTCGCCGAACTGGCCCGGCAGGTCTTCCTGCAGCTTGTTCAGGCGGGCACGGCTCTCCTCGACGCGGGTGTTGGCGTCGGTGCGGGCCTCTTCGGCGCGCTCACGCAGGCTCGCGATGATCTCGTTCACGGTGGCCAGGGCCAGATCGGCGGCGCCGACGGCGGCGAACAGGGGGGCCTTGAGATCCTCGACGTTGGGCTGGTTCTTCTCGGTCATGTCGAATTTCCTTTCAGATGCTTGCAGTTGATGACGGGGGTGTGTGCGGTGTTTCTGAAGGCGTTTCCGGCACTGAGTCCTGCGATGCCGGCACCGCCTCTGCTGTGTCTTCGCTGCCCTCGTTCTGCTGACAGAAAGACGTGTATATGTCGAGCAGCACCTGCTTCTGCCGCTCGGTGATCGCGGTGTCGCCGACTATTGCGTCGCGGACCCGGTTGCCCTCGGTGGGTTCGAGGATCCCGGCCCGCAGGTAGAGCACCTCGGCAGAAACCCGCAATGCCTTGGCGATCTCCTTGAGCACATCCGCTGAAGGTTTGCGCAGTCCCCGCTCGATCTGGCTGAGGTAGGGATTGCTCACGCCGGCCTTCTCGGCGAGTTGGCGCACGGACACCTGAGCGGCCTCACGCTGGCTGCGAATGAAGCTTCCGATGTCCGAAGCCGCATTGCTCACCACGGCTGCAAGATTCTCGTCCTGCGACATGTTGAGCCTCGTTCCGTTTGGGCTTGCGCTGACAAAACCCACGGTACGACCTAGTGCTAACAATTGCAAGCACCTGCTAGCGCAGGTCAGAACAGTAGTTGGCCGATCGTGTAGATGATCAGTCCCGCCAGCGCACCTACCACGGTGCCATTGATCCGGATGAATTGCAGGTCACGACCCACATGGAGTTCGATGCGGCGGCTCGCCTCGTCGGCGTCCCAGCGCTCGATGGTCTCCGTGATGATCGCTGTGATCTCCGTCCCATACTCGCCGACCAGGTGTTTTGCGGCCCGCACGATCCAGTTGTCCACCTTGTCGCGCAGGTCTGCGTCGTCGCGCAGCGACTCCCCGATGCGCATGATCGAGTCCGCGATCCGGGTCCGCAGCGCCGACGACGGATCGTCGACCGACTCCCCGATGATGCGTTTGGCCGCGCTCCACGCGGTCTCGGCGGCGCGGGCCACCTCGTCGCGGGCCATGATCTGCTCTTTGACGTTCTCGGCACGCTGGATCGTGGCGTCGTCGTTCTGCAGGTCGTCGGCGAACTCGAACATGAAGCGCGTGGCCGACCGGCGCAGTTCGTGGTCGGGATTACGCCGCACCTTGTCGGTGAAATCCATCAGCTCTCGATGGATCCGGTCGCCGACCAGATGGTCGACCCACCGCGGCGACCAGGTCGGAGAGTCGCGTTCGATCACCCGCTCGATGACCTCACCGGCGTTGAGCGACCACTGGAACGCACGGTCGCACAACAGCTGGATCAGCGCCTCCTGTCGACCCTCGGCCAGCAGCGTGGCCAGCACGCGACCGATCGGCGGGCCCCACTTGGGCTCGGCGATGCGCTTGACGATCATCCGGTCCAGCACGTGCTGCACGTCTTCGTCGCGCAACAACTCCACCCCGACCCGCAGCACGGTCGCACTCTCCGAGGCCACGCGCTCGGCATGGGAACGATCACTGAGCCATTTGCCGAGCCGGCCCGCGATCTCGGCGTCGCGCACTTTGGTCTCGATGACCTGCGGTGACATGAAGTTCTCCCGCACGAACGTGCCGAGCCCTTCGCCGAGCTGATCTTTCTTGCGCTTGATGATCGCGGTGTGCGGGATCGGGATGCCCAGCGGATGCCGGAACAGTGCCGTGACGGCAAACCAGTCGGCCAGCGCGCCCACCATGCCCGCCTCGGCGGCCGCGCGCACATATCCGACCCAGGGCGGCGCCGCGGCGCCGCGGGACTCTGCCCAGGTGCACACCAGATAGACCACAGTGGCGCCCAGCAGAAAGCCGAGCGCGACAGCCTTCATCCGCCGCAAACCGCGCCGCCGCTCGGCATCGGCCGTCGGATCGGCCCCGGCCAGGGTCTCGGCGAAACTCGCTCGCGGAGCAGGAAGCGCACGCAAACCTGCTTCGGATCTATGTGCCACGCCTCCATCATCCACAAAGGCATGCCCGAGGGCTCGGTCCCAGGGGCCGGAGGGGGTTGTTTCGCCGTACTATCAAGTGGAACTAGGGAATGGGACTACCGCGACAGTGGCACAGCAGACTCCGCCGGCGACGGTGAAGACCGATGGGCGAAAGCGGCGCTGGCACCAACACAAGGTGGAGCGACGCAATGAGCTGGTAGACGGCACCCTCGAGGCCATCCGCCGGCTCGGCAGCAACGTCAGCATGGACGAGATCGCGGCCGAAATCGGCGTCTCGAAGACAGTGCTCTACCGGTATTTCGTCGACAAGAACGACCTCACCACCGCCGTGATGATGCGGTTCGCGCAGACCACGCTGATCCCCAACATGGCCGCGGCGCTGACATCGAACCTCGACGGTTTCGACCTCACCCGCGAGATCATCAAGGTCTACGTCGAGACGGTGGCCGCCGAACCCGAGCCCTACCAATTCGTCATGACCAGCAACTCGGCGAGCAAGAGCAAAGCGGTCGCCGATTCCGAGCAGATCATCGCGCGCATGCTCGCGGTGATGCTGCGCCGCCGCATGGCCGACGTGGGAATGGACACCGGCGGCGCCGAGGCGTGGGCGTTCCACACCGTCGGCGGCGTGCAGCTGGCCACCCACTCCTGGATGTCGAACCCCCGAATGACCTCCGATGAGCTCATCGACTACCTGACGATGCTCTCGTGGAACGCGCTGTGCGGCATCGTCGAGGTCGGCGGTTCGCTGGAGAAATTCAACTCGCAGCCGCATCCTTCCCCGGTATTGCCGCCGTAGCTGCTTGACTAGGCCGCGTGAGCAGCAGCGACAAGTCCGATGACGATCTGCCGGCGCAGTGGAGCCACGAGCCACACCACCATCTGGAGTTCCGGCCCGGCGAGAAGGTCGTCGACATCGATCCCGACGCCACACCGGGATTCACCGGCTCCAAGAGCGACGCCCCCGAACTTCAGGCCGAGCGCAACACCCGGTTCGCGGGTCTGCAGGAGATGCTGTACGCGGGCAGCCGCGCCGGCGACACCCGCTCACTGCTGCTGGTGTTACAGGGCATGGACACCGCAGGCAAGGGCGGAATCGTCAAACACGTTGTGGGAGCAGGCAATCCGCAGGGCATCAGGTATGCCAGCTTCGGAAAGCCGACCGAGGAGGAGCTGGCGCACCACTACCTGTGGCGGATCCGCAAGGCCCTGCCGCCCGCCGGGCACATCGGCGTGTTCGACCGGTCGCACTACGAGGACGTGCTGATCGTCCGCGTGCACAACCTGGTACCGCCCGACGTCTGGGAAGCCCGCTACGACGAGATCAACGCGTTCGAGAAAGAGCTGGTCGACTCCGGCACCAAGATCGTCAAAGTCGCGATGTTCGTCTCCCTCGACGAGCAGAAGCGGCGGCTGGCCGAACGCCTGGACCGCCCCGACAAGTTCTGGAAATACAACCCGGGCGATATCGACGAACGCATGCTCTGGCCGCAGTACCAGGAGGCCTACCAGGCGATGCTGGACCGGACGTCGACCGACTACGCGCCGTGGCACATCGTGCCCTGCAACCGTAAGTGGTACAGCCGGCTGGCCATCCTCGAGCTTCTCATCGAGGCTCTCAAGGAGTTCGACTTGTCCTGGCCCCCAGCCGATTTCGATGTCGAAGCGGAAAAGCGCAGGCTCGCCTCGGCGTGAGCATTCCCTAGATGCGCCGAGACTACGGTTTTTGGCGCGAAATCCGAGAAATCGCGCCAAAAACCGTAGTGTCGCCGAAGTGGAACCGGGTGTGCGCCCGCTGCGTCGAATATCGGTGTGGGGGACATCATCATGGCGACCGAGGCACTCGCCGTCGGGGCCGTCAGCCGGTACGCGCTTCAGACCAGGTACCGCAAGCTTCACCAAAACGTCTATGTACCTGCGGATTTCACGCTCGATGCGCCGTCAAGGGCCGTTGCCGCATGGTTGTGGTCCGGCCGCAGCGCAACCCTGGCCGGATATTCCGCGGCAGCAGTCCTCGGCAGCAAGTGGCTCCCCGACGACGCACCCGCCGAGCTTGCACGCATCCGGCACCCGTCGCCACCGGGCATCCTGATCCACACCGGTGCCATCGCTGACGACGAGGTCGACGTCGTCGACGGCATGACCTGCACCAGCGTCGCCCGCACCTGCTACGACATCGGGCGACGACGACCACTCGACACCGCGATCATCCAGATCGATGCGCTGCTCAACGTGACCAACATCGGGACGGACCGGGTCCATGACAGCGCGAAGCGCTATCCGGGCGCCCGTGGCATCCGACGGTTGCGCAGCGCACTCGATCTTGCCGACCCCGGCGCCGAATCCCCCCAAGAAACCCGGCTGCGTCTCCTTCTGGTCCGCGGCGGAGTCCCTCGTCCCGTCACTCAGATCCCCGTGGCAGACGAGCGGGGACGGGTGCGCCGGCGGATCGATATGGGCTGGCCGCAGTGGAAGGTCGGCGTCGAGTACGACGGAGAACAGCACTGGACGAACCCCGAGGACCATGAGAACGACATCGTCCGGTTGGAATTTCTGGCCTCCCGCCGCTGGACGATCGTCCGGGTGAGCGCCAGGCAACTCCGATACCGAGGACCCGAAGTCGTCGCCCGCACCTGGGATGCGCTGTATCGAGCGGGGTACCCCCACTAAATGCGCCGGCACTACGGTTTTTGGCGCGAAATCCGGGAAATCGCGCCAAAAACCGTAGCCTCGGCGAAGAAGTGACTTACTTGACGAGCGTGAACTGCCCGATGTTGGTGATGCCGCGACGGAAGAAGTCGGCGCAACCGGTCAGGTACTTCATGTACCGGTCGTAGACCTCCTGGCCCTGCATGGCGATGGCCTCGTCCTTGGCCGCCTCCAGGTTCGCCGCCCACATATCCAGCGTGCGTGCGTAGTGCGGCCGCAGCAGGTGAGTGCGCTCGAGCTTGAAGCCCGAGCCGTCGGCGAGCTTCTCGATGTCCTCGACCGCGGGCAGCTGTCCACCGGGGAAGATCTCCTCACCGATGAACTTCATGAACTTCAGGTCGCTGATCGTGAGCTTGATGCCGTTCTCGCGGAAGAACTGCTGAGTATGCGCCAGGATCGTGTGCAGCAGCATGCGGCCGCCGTTCTCCGGCAGGATGCTGTAGGCGCGCTCGAAGAAGATCGGGTACCGCTCCGCCTTGAAGGCCTCGAACGCGCCGATCGAGACGATCCGGTCGACGGGCTCGTCGAACTCTTCCCAGCCCTGAAGCCGGATGTCGACGGTGCGGTTGGTCTCGATCTTGGCCAGCCGCTCGCGGGCCCACTCCGACTGCGCCTTGCTCAGCGTGATACCAATGACGTTGACGTCAAATTTGGTGATGGCACGCTCCAGCGCACCGCCCCAGCCGCAGCCGATATCGAGGAGGGTCATGCCCGGCTTCAGATCGAGCTTGCCCAGCGCGAGGTCGAACTTGGCGTTCTGCGACTCATCGAGCGTCATGTCCTCGCGCTCGTAATAACCGCAGGTGTAGCCCATGGTCGGCCCGAGCCACAGGGCGAAGAACTCGTTGGAGATGTCGTAGATCGACTGCGACTCCTCGTAGTACGGAGCAAGATCGGAATCGGCTTGTGACATGCGACGGTAACCCTTTACGTTTCTCTGCTGACAAGTAACCGGCCCAGCCGGCGCGTGGCGCCGCGCGGACTCAAAACCGAGCCAGCAGGCCCTACTGAAGGTAGGGTAGCTAAGCGCGGCCTTGAGTGCCAGCGCGGGTCTGTTCAGTAGGTATAGAAACCTTTGCCGGACTTCTTGCCGAGTTGCCCCGCCTCGACCATACGCAGCAACAGCGGCGGAGCGGCGTAGAGCGGCTCTTTGAACTCATCAAACATCTTGTCTGCGATCAGCTTTAACGTGTCGAGGCCGACCAGGTCAGACAGCCGCAGCGGACCCATCGGATGCGACAGCCCGGCAACCACGGCCTTGTCGACGTCCTCGATCGTGGCGAACCCGCCCTCGACCATCCGGACCGCCGCCAGCAGGTACGGAACCAGCAACGCGTTGACCACGAAACCGGACCGATCGGCGCACCGCACGACCTGCTTCCCCAGCACCGAACTGGCGAATTCCTCGGCTCGCGAAGCGGCATCGTCGCTGGTGACGAGCGTGGGAACGAGTTCGACCAGGGGCAGCACCGGCACCGGGTTGAAAAAGTGCAGGCCCAGCACCCTTGCGGGATTCTGGGTAACCGCTGCGAGTTTCATGATCGGGATGCTGGAGGTGTTGGACGCCAGCACGGCGTCGGGGTCGCTGATCACCCGGTCGAGCTCGGCGAAGATCTTTGCCTTGACGTTCTCGTCTTCGATCACCGCTTCGACGACGAGTTGCCGGTCGGCGAGATCGGCCATGCTGGTGGTGAATTTGAGGTTTGCCAGAGCGTTGTCTTTCTCCTGCTCGGTCACCTTGCCCGAGCTGGCGGCGCGCTCCAACGACTTGGTGATGCGGTTGCGTCCGGCGGTGACCAGGTCGTCATTGGTCTCGAAAACCAGGACGTCGACGCCGGCCCGGGCCGATACCTCGGCGATGCCCGCGCCCATCTGGCCGGCGCCGATAACACCCACTCGCTCTATTTGATTGCTCACGACTTCACTTTCGTCTCAGTATCCGGACATGCGACAGGCCCCGCCCAAGAATTCTGAGCGGGGCCTGCGCTGTCAACTTCTAGCGACCGAAGATCAGTGGCTCAGTGGAACTGACCCTCTTCGGTGGAACCGGCCAGCGCGGTGGTCGAGCTGGTCGGGTCAACGGTGGTGGCGATCCGGTCGAAGTAGCCGGCGCCGACCTCGCGCTGGTGTTTGGTGGCGGTGTAGCCACGCTCCTCGGCGGCGAACTCGCGCTCCTGCAGCTCGACGTAGGCGGTCATCTGGTTGCGGGCGTAGCCGTGGGCCAGATCGAACATCGAGTAGTTCAGGGCGTGGAAGCCGGCCAGCGTGATGAACTGGAACTTGAAGCCCATCGCGCCGAGCTCCTTCTGGAACTTCGCGATGGTCGCGTCGTCCAGGTGCTTGCGCCAGTTGAACGACGGCGAGCAGTTGTAGGCCAGCATCTGGTCGGGGAATTCGCTCTTGACGCCCTCGGCGAACTTCTTGGCCAGCTCCAGGTCCGGGGTGCCTGTCTCCATCCAGATCAGGTCGGAGTACGGCGCGTAGGCCTTGGCGCGGGCGATGCAGGGCTCCAGGCCGTTCTTGACCCGGTAGAAGCCCTCGGCGGTGCGCTCGCCGGTGATGAAGGGGCGGTCGCGCTCGTCGACATCGCTGGTGATCAGGGTGGCGGCCTCGGCGTCGGTGCGGGCGATGACGACGGTCGGCACGTCGGCGACGTCGGCGGCCAGGCGAGCCGAGGTCAGGGTGCGGATGTGCTGCTGGGTGGGGATGAGCACCTTGCCACCGAGGTGGCCGCACTTCTTCTCCGAGGCCAGCTGGTCTTCCCAGTGCGAACCGGCGACACCGGCGGCGATCATGGCCTTCTGCAGCTCGTAGACGTTGAGCGCACCACCGAAGCCTGCCTCACCGTCGGCGACGATCGGGGCGAGCCAGTTCTCGACGGAGGTGTCGCCCTCGACCTTGGCGATCTCGTCGGCGCGCAGCAGCGCGTTGTTGATGCGGCGGACGACCTGCGGCACCGAGTTGGCCGGGTACAGGCTCTGGTCAGGGTAGGTGTGGCCGGAGAGGTTGGCGTCACCGGCGACCTGCCAACCCGACAGGTAGATGGCCTTGAGGCCCGCGCGGACCTGCTGGACGGCCATGTTGCCGGTCAGCGCGCCGAGCGCGTTGACGAAGTCCATGTTGTGGAGCTGGTCCCAGAGCACCTCGGCGCCACGGCGGGCCAGGGTGGCCTCCTCGACGACGTGACCCTGCAGCGCGACGACGTCTTCCGGGGTGTAGGTGCGGGTGATGCCCTTCCAGCGGGGGTTGTGATCCCAGTCGTGCTGGATCTGTTCCGGTGACTTGGGGGTGCCCACGGTCGACATAGGACTGCTCCTTCGGTTTTAAGACGCTGCGACCGCCTTCGATCTTGTTAACGTCGCAGCAGCTTCACTGATGTGCTAATCCGACGATGACACAGCCCATATCCGCAGGTCCACCTGTTTCAATTGCCAATTTTCGCCAAATGGCAGCGTTAACTTGCGAAGTTTGCGAAGAAATATGATGGCTGTACCGGTTCAGAAGCTACCCAGCAGTAACCGATTTGCGCAGGTCAGTACGCCCGTACTGTTAAACCTGGGGTGATCAGAGGGAGAACAGTGCGGCGATGGCTTTGGCCTCGTCGCCGACCACATATGTGAGCGTTATAACAGTCCGATCGGACAGCTCCGGACCGAACTTGTCCGTCGCCCCCGCCGGGTACACGTGCGAGAGGATCTCCAGCTTCTCGCCGAGAGCCACCGTCGCATCGTGCTCGATGGCCACCCGCAGCGGTCCGGCGAGCAGCTCCGGGTGGGAGTACAGGTAGTCCTCGATGACGGTCCAGTAGACCGAGTTGTTCATGTGGTCGAAGAGGTCGATGTCCGACACGCGGACCGGATACTCCTTGATCTCGACCGCGTCCTCGCGGCTGCCCGGCTTCAAGTAGGGCTTCCACCGCAGCCGGGATTCGTCCGTGGTCCGGCGCAGACCTTCGAGGAAGTCGTCGGAGATGCGGGCGGGCCCCTGGGTCTCGCGGTTGATGTTGATCCAGAACGCCTCGGATTCCATGAGGCCGCCTTTGCGGCCGTCGATGCGCACCCGCATCTCACACCACCGGTTCGAGGTCCCCGAACACCAACGCCGCATCCGCAGCATGTCCTGGAACTCGACAGGACGGATGAGGTCGATCATGGTCCGCCGGACGATCCACAGCGGGTGGGTCTCCTCGAAGCCCATCTCCCGCAGCTGATCGGATCCGACGTCCTGGATGTGGCGGCACGCGGCGTCGAACCGGAGCCGGCCCACCCGGTCGATGTCGCCGACCCGCAGTGGCCACTCCCGGTCGAAGACGTCGGGATGCGGATCCGGTACCGGCATCATGACTTTGCCCAGTCCGGCCGTCGGCTTGTCTGCGGAACCCGTCATCTCGATCTCCCCAATCGCTCGTCCAGACCGATCATGCCAGGCACCCCGGGGCAGTCCCAACGACCGTTCTGCCAAGAATGCGAAGACGGGCTTCACAGCGTTGTTACGCTGTTTGACGTGGCAAAAACCTTCGTCGGCTCGCGGGTACGGCAACTGCGCAGCGAACGCGGTTTCAGCCAGGCCGCACTGGCGCAGATGCTCGACATCTCCCCCAGCTACCTGAACCAGATCGAGCATGACGTGCGGCCGCTGACGGTGGCGGTGTTGCTGCGCATCACCGAGGTGTTCGGTGTCGATGCCACGTTCTTCGCATCGCACGACGACACGCGCCTGGTCGCCGAACTGCGCGAGGTGACGATGGACCGCGACCTCGGCATCGATGTGGACGTCGCCGAAGTCGCCGACATCGTCAACACCCACCCCACGCTGGCGCGGGCGATGGTCAACCTGCACCAGCGGTATCGGCTCACCACAACGCAACTGGCCGCGGTCACCGAGGGCCGGTACTCCGACAGCAGCGGCAGTGGCTCGATCACCATGCCCCACGAGGAAGTTCGTGACTTCTTCTATCAGCGGCAGAACTATCTCCACGAACTCGATACCGCCGCAGAGGATTTCACCATTCGGATGCGGATGCACCGGGCCGAGCTGTCGCGCGAGCTCTCCGAACGGCTCACCATGGTGCACGGCGTGCGCATCGTCAGGCGGATCGACCTCGGCGACAACGTGATGCACCGCTACGATCCGCAGACCAAGACCCTCGAGATCGGCGGGCATCTCTCGTCGGGACAGTACGTGTTCAAGCTCGCCGCCGAACTGGCCTATCTGGAGTTCGGCGACCTGATCGACGCGCAGGTCACCGAAGGCATGTTCACCAGCGACGAGTCCCGCAAGCTCGCCCGGCTGGGGCTGGCCAACTACTTCGCGGCCGCCACCGTGCTGCCCTACCGGCAGTTCCACGATGTCGCCGAGAACTTCCGCTACGACGTCGAGCGGCTGTCGGCGTTCTATTCGGTGAGCTACGAGACGGTGGCCCACCGCCTTTCGACATTGCAACGACCGTCGATGCGGGGTGTGCCGCTGTCATTTGTCCGGGTCGACCGTGCCGGCAACATGTCGAAACGCCAGTCCGCCACCGGTTTTCACTTCTCTTCGTCGGGCGGCACCTGCCCGCTGTGGAATGTCTACGAGACCTTCGGCAATCCCGGCAAGATCCTGGTGCAGGTCGCTCAGATGCCCGACGGACGCAACTACATGTGGGTCGCCCGGACCGTCGAGCGTCGCGCGTCGCGATATGGCCAGCCCGGCAAGACTTTCGCGATCGGCCTTGGCTGCGAGTTGCGTCACGCAGGCCGGCTGGTCTACTCCGACGGCCTGGACGTATCCGGCGACGTCAGCACACCCATCGGGTCCGGGTGCCGGGTGTGCGAACGCGACAACTGTCCACAGCGCGCATTTCCCGCGCTCGGCCGGGCCCTCGATATCGACGAACACCGATCCACGGTGTCGCCGTATCTGGTCAAGAAGTCCTGAATTTTGCCGCTCCTCGGGATTGCCACCCGGCCATAGACTTTTGCCATGGCGCCGCGGCTCGAAGTCGACACCGCCCAGTTGAAGGTGGTCGGCAACAAGTTCACCGCCCTGGGCGGTGAACTGCAGGCCGCGGTGTCCCCGATGGAACCCGGACCCGAGTTTCAGCCGAGTTCCGCCGCGGTGACCGAGACAGCCGTGAGCGCCAATCATGTGACGAGGGTGGCCGGTTTCCGGCTGAACGGGTACGGCATCAACCTGAATCGCGCAGCGGCGGCGTATGACGCTACCGATACGGCGATGGCCGGAAAGCTGGCCGCCACCATGAAGCCGGGTGGATAGGCGTCGAACAGATGGTGCAGACGCCGACGCGGTCGCAGATCCAATCCTGGAGTACGAGTCATCTGGAACAGGCTGCCAAGGCCTGGTCTGCGCGTGCTGATCAAATCCAGCAGAGCTACGACAATGCCCGCACTGCACTGGACGGCGCTCCGTGGGTGGGCGCGAGCGCCGACCGGGCCCGAGACCGGTTCTCCGCGGACGTCACCGAAATGAAGCGGGTCGAGGATCTGCTGCGTCAAGCCGCGAAGACGGCAACCGACGGCGCGAACCGCATTGCCGACGCCCGGCAGTCAGCGCTCGATGCGATCACCAACGCGGAGAACCGGATGTTCAGCGTCAACGACGACCTTTCACTCCGAGACCGACTGCCCCACTTCCCCAATCCGTTCAGCTGGTTACGAGAGAACCTTGCCCGCGCGCTGGAAGCTGACATCCGTGCACAGGCCATGAATCTGGCAGCGGTCGACGAGGCGGTGGGTACCGCACTCAAAGAGATCGGCACCGCAATGCGCGACTTCGAGTTCAGCCACACCGGTCCCACTCCGGAACATCCCGGTACTCCAGGAGAACCGACGATCACCGGACCCGCCGGACCGCTCAAGTACGAGCAGGACAAGTACGACCTGCAAGTGGCGTTCCCTGACGGAAAGGGGCCGACTTTCGGCGGGGATCCCCAGACCCACAAGGCCGATTGGTCACCGGTGGACAACAAGGTCGATCGCGACCCCGACAGCGAAAAGGCAAAGCACGTACCAGATGACGGCACGCGACCCATTCCCACCGGAACGGCCATCGGCCCCAACGGGGAGCGGCTCGCGTTCTTCAGCTATCCGGACGGTCACGTGGAGGCAGGCAAGAATCCCTATGCCGCGCCAGCAGAGACATGGGATTTCAGCGACCCCAACAACCCGAAACCTCTTGGCCCGCTTACTTTCCCCGGCCCCGACGGAAAGCCGCAGAAGATTTATCAACCGAGTGGCGCCTACGATAAGACCACCGGAAAAATGATGATCGTCGGCAATATCACCGACGCGGACGGCAAGATCAAACGCTATATGTTTGAGTCCGCGCCTATCCAACCCGGGCAAAAACCGGCCGACTGGATGAAAACGGTACACATGTCCGTCGACAAAACCGGCTCACCGGAATCAGCCGAGATCAAGGGAATGCCAGGCGCGCGCGAAAGCCAGCTCGTCGCTTTGAAAGGCGGTGGATTCGCGCTCGTTGGGTCAGACAACTTCTCCGCCGATCCGAAAGATGCCAGACCTGCAGTGAGCGCGGCGGTCGCGTCATCCGCCGAGGGACTCAAGGCGGCTGTTCCAACAACTATCCTCGGACCAGAGCCCACAATAGGTGACCATGGTAAGGCGGCACCGTACGGCCCAACCGTCATCGATACGACATACGACCCCGTTACCGGACAAGAAACCATCGATCTACGCGTCAGCACATGGGACGGTGTCAACATCAACCCCCCGGGAACTCAGAATCCGGTTGCGGCTCCATATGATCCCCAGACGTACACGACGACGATCACTGTTCAGCACTGATTGGAGAATTCGTGGCCACTTTAAGAATTGCATCGGAAATTCCGTCGAGCCGTAGGATTCTCGCACTTCGACTGTCACGTCTCGCGTCGACGCTTGCTTTGATATTGTGCGCCACGACGGCGATCCTGGTGAGCTGCACGCGACAAACCACTGGGACAGCGATAGCTGATCCGCCACCTCACGTGTTTCCAAACCTTGACAATTTCACGGCTGTGGAAGCTGAAAAGTACTACGTTCCGTTACGTGGCGGCCCAACCTATCAATTCGTCACCGCAAGCGGAGTGGAATGCACCATCAACTTGAATGGAATGGGCTGCCACGGGAATTATCCGGCCGATCCTGAGAAACCCAACAACAAGGTGTGCTTGAGTGCGATACCCAAAGATCAAGCGAAGACGCACCCACCATATACCTACACCATCGAATATTCGGGCGGAGCGTGCTCGCCTAGCACGGTCCCGAGCAATCTGTTTCTCGATGTTGGCAAGAAGCTTGTCGCAGATTGGGGTCCCACAGTAGGACAATTCACCTGCGCCGTCGACGCAGGTGAATTAGTCGCCTGCATCGACAACGACAGCAACCGCGGATTCGTCCTGCAGCCAGGCGGCAGCTGGACTTTTTGATAACCGCCGCATGGCTGACCCGAGGCGGAACAAGAAGTCCTGACTACGCGGACTCTGCGCCGAGACGACGGTTTGTGGCGCGAAATCGTCGAAATCGCACCAAAAACCGTAGTGTCGCGCGGTGTGCCAGCCTCGGCGCACGGTGTGCCAGACTCGGCTAGGTGAGCACACTTGAGCCTGCCCGCATCGCACCGGGAGGATTCCGGGAGCTGGGGCCGATCAACTGGGTCATCGCCAAGGCAGGAGCGCGAGCTATCCGGGCGCCGCGGTTCACCCTCTTCAATGTGCTGGGGCAGCACAAGCTGCTGTTTCTGGCGTGGCTGCCGTCGGCGGGGCTGCTGCTCGGGCCGCTCGGCAAGCTGCCCCGCAAGGACGCCGAACTGGTGATCCTGCGCGTCGCGCACCTGCGTGACTGCGAGTACGAACTGCAGCAGCATCGCCGGCTGGCACGCAGCCGCGGGGTGGACCGCGAAACCCAGGCCCGCATCTTCGAGGGTCCTGACGCTGAAGGCCTCACCGACCGGCAGCGCATCCTGATCACCGCTACCGACGAATTCGTCGTTACCCGCTCGATGTCATCGGAGACCTGGGCCGCGCTCTCGGGGATCCTCAACCGCACCCAGCTCATCGAATTCTGCATGCTGGCAGGGCAATACGATGCGCTGGCCGCCACGATGGCGACCCTGCGGATCCCGCTGGACTTCCCGGACTAGCGCGGGCCTACAGGTACGTCACCCCGAGCACGGCGATCGAGAACAGTACCGGTGAGACCGGCAGCAGCCACAGGAACGCCGCCCATTCGTAGGCCTTCTGCTGGTACTTGCGCCTCCCGAGCAGGCCGGCCGCCACGGCGATCAGGAACGACACCGCAGCGACCACCAACACCCACTGATTGACGTAGCTGCTGTCGGTGGCCAACGAAATGGCCGTCAGCCACAGGATATGGCCGACGACCAATCCGCCGATCCCGGCAATGATCTCGTTTCTCAAAAGTTGATCATGTGGCCGGTGAGGCCGTGGAAGCATTCCTGCAGCGCTTCAGACAGGGTCGGGTGGGTGTGCACGTTGCGCGCCAGTTCGTGGGCGGTCAGATCCCACTTCTGGGCCAGCGTCAGCTCGGGCAGAAGTTCGGAGACATCCGGGCCGATGAGGTGCCCGCCGAGCAGTTCCAGATGCTTCTTGTCGGCGATGAGCTTGACGAACCCGGTCGGGTCGGCCAGGCCGTGGGCCTTGCCGTTGGCCGTGAAGGGGAACTTCGCGACGACGACGTCGTAGCCCTCGTCCTTGGCCTGCTGTTCGGTCAACCCGAAGCTGGCGACCTGCGGCTGGCAGAACGTCGCGCGCGGCATCATCCGGTAATCGCCGAGCGCCAACGTCTCGGCACCGGCGATGGTCTCGGCGGCCACCACGCCCTGGGCCTCGGCCACATGCGCCAGCTGCAGCAGTGCCGTCACATCCCCGATCGCATAGATGCCCGGCACGTTGGTGCGCATGTACTCGTCGATCGCGATGGCCTTGCGGTCGGTCAGCGCCACCCCGGCGGCCTCCAGACCGTAGCCGTCGACATTGGGCGCGAACCCGATGGCCTGCAACACCTTGTCGGCCTTGAGTTCCTCGGTCTTGCCGTCCTTGCTGACGGTGACCTTCACCACCGACCCGTCATCGGCGATCCCCTCGACCTTGGTGCCGGTGAGAATCTTCACGCCCAGCTTCTTGTACTGCTTTTCGATCTCCTTGGAGACCTCGGCGTCCTCGTTGGGCAGGGCCCGCGGCAGGAACTCGACGATGGTGACGTCGACGCCGTAGTTCTTGAGCACATAGGCGAACTCCATGCCGATCGCGCCCGCGCCGGCGATGATGATCGACCCGGGCAGCTCACGGGACAGGATCTGGGTTTCGTAGGTGACCACGTTGTCGGACAGCGTGGTGCCCGGGACCAGGCGGGTCGATGAGCCGGTGGCGATGATCGCGTTGTCGAAGGTGACGTTCTCGGTGCCGCCGTCGTTGAGTTTCACCGAGATCGACTTGGGCCCGGTGAAGGTGCCGTAGCCGTGAATCTCGGTGATCTTGTTCTTCTTCATCAGGAAGTGCACGCCGGCCACCCGGCCGTCGGCGACCTTGCGGCTGCGGTCGAATGCCGCACCGTAGTCGAAGCTGGCCTCACCGCTGATACCGAAGGTCTTGGCTTCCTTGTTGAAGATATGGGCCAGCTCGGCGTTGCGCAGCAATGCCTTGGACGGGATACACCCAACGTTGAGGCACACCCCACCCCAATACTTGGGTTCGATGATGGCGGTGTTCAGCCCCAGTTGAGCGGCACGAATAGCCGCGACGTATCCGCCGGGGCCAGCTCCGAGAACGACGACGTCAAAGTGGGTCACGCCCTCACCCTAGTGGGCGGGGCAATAGCCGCACTGGGCGATCCGGGTGATTTCTACCTCTGAGGCACCGGGCAGGCGTCTGACGCCTCGGCGACGATGTGGCTTCCCGTGTCCGTCGGACGCTTCCCCGCCGCGTACTCGGCCCCGGTCAGGGGCGGGCACGCAGCGAGTTCGTCGACCTCGGCGTCGGTGAACGCCCGTCCGCGCGACAGGAAACGCTTACCTTCGGGCGCCTCCAAGCTGAACCCGCCGCCACGGCCGGGCACCACATCGATCACCAGTTGGGTGTGTTTCCACGCGTCGAACTGCGGTCCGGAGATCCACACCGGCACGCCGGTAGGGCCGACGTCGAGGATGCCCAGCAGGATGTCGCGGTCTCCGACGATGAAGTCACCGTCGGGGTAACACATCGGCGACGACCCGTCGCAGCATCCGCCGGACTGGTGAAACATCAACGCCCCGTGCCGCTCCTGCAGTGTTGCCAGCAGATCGGCGGCGGCTTGGGTGATGAGGGCTCTACTCGTCATGTCTAGAAGAATCCCTGAGCCTTGTTGCTGTAGGACACCAGCAGGTTCTTGGTCTGCTGGTAGTGGTCCAGCATCATCTTGTGGTTTTCGCGGCCGATGCCGGACTGCTTGTAGCCGCCGAACGCCGCATGCGCGGGATAGGCGTGATAGCAGTTGGTCCACACCCGGCCGGCCTTGATGTCGCGGCCGGCCCGGTAGGCGGTGTTGCCGTCCCGCGACCACACGCCGGCACCCAGGCCGTAGAGGGTGTTGTTGGCGATCGAGATGGCGTCGTCGTAGTCCTTGAACGACGTCACCGCGACGACGGGTCCGAAGATCTCCTCTTGGAAGATCCGCATGTTGTTGTTGCCCTCGAACACCGTCGGCTGGATGTAGAACCCGCCGGCCAGGTCACCACCGAGGTCGGCGCGTTCACCGCCGGTGACCACCCGCGCTCCCTCAGACTTGCCGATTTCGATGTAGGACAGGATCTTCTCGAACTGGTCGTTGGAGGCCTGCGACCCGATCATGGTCTCGGTGTCCAGCGGATCGCCCTGCCGGACCGCCTTCGTCCGGATGGCCGCGAGCTCCAGGAACTC
>NZ_LZTB01000039.1 GCF_001665685.1 Mycobacterium sp. 852013-50091_SCH5140682
CGCGGTGCGGCGCCCCCGCGGGCGCCCGCGACCGGCGGCGCCGCCCGCCCCCCCGCCCCCCGCCCCCCCCCCCCCCCCCCCCCCCCCCCCCCCCCCCCCCCCACGACCCACCAGCAGATCGGCGATGTCGGCGCCGGAGAGCTCGAGCAGTAGACCGGCCGGGCGCGCGACGATCTCGGGGCCGGGCACCCGCACCCGGGCACCGGTACGGGAGCCGCGCCGCACCTCGACCAGTCGTTCGGATTCCAGCACGCGCACCGCCTCGCGCAATGTCGGCCTGCTGACCCCGAAGTGCTCCATGAGCTCGGCTTCGTTGGGTAGGAAGTCACCTTCCTTGAGCTGGCCGTCGACGACCATGCGGCGCAGGGTTCCGGCCACGAGCTCGGCGGTCTTCGGGGAGCGGACCGGGGTGTGGGGCGTGATCGAGTCCGGCCCGATCATCGGCGCCAGCGGTGTACTTCCAGCCACAACGGTCTCCTGCTAACTCTCCCGGTAACACTGAACGACCCGGCCGCTGCGGCTAGGTGTACAACTCAGTAAACCATGTGGAGGACGGTAGCCGCGGCAAACAGAGCAATCACCGTACCTGAAACCGCAGGCTATGGCGGTCTACCAACTAGTAGGTTGACCTAGTAAACCTTCTGTTCTACGTTCACTTGTAATACAGAGTCTTCGTCAACGCCAACCCATCTTCGAAGGAGAAGTCCATGGCTGAAGCTGTCATCGTGGAGGCGGTGCGCTCCCCGGTCGGCAAGCGCAACGGCGCGCTGTCGGGCGTGCACCCCGCGGAGCTCTCCGCTCAGGTGCTCAACGCGCTGGTGGAGCGTGCCGGCGTCGACCCCGCCCTTGTCGATGACGTCATCTGGGGCTGTGTCATGCAGGCCGGTGAGCAGGCGCTCGACATCGCGCGTACCGCGGTGCTGACGGCCGGTTGGCCCGAGACGGTCCCCGGCGTCACCGTGGATCGCCAGTGCGGTTCCAGCCAGCAGTCGCTGCACTTCGCGGTCGCCGGCGTGATCGCCGGACACTACGACGTCGTCGTCGCCGGTGGCGTCGAGTCGATGTCGCGCACCCCGATGGGTTCCTCGCTGGCCAACGGCGGACACCCCTATCCTGAGGCCTTCCAGGCCCGCTACGACCACAAGACGCCCAACCAGGGCATCGGTGCCGAGATGATCGCCGAGCAGTGGGGCCTGTCGCGTACCCAGCTCGACGAGTTCTCGCTGCGATCGCACGAAAAGGCCGCCGCGGCGCAGGATTCCGGTGCGTTCAAAGACCAGATCGTGGCGATCGATGCAACGGACGGCGACGGCAACAAGAATGTGGTTCTCGAGGACGGCGGCATCCGCCGCGGCGGCACGGTCGAGTCCATGGCCGCCATCAAGCCCGCCTTCAAGGAGGGCGGCGTGATCCACGCGGGCAACTCCAGCCAGATCTCCGACGGATCGGCCGCGTTGCTCGTCATGTCGGCCGAGAAGGCAAAAGAACTGGGGCTCAAGCCGATTGTCAAGGTGCACACCGCGGTGCTCGCCGGTGCCGACCCGGTCATCATGTTGACCGCGCCCATCCCGGCCACCGAGAAGGCGTTGAAGAAATCCGGCCTGAGTGTCGATCAGATCGGCGCCTTCGAGGTCAACGAGGCCTTCGCCCCGGTGCCGCTGGCCTGGCTCAAGGACATCGGCGCCGACGAGAACCGCCTGAACCCCAACGGCGGGGCCATCGCACTGGGCCACCCGCTCGGCGGCTCCGGCGCCCGCATCCTCACCACGCTCGTGCACCACATGCGGGACAACAACATTCAGTACGGCCTGCAGACCATGTGCGAAGGTGGCGGCCAGGCCAACGCGACCATCTTGGAGCTGCTGTGAGTGACGATCAGCCCGGCGCGCTCGTTGAAAAGCGCGGCAACGTCCTACTCATCACGATCAACCGCCCGGAGGCGCGCAACGCGGTCAACTCCTCGGTGAGCATCGCCGTCGGCGACGCGTTGGAGCAGGCCCAGAACGACCCTGAGATCCGTGCTGTGGTGATCACCGGATCGGGCGACAAGTCGTTCTGTGCCGGCGCTGACCTGAAGGCGATCTCCCGCGGAGAGAACCTCTTCCATCCCGACCATCCCGAATACGGATTCGCCGGATACGTCAGCCATTTCATCGACAAGCCGACCATCGCCGCGGTCAACGGCACCGCCCTGGGCGGCGGCACCGAACTGGCCCTGGCCAGCGACCTCATCGTTGCCGAGGAAAGTGCGAAATTCGGTCTGCCCGAAGTGAAGCGGGGCCTCATCGCGGGCGCGGGTGGCGTGTTCCGCATCGCCGAGCAGTTGCCGCGCAAGGTGGCCAACGAGCTGCTGTTCACCGGTGAGCCGATGTCCTCGGCCGACGCGCTGCGGTGGGGCCTGATCAACCAGGTGGTGCCCGACGGCACCGTGGTGGACGCCGCACTCAAACTGGCCGAACGGATCACCGGCAACGCGCCGCTGGCCGTGCAGGCCAGCAAGCGGGTGTCCTATGGCGTCGACGACGGCGTCATCACCGGCGACAAGGACGGTTGGAAGCGCACCAACCGCGAATTCAGCACGCTGCTGCAGACCGAGGACGCCAAAGAAGGCCCGCTGGCTTTCGCGCAGAAGCGCCAACCTGTTTGGAAGGCAAAGTAAGTCATGAAGCGACAGATCTACACCCCGGAGCACGAAGCGTTCCGCGAGACCGTCAAGGAATACATCGAGCGTGAGCTGGTCCCCAACAGCGAGAAGTGGGAGACCGAGCGCATCGTCGACCGCTCCGCCTACACGGCCGCGGGCAAGTACGGCGTCATCGGATTCAACATGCCCGAAGAGTTCGGCGGCGGCGGTTCGGATGACTTCCGGTTCAACGCGATCATCGACGAGGAGATCGCCAAGGCCGGCGTGCACGGCCCGGCGCTGAGCCTGCACAACGACGTCGTCGGGCCGTACTTCAAGGAGCTGGCCAACGACGAGCAGAAGCAGCGCTGGATGCCCGGTATCGCCAGCGGCGAGCTGATCATCGCCATCGCGATGACCGAGCCCGGCGCGGGCAGCGACCTGGCCGGTATCCGGACCTCCGCTGTGCGCGACGGTGACGACTGGATCATCAACGGCTCCAAGACTTTCATCTCGTCGGGCATCAACAGCGACCTCGTCGTCGTGGTCGCCCGCACCGATCCCGAGGCCGGCCACAAGGGCTTCACGCTGTTCGTGGTGGAGCGGGGCATGGAGGGCTTCACGCGCGGCCGCAAGCTCGACAAGATGGGCCTGCACAGCCAGGACACCTCCGAGCTGCACTTCGAAAACGTGCGGGTGCCGAACGCCAACCTGCTCGGCAAGGAAGGGCGCGGCTTCTACCACCTGATGACCAACCTGCCCTCGGAGCGGCTCGGGATCGCCATCTCCGCGATCTACGGTGCGCGCGCGGTCTTTCAGGAGACGCTGCAATACGCCAAGGACCGCAAGGCCTTTGGCCAGCCGATCGGCAGCTTCCAGCACAACCGGTTCCTGCTCGCCGAGATGGAGACCGAGCTGGAGGTCACCGAGAACTACCTCGACCGCTGCCTGCAGGGTGTCGTCGACGGTGAGCTGACCGCCGTCGAGGCGGCCAAGGCCAAGTGGTGGGCGACCGAGGTCGCCAAGAAGGTTGTCGACCAATGCGTGCAACTGCACGGAGGCTACGGCTACATGATGGAATACCGGGTCGCACGGGCCTACGTTGACGGGCGGATCCAGACGATTTTCGGTGGTACCACCGAGATCATGAAGGAGATCATCGGCCGCGATCTGGGCGTCTAGTCCCACGGTCAGCAGACACAGAATCGCCCCAAATCAGGTGATTTGGGGCGATTCTGTGTCTTGTCGCGCTGAGGGAGTCCTCGCTGGGTCTCAGCCGATCGGCGCGTCGGCGGCGGGCGTCGCGGAGGGCGACGGCTTGGGGGCCTCGCTCGACAGCGTCGTCGGGGTCGTGGACGTGGTGCTGACGCCGGTCGGGGTGAACGGCTCCGGCGGCGAGTTGGGATCGAGCACCGCGTCGATGATGTAGATCCGGGCGTTCTGGGCCTCGATGCCACCGCAGACGATCTTGGCGGTGTCGTTGACCTTGATATCGCCGCCCTTGCCGGTCACCTTGATCTCAGCGCCCTGCTGGGTGGGCCGCTGGCCCTTGACGTCGTCCGGGCCGAGCAGGCCCAGGAACGCGTGGTAGTAGTCCAGGCTGGTGAGCGCGGCGACGTTGCCCTTGAGCGCATCGAGCTTGCCCGGTTCCATGGCGGCGAACGCGTCGTTGGTCGGGGCGAACACCACGTAGGGGCCGTTGTCCAGGACGGCGGTGATGTTGACCGCCGGGTTCATCCCGCCGGCCACCGCGGAGTTGAAGGTGCTGATCTCGGGGATGCTCGCCAGGACCTTGCTGACGGGCTGCTTGGACAGCGCCTTCCAGTCCGGCATTTCCTTCTTGAAGTTGTCGCAGCCGGGGCCCTGCGGGTCCGGGATCTCGACGGTGATGGTCTCTGTCGTCGTCGGTGCTGCCGGATCGGCGTTGGCGGTGATCGACAACGGCAGCGACGCCGCGATGGCGGCAACCGCCGCGGCTGCGCCAAGAGTCTTGGTGCGAGTCTTCATAGGTGGGTTTTCCTCCCGCTCATGCCTGGCCTGTGGTTCGTCGGCAGCCGGTGGCGCGCGTACCCCAGGAGGGCACACGAAGATACGACGGCCTCGGCGTTCCCCGCGGCGCCGCATCGGATGGTAAAGGTAACCGTGCGGTTACGGCAAAGCAGAAGTGTCTACTGCCTCCGGCTCGACTGTACCGACCGGCACTTTTCTGATGCTTGCCGAGAACGCCGCCGCGACGAAGCACAGCCCCGCAGCCAGGTAGAACGCCACGTCGTAGCTGCCGTTCAGATCGCGTAGCCAGCCCGCGCCTGCCGCGGCGACGGCTGCACCGAGTTGATGCGAGGCGAACACCCATCCGAATACGACGGGGGAGCGGTCGCCGAAGTACTCGCGGCACAGCACGATGGTCGGCGGCACAGTGGCCACCCAGTCCAGGCCGTAGAACAAGATGAACACCCAGGTGCTCGGTTCCGCGTGCGGCGAGAGCAGTGACGGCAACAGCAGCAGTGAGACGCCCCGGCCCGCGTAGTACACGAGAAGCAGCAGCCGGGGATCGACGCGGTCGGTGAGCCAGCCGGAGAACACCGTGCCTGCCACGTCGAGGACGCCGATGGTGGCCAGCAAGCCGGCGGCCACCGTGGTCGGCATGCCGTGGTCGTTGGCGGCGGGGATGAAGTGGGTGCCGATCAGACCGTTGGTGGTCATCCCACAGATCGCGAAGCTGCCTGCCAACAGCCAGAACGCGGGCACCCGCGAGCCGATGCGCAGTCCGTCGATGGCCGCGTTGAAGCTGCCGGTGGCCAGTGGCGTGGGCGGTGCGATGGCGTGGGCGCCGTAGGGCGCGAGGCCTTTGTCGCTGGGGTGATTGCGCATGAACAGCGCCACCAGTGGGACGACGGCCAGCGCGGCAGCGGCGACGATGAGCGAGGCCCAGCGCCAGCCGTGGGCAGTGGTGACCGCGGCGACGATCGGCAGGAAGATCAATTGGCCGGTCGCGCTGGCGGCCGTGAGCGCACCGGTGACGAGGCCGCGACGCGCGTCGAACCAGCGGGTGGCGACGGTGGCGACGAAACCCATCGAGATCGAGCCGGTCCCGATGCCCACGAGCACGCCCCACAGCAGGACCAGTTGCCAGCTGGCGGTCATCAGGGTGCTGACCGCTGAACCGGTCGCGATCAGCAGCAGGGACACCGTCAGTACCGGCCGCACACCGAAGCGGTCCATCAGCGCTGCGGCGAACGGCGCCGTGAGGCCGTACAACGTCATGTTGACCGACATCGCCAGGCCCACGGTGCCGTGCGACCAGCCGAACTCGTGGTGCAGCGGATTCATCATGACGCCGGGGATCGAGCGGAAGCCTGCTGCGCCGAGGATCGCGACAAAGCTGACCGCCGCCACCACCCAGGCCCAGTGGACGCGGATTTTCACCTGACCACTGTGTCCGACTGCCGGCGAACCGGCCAGTGGCATAAATGCCAGCATTCATCAAAAACATGCCAGAATCGGGTATGCACCGCGTGGCCGTACTGCTGCTGGCCCCCGTGGTCGGCTTTGATGCGGCCATCGCGCCGACGCTGTTCTCCAACGCCGTCGATGCCGACGACAATCCGCTCTACGACGTCGTGACGTGTGGGCTGGGCACCGGACCGGTGGCGGCCACCAACGGTTTCGCAATCGTGCCCGCGGCCGGGCCGGAGGCGCTGGATACCGCCGACACCGTGGTGATCCCGGGAACTCGTTACGCACCGGCGCGCATCGACGGCGTGCTGGATGCCGAGGTGTCCGAGGCGCTGGCCCGGATCCGGCCCGGCTCGCGCCTGGTGTCGATCTGCACCGGGGCGTTCGTGCTGGCCGCTGCGGGGCTGCTCGACGGCAGGCCTGCCACCACTCATTGGCGTTTCGCCGCGGACATGCGGCGGCTGCATCCCACGGTGCGCCTCGACGAGCACGTGCTGTTCGTCGACGACGGTGATGTGCTCACCTCCGCAGGCCTTGCTGCCGGAATCGACCTGTGCCTGCACATCATTCGCAGCGATCACGGCGCCGCGGTGGCCAACGGCGTGGCGCGTTACTGCGTGGTGCCGCCCTGGCGCGAGGGCGGCCAGGCACAGTTCATCGCTCCGGTCGCCGCACCGGATGTGCCACAGGCGTCCACCGCCGCCACGCGCCAATGGGCGCTGGCGCACCTCGACGAAGAACTCACCGTGCAGCGGCTGGCGCGGCACGCCCACATGAGCGCACGCACGTTCAGTCGCCGGTTCCTCGCCGAAACCGGTCAGGCCCCGGGCGCGTGGATCCGCAGCCGGCGCGTGGACCGAGCCAGGGAACTGCTGGAATCCCATGACCTTTCGGTCGATGAGGTGGCTCGCCGGGCCGGGCTCGGCACCGCAGGCAACCTGCGTCATCACCTGCGTCGCGGGCTCGGCATGTCACCGTCGAGCTATCGCAAGGTATTCCAGGGAACGTGAGGCGCACGCGAACATCCGATGGCCGTCTGATTACCATGGCCGACATGCCTGAGCCGCTCATCGTGTCCGTCGCCGGACATACCCCCACAGTGGATCCCGACGCTTGGATCGCGCCCAATGCCAATGTGATCGGCCAGGTTTCGCTCGCAGCCGGTGCCAGCGTGTGGTACGGAGCCACGCTGCGCGCCGAGTTCGAACCCATCGAGGTGGGTGCGGGCAGCAATATTCAGGACGGCGTGACCGTGCACGTCGACCCCGGCTTCCCCTGCCGCATCGCCGACGGGGTGACGGTCGGCCACAACGTGGTGCTGCACGGATGCACGGTCGAGGAGAACAGCCTGATCGGTATGGGCGCCGTGGTGCTCAACGGTGCGGTGATCGGCGCAGGGTCCCTGGTGGCCGCAGGCGCGGTGGTACCGCAAGGCATGGTGGTACCACCGCGGTCGCTGGTCGCGGGGGTGCCGGCCAAGGTGCGCCGCGAACTCAGCGATGACGAGGTGGGCCACAACCAGCTCAATGCCCAGGCGTACACGCATCTCACGAGCCTGCACCGCCAGGCGGACTGACTCAGTCCAGCGGGTGGGCCAGCTCGTCGCGGGGCATGCGTGCCGCGACGAGCGCCACGGTGGCCAGCAGCACCGGCGCCACACCCGCCACCAGGAAGATGGTGTGCATCGGCACCACCTTCGACAGCGGCCCGACGATCGCGAACGACAGTGGCATGAAGGCCAGCGACACGAAGAAGTCCAGGCTCGACACCCGGCCCAGCATCGCCGTCGGCACCCGACGCTGCAGCAGCGTCCCCCAGATCACCACCGCGGCTCCGTCGGTGACGCCGATGACGAACGTCGCGGCGGCCATCAACGGGAATGACGTTGTCATGCCGACGATCACGAGCGGGATCGCGCCGAGTCCCCACATCATCATGAGCATGCTCAGGTAGCGGCGTGGCATCCGTCGTGACGACACCGCCAAAGCGCCCAGCGCACTACCGAACCCGAAGAACGCCAGAATGAAACCGTACATGCGGGCGCCGTCGGTGAACCGGTCCTTGGCGATGAACGGCAGCAACACCTCGATGGGGCCGACCACCACCAGCACATAGATGCTGGCGAACAACAGTGTCCACAGCAGCCACGGGGTGCGCACCATGAACCGGAAGCCGTCACTCAGATCACGCAGGACATGTGGCCGCTGATCCGGTTGCGGCGCAGCCGAATCGGAGGCTCCTCGGGTCGCGACCAACAGCACCAGGCCCAGGCCGAACAAGCAGGCGACGGCGACCGCGCCGATCGACGGGAGCGTCGCGCCTACCACCATGCCTGCCACGGCCGGCCCCACCGAGCGCTGGAACACCGGCCGCACGACACCCTCAACACCGTTGGCGGCCAACAGTTGTTCGGCAGGAAGGACGCGTGGCAGTAGGGCGCTGTAGGCCGGGAAGAAGAAGGCCGCAGCGATGCCGAGTATGCCCGCGGCAACCGCCATATGCCAGATCCTAAGGACGCCAAGGAGTCCGAGGACAGCGACGGCGGTCACCGTGAGCAGGTTGACCGACTCGACGGCGATGATGATGGTGCGCTGGTTGATCCGGTCCGCGGCGATGCCGCCGACGAGCACGAACAGCACCAGCCCGCCACCGAGGCAGGTGGCGACCAATGACAGTGACGCCGGATCGTTGTCCAGGGCGATGACCTGTAGCGCCATCACCACCGACCACATGCCTTCGGCGAAGATGGACAGGCTCACCGCCCCGATCAGCAGCCGGTACTCCCGCACCCGGAACGGGGCGAGCACGCGCCATCGGACCGGTCGGCCGGTGTCAAGCTGCGTACTCATCCCTTGATGGTCGCGGACGGATATAGCCCGCGTCCAACGATTTTCGCCCCGGGGGGTCAGGAGTCGGTGAACTCCGCGCGCCGGTTCTGCTGGAACGCGCGGGTGCCCTCACGGAAGTCGTTGGACGCCAACAGTTGAAGCTGGCCTTCCCGCTCGAGGGCGAACGCGCTGTCGAGATCGCTCAGGGTGGCCGCGTTGATGGCGTGCTTGGTCTTGCGCAACGCCACGGCCGGGCCGGTCCGCAGCTTGGACAACACCTTGTCGACCGCGGCGTCGAGCTCGGCGGCCGGGTACACGCCGCTGATCAGGCCCCAGTCGTAGGCGTCGGAGGCGGTGAGGCGTTCGGCCAGCAGCGCGAGCCGCATCGCGCGGATGCGGCCGACGTTCGCGGCCACGAGAGCCGATGCGCCGCCGTCGGGCATGAGCCCGATCTTGGTGAACGCCAGCAGGAAGAACGCCTGATCCGCGGCGAGCACCACATCGCACGCGAGGGCGAGCGACACGCCGACCCCTGCGGCTGGGCCTTGCACCACGGCCACAACGGGTTTCGGCAGCGCCACGATGGATCCCACGGCGCGGTTGGCCGCATCGAGCACGCCTTCGGCGTCGTGGCTGTCCGCGTTCTGGTCGTCTTCGCTGATGCCCGCACCGGAGCTGAATCCCCGGCCCGCGCCGCCGAGCCGCACCACGCGTACCGCCGGATCGGTCGCCGCGAGTTCCATCGCGTCGGCGACGGCGACCAGCATGTCCTGGGTCAGCGAATTGAGGCTGTCGGGCCGGTTGAGCGTCACCGACAGCACGCCGTCCGCGAGGCTGACAGAGAGGTCGTCGATGCCCGGGTAATCGCGGGTGTCGGGCTCGGTACGGGCGTCGGTGGAAGTCATCAGATGCACCTTAAGTCGGGGCCGGTTGTAGGCGATGCCACTCGAGAAGGTTATACAAGTAAGCTATGTCGGCGGTCAACCAAGGCCGAACACGCGAAGGGCGGATGAGCATGGCAGGACCACTGCAGGGGTTGCGCGTTGTGGAGCTGGCCGGCATCGGCCCGGGCCCGCACGCGGCGATGATTCTCGGCGACTTGGGCGCGGACGTGGTGCGGATCGAGCGACCCAGCAAGGCCTCCGGCACGCCGAGCGCTGATGCCATGCTGCGTAACCGCAGATCCGTCGAAGCCGACATGAAGAGCGACGAGGGCCGGGAACTGGTGCTCGCGCTCATCTCGAAGGCCGACGTGCTGATCGAAGGCTTCCGTCCCGGGGTCACCGAGCGCCTGGGCCTCGGGCCCGAGGACTGCGCGAAAGTCAACGAGCGCCTGATCTATGCGCGGATGACGGGCTGGGGCCAGCAGGGTCCACGGGCGCTGCAGGCCGGGCACGACATCAACTACATCTCGCTCAACGGTCTGCTGCACGCCGTCGGGCGCAACGGCGAGCGGCCGGTGCCTCCGCTGAACCTGGTCGGCGACTTCGGCGGGGGCTCGATGTTCCTGTTGGTCGGCATCCTCTCGGCGCTGTTCGAGCGGCAGACCTCCGGCAAGGGCCAGGTGATCGACGCAGCGATGGTCGACGGCTCCAGCGTGCTGATGCAGATGATGTGGAGCTTCCGGGCTCAGGGCATGTGGAGTGACGAGCGCGGCGTCAACATGCTCGACACCGGTGCGCCCTACTACGACACCTATGAGACGTCGGACGGGAAGTACATCGCCGTCGGCGCGATCGAACCGCAGTTCTACGCCGAGCTGCTCAAGGGTCTCGACCTCGACGCCGCCGACCTGCCGGGGCAGAACGACGTCGCCCGCTGGCCCGAGCTGCGCGAGATCTTGACCAAAACCATTGCGGCACATGACCGCGACCACTGGGCGTCGGTGTTCGACGGCACGGATGCGTGCGTGACGCCGGTGCTGTCGTTCGCCGAGGTGCTCACCGAACCGCACATCGCGGAGCGTGACACGTTCTATGACGACCGCGGCAACCTGCAGCCGATGCCTGCGCCGCGGTTTTCCCGCAGCGCTCCGGCCCGGCCGATGCCGCCGGGAGCGCGCGGCGCTGACACCGAAGCTGTCCTGCGCGACTGGGTATAGTCCCAACCGACTAGTTGGTCGGCACGGGGCCGGCCGGAGAGGAATGCGGTACATGGAGATCAGGGATTCGGTGGCCGTTGTCACCGGCGGGGCTTCGGGTTTGGGTTTGGCCACGACGAAGCGGTTGTTGGATGCGGGGGCGTCGGTGGTGGTGATCGATCTCAAGGGTGAGGAGGTGATCGCCGAGCTCGGCGACCGCGCGCGGTTCGTGGGCACCGATGTCACCGACGAGGCCGGGGTGAGCGAGGCATTGGATGTGGCCGAGTCGCTGGGCCCTGTGCGGATCAACGTCAACTGCGCGGGCATCGGCAATGCGATCAAGACCCTCGGGAAAGACGGGCCGTTCCCGCTGGCGGGGTTCCGCAAGGTGGTCGAGGTCAACCTGATCGGCACGTTCAACGTGATCCGGCTGTCGGCCGAGCGGATCGCCAAAACCGAGCCGCTGAAGAACGAGGAGCGCGGGGTCATCATCAACACTGCGTCGGTGGCGGCGTTCGACGGTCAGATCGGGCAGGCCGCGTACTCGGCGTCCAAGGGTGGCGTGGTCGGCATGACCCTGCCGATCGCGCGCGATCTGTCGCGGGAGTTGATCCGGGTGTGCACGATCGCGCCGGGTCTGTTCAAGACCCCGCTGCTGGGCTCGCTGCCCGAGGAGGCGCAGAAGTCGCTGGGGCAGCAGGTGCCGCACCCGGCCCGCCTCGGCGATCCCGACGAGTACGGCGCGCTGGCCGTGCACATCATCGAGAACCCGATGCTCAACGGCGAGGTCATCCGCCTCGACGGCGCTATCCGTATGGCTCCCAGGTAGAGAGGTCCGCATGGCATTGAAGACGAAGTTCACCGAGACGTTCGGGGTCGAGCACCCCATCGTGCAGGGCGGTATGCAGTGGGTGGGCCGCGCCGAACTGGTTGCGGCGGTGGCCAATGCGGGTGCGCTGGGTTTCCTGACCGCACTCACCCAGCCGACGCCGGCCGATCTGGCCAACGAGATCGCCCGCACCCGCGAGCTCACCGACAAGCCGTTCGGGGTGAACCTGACGATCCTGCCGACCATCAACCCGCCGCCCTATGACGAGTACCGCCAGGTCATCGTCGACGCCGGCATCAAGATCGTGGAGACCGCGGGTTCCAACCCGGCCCCGCACCTGCCGATGTTCCACGACCACGGGATCAAGGTGCTGCACAAGTGCACCTCGGTACGTCACGCGGTCAAGGCGCAGAGCCTGGGGGTGGACGGCATCAGTATCGACGGGTTCGAATGCGCCGGGCATCCCGGTGAGGACGACATCCCGGGCTTGGTGCTGATCCCCGCGGCGTCGGCCAAGATCGACATCCCGATGATCGCCTCGGGCGGTTTCGCCGACGCGCGGGGCCTGGTCGCGGCGTTGGCGCTGGGGGCTGACGGCATCAACATGGGGTCGCGGTTCATGTGCACCGCGGAGTCCTCGATCCATCAGAACGTCAAGGAAGCCATCGTGGCCGGCTCTGAGCTGGACACCGAACTGATCTTCCGCCCGCTGCGCAACACCGCCCGCGTCGCGAGTAACGCCGTGTCACGGGAAGTGGTGGACATCCTCAACAAGGGT
Source organism: Mycobacterium sp. 852013-50091_SCH5140682 (assembly GCF_001665685.1). GTDB lineage: Bacteria > Actinomycetota > Actinomycetes > Mycobacteriales > Mycobacteriaceae > Mycobacterium. Next base: position 12,595 of record NZ_LZTB01000039.1, read on the forward strand.
GGGCAATTCCCCGACGTCAAGGATCTGGTGGCCGGCGTGCGCGGTAACAAGGTCTATGAGCTGGGCGACCTGGACGCCGGTATCTGGTCGGTCGGTACGTCGATGGGCCTCATCAACGACATTCCCACGGTGGGTGAGCTGGTGTCGCGGATGGTGACCGAAGCCGAGGGTCTCATCACAGGGCGCCTGTTGGACATGATCGGCGCCGATGAGACTGACCTTGAGAAAGAAACAGTCCCCGCATAGGCGGGGACTTGGCCATCACGGCATGGGGTGCTGAGAAGCGCCCTTGACGGGCAAACTCAACATGTGAAGCGCGCGCCGCGAGGCGCGCGCTTTCTCATACCGCTGTACGGAGCGGCTGGAAGTCGTCAAACTGCTCCGACGTATCACCCTCGACGAGGACATCGCCGTGGTAGAGAGCGTCGAAGTCGACCTTGATGACATCTGCACTGGTGTCGTCGATCCACATGTACTGAACAGTAGGTGTCACCATTAAGGAATCTTTGAGTCACGATTCGGAAAATGGTGGCAATACTTACTTCGCGGTAGGTTTCCGGCGGGTTCGGCGACTCGGGGCCGGGTTTTCAGCTCCCGCTGTGCGTGAAATGGATCGGGTTGGAGCCGTTGAGGGCGATCCAGGTCACGATCGCGATGACCACGCCCGCCACCAGCATGGCGATCGCGACGGAACGCGTGCCGCGGGCCCGGCCGAAGACCCGGTGATCGATCGACAGGGTTCCGGCGCCGGTGAACAGCAGGGCCGCCGCGGCGAAGGCCACCATGAACGGAACGTTGAAGGGCTGCGACCAGAACGCGCCACCCGATGCGTTCACCGCCCAGGCGTCGACCATCGCCGAGATCACGGCGAGGGCCGCGAGCGGCGTCAACACTCCGAGTAGCAAGCCGATGCCGCCCAAGGTCTCGGCGGCGGTCACCATGAAGGCTGCCAGCGGCGACAGTCGCCAGCCCCCGCTCTGCATGAACCCGGTGACGGCGCCGAAGTCGAAGGCCTTGATCAGGCCCGCCTGCAGCATCGTGGCGCCGGTGGCGACGCGCAGGATCAGCAGACCGATGTCCGTGGTTGTGGTTTCCGTGCGGAGAGCTGTGGTGGTCGTCATGACTACTAGACCTGTCGTCGGCCGGAATTTCATCTCGTGCGCATCAAGTGTGAACGTTTCGCGGTCGTACGCCGTATGAATCAGCGAGGCCGGCGTTGACGGCCCTAAGTTATCGGAGTTAAGTTAACGTCGATAACGGGTCGTGGGAAGGAACCGACGTGCTGAACCGGATCGCTCATCTGGCCATCGCCGCGCCCAGGCGCATCCTCGTCGTCGCCGCATTGGTCATGGCCGCAGCCGCGATTTTCGGTATCCCCGTCGCCAAAAGCCTGTCCGCCGGTGGCTTCCAGGACCCGTCGTCGGAGTCCGCCCGCGCTGCCAAGCTGCTCTCGGACAAGTTCGACCGCGGTGACATGCAGCTGGTGATCAGCGTGACTGCCGACCACGGAGTACACAGTGCCGCCGCGACGGCCGCGGGCACCGACATCGTCACCGCGCTGCAGAACTCTCCGGACGTGACGCAGGTCAGCTCGGCGTGGACAGCGCCTCCTCCTGCCGCGGCCGGTCTGATCAGCAAGGACGGCCGCACCGGGCTCATCGTTGCGGGCATCGGCGGTGGTGAGAGCGGGGCGCAGAAGCATGCCAAAGAGCTGACGGACCGTCTCGTGCACGACCGCAACGGTGTCACTGTGCGCTCCGGCGGCGAGGCCATGATCTACGTCCAGATCAACGGGCAGAGCGAGAAAGACCTGCTGATGATGGAGTCCATCGCCATCCCGCTCAGCTTCGTGGTGCTGGTCTGGGTGTTCGGTGGGCTGCTGGCCGCCGCTCTGCCGCTGGCCGTCGGCGGGTTCGCGATCCTGGGATCGCTGGCGGTGCTGCGCGGCTTCACCATGATCACCGACGTGTCGATCTTCGCTCTGAACCTCACCGTGGCCATGGGGTTGGCCCTGGCCATCGACTACACGCTGCTGATCATCAGCCGGTATCGCGACGAGCTCGCCGACGGCGCCGCGCCCGAGCAGGCTCTGGTGCGGACCATGACGACCGCCGGACGCACAGTGCTGTTCTCGGCATTGACCGTAGCGCTGTCGATGGTCGCCATGGTCCTGTTCCCGATGTACTTCCTCAAGTCGTTCGCCTACGCAGGAATCGCGGTGGTGGGCTTGGCGGCGCTGGCCGCCATCGTCATCGCCCCCGCGGCGATCGTGTTGCTCGGCGACCGCCTCGACGCCTTTGACGTCCGGCGCTTCGCCCGCCGCATCCTCGGCAGGCCCGAACCTGTGCGCGGGCCGGTGGACCACACGCTCTGGTACCGCATGACGAAACGCGTTATGCGACGGTCACTTCCGATCGCGGTGACGCTGGTCGCGGTGCTGCTGTTGCTGGGTGCGCCGTTCCTCGGGATCAAGTGGGGATTCCCTGACGATCGGGTGCTGCCGCAGTCGGCGTCGGCGCGTCAGGTGGGCGACGAGCTGCGGACGGCCTTCGCGGCCGACGCGGCGACGACGGTCACCGTCGTCGTCCCCGACGCCTCCGGTCTCACACCCGCCGATCTCGACCGGTACGCCGGTGCGCTGTCGGCGGTCACCGACGTGACCTCGGTGTCCGCCCCGGGTGGCACCTTCGTCGGGGGACGGCCGGTAGGCCCGCCGTCGGCGGCGACCGGGCTCAAGGACGGCAGCGCATACCTCAGCGTCGGCAGTAGCGCACCACTGTTCAGCACCGCGTCCGAGAAACAGCTGGACGCGCTGCGGGCCGTACCTGCCCCGGCCGCGGTGCAGTTGACCGGCACCGCGCAGACCAACCGGGACAGCTCGGTGGCCATCACGTCTCGGCTCCCGCTGGTGCTCGGCGTGATCGCGGCCATCACGTTCATCCTGCTGTTCCTGCTCACCGGCAGCGTGGTGCTGCCGCTGAAAGCGTTGTTGCTCAACGTGTTATCGCTGTCCGCGGCGTTCGGCGCGCTGGTGTGGATCTTCCAGGACGGCCATCTGGGCGCGCTGGGCACCACGCCCACCGGAACGCTCGTCGCGAACTTGCCGGTGCTGCTGTTCTGCATCGCCTTCGGACTGTCGATGGACTATGAGGTGTTTCTGGTGTCGCGGATCCGCGAGTACTGGCTCGAATCCGGTGAGACCTCTCCACGCGCACGGAACGACGAGGCGGTGGCGCTCGGACTGGCCCGCACGGGCCGCGTGATCACCGCAGCGGCACTGCTGATGTCGATATCGTTCGCCGCGCTCATCGCGGCTCAGGTCGCGTTCATGCGGATGTTCGGGCTGGGGCTGACGTTGGCCATCCTCGTCGACGCCACCCTGGTCCGCGTCCTGCTGGTACCCGCGTTCATGCATATGTTGGGGAAGTGGTCCTGGTGGGCGCCCGCCCCGTTGGCCCGCCTGCATCGTCGGATCGGCATCAGCGAATCCAACACTGCGCCAACCAAACCCGTCGAACGGGAATGCGCCGCTGCCGGCGTGGCGGATGCTGGGTGACGTGATACAGCCCCTCAAGCGCAGACGTGCCCCACGCGGTTCCGGCGAGCAACTACGCGAGGAGATTCTTGACGCCGCCACCGAACTCCTGCTCGAAACCGGCCACGCCAAGGCCGTGTCGATCCGGTCGGTGGCTCAGCGGGTGGGCGTCACGCCGCCGTCGATCTATCTGCATTTCGCCGACAAGGACGCGTTGCTGGACGCCGTGTGCGCACGCTACTTCGAGAAACTCGACGAGCAGATGCAGGCGGTCGCCGACCAGCCGTCGGCGATCGAAGTGCTGCGCGCACAGGGTCTGGCCTATGTCCGATTCGCTCGGGACACCCCCGAGCTGTACCGCATCGCCACCATGGGTGAGGGCAGGCCCGGCAGCGATGTCGACCTGACACTCAACAGTTCGGCGTTCATGCACCTGCGAACCTCCGTGGAAGCACTCATCGCCGAAGGCGTCTACCCGGAAGGTGACGCCACCGCGATGGCGCTGGAACTGTGGACCGCGGCCCATGGCGTCGCGGCCATGCTGGTCGCCAAGCCGTATCTGCCGTGGGGAGACGCCGAGGAATTCGCCGACCGGGTATTGCGGGCGGTCTGTCTCGGGCAGATCGTCGGGGGCATGATCGGAACCGACGTGGCGCCGAGCGACACCGTCGCCCGGCTGAAGGAATTCGCCGAAGGGATTCACCAATGAGCACTCCGACCATCGTCGACAACCCGTTCTTCGCTCGGGTGTGGAAAACGCTGTCGAGCTACGAGCCGGATGCGCTGCGCAGGCTGCGGGCCGAGAACCTGTCCGGGCTCACCGGCCGGGTCCTCGAAGTCGGCGCAGGTACCGGCACAAACTTCGCGCTATACCCCGAGACCGTCACCGAAGTCGTCGCCATCGAACCCGAACGCCATCTCGCCGAGGTGGCGCAGCAGGCCGCGGCCGCCGCGTCGGTACCCATCACGGTGACCGGTGAAACCGCCGAACAGTTCGCGAGCTCCGAGCCGTTCGACGCGGTGGTGTGCTCGCTGGTGCTGTGTTCCATCGAGGACCCGGGTTCGGTTCTGCGGCAACTATTTTCGGTGCTGCGCCCGGGTGGGCAACTGCGTTACCTCGAGCACGTGGCGAGCTCGGGCTACAAAGACCGGTTGCAACGGATCGCCGATGCCACCGTCTGGCCGCGGCTGCTGGGTAACTGCCACACGCATCGCGACACCGAGCACACCATCGTCGAGGCCGGGTTCGTGATCGACGGGGCGCGACGCGAATGGGTGTTGCCCTCGTGGGTGCCGCTGCCGGTGTCGGAATGGGCGATCGGGCGTGCGGCGCGGCCGGCCTGACGCTCGGCGGGGTGCCTACGCCTTGCTGTCCAGGTAGCACTCGAGCTTGTTCAGGCGCGGTTGGGAGGACGGGTCTTCGACGGCGACTGCTGCGACACGGCAGGCGGTTTCGAGGGCGACCCGACGCGGAACAGCCCGGGTGAGGGCACAAGTCAGAGCCGCAAAGAAGGCATCGCCTGCGCCGACTGTGCTCACCACTCGGCTGACCGGGAAGGCCTCCAGCGCTTCGGTTTTGCATCCCCGTTCCCAGAGTTCGGCTCCCTGCGCGCCCCGCGTCACCGCCACGAGCTCGGCGTCAGCGAGTTCCGGCATGTCGCGGTACTCCTCGGCGTTCACCACAAACAGGTCGGCACGGTCGAGCAGCGTGGCCGGGATAGGTTGACTTGGAGAGGGATTGACGGCGACCAGCCCCTCGAATTGCTCTGCGGCGTGGACCACTTCGTGGATCGGGATCTCGAACTGCAACATCAGCGCGTCGGCGTCGGCAATGGCGGCAGGCGACGCTGCGGTGTGCGCGTTGGCACCGGGAACGACGACGATGCTGTTCTCACCGGCCCGGTCGACGCCGATCAGCGCCATACCGGAAGGAAGTACGTCATCGAACTCGACGGTGCTCACGTCGACGCCGAAGCTCTCCAACTGCTCGCGCAGCCAGACTCCGTCGGCATCGTTACCGACCGCGCCGATCATTCTGCTGCGGCCGAGCAGCTGCGCGGCGGCGGCGGCCTGATTGGCGCCTTTGCCTCCGAGCCCGCGGACGACGCGATGTGCCAGCACCGTCTGTCCAGGCCGTGGCAGGGTATCGACTTCGACAGTCAGATCGAGGTTGATACTGCCCAGGACGGCGATGAGTGGTTCGGGGCCTGTCGGCATGGTCTATTCCGCCGACCTTTCGGTTCCTGCGAGAGGCAGCCCGTGCAAGATCGAGCGCAGCGCCACGGCTTCGCGGGGCACGAATTCGGCCACCGTCAGTCCGACCAGGTCGAACTCTTCCGCGATGGCCGCGATAGTGCGCAATGCGGTCGCCTTCGAGATTCCGCCCTTCTCCCATGCCATTCCGAAGGCGAGTTCATCGCTGTCGATCACATCGAGGTCGAAGTGGACCGCCACATGGCGGACTCCGCTGTCGCGGATCCAGCCAAGGACTGCGTCGACGAATGGCTCGGTGTCGGCGGGCGGCACCAGGCGCAGCCCCCATGACTCATGCGTGTGGCTGTCTTGGTCGTCCCATGCGTGCACCCCCGCGAGCAGGATCCGATTTGACGGCAGGGTGGCCGTCATGGCCTCGAGGACGTCGCTGTCGCCGCGCCCTGACAGATGGCTGACCACCATGGTGTTGAAGCCCCGGTTCGGGCCGCCGGGCAGGTTGCAGTCGGCGTGACTGTCGAGCCAGATGACGACAATGTCGTCGGCGTACCGTTCGGCGAGGTAGCCGAACGGTGTCAGGCTGACGGCGCACGTGCCACCGAGAGTGAGGACGCGGTCGGCGTTCGCATCGCGAATGAGCGACAGCGCTTCCGAGTGCTGACGAAGCATCTCGTCCTTTCCGACGATGCCGTCGATCTCGGGCAGGTCATGGCTGTAGTCGGGCACCTCGACGCGGGCCGTGGGGCCATGGTGCCGGGGAGCCAGCGCGGCGGTGAGTTGTCCACCGAGACCGTAGACAGTGCGGCTTTCGGCGACCTCGAGGCCAAGGGTGTAGTGAGCCACGGCCTGCGGCTCACCGCCCTGCCATTGCGGCCATTCGAGTCTCAATGTGGTCATCATCGGCCTCCGACCGGGCTGGACGTCGCGGTCACTCGGGTGTCGATGGTGTTGATGGGGGAGCGTGCGACCAGTTGGTATTCAGCTTGGCGATCGAAGTCGCGGGTCAAGAACAGGTACAGCCCGCCCGAAACGAAAAGTCCTACAGCGAAGGAGAAGTCGGCACCGCCGATTGCCGCGGCCGCTGGGCCGATCCAGACGCTCGTGCTGAAGAACGGGATCATCGCGATGAAACCTACTGTGTAGCTGATCATTCCCGAGCGTCCCCAGCGCCCGTAGATGCCCCCATCGGTCTTGAGGATGTCACTGATGGAGAGGATTCCCCGACGAACGATGTAGTAGTCGATGAGGTTGACGGCAGTCCATGGGATGAGGAAGTACGTCAGGATCGCCAGGAAGACGCTGAACGCGTTGAGTGCGTTCTCCGGCACGAAGAGGCTGGCGAAGATGGCGATCGAGCCGAGCGACACGATCGCTGCTGCCCTGACCTTGAAGGTTGAGGTGAAGCGGCGGAAGCCTTCGACCGCCGTGAGAAACGCGATGGAGCCGCTGTAGAAAGCCACCGCCACGGCGTTGAGACAGGTGAGCAGAGACACCACCATCATGACGCCGGCCAGCACCGGGGACATGTTCGCGGCGAGTTGGTCGAAACCCGCGACGGTGCTGGCATCGGGGTAAGCGATGGCCAGGATGGCGCCGAGGATCTCGATCCAGATCGCCGAAAGCAAAGTGCCGCCGAAGACGGTTGCCGACACCTTCCAACCGGAGATCCTTTCAGGAAGATAGCGGGTGTAATCGGAAACCACTGGTGCGACTGCGATCTGGAATGTCGCCGAGGCGGCGAACTGCAGCAGGAAGGGCGCGAGTCCGAAGTCGGCGACGCCGAGATAATCGCCGATGGGCAGATATGTGAAAGCGCATACGCTCAGCACCACCAGTGCGGCGAGCATCAGGTAGGAGACGGTCTTCTCCGCCCGCATCACCACCTGGTAGCCGATGGTGGCCACCAGCAGTGCGAGAACACCGACGCCAAGGGAGAGCACCGGTAGCGAAATCCCTGTGGTGATGACGTGAATCGATGCCGCGCCGGTCTGCACGTAGAAGATGGCGAAGCCGAACTGCACGAGCGTCGCTGCCACGAGCGGCAACACGGCGCCGCGCGTTCCGAACTGTGCCCGGGACTGAATCATCTGAGGCAGTCCCATGCGCGGGCCTTGCGCCCCGTGAAAAGCCTGGAACAGGGTGCCGAAGACGCTGCCGAGCACGATCGCCGTGATCGACCATCGCAGACCGAGACCGGCGAGCGAGCCGAGCGCACCGGTCGAGGCAGTGAGGAACGAGGCGTTGATCATGAACCACAACTGGGTCTGCGACCAGAGACTTCCGGTCCGTGCCGAAGGCGGCACATAGTCGAACGAACGGTCTTCGACGAGTTCTACGGCCATTGCTTGTCCTTGGTTGCTGTCGTTACCGGGCATCGACCGTGGTGCGATCCGCCGCCCATGCCATGAGCGCGAGCCAGAGCGCGGCATATCCCTCCCAGGCCACGAATGACGGTGGCGCCCAGTGCGGGGACATGTCGGATGTGAATGCGACCGAGCGACCGGCCTTGACTGAGCGGACCGCGACAAGGGGCGAGCCGTTGATTTCGGCCAGCACCTCGGAATCGGGATACGGGATGGTCCGGTTGAAACCCAGCAAGCAGGGCCAGGTTTCACCGGTGCCGCCGAGTGCCGGGTGGCCTGCAGCGGTCACGCTCGGTACGGCGCCCTCAGGAGTTTCGGCACGATCGTCGGTCATAAGGGGCGCAAGGGCGAGGATGTCGCCGATCGGGCTGTTCGCGTAGTTGGCCTTGGCGTCGACTCCGGAGAACGACAGGTACCCGCCGATCATGGCCAGGCCGCCGCCCGTCTCCACGTATTCACGAAGGGCGGCAAGACGATTGGGTTCTGGCTCACTCCGATTGAACACAGCCCTGGTCAGCAGGAACGTGTTGGCTCCGACATCGCTGATCACGACGACGTCGTACTCGCCGAACTCAGCCGACGAACGTGGGCAATCCGTTTCGATCTTGTGGGCTGGGATGTGCGTGACATCCCACCCGCCTGTGCGCAATGCAGCGATGAATTCGGCTCCGCCCTCGACGTATTCGGTGGTGGTGAAGGTATCGAACCCTTTTTGGTGGATCATGTGGGTGGTCCAAGACTCACCGAGCAGGAGCAAACGTGGCATGGCAAGGGTCCTATCTGATCAGGAGATGGTTCCGGAGGGGAAGTGCTGCAGGAATTTCCAGTCGTGTTCGGGGACGATGATGTCCGCCGAGTTGCGGATCCTGTCGTAGCCCGCCATGAGCTCCGGCAGATTCCAGAATGAGCCCATTGGCCAGTTGAGTTCGAGATTGACGTAGTTGTACATCACATCGCTCGTCAAACACACTACGCCCGAGCCAGTTTCGACGAGGACCACCATACATCCCGGGGTGTGGCCGCCGATCTTCAGCAACCGGATTCCGTCTGCGAGGTGGTAATCGCCGTCGATCACGTGCAGCCGGTCGCGGATCTGCTCAACCTTGTATACGTACTCCGGGTAGTAGAACATGCAAAAATGTGGTGGTGTGGTGGCTTGTGGCAACTCGTCTTTCTGCACGAAAAACGTTGCATTTGGGAAGATTTCGTTGTTTCCCACATGGTCGAAGTGCAGATGGGTCAGGACGACGATGTCGATGTCTTCAGGTTTGACGCCGTAGCGGGCGAGCCCGGCCCGGATATCCTGATCGTGGCTGCGCGACGCGACGAAGTCGACGCCGTAGCGGTGCTGCATCGATGCGACTTCGTCGACGTCACCCAGTCCGGAGTCGATGAGAATGGTTTTGTCGCCACCGAGGATGAGCCACACAGGTACCGGGACCATGACACCTTCGTGCACCGAACCGTCGAGGCGCACAATGTCATCGCGGAAGCCGTACAGAAGTGCCCTGTTGTCGGGGATGTCGGGGTGAATTCCGCTGTTGAGGATGGACACCGACAAGGAGCTTTCGAGCTCGCCGGTGACGATGTGGTGAATCTGAAGGGGCATGCTGTTCCTTTGGTTCGCTGCGGGTTGGCCCGCACAGCTACGACGCCGATCAGTAGGCGTCGGACATGCAGAGTGACGTCGTGCCGCGCACGATCAGTTCCACGGGTTGGACGTGACGTTCGGCCGGTGGCGAGCACGCGGTGTCGATTGAGGCGATGAGTGCCTCAGCGGCACGGAATCCGAGCTGCCACACATCTTGTCTGACGGTGGTCAGGCCCGGATTGGTCATGCCGGCGATGGTGATGTCGTCGAACCCGACGACTGAAATATCCTCCGGCACATGCAAACCGATCTCCATCAACCGCTTCATCGCACCGAGTGCCATCAGATCGTTCGTCGCGAAGACTGCGGAGAAATCGATGTCGTGCAGTGGGCCGACGGCATTGGTCAGCGCCGCGTATCCGCCGTCGTAGGTGAAGTCGCCCCCGATCACTGCGGGCTGCGGAAGATCGTGTGACACCCAGGCGTCCGAAAAGCCTTGCGCGCGGTCGTCGGAGCTGGCGAGCCCGGCCATCGACAGGATGACCGCTTCGGTGTGGCCGAGTCCGATGAGGTGCTCGGCGGCAAGCCGACCGCCCTCGGCGTTGTCGGAGACGAATGAGCACGTGCTAGACCCGAGCACCTCTTCGTCGACCAGCACCACCGGAATGTTGCCCAGGGAATCGGCCATTTCCCGATGTGTGGTCGGTGAGCCGGCCGCATAAACCACTCCGTCGACTGCGCGGGAGCGGATGGTCTCCAGGTAGAGCAGTTCGCGGTCGTGGTTGAAGGCCGAATTGCAGAGCACCATGTTGTATCCGGCATCGATCGCCGCCTCTTCGACGCCCTTGGCCAACTCGGCGAAGAAGCTGTTCGAGATGTCCGGGACGATCAGGCCCAGCAGTCGGGTGCCTCCCGTCGCCAGGTTCTGGGCGGCCCGGCGAGGGCTGTAGCCGAGCTCGTCCATGACCTCCTGCACGCGGCGTCTGGTCTCCTCCGACACCGCGCGCCGACCGCTGAGCGCATGCGACACCGTCGTCGGGCTGACGCCCGCCAGCCGCGCGACTTCAGCGATCGTGGCCATCTTCAACTCCTATGCAAAGCGCTTTGCATGCTGCGAAACGCAATCTAGCGTGGACAAACCGCCGAGTGCAATACCTGTGGAGCGGCGCGGCCCTAGCCGAGCAGCGTCGGCAGGCGCTGCAGCAAACCGGGCAGCGCGCTCACCGCGGTTTCCCGCAACGAGACCGTCGCGCTGTCCGAGAGCGGTGTGCGCTGCGGATTGATCTCGATGACGGGGATGCCGTTGGCCAGCGCTGCTTCGGGCAAACCGGCCGCCGGGTAGACGATGGAGCTGGTCCCCACCACGACGACGAGGTCGGAGTTGCCCACCGCGGCGACTGACTGCTGCCAGGCCTGCTCGGGCAACGGTTCGCCGAACCAGACCACATTCGGCCGGATCAGCCCGCCGCAGAAGCACAGGGGCGGCTCGACCTCCTCGACGGGCTCCGGCATCTGCGGCAGGACGCCTTCGAACTGTGATTCGCAAGCATCACAGCGGAATTCGAAGAGACTGCCGTGCAGGTGGTGCACGTTGGTACTGCCTGCCCGCTCATGCAGATTGTCGACGTTCTGGGTCACCACGTGCACTTCTGCGTAGTCCTGCCAGGCTGCCACGGCGCGGTGACCGTTGTTCGGTTCGACCGCGTCCATCATGTAGTGCCGCCACAGATACCAGGCCCACACGCGCTCCGGGTGCCGCTGCCACCCTTCCGCGCTGGAGATTTCGTAGGGGTCGACCTTGGCCCACAGACCCGTCTCGACGTCGCGGAAGGTCGGCACGCCACTTTCCGCCGATATCCCCGCACCGCTGAGCACTGTCAATTGCACGTTCACCAACGTAGCGGCTTTGGGTGATACTGAGCACGTGACCGAGTTGGGGGATTGGGTCCGGGTCGATCCGGATGCTGACAAGCCGTTGTTCGACCAGTTGAGAATCCAGATCATCGACGGCATCAGAGACGGACGCCTCTCGCCGGGCACCCGGTTGCCGACGGTCCGGGAGCTGGCGGGTCAGATCAAGCTGGCCGTCAACACCGTGGCCAGGGCCTACCGCGAACTGGAGGCGGCAGGCGTGCTGGAGACCCGCGGGCGGTACGGAACGTTCGTCGCCCGGGCCGATCCGGCGGATGCCGCGATGGCCGCGGCCGCGAATTCGTTTGCCGAAGCCGCCCGGGCACTGGGTATCGGCAAGGTCGACGCGCTGCGTTACCTCGACACAGCGTTCGACTGACCCCGCCAGCGCACCACGTCGAGGGCCACCGCGACATCGATGGCGGACTCGGCCAGCGGGCGGGGCAGCAGTTCGTCGGCGCGAGCCAGCCGGCGCAGCAACGTGTTGCGGTGCGTGTAGAGCGTTGCTGCCGCGCGCGACGCGTTGCATTGCTGGGCGACGAAAATCCGCACCGTTTCCTGCAATTCGGTGCTTGCCGTCTCGAAGTCACCCAGCACGCGGCTGACGAACGCCGCGGCGCCGTCGGCATCGGCGGTGATCAGCGCGACCAGTTCGATCTCGGTGAAGGTGGCGATCTGCTGTGGTGAGTGCAGCCGGGCCATCATGTGCTGCGTGGTGAGCGCGTCGAAATGGCTGCGCCGGAAGCCGTCCACGCCGTCGGCCGGCGGCCCGATGGCGATGCGGATATCGGGATCCGCTCGGATGCTGTCGCCGAGAGCGGCCACGTCGACGGTGCCGTGTGTCCACACCCAGCGGGTGGCCACGCTTGCCAGCAGACTCAAGGGGCGCGTCACACCGAAAGCCTCGGCGGCGCGGTCCAATCGGGCCAGGTCGCTGTCCGGGCGTTCGCTCCAGATCACCGCGGCGGTGTGCGCGCCGGTCAGTGCGTAGCCGAGCCGCGTCTCGGCGCGCTGGCGCGGGATCGGGGCTCCGTCGAGAATCAGTGCGACGGTCTCGCGACGTTCGGCATGGGTGCCCCGCGTGAGTTCGTCGCGCTCGAGGTCGATCTGCGCGGCGATCCCGGACAGCGTCGCATCGATGAACGCGCTGATCGAGCGTGAGCAGACGTCGAGCAGCTCGTGCAATTGCTCGGGCTCCGATGTCAGTTCGAAGGCGATTTCCATGAGGCGCCGCAACGCGACACCCTCGCCGACCCGGTAGGCGTCGAGTGGGAACCCGGTGATACCGCGCCGCACCATTTCTCGCGCGATGCTCAGTGGTTCGGGACCGGTGTTCGGCGGCACCGGCGCCCCGGGGTCGCGGACGTTGGCCGCGCCCCAGAAGAACAGATTGGCCCGGTTGCTGCGGCTGACCGCACCGGCGAGTTCGGGATCCGCGGCGATCACCGGGCTGGCGGCCAGCACGGCTTCGTCGAGCTCCTCCAGCCATTCCGGGCGGGCGTTGACGACGATCTGCGCACACTGTCGGATCAGCTCCCGCACCTGCGGCGACGGCAGTTTCCACGTCATCCGGCCAGCCTAGGGTGGTGGTGCAGAGTGCATCATCGACTCTCGGAAATGGTTTGTTTTGACCTTGGTGGGGCTCGCCGAAACCGCGACGATTGAACACATCTCCACCACACCATCCACGGGAGCCCGAATGAGCCACACCGAGCACGTTGACGTCCTGATCGTCGGGGCCGGAATCTCCGGCATCGGCGCGGCCTACTACCTGCAGCAGGAGCACCCGGGACGCAACTTCGCGATCCTCGAGGCCCGCGGCGCGACCGGTGGCACATGGGACCTGTTCCGTTACCCGGGAATCCGCTCGGACTCCGACTTGCACACCTTCGGCTACGAGTTCAAGCCGTGGCGTGACGAGCACGCCATCGCCACCGCCGACAAGATCTTGGCGTACCTGCGCGAGACGGTGACCGAGAACGGCATCGACCGCAACATCCGGTTCCACCACAAGGTGCTCGGCGCGGCCTGGAGCTCGGCCGACGCCCGCTGGGTCGTCGACGTGGAGCGCACCGACGAGGGCGGCGAGGACGTCGAACTGGTGCAGATCTCGGCGAACTGGCTGTTCTGCGCGGGCGGCTACTACCGCTACGACCAGGGCTACACACCGTCGTTCGAAGGCGAGGAGCGGTTCACCGGCCAGATCGTGCACCCTCAGCACTGGCCCGAGGACCTCGATTACGCCGGTAAGAAGGTCGTCGTGATCGGCAGCGGCGCGACCGCGGTGACGCTGATCCCGTCGATGGCGCCGACGGCAGGCCACGTGACCATGCTGCAGCGCTCGCCCTCATACGTGCTTCCCGTCCCGGCCAAGGATTCTTTCGCCAACACAGCCAAGCGGCTGCTGGGCGATCGCCGCGGCTACGCCCTGACCCGGCGCAAGAACATCGTCAAACAGCGCGCCGTTTACACGCTGTGCCAGAAGTACCCGACCGCCGCGCGCCGGCTGATCCGTAAGGTCAACGCGAGCCAGCTACCCCAGGGATATGCCGTCGACGAGCACTTCGCACCCGAGTACAACCCGTGGGACCAGCGTCTGTGCGCCGTGCCTGACGGCGATCTGTTCAAGGCGATCAGCAACGGCACCGCCTCAGTGGTCACCGACCGCATCGCGACCTTCACCGAGCGCGGCATCCTGCTCGAGTCGGGCCGCGAGCTCGACGCCGACATCATCGTCACCGCAACGGGTCTCAACGTCCAGCTGTTCGGCGGCATGACGCTCACGGTCGACGGTCAGCCGGTGAATCTGCCCGAGGCCGTCGCCTACAAGGGCATCATGCTCTCGGGTGTGCCGAACTTCGCATTTGCCTTCGGTTACACCAATTCGTCGTGGACGCTCAAGGTCGGGCTGTTGTGCGAACACTTCTGCCGACTGCTGAAGTACATGGACGACAACGGCTTAGACTCAGTGCGCCCGGTGTTCGACGATCCGGCTATCGCGACGCTGCCGCTGCTCGACTTCGCCGCGGGTTACGTGCAGCGGGCCGCCGACCAGCTGCCACGGCAGGGCGTCAGCGGACCGTGGGTGATGTCGATGAACTACACCTACGACGCCGACATGCTGCGCAACGGCCCGGTGGTCGACCCGAGCCTGCGGTTCGGATCCCGCCGCGCTGCCAGGAATTCGGCACAGACCCCACAGCTCGTTCTCTGAGTTTCGTTCTCACGGATCAGCGGCGTCCGGTGGCTATGCTCGGCGCACATGGAGATGTTCTCGCCGGCGCTGCCACCGGACATCGACGACGTGCCCTCGGCCGTCGGCGCCGAACTGCCACCGGGACCGGTTCCCGGCCGGCCCTACGCGCTGCCCGCCGACGTACTCGCCGAGCAGTACGGACCACTGTTCTACGCGGACTTCACCGGAAGCCGACGGCTGTACGCGTGCTCGCTGGCGTTGGTCGACGAACTCTGCGACGAGAGCCGGTTCACCAAGGGCATCACCGACCGACTCGACCGCTTCCGCACCCTCGTCGAAAACGGGCTGTTCACGTCGTATCCCGGTGAAAACGGTTGGCAGCAGGCGCATGACGTCCTGATCCCCGGCTTCAGCTTCAGCGGGCTGCGCAGCTACCACCCGGCCATGCTGGACATCAACCGTCAGCTGCTGGTGCAATGGGATGCGGCCGCGGGGCAGCGCGCCGTCGACGTCGCGGGAGACCTCGCCAAGCTCGCCATGGACACCGTCGGCCTGGCCGGATTCGGCGCGCGGTTCGACTCCTATCACCACGACGGCCTCGCCGACATCCCGGCGAGCTTCGCAGCCGCGCTGGACCAGATCCTCGCGCCGGGCGGCGGCGACCGGGCCGTCTTCGCCGCCGAGCGCGACAAGCTCTACGCCTTCATCGACGACCTGATCGCGGGGCACCGCGCGGGACCGGTCGATCTGGACGATCTGCTGGCGCTCATGCTCGAACCTGGCGCCGACGGTGCGCCGCGCCTCGACCACGACGCCGTCCGCAACCAGATCCTGACCTTCCTCATCGCCGGGCAGGACACCACCTCGACGCTGATGCCGACGGCGATGTACAGCATCGTCAAGCACCCCGCGGTGCTGCACCGGGCATGTCGCGAGGTGGATGCGCTGTTCGGTCCGGACGACGACCACGTGCCGGCATTCGACGAGATCGGCAAACTCACCTACATCCGCCAGATCGTCGACGAGACCTTGCGGCTGTCCCCGCCCGTCCGCGAGATCGACCGAATGGCCTTGGCGGACACCGTTATCGGAGGTCGTTATCCGATACCCGAAGGCACCGTCGTCACGATCACCACCTCGGCGCTGCACCGCCAGCCCGAGTGGGGGGACAACGTCGACACGTTCGATCCGGACCGGTTCGGTGCCGAGCAGGCAGCCGGGCGGCCGGTGAACTTGTTCAAGCCCTTCGGCACCGGTGCCCGGTCGTGTATCGGTCGGCAGTTCGCGTTGCACGAGGCGACGATGGCGTTGGCGACCCTGCTGCACCGGTACCGTTTCCTCGACGTCGACCATTACCAGCTGCGCACCCACAGCGACCTGCAGCGCAAGCCGGTCGGATTTCGTCTTGAGTTGGCGCGCCGAACACCGGCAGATCGCCGCCACGCAGGCCCCGCCCCGCAGTCGACGCCCGCGGCACGGCCCCGCGCGGTGGCTGCGCCGGGTTCGAAAGTGACTGTGCTGCATGGCTCCAACCTCGGAAACTGTCGGGCCTTGGCGCAACAGCTGGCCGACGAGGCCACCGATCTCGGCTATCAGACGACCGTGGCCGCTCTCGACACGGCAGCGGGCGCGCTGCCCGGCGAGGGGGCGCTGGTGGTGGTCGCCGCGTCGTACAACGGCCAACCCACCGACGACGCGCGGCACTTCGTCGAGTGGCTCGACGACGCGGGCACGCCGGCACAACCGGCCATCCCGTACGCCGTTCTCGGTGTCGGAGACCGGAACTGGGCCGAGACCTATCAGTCAATCCCGAAGCGTATCGACGAGCGCCTCTCGGAACTCGTTGGTGCACCGGTGATTCCGCGTGGCGAGGCGGACACGTCGGGCGACTTTGCCGGTACCGTCGAGGACTTCTCGGCGGCGCTGTGGCAAGCGCTGGCCCCCGCGTCGGATGCCGCTGCGCTCGAGGCCGCCGACAACACCGAACTGCTCTACGAACTGCGCGCCATCGACGGGCCGGTCACGTCAGCGATCGACGCGCGCTTCGAGGTGCAGCCGGCCACCGTGCTCGACAACGTGGCGCTGGTGGACGTCGAAGACGGCGGGATGGGAAATGGCAAGCGGCTCATCCGTATTGCGTTGCCCGACGGCGTCGATTACCACACCGGTGACCACGTCACGGTGCTGCCTGACAACAGTCCGGAGGTGGTGCAGGAGGTCGCCGAACTGCTGGAATTGCGGCTCGACCGCCGGATCTCGGTCAATCCGCGGCGCAGCACCCGGCGTGCCATCGCCATCGACCGGGAAGTCAGTGTGCGCGAGTTGCTGACCCATTTCATCGAGCTCCGCAAGGCTGCCAGCCGCAGCCAACTTCTGAAGCTGGCCATGGCCAACCCGTGTCCGCCCGAGCGCACGGCGCTGGCCGAACTCGCCGAAAACCCGGAGGCCCGCGCGCTGAGCGTCACCGAATGCCTGGCCGAGTTCCCGGCCACCGAGCTGTCGCGCGCTGAACTGCTCGAGTTGTTCGAGCCGATGGGAACCCGGCATTACTCGATCGCCTCGTCAGCGCGCCGGTCGGCACGTGAGGTCGAGTTGGTGGTCAGCGTGCTGGAGGGCCCGGCGCGCTCCGGGTATGGCGTGTTCCGCGGCGTCTCGTCGAGCTACCTCGCCGATGCCATACCGGGACAACAGATTCGGATGCGCGTCGACTCCGCGCGTAAAGCGTTCCGGGCCGGTGCCGAACCGGAGAAGAACGTCATCATGGTCGGCGCCGGAACCGGGGTGGCCCCGTTCCGCGGCTTCATCGGGGACCGGCTGGCAGCGCAGGCGGCGGGCGAGCCCTTCACGTCGGCACTGTGCTTCTTCGGGGTCCGGCACCCCGACGTGGACTACCTGTTCCGCGACGAGTTCCAGGCGGCCGAACAGGCCGGCGTCGTGCGGATGCGCCCGGCGTTCTCGCGGCGGCCCGAGGACGAGATCCGGTACGTGCAGGACCGTATCGCCGCCGACGCCGAGGAAGTGTGGGCGATGCTGGGCGACCCGGGCGCGGACGCGCACGTCTACGTGTGTGGGGACGGCGCCCGGATGGCTCCCGCCGTGCGCGGCGCGTTCCGCGACATCTACCGTCGATTCACCGGGGCCGACGACGAGGCCGCGGCGCACTGGCTTGCCGATCTGGTGAACACCGATCGCTACGTCGAAGACGTGTGGGCGCAGTGACGATTCCGGAGTAGCGATGCCGAACACGGGCGGAATATGCTGCTGCCCATCAGCGTTCGGTGTGCTGTGTCTTGTGCAGCTGGCCCAACGCCTGTCCGTGTCGGTGACCTCACCGTCATCCCTCTCGTGGATGGGGTGGGGGTCGAGGTCGCCCGCGACATCCTGTCCCGGCCGGGCACGCCCGATGCGTGGTCCTGCTATGAACATCACCTCGGCGAGTCGGGGACCATCGACCTGCCCGTGGGTGGCTTCTTGATCCAGGCAGGCGATCAACTGGTCCTGGTCGACGCCGGAGTCGGCGACTTCGACAACGGCGCATATACTGGAGGGAGCTTGCCGACTGCGCTGCGCACCAACGGCTTCACCGCCGACGATGTCACCGACGTGGTCTTCACACACCTACATTTCGACCACATCGGGTGGGCCAGCCATCGGGGACACCCATTTTTCCGCAACGCCACGTACCGGGTGCATCGAGCGGATTGGGATCACTTCGTGTCGGCTTCCAACGCAGACGAGCACACGCTGCAAACGCTGACTCCGATCGAACCCCAACTGGAGTTCTTCGACGGAGACACACCGATAGCCCCAGGCGTGGACGGAATCTTCACCCCGGGACACACACCGGGCACAACGATAGTCGTGGTCTCATCACGAGGAGCACGCGCGCTCCTACTCGGCGATGTCGTCCACTCGATTGTTCAGTTCTCAGAACGAGACTGGGAAGTCGTATGGGACACCGACCCTGTGGCCGCCTCCGCTGCCCGCAACCGAATCGCGGACGAGATCGCCGACTCCGCCGACATTGTCGTCGCCGCGCATCTTCCCGGGATGAGATTTGGACGCATCGTCACGACCGGTGGGCCACGGCGGTTTGTCAGCCTGTAGCCGGCGATGGGCTGATTGCAGGGCCCTGCGGCCTAGTGCGCAACCGCGACGGCAACGATCGCCAGCAGTAGCAGCACGAGGTAAACGGCTGTCTCGCTGGCTATCCCGTATCTGATCCGGCACGCGACGGCGAGGGCGGCGCTGACAACGATCCAGCCGAGCGCGACGTATCCGAGTCCCGCGGCAACCTGCGTAACGAACGCGTCTTCGGTCGCTGCTACGTCGAGCCGGTTGTGCTCGACGAAGAGTCGGCACATCTGTGCGATCACCGAGAAGCTGATGCTGATCCCGGCGGCGACGTCCGCTATCCACCAGGCGGTTCGGCGGGCCGCCCTCAGGGCGTCGTCTCCATCGGTCACTGCTCGATCCTCTCGACTCTCACCGCAACACCTTCTCCACGGTGCGCAGGTTGCGCGTGGTGGTCGATGACTTGTACCGCTTCTTGCCCATGGTCTTGCCGATGGTGCTGTCCAGGGTGGCATTGCGGGCCACCTGCCAGTAGAGCACGCCGTCGCCGCGCTGCATCTTCTCCTCGGGCCCCGGTTCAAGGGCCGCCAGTTCGTCGAGCGCGTCGGCGTCGCTGACGAACGTGATATACGAGTGGTGGCCTTCGACTTCCCGCTCGAACGGGTAGTTGTCCGACACGGCGCGCAGCTCGTCGATGCCGTACACCAGCACCCACGCCTCGTAGCCGAAGGCGTCACGCAGCGCCCGCTCCGCGGCGGACCGTACCGCTTTGGCGCCGGACCTGCTGTCCAGCAACACATTTCCACTGGCAAGGATCGTCTTGACGTTGTCGAAGCCTGCCTCGGTGAAGGTCTTGGCGACCTCGGCCATCTTGAGGTTCACGCCGCCGACGTTGACGCCGCGCAGAAAGACCGCATATCGGGGCATGGATTACTCCTTGAGCAGGGTGGCCAGTTCCGCCTGTGACGTCGTGGTGATGACATGCAGAACGTGCTGGTAATGGGGGGAGCGCGCCGACACGATCGACGTGTGAGTGTCGCCGGGCAGCAACTCGACCGCGGCCCGCCCGCCGCGGTGCTTGACTGCGGCGACGTAACGCTCGGAGTTGGCGGGGGCGACGACCGTGTCGCGGGTGCCGTGCAGCGCGATCACCGGAACCGTCGGATCGATGTTCTGGATCGGGTCGACCGATGCGTAGCGGTCCGGAACCTCACTGGGGCGCCCGCCGAGCACGGTGACGATGTGGTCGTCACCGTGGTTGGCGGCATACACCATGTCGAGCGGCCCGGCCAGGGAGATGACCCGCGTCGGACGGAAAACCGGCCGAGAGCCCTCTTCGTTGGCCTTGAGGTTCTTGCGGGTGCTTGCCCAGACCGCGAGTTGAGCCCCCGCACTGTGCCCGACGACGAGTTCGTCGTCGATGGTCAGCTGCGGATACTTGCGGTCCACTTCGATGATGTTGTCCAGAGCGTGCGCCACGTCGCGGAAGGTGTTCGGCCACCCGCCGCCGGAGCCGATCCGGCGGTACTCGACGTTGTAGACCGCGAAACCGCGGCCGGCGAGTTCGCGGGCCAGGCCGTCGAATATGTTGGCGCCGAGGGCGCTTTGCCAGGCGCCACCGTGGATGAGCACCACCAGCGGAATGCTGTCGACCCGCTGCGGGCCTGCGGGCAGGTACAGGTCGGCCCAGTTCTGGCCGGTGTCGGCGGCGGACCCGGGTCGTTCGTCGATGGGATACCAGAACCGTTCGACCGTGATCTCGGCGAGGCTGACCAATTCGGGCGCGGGGGCCAGCACCTTCGGCGCGACCGGATTCTCCGCACACGACGGCGCTATCGCCACCGCCAACACCGCGCCGAATACGGCGGCCAGTTCCCTCCGACGCAATGCCCTCTCCCTTTGCCTGACACCATATTCGGCGCGGGCGGTCGGGGCTAGGCGAATTCCAGAAGCGTGATGCTGGGTCGCGCCCGGTGGAACGCGCCGACCCGGTCCAGCGGCGGCCACGCGGCCAGTTTGAACAAGCCGCGTCCAGGCGGTAGGGCGATGTCGTAGGCCGCGCGGACGCCGGGAATGCGCTCGGCCAGGGCCACGCCTTCGTCGGCGGTCATGGCGAACGGCATCGGTGGCGCGACATAGCGATTGGACAGTCGCAGACCTTTGATGGTGCGGCGGCTGAACCAGTGCGGGACCGAATCGAACATGAACCGGCCGCCGGGGAATCGTGCGGCGCAGTCGGTGATCAGGTCGATCACGTCGTCGGCCTGCAGGTACATCAACAGGCCTTCGGCCGTGATGAACACGCCTTCCGAAGCGTCGACCCGGTCCATCCAGCTGCGGTCCAGTGCGGACTGGGCCAGGCCCACGATGCGCTCGTGCGCGGGCAGCAGCTGGTCGCGCAACGCCATGACGGGCGGCAGATCGACCGAATACCACGTCAATTCATCGGCCAGGCCGGCCTGGGCCAGCCGCCAGAAGCTGGTTTGCAGGCCTTCGGCCAGCGCGACCACCGCGGCCCGTGGATGAGCCGCCAGGTAGTCGGCTGCCACGGCGTCGAACGCACGGGCCCGCAGCCCGTGGGACTGGTTGGGCCTGCCGAACTTGAGGTAGTCGTAGTCGATGGCGTCGAGCAGGGTGACCGCCCACGGGTCCCTGATCACGCCGTCGGAGCGCTTGGCCTCGGTGCCGCGGTAATGCAGGGTCCACAGCGTGGTGGCAGAGACGCCGTCGAGGATATTGCCGTCAATCACAGTCATCGAGTCGATAGTAAGGACGTAGGCTCGGTTTATGGGGCGCCACGTTTTCGACGACAAGCTCTTGGCACTGATCAGTGGCAACTCGCTGGGCGTGTTGGCCACCATCAAACAGGACGGTCGGCCGCAGCTGTCGAACGTGTCGTACTACTTCGACCCGCGGGCGGTGGCCCTGGAGGTGTCGATCACCGAACCGCGGGCCAAGACGCGTAACCTGCGCCGCGACCCGCGGGCGTCGATCCATGTCAGTTCCGACGACGGTTGGGCGTATGCGGTCGCCGAGGGCGAAGCGATCCTCACCCCGCCCGCGGCGTCCCCCGACGACGACACCGTCGAGGCGCTGATCGCGTTGTATCGCAATATCGCCGGGGAACACCCGGACTGGGACGACTACCGGCGGGCGATGGTCGACGACCGGCGGGTGAAGCTGACACTGCCCATCTCGCACCTGTACGGAATGCCGCCGGGCCTCCGGTGATTGGCTAGGCTGGCGCCATGGCGGAGACACCGGAAGCAGACGACACCAAGGCTAAGTTCCGGGAGGCGCTGGAACGGAAGAAGGCCCAAGCAAGCGGCGGATCGGCGCACAAGGACGGCGGCAACAAGCAGCCGCGTGCGCACGGCCCGGTCGAGAACCGCAGGGAGTTCCGCCGCAAGAGCGGTTAGCGCGTTGTAACAGCGCCGCGGATTGCAGTCACCCAGTGGCTGCGATCCTCGGCGTTGATGGTTATCCACAGAACGTCGTCGTGCTCTGGTGGCCCCCGGTCAGGTCGACGAGTATCCAAGCGGTGGACATAGACCACCTGCTTCGGCAACAGGACGGGGTGATATCGCGTGGGCAGGCGCTGGATGCGGGGCTGGTGCAGCACGATATCCGGCGGTTGCTCAGGCGCAACCAGTGGGCGCGGGTGCATGCCGGCGTGTACATCAATCACACCGGGCCATTGACGTGGTCGCAACGAGCTTGGGCCGCAGTGCTTTACGCGGCTCCGGCGGCGTTATGCCTTGAATCGGCCATGGGTGACGAAGCTTCGCCGATTCACGTCGCTGTGGCGCGAGATCGCGCGCTATTGGCTGAGCCTGTCGGAGTCCGCATTCACCACCTCGCCCACCTTGAAGAACGGGCGCTGTGGAACGTCGGCCCACCGCGGATGCGTTACGACGAAGCCGCGCTCGACGTCGCGTGCCGGGCGACATCCGAACTCGATGCCATCGCCGTTCTGGCCAATGCGTGCCAATCTCGGCGTACCACCGCGCAACGGCTACTCGAAACTCTCGATTCCCGCGGGCGCGTGCGTCGGCGCCGATGGTTGCGAGCGGTACTCGTCGACATCGCCGACGGTACCTGCTCGGTCCTTGAGCACGGCTATCTTGTTCGCGTCGAACGACCGCACGGGTTGCCCCGAGCCATCCGGCAGAAGCGTTCGGCGTCATCCGTCGGCGTCTGCTATCGCGATGCTGAGTACAGCGAACGTCTCGTGGTCGAACTCGATGGCCGGATGTTTCACGATTCGGCGACCCGGCGGGATGCGGACTTCGAGCGAGATCTGGACGCTGCGGTCGACGGCCGATCGACTGTCAGGCTGTCCTATGGGCAGGTCTTCGACCGGCCGTGCCAGACGGCGGGCAAGATTGCTCTGGTTTTACAGCGGCACGGGATCATCGCAGCGGGCCAGGCATGCGGCGCGGGGTGCGAATTCGGCCGATACGACCGCGCCGCATAGCCATCTACGCCGCGGATAACAGCCACCCAGTGGCTGCGATCCTCGGCGTTGACGCCAGCCAGCGAGCGGCGGCCAGCGCGGCCAGCATCGCTGCGACGCAGTACAGGCCCTGGTCTTTGAGTCCCCACGCCACCGAGGTGAGGGTGGCCGCACCCGCTGTGCAGAGCAGCAAACCGACTGTGGCGCTGCGTATTCCACGGTGGTCGACCGATCCGCCGTCCCACAGCGGTAGCGGGGAGTTCTCCAGCGGTCGCAGCGCGACGAAGGCCATGGCCACCACCGCGGCCATCAACGCCAGCTGCAGCACGGACAACGCCACGAAGCCGGGGGACGCCGGGTCGTAGCGGTCGAAGCCCAGGTAGTCGAACACCAGGTGCATGCCCAGCAGCAGCGGCATGTGCCACAGGTACAGCGTCATCGCGCCGGAGTTGCCGATCGCGG
Organism: Mycobacterium sp. 852013-50091_SCH5140682; assembly: GCF_001665685.1. Lineage (GTDB taxonomy): Bacteria > Actinomycetota > Actinomycetes > Mycobacteriales > Mycobacteriaceae > Mycobacterium. The sequence continues at coordinate 36,394 of NZ_LZTB01000039.1, forward strand.
CCAGCCACCACACCCGCGGCCGCTGCGCCCACCGGGCGATCGCGGGCGCCGCGGCAATCGCGAACGCGCACATCATGATCGCGTGCCCGGCCAGCAGCAGCGAGGGCGGCGTCATGTTCTTCAGATGCTGGCTCTCGATGCCCACCAGGCTCAGTTCATAGGGGCCGAACACCAGCAGTGCCAGGTTCACGCCGAGCATGCCGATGCCGATCGCCAGCGCCGACCGACCGGGCAGCAGGTTGCGGCGGTAGGCGACGCCGAACATGCCGGGGATCAGCCACACCACGGTGTTGAGGTAGCCCAGCGTGGCGTAGCCGTGAATGTTGATCCGGATCGCGTCGATCAGGGCGATGAACGCATAGGTACCGATCACGGCGGTGGCCAGCTGTGTCGTCGTGGTGATCCGGGCCAGCAGCGGCACAGCGGCGAGCACCAGCACGTAGGCGCCGAGGAACCAGAGCAGCTGAATCGAGATGCCGGCGACCGGCTCGTAGACGTGCACCGGAAGCACGAACCGCAGCACCGTCAGCGCCACGCCCCAGAACGCCAGGTAGTAGAAGACCGGCCGGTACAACCGGGTGCAGCGCTTCAGCAGCCAGCCACCCCACGGCTGCCCGGGCTGCCACGATCCCACCGACGCCGCGACCCCGGCGAAGAAGAACAACGGCATGATCTGGAACACCCAGGTCAGCGCCTGAAACACGGTTGAGGCCGTGAGCAGGTTGCTCCAGATGAAGACATCGTCGCGGATGGTGCTGGTGGCCATGACGGTGTGCCCGAACACCACGCCCACCAGGGACACGATGCGGATGACGTCGATGGCCCGGTCACGCCCGGCCGGGGTGGCCGCCTCGACTTCGGCGGGGGAAGGGAACAGCGACGCGGCTTTGGCGGCCGGTGTCGCGACAGCACTGGTCATGGCAGTAACGCTAAGTGCGCCACGGCCGCGTAGATCTAGGTAATTGCACTCAATTCGGTCTTGCGGGCCTGCCGGGATTCCTGCCACAGGATGGCCGCCAGGCAGATGATGGCCAGCACGCCGATCGCGATGGCGAACGCCACGCCCGCGGACCGCAAGCCCCAGACGCGGGCTGCCAGACCCTCGCTGACGACTGGTAGGGAGATGGCCACATAGGCGACGACGAAGTAGGTGGAGCTGACCTCGGCCCGCCGTTCGGGTGGCGTCAGCTCAGCGACGGCAGCCAGCCCGCGGCTGAAGCTGATGCCCTGGCCCGCGCCCGAAACCACGGCTGCGACGATCAGCCCGAACAACGACGAAAAGTACAGCGCGACAGTCAGAATGGCCATGCCCGCAGCCAGGATCGCGCACCCGATCGCGACCGCGCGCTGCGGCGGGATGAGCGTCGCGCCGATCTGCGCGACGGCGGATGCGGCGAAGATCGAGCAGGCGATGGCACCCGCGATCGCATGGTTGTCGATGCCGACGACATTGGCGAGAAACGACGGCGCCACCGCGGTGTAGAGACCCATCACGGCGAACCCCGCGAACGCCGCCAGTGCTGCGATGACGAACACCGCGCGCACCTCGGCAGGTACGGACAGCCGCTGCACGCCGATGCTGCCGCTGCGCGCCGAGGTCTCGGGAACGACTATGACGGCGATGCCGGCGAGGACGGCCAGCACGATGTGGATCAGGAACGGCAGCTGCAGTGGATGCGGGGCGTACTGCACGAGCAGCCCCGCCAACAGCGGACCCGAGCCGAGGCCGCCGACGTTGGCGATCGTCGCCACTGTGGCGGCGCGTGAGTGCCATCGCGGCGGGGCGGCCTCGATGACGGCCGCCGTGCCGGTTCCGGTGAACAGGCCTGCCGAGAGCCCCGATAGCACCCGGCCCACGAGCAACAGCGGCACCGAATCGGCGACCAGGAACACCACCGCACTGGCCAGTGCGGCAACCACGGCGAACACCAACATCGGACGTCGGCCCACCGCGTCGGACCACCGTCCGAACACCAGCAGCGCGAACAGCACGCCGGCCGCGTAGGTGGCGTAGATGACCGTCGTCGTGAGCACTGCGAAATGCATGCGCTCGGCGTAGAGCGCATACATCGGGGTAGGCAGTGTCGTGCCGACCATGACGGCTGCGAACGCGTAGGCGAGCAGGCCCAACGCGAAGGCGGAGCGATTACGTGGCTCGGTACTGCGGGACTCGCGCATGTGCGAGTGCAACGTTGCCGAGGCGGTTCGCCATCCCCGAAACGGGCTCGGGGATGGCGAGACACCTCAGTGTGCGATGGCCTTCTCGGCGCCGACGCCGGTCAGCGACCGCACCTCCATCTCGGCGTTGAGTTCGGGATTCCCGCGGTCCGACGAGGTCAGCGTGCCGACGATGCCGAGCAGGAACGCCAGCGGGATGGACACGATGCCGGGGTTGGCCAGCGGGAACCAGGCGAAGTCCAGGTTGGGGAACATGGCTTTCGGAGTACCCGATACGGCCGGGGAGAACACGATCAGCACGATGGTCGACACCAGGCCGCCGTACATGCTCCACAGCGCGCCGCGGGTGTTGAACCGGCGCCAGTACAGCGAGTACACGATGGTCGGCAGGTTGGCGGCGGCCGCGACGGCGAAGGCCAGCGCGACCAGGAACGCGATGTTCTGCCCGTTGGCCAGGATGCCCAGCACGATCGCGAACACGCCGAGGACCACCGCCGTGATCCGGGAGACCCGCACCTGTTCCTCTTCGGTCACGTTGTGGGACTTGAGCACCGAGGCGTAGACGTCGTGGGCGAACGACGCCGACGCGGTGATGGTCAGCCCGGCGACCACGGCCAGGATGGTCGCGAAGGCCACCGCGGAGATGATGCCGAGCAGCACGACACCGCCCAGCTCCAAGGCCAGCAGCGGGGCCGCGGAGTTCTCTTTGCCCGCGGCCGACAGGATGCGGTCGGGGCCCACGATCGCCGCCGCGCCGTATCCCAGCACCAGGGTGAACAGGTAGAACGCGCCGATCAAGGAGATGGCCCAAACAACAGAGCGCCGCGCTTCCTTGGCGGTGGGAACCGTGTAGAAGCGCATCAACACGTGAGGCAGACCTGCGGTGCCCAGCACCAGCGCGAGGCCGAGCGACAGAAAGTTGATCTTGGAAGTGGTCGACCCGCCGTACTGGGCGCCGGGGGCCAGAACGTCACGGTTGGCGACACCCTTGGTGGTGGCATCGGAGATCGCGGACTGCGCCGAGCCCAGGATTTCGGAGAAGTTCAGCCCGAACCTGGCCAGCACCATGAACGTCATCAGCGCAGCGCCCGTGATCAGCAGGACGGCTTTGATGATCTGCACCCAGGTGGTGCCCTTCATGCCGCCGACCAGCACATAGATGATCATCAGGACGCCCACCACTGCGATTACCAGGGATTGCCCGGCCTTGCTGTGCACGTTGAGCAGTAGCGCGACCAGGCCACCGGCACCGGCCATCTGGGCCAGCAGATAGAACAGTGACACCGTCAGCGTCGTCGTGGCCGCGGCCAGCCGCACCGGTCGCTGCTTGAGCCGGAAGCTCAGCACGTCAGCCATCGTGAATCGGCCGGTGTTGCGGAGCAATTCGGCGACCAGCAGCAGCGCCACGAGCCAGGCCACAAGGAAGCCGATCGAGTAGAGGAAGCCGTCGTAACCGTAGACGGCGATGGCCCCGGCGATGCCGAGGAAGCTGGCCGCCGACAGGTAGTCCCCAGCGATGGCGATGCCGTTCTGTGGGCCGGAGAACGCCCGACCGCCGGTGAAGAACTGGTCGGCGGAGCGGTTGTTGCCGCTGGCCCGGATCACCACGAACATCGTTATGACGACGAAGGCGCCGAAGATGGCGATGTTGGCGATCGGGTTGCCGACCGAATCCGCTGCTGCCGTGAGCGTGTTCACTGCTGGTCGCCTTCCAGCTCGGCGCGGATCGCCGCGGCCCGGGGGTCGAGCTCGCGGTTGGCGAACCGGACGTAGATGGCGGTGATGACGAATGTCGTGACGAACTGGCCCAGGCCCAGGAGCAGGCCGACATTGACATTGCCGAACACCTTGGTCGCCATGAAGTCGTGCGCGAAGGCGCCGAGTACGACGTACAGGCCGTACCAGAGCAGGAAGAATGCCGTCATCGGGAAGACGAACCTGCGCAGCCTGCCGCGGAGTTCCTGGAACTCCGGACTGGCCTGGGTAGCGAGGAATTGCGCGCCGCTGGGTGCGACGCGTGGCGGAAGGTCGGTTTCGGGCACCAGGGCTCCTTGAGGTTGTCTGTGAGGCAGCTGGGAATCGAACCTAGATGAGATGTGAGTCACAATCGAGGCGATACGCCGAAGCCGGGTGTCGGTGCGCCGAGTGGTCGGTCAGTCACGGTGAGCGGTGCGTCCCCTGTCCCGCCGAGCAGACACCCAGGTCCGCGACACGCCGCGGTTCCGGGACCGCCATGTCTGCTCGGCCGAAAGAACTCAGCCCCGCGGCACGCGTTCGACGCCCATGCCGAGGCGCTCGGGCACATGCATGCGCGCGAAGATCTGCGCCACGTTCGGTGTGGCCCGCGTGAACCGGCTGACCGCGACCATGGTCAGGAACGCCAACGGCACGCTGACGGCGGCGGGATAGCCCACCATGACGGCCGGCCAGCCACCCAGCGCGTCCTCGTCGACGCCGCCGGCGATGGCCACCGTCACCGCGCCGCCGCACACACCGCCGCCGACCACCAGCCCGCATGCGGCGCCGGTCACCGTCAGGCCGCGCCACCAGATACCGAGTACCAGCAGTGGGCACAGTGTCGACGCTGCGACCGCGAAGGCCAGGCCGACACTGCGGGAGAGCTCCAGCCCCGACACCACCAGCGACAGTGGGATCGGGATCAACCCGCCGATCAGCGCGGCCACCCGGAAGTCCCGCACCCGCCCACGCAGCACGTCGGTGGCCAGCGCGCCGGCGATGCTGACCAGCAGTCCCGACGACGTGGCGAGGAAGGCTGCGATGGCTCCGGCCGCGACCAGGGCCGCCAGCAGCTGACCGCCGATTCCGCCGATCGCGGCGCCGGGCGCCAGCAGCACCGCCGCGTCGGCCGTCCCGGTGATGAGCAGCTGCGGAACGTACAGCCGGGCGAACACGCCGAGCAGCGTGGGGAACAGATAGAACAGCCACAGCAGCGCGATCACCGCAAGCGCGGTACGCCGGGCCGCCCGACCGTCGGGGTTGGTGTAGAAGCGCACCAGCACATGCGGCAGGCCCATGGTGCCCAGGAACGTGGCGACGATGATCGACATCACCTGGTAGAGCGGATGGCCGCCGCCGAGCCCGCCGCCGGAGGCGATCCATTCGGTACCGGTGCCCGGGGCGCCGGCCACCACCGGGGTTGCGGTGCCCGCCGCCAGGGTGAGCGTGGTGCCTGCGCCGAGGGTGTGCTCGCCTGCGTTGCCGATCGCGACGGCCTCGACGTGCCTGCCGTCGAGGGTGCCCGTCACGGTGATACCTGCCGGGTCGGCGACGTGCACGACGACGTCGGTGTCGACGGCGACGGTCGTCAGCTGATGCACGGTCGGCGGCAACGGGCCACCGAGTTCGCCACCGCCACCGACGAACAACCCCAGCAGGGCCAGCGCCGGGACAGCGATGGCGGTCAGCTTGAGCCAGTACTGGAAGGCCTGCACGAACGTGATCGAGCGCATTCCGCCTGCCACCACGTTGGCGATGACGATCGTGCCGACCAGCAATGGGCCGACCCAGACCGGAACTCCCAGTAGGGTTTTCAATGCGAGACCGGCGCCCTGGTATTGCGGGGCCAGGTAGAACACGCAGATCACCACCACCACGAGCATGGCCAGCTTGCGCAAACGTGCTGAGCCGAGGCGGAATTCGGCGAAGTCGGGAACCGTGTAGGCGCCTGAGCGACGCAGCGGAGCCGCGACGAACAGCAGCAGGCCCAGATAACCCGCGGTGAAGCCGACCGGATACCACAGGGCATCGGCGCCGTACTTGGCGATCAGCCCGGCGACCCCGAGAAACGATGCCGCCGAGAGGTATTCACCTGAGATCGCCGCGGCATTCCACTGTGGGCCGATGGTGCGCGAGGCCACCAGAAAGTCGGAGGTGGTGCGCGACAACCGCACTCCGTAGGTGCCGATGGCGACGGTGGCGACGGCCGCGGTCAGCAGCGCGGCAGCGGTCAGCGGCGAGCCGGTCATGGTTCGCTGTCGACGACGCGGACGAAATCACGTTCGGCCTGTTCGGCCAGCCGCACGTAGAGCCGCCCGATGCCGTACAGCAGGGGATAGGCCAGGCCTGCCAGAATCAGCCAGTTGAGGCGTATGCCGAACACGCTGTGCGCGGCCAACTCTGGGACCGTCGCGGTGATCACCAGCAGCGCCACCGCGATGGCCACCACCACGGCGGCCAGTCGCAGCGCCAGCCCGAGCTGGGCCCGCACCAGGCCGCGGACCAGTGCGTCGCCGACCTGCGTCTGCTCCTGGACCTCGACGCGGGTGCGCACCATGCGGGCACCGCGCCGGTGGGCGAGTACGACGCGCTCCCGCTGCGGACGGTCACTCATCGGTCGGTTTCAGGTTGCGCATCGGGTCGCGTACCACGCGGTCGCGAAGTTCGCGGGCTTGGCGGCGGCTCACCGGCAGCTCCACCGCGGGCGAGGATCCGTTGGCGCGCAGCCGGACCAGCACGGCCCCGTCGGCGGTGCGCAGCCCGGTGACCATCCGCAGCGATACCAGGTATGACCGGTGGATGCGTTGGAAACCGTGGTCGCGCCAACGGGTTTCCAATGTGCTCAAGGGAATTCGCACCAGATGTGCTCCCGTTGCGGAATGCAGCCGGGCGTAGTCGCCCTCTGCTTCCACCCAGCCAATGCTGTCGCGGGGCACCAGCTGGGTGATGCCACCGAGTTCGGCCGGGATGACGTCGGAGTCCTGGTCGTCGGTCGAGGCCTCGGTGGTTCTGGCCATCGCGACTCCGTCGGCGACGCGTCGCACCGCCTCGTCGAGCCGGTTCTGCCGGATCGGTTTGAGCAGATAGTCGACCGCGCCCACGTCGAACGCCGCCACGGCCTTGTCGTCGTGCGCGGTCACGAACACCACGGCGGGCCGGTTCGCGAAATTGGTGAGCACGCCGGCCAGTTCGATGCCCGAGAGCCCTGGCATGTTGATGTCGAGGAACAAGGCGTCGATGGGGTGGCGGTTGAGTTCCCGCAGGGCCGAGGTGGCGTCGCCTGCGGTGTACACATCGCCGACGCAGGGATGACGGCCCAACAGGTAGGCCAGCTCGTCGAGTGCGGGTGCCTCGTCGTCGACCGCCAGCACCGTCAGCGTCCGACTCACGCGCGCACTCCCGAGCGGAACTTCGGTACCCGCATCATGACCTTCGTGCCTGCCCCGATCGCCGTTTCGACCACCAGACCGTAGTCGTTGCCGAACGAGGCCCGCAGCCGATGGTCGACATTGGTCAGCCCGACGTGCGCGGACTCGTCGCCGCGGTGTGCCAACGCGTCGCCCGGCCCGGTCCGTAGCGTCTCGGGGTCCATGCCTGCGCCGTCGTCCTCGACGGTGATCACGCAGTCCGAACCTTCGTCGCGAGCGATGATCTCGATCGATCCGCCGCCCTGACCGGCGAGTCCGTGTCGCACCGCGTTCTCGACCAATGGCTGCAGTGCGAGGAACGGCACGACCACGCTGAGCACCTCGGGCGCGACCTGCAGCCGGACCGTCAGCGCCTGGCCGAACCGGGCCCGCTCCAACGTCAGATACCGGTCGATGTTGCGCAGTTCCTCGGCCAGCGTGGTGTACTGCCCGGCCGCGCGGAACGAGTAGCGGGTGAAATCGGCGAACTCCAGGATCAGTTCGCGCGCGCGGTCGGGATCGGTGCGGACAAACGAGGCGATGGTGTTGAGCGCGTTGTAGATGAAGTGCGGGCTGATCTGGGCGCGCAGCGCAAGCACCTCGGCCCGGTCCAGCCGGGCCCGCGAGGCGTCGAGCTCGGCGAGTTCGATCTGGCTGGCGGCGTACCTGGCGACCTCGCCGATGGCACCGAGCATGCCGGGACCCGGCGTGGTTCCGGTGACCACGACGAGAGCGCCGAGAACCTCACCGCCCTCGGTCAGCAGCGGCTGCGCGACGACCGTCGTGGTGCGCACGCTTCTGAGGACCCGCCGCTGGCCGGTGATCGACTCGGCGGCGGTGGCCGTGCAGCCGGCGATCACGTCGGCCGGCCAGACGGGTTCGTCGTGCGGGTCCCGCGACAGCGGCGCCCCGTCGTCGTCGTACAGCGCGAGCCCGACTGCTCCGGTGAGCTCGCGCAGGAACGGCGCGGCGGTGTGTGCGGATTCGCCGTCGAGACCGCGGCGCAGAGCCCGGGCAGCCTGCGCGGCGGTGTGCAGCGTGGCGTGCACTGCGCGCTCGGTAGGGGTCGCGACCACCCGGCGGGTACGCACGACCATGACCGCCGCCACTGCCGTCAGCATCAGCGCCAACGTCAGCGCAATCGCAACCTCGCCGGACATCTTGCGGCCAACCTTAAACCGGCGAGGCCGCCAAGCCGCTGATCACTGAACCGGGCAGGCGTACTTCCTGGCCACGTCCATCACCCGATCCTGCGCCCCTGGGCCGATCACCCCTTGCGCGGCCAGCTCCAAACCGATGTATCCGGGTATGCCGCCGATGCAGGCCTGGTGCGCAACGCGCCACGCGGTGTCCGGATTCAGGTGGTAGCCATTGCGGTCGAGCCCCTGCATGTAGTCGTCGAAAGCCGGCGTGCCCTGGTCCGGTATTGCATTGGCGGTGGCGGCCAAGCCAATAGCGGTGACCACTGCTGCGAAAAGAGCTGCAACCACACGTTTCATGTCCATCTCCTATGGGCATATCCACCCGTCAACGCGTATACGTTTACACACCTCACCGACACAGACGGCAAAATCTCGGCATCGTCTGGTCTTAAACTGGCGAGGTGGCGAAACTGCAGCTAGTTCAAGACCCGGCCGCCGATGCCCTGCTCGAGGAGAATCCGTTCGCGTTGCTGGTGGGCATGCTGTTGGATCAGCAGATCCCGATGGAGACGGCGTTCGCGGGCCCCAAGAAGATCGCGGACCGTATCGGCGGCGTCGACGCTGTCCAGATCGCCGAGTACGACCCGGAGGCGTTCGTCGCGCTGTGCTCCGAAACGCCTGCGATCCACCGGTTTCCGGGGTCGATGTCCAAGCGGGTGCAGGCTCTCGCGCAGGCCATCGTCGACGAGTACGACGGCGACGTGACCAAGCTGTGGACCGCGGGCGACCCTGACGGCAAGGAAGTGCTGCGGCGGCTCAAGGGTCTGCCCGGTTTCGGCGATCAGAAGGCCCGGATCTTTCTGGCGCTGCTCGGCAAGCAGTACGGCGTGACCCCGAAGGGCTGGCGCGCCGCGGCAGGCGATTACGGCAAGGCAGGTACCCACATGTCGGTGGCCGATGTGGTCGACGCCGGGTCGCTGCAGAAGGTGCGCACGTACAAGAAGGAAATGAAGGCGGCAGCCAAGGCCGCCAAGGCCTGATCTCCTGTTGGCTCTGCGGCTGTGGCGTGGACGTGCGAGTGGGCAGTGCCGTCACCGCAGAGTCAGTGTGGACGGCTAGCGGATAGAACTAGAACGGTTCACCGTCGAAGCGCTCGCGGGTGGCGATCTCGCTGACCGGCCTGCGGGTGAGCTTGGTGAACTGACGCACGGGCTTGCCCATCGGCACCACCGCGGCGATTGCAAACTGCTCGGGTATGCCGAGCAACGCCTTCACCCGCGGCTCCTCGGGCACCGCCATGGTCGTCATCACGCCGCCGAATCCTTCATTGCGGGCGGCCAACAGGATGTTCCACACGAACGGGTACACCGACGCGCCGGATACCACGCCGATCCGGTCGAGATTCTGGTCGAGCGCGGCCACCACGCCAAGGTCGACACAGACCACCAGCACCACCGACGCTTCCAGCAGCGGGGTGGCGGGCGGCACCTCGACTGCGGCGATCTCTTCCTCGGACACACCGGGGGAATGCAAAGGGTTCCAAGGGTTCTCGCCGTTGCGCTGTTGTGCGATGTACCGGCGCGCGCCGGTGACGCTGAGGTCGGAGAGCGCCTCGCGGGTGTGCTGGTCGCGGATCACCACCACGCGGGTGCCCTGCCGGTTGCCGCCGCTGGGGGCAAACCGGGCGTTGTCCAGTATGCGTTCGACTACCTCGTCGGGCAGTGCCTCGCCGGTGAACTGACGGGTGGCGCCGGTGGTGCGCATGACGTCGTAGATCTCCATGCCTACATCTAACTCATCTATGCGATGGTGTTGATATGGCGAAGACACATCTCAACTGCCCGTGCGGCGAGGCGATCACGGGAACCGACGAAGACGATCTGGTCGAGAAGGCCCAGGCGCACCTCGCCGAGGCGCACCCGGGCCGCGAGTACGACCGGGACATGATTTTATTTATGGCGTACTGACGCTGTACCTGCATAAACAGGGCAAATCGGGCGGGCTTGACGGACGAATACCGTATTTTCCCCGTAAATTCATCCGTCACCCGGCCTGACCAGCCCACTTATCCAGCACGTCTCGGGCGTCCGGCCCGATCGTCCTCCGCTGCGCATAGTGGTGCTCCGTCGTGGACAGCTGGCTGTGCGACAACTGGGCTTGCGCCGCCTCGATGCCCAGCCCGTCACGAACCACCGTGCCCACCGACCGCCGGAACGAGTGCGGCGTCACCCACCGCAGATCAGGGTGCGGCTTCAGAGCCGCCCGGAACTGCTTCGAGATGCTCGACAGCGACACCCAGCCGCCGGACTCACTCACCAGCACGGGCCCGTCGACACTGCCGGTCCGACCGAACAGTTCGGTCAGCACCTCCACGCCGAACTTCGGCAGCATCACCGTGTGCGGCGGGGCATCGTGCTTGCGTGAGTCCTGCCGGTGCAACGGCTTCCCCGGAATAGCACCGTGATCGAGCAGCGTCCCCGATACCGTCGCGGTCGGCGGGTCGCCGAGCAGATCGACCTCCTGCCACTGGATAGCCAGTACCTCACCCGGCCGGTCACCGGTAGCAGCCAACAGCTCGACGAACGCGCGGAGCATCGGGCCCTTCGGCCGACCGCCCCGCGGGCTCGGCAGACAGTAGACCCGGATCGCCTCACGCACCTGCTCCAACTCCGCCGCGGTAAGGGAGCGCACCGCCTTCTCCTCGGCCGCCACGGCGCGGGTCTCCCGGATCGGGTTATGCCGCACGACGTCGAACCGGGTCGCCAAGCCGTACATGCCGGACAGGACCGTCCGCAACTGACCTGACGGCCCTGACGGCAAAGCCTTGAGGTGCGCATCGGCGCGGCTGGTCAGCAACTCGCGGATCCGCAGCGCGCCGAGCTGGTCGGCGCCGTGGAGCCGCCACGCCTTCCGGTACTGACTCTCGGTCTGCGGCTTCAGCCCATCCTCGGTGACCTTGATACTGATCCACACCTCGAACAGCTGCGACAGCGTGGTTCGCTCTCCGATGACTCCGGCCGGCGCGGTGGATTCCAGCTCGGTCTTGATGCGCCGCAGCAGGGTGCGGCGCGCGTCCTCGGCCGACTTCGCCGACGATGCTTCCCGCTCCCGCAGCTTCCCAGTGTGCAGGCGCACATAGGTTGTGGCGTACCACACGCCGCCCTTGCGGGTCGTGGTGATCTTGCCGTGCTCACCTGGCTCTAACCGCTGACGGGGCATGCCTTGCCGTTCTTCATGGTTCGGTCCTTCTGTCTTTCGCGCGGATATTCACGAGCACGCTGAGAAATCAGATCGGGCCTAGTTCAGCTTGTTGCCGCTGGCATCGGGGATCGCGCCTGCGATCATCATGATGCCCTCGATCAGCACCCAGATGCCCAGCGGGACAAGGATGACCATCCCTATCCCGCACAGCATGGTGGTGATCAGTCCGACCACTCCCAGTGTGAGTTGGATTCCGCCCAGCGAGGTGTACCCGAGGTAGAAGCGGCCCAGGCCGAAGAATCCGAGGAACAGCTGCAGTAGGCCAGCGACCACACCGGATTTCGGAGGGCGCTGCGTCTGGTTGGGGAACGGGGCGAGCTGGTCGGTCCATGTGTGTCCGTCCCAATAGCGTTGCGTCTGCGCCCCGTGGGGGTCCGGGTACCAGCCCGGCCCTGCCAGTGGTGGCGTCGCGCGGGCGGGTGGTGCTGCCGCTGGCATGGGGGAGAATAGCCCGCACTTCGGGCACCGGAATGACTTGGCTTCACCACTGGTCTGGAGTCGGGCCTGGCACTTCGGGCACACAACAGTGATCACGATTCCCCCCGACTCCGAGTTGACACCCGGCGAAGCCTATTGACGGTGACGGAATCGTATTCCAGCGCTGGCCTGTGCGTGATCAGAGTCGCCAGGCGCTGGTAATAGCGAACGGGCGAGAAGCCGAGCGCCCGGATCGCATCCTCTTTCCCGCCGACCGTGGCGAACCACTGACATTCGAGATCCAGCATCGCGCGATCCCTATCGGTCAGGGAATCCATAGCCACTCATCCGCCAATGCGTGCTCCAGCTCGGCTGTCTCGATCGGATCCAGGGTGGTCATGCGGGTGTGCAGTGTGGGCACGTCCACCCAGAGGCTGTCGGCCAGCATGTACCGGTCACCGGACGGACAGGCACGGTAGGCATCGATCAAGTGCGGCAGGGTAATGAGCCGCTGGGCCGCGAGCTGGTCCACGATCTGTTCCTCGAGCGCGAAGGCCGCCGGATCATCCGGCGGGACCCCGCGCTCCAAATGGATCAATTCGTGGGTGAGCGTGCAGCGCCGCTTCACCTGGTTGAGGCGCCGGCACAGCCAGATCCGCTGGTCCCGGAAACTCGTCAGTCCCCACGTCGTGTCGGGAAGTTGATGGTCCCGGTGGATGCGCCAGTCGGGGAAGATGTCCCCGGCGTGCTTCCACGGATGCCAGCGGTTGCTCATGAACCGGGAAGGTAGTTCACAGGTCTGACAAAACAGGCTCTGACCTCGAATAACAGCGTTGTTATTCAGTCGCTGGAAGTTGGTCTGAGGTGGTCCATCGAACAAGCCACCCTGTACGACACCGCCTGAGGGCTAGCGGTTAGTTTCACCCCGTTTCCTCGCTGGCGAATCGGCCGTACTTTCGTCTGTAATCACTGTCCATAATGAACGCGATTTGGTGGAGCTTGGGCGCAATGACATCCATGACGAAGTTCGCGTGATCAGTCGCGACCTTGCTGCTCAGGAGCGCTGCGTAGGCCTGTGCGAACTGTATTGCCTGCTCGTCACTGAGTTTCGACGGATCGATAGCGCTTAGACGCTGCTCGATTGCCTTACCTTGATCGTGTACCACTGATAGACCCCCTGAGCTTTCCGAAGGTCAAGCATATGTGACCCGCTCACTCCAACTCGTTATTGGCTATCGTCTTTCGGCTCGTCCGGCACATCCCGCGCCGCGAGGGACGCATCGTTCTCCCAGTCAGGAACGGCGTCGTCGTCATCCCAGTGCGCCGGACGGACCACCTTGCTGGCCGCTCCAGCCGCAATGTGAGCAGAATTCGCATACTGCTCGGCTTCTTCGATCATGGAGTTGATGCCTGCCGCCAGTTCGGGGTTGGCGCTGCCCTGAAGCCGGCGCAGAAGAGCCAACATCGCCCTGGCGTACTCCCTGTTGCCGATCGGCGTATCCCGAATGCGCGCGTAGGTGTCTCGAAGCTGGTCCACTTCGGCGGTCATATCCAGGGCGGGATCGATTCTGGCTGCGCGAGCAAATAACTCGTCCATCTCGGCGTCAAATTGGCCGAACAACTCAGTCGACCGGAGCTGCTTGACTACACCCGGCCTGCTGCCGGGTGGATCCTCCTCGATTTCGTCGCCTTCCGACGATGCTGGCGATTGCGTCGCAGTTTCCAAGTCATCGCTGTCCTCCTCGTTGGTTTGATGTGGCAAAAAAGCTAGATCGATCTGCGGACGCGGGGGGTTGGGGCCCCACTTATCTGCTTCCGTGAATTCGGCTACGACCTTGGCGAGTTCGTCTTTGTATGTCGCGATCAGCCCCAGCACGCCCGAACCCATGAGTAACCCGAAACCGGCATGAGTGAAGTCGCGAATCTCGGAGGGATTGCAGCCCAGCTTCGCGGCCAGCGGAGCGAGCTTCCACGCCTCGCGAACGCCGTTGAGAAGTTGGACCTGGCGGTCAACCTCAGCTTTGCCGTCGCGGCCGACGCGCTCCATTGCAGCCGTTGTGGTCCGAGCAATCTCGTCTGCAGGGTCATCCTCGAGCATGTGAACCGATATCGGCCTGCGAGTGTCTATGGGTTCGCCACCGGCAAGGATTCTGTCGATACTCCCGACATCCCAGCGCAATGCCGCTTCTAGAGCAGCGCCGGTTCCGTCGCGGAACTCCGTGTGCTTTCCGCCTTCGATGAGCCGAAGCGTGGCTGTTGAAGGACCTCCCGCGTTCTGAATATCCGTCTGAGTCTGTCGGAGTTCCTTTCTCCGAGCTCGGACTAGTCGCCCCAGTCGCTGTGCGGGCGTCTCGTTTGTCATACCGGAAGCCTCCCATCCGATGTCGCGACAAGTCTAGTGAAGGTATGACAAGTCCAGCGACAGTTCAGCGCTGTTATCGATAGTTACATGGTTGTCATTCAGCAGATCAACCATCGAAAACTGCGGTCGTGCTTGCGGTACTAGCGATGGTTGTCTAAAGTTGTCACCATGCCAGCGATGAAACCGCTAGGGCCCATGGTCCGGATCAAGCAAGTGCGAATCGATCACAACCTAAGCCAGACACAGCTGGTCGAGCGGATCGCGGAGCAGGGGGTTGAGATCACCGTCGCCGGGATCTCAAACGTCGAGAACGGCAACAAGAAGGCGAGCGACCGCCTCTTGAATGCATGGGCTAAAGCGCTCGGAATCGACCCGCTGGACGTCTGGCACGGGCCACTACGTCCCCCTGTTGAGCCCGCCAATTCGCCCAGTCGACGCAAGTCGCCGGCCGCATAAGAAAGCCCCCACCCATGCAGGGGTGAGGGCCGCGACAACGAAGGAGAAGTTCGTGTCAGAGCTTGAGACTACCGGCAACGAGTTGGTTCAGGTCGGAGCCGACGGCGAACCGTTCACCACGTCGCTGGTGATCGCCGCCGAGACAAGCAACCAGCACAAGAACGTGCTTGCGCTCATCCGCAAGCACGTGGGCGACCTGAACGAGGTCGGAAGGGTCGCGTTTGAAACGCGACCCTTTGAAACGGCAGGCGGGACTCAGCGGCGCGAGGTCGCACTGCTGGACGAGCCTGCCGCCGCGTTGCTCATCACCAATCTGGGCGGAAGCAAGGTGGTGTTCGACTTCCGCAAGCGTCTTGTCGCCGGGTTCTACGCGATGCGGCAGATGCTCGCAGAGCGCGCCCCCATTGCTCCGGTCATCGCGCTGCCCGATCGCCGCCAGCTGGCGCAGATGGTCATCGAAGAGGCCGACCGTGCTGACGCCGCCGAGGCCCAGGTGCGCGAGCTCACCGCGCCGGCCCGGTCCTGGCAGTTGCTCGCTGACGCCAAGGGCGACTTCTCAGTCGCCGAGGCCGCGAAGATCCTCTCTCGCGACCCATCGATCACGACGGGGCGCGATCGCCTGTTTCAGTACATGGCAGATCAGAAGTGGGTCTTCAAGTCCCGCAACCCGCGCGGCGGCTGGGAGGCGTACCAGACGGCCGTCGACACCGGCCGCCTGGTCGAGAAGCCCGCGAAGCCGTTCCTGAATTCCAGGACTGGCGCCTACGAGCTCCCCGCGCCGACCATCCGCGTCACCGCCAAGGGGGTCGGAAAGCTGCACGAACTGATGGGCGGCACTGAGCCGATTCGATTCGTAGTCGGTGAGGCGTCGTGACCGGTCTCCTGATTGCCCTCGTCGTGCTGCAGTCCGTATCGCTGCTCGTCCAGCTGAGCCATGCGGGCGCAACTCAACGACTTCTCAACCTCGCTGCGCCCGGGCGGAGGTCGATGTGAGCAACTGGTTGAACGATTGGCGGGCGACGGCCGAGAAGCTCGGGGGGATCTCGCGGGCGAAGGTGTTCGACCTGTGGGCGTCGGGAAAGCTCGAATCGAAATTGATTGGGACACGTCGGTTTTCGACGGATGAGCAGATCGCCAAGTTCATTGATGCACTTCCGAGTGTGGTCGATAAGAGGTCCGCGTGATCGACATTCTGTTTCTGCTCGGCGGCCTGGTGCTCGCGCTCGTGACCGGTGCTCGGCTCAGCTTCCGGAGCATCCGATGAGCCCGCTCGAGGCAGTGTTCGCGTTCTTCGGTGAGGGGCTGCGCACGATCGCCGCCATCGTCGACCCCGTTTCCGCCGAACCTCTGGCGGGGAACGACGACTTCGAACCCGCTCGCCAAACGCCGCGTGCTGTGGGGTTGCAGCATGCGGACGCCCCCGGGGAGGTGAGCGACGGTTTCCTAGCTACGGCGCCCTCCCCGGGGGACCTCACGGACTCAGATCTGCTCTACGAGCTGGCTGGCGCGCTGTTCGTGTTCGCCCGTGACGCGCACGACCGCATTCCAGCGCTCATCGATGCGGCCCGAGATCGCGCCGCACAGTTCCTCGCGATCGAGTCCGAGCCGGATGCGTCGGTGTCGCACGAGGATCTGGCCGCGCACATCACCGCCATTTGGACGTCATGCATCGAGCGCACTCCGCGTATTCGGTTCCACGGAGTCTGCGACGAGATTGTGCGCGACCTGCTGGCCGAATACCGAATCACCAAGTAGGAGAGGTACTTCCAATGAACTTTGTATCGCTGGTCGAATCGCTGGTCGCCCAACAGCGCCGCTGCGGCAGGGACTTGTGCCAGGTCCGCAACTGCGCGCGATGCCGGCGGGGCCGCCAGTGGCGGGCACGTATCGGCGATCGAGACGTCACCGCCAAGTAGAAGGCGGGCCACCCCTGCCCGGGTGACCCGCCGAAACACCGGAACAAACACCAACGCAGAAAGGACGATTCCGATGCCAAACCCGAGTGTAGCCATCTGGCTGACCCGATCTTCCGAAGGCGACTTCGGCGCCCGCGAGTCGGGCAACTACGAGGCCGAAGACCTCGCGATTACGGACGACACCGAGATCGTCGTCGAGCTCGGCGGAGACACCTACATCAGGACCACTGTTGGTCGGTGGCGCCGCCTCGTTGAGGCCGTCGATGGCGCCGTCGCGGCCATCCCCGCCAAGCGTGAGGAACGTCGCGAATTCAAGCGCCGAAGTGACGAGGTCGTGGCCCGGCGCGCCGCCGCCAAGGCGGTGTCCGCATGATCGGGATCAAGACCGCCTTCGGATTCGCGGCGGCCGGTGCCCTGGCCGCGGCGATCGTCACGCACGCACCCGTGGCCCATGCTGACGGCAACCTGTCGAACCGGGAAGCCGCGTACGTCCTGGCCTATGGCGCGGGCGCGGTGTGCCCGACGATCGATGATTTCCCCAGCATCGCCGGGGTTGTCGGTGTCGTGAAGGGCATCGCTGCCGACGGGTTCACCTATGACGATGCCGTCGACATCGTCAACGCGTCGGTCGGCAGCTACTGCCCACGACACTGGTCACTGCTGCAGCAGGTGGGCGCGTACTTCCGTGGTGAAACTGGAAGGCAGGCAGCATGATCCGCGAAACTGTCACGCCGATCGCCTGGCTGATCGTGGCCATGACCATCGTTGTCGGCGCGGTGTTCTTCCTCCCCCCGACTGCGAACCCTGACCTGGCCGCCCCGATGGCGGTGAGTGGTGAGCGCCGGTGAGCTTCGCACCGCGACTGTTCTTGTGCCCAGTGTGCTGGCGGGCCGTTCAGCCGACGATCCACTCGAACATTCCGCAGCATTTCGACTCCATCCGCGAGGACATCTGCCCGGCGTCCGGTGAGCACTATCGGATCACGATCGAACGTCGGCCCGAGTTCGAAGGGGTCGCATCGTGACCGCCGGCATCGGGGACAGTCGACCAGCGCAGTGGCGGGCCATGCTCACCGAGGTCAACAACCAGGCCGCTGACCTGTCCGGTGAGCTCGGCGGAACCGACAACGTGGTGGCCGAGCGGCGAATGATCCTGACGTCTTTGCGCCGCAACCTCACCCGCGCACTCGACGACATTCAACGACTGGAACAGCCATGAAAGTCAGCTGCCTGGTGTGCGGTGGGGCGGGGTTCGTGAAGGCCGCACCAGTTCAGGTGACCGCCGAGTGGACCGGATCCAACCCCATCCCCGCGCACACCGCCCGCACCTCGTGGGACGACGCCGTCGTCGTGCCCTGCTTCGCCTGCACACCGCCGACCGGAAGGCCCACTTAGTGCCGATCAAGACTCGCTATCCAACGGGATCTCTCCCGTGGCCGCTGGTGCTGCTGGAGGGGCCGGAGCTGTCCGGAAAGACATACGCGGCAGCGGAATTCACGGCGTCTGAGCGGGTGGGGGACTGCTATTGGCTGCCGGTCGGAGATACCCCACCGGACGAGTACGCGGCCATCATGGGTCCCGACTGCCTCGTGGTCGAGCACAACGGCGCCTGGTACGACATCCTCAGCCAGGTAGCCCAGATCCATGCTGTGGCACTGGATTCGGATCCGGGAGACCCACCAACGGTGTTGGTGATCGACTCGATGACGTGCGAGTGGGAACTGCACAAGGACTGGATCACCGCCCGGGCCAGATCCACCAAGTCGGCGCAGAAACTGCTGCGAGAGGACCCGAACTCCGAGATCAAACTGTCGCGTGCCCTGTGGGACGACGCCGGCGGCCGACACGACGACCTGATGCGCCTTCTGAAGACGTTCAACGGCATCGTGATCGTGACCGCACGGTGCAAGGAGACGGTCGTCGACAGTGACGGCCGGATCATTCCCGGGTCGGAGTACCGTGTCGACGCGCACCGTGGCCTCACCCACGACGCGTCGGTGTGGGTACGCCTGTCCCGGGACGAGAGACCGACGCTGATCGGCTGCCGCGTGGCCGGGGTCGGCGCCGTCCCGGGTGTCGACAAGTCGTTGCAGTTCGACGACTTCCGCCTGGACGGGCTGCTGTTCGACGTTCTCGGCTACACGCCGGCCAGCGCGCGGCCCCGCGTAGTGACACCACTGGTGGCCGACGAAACCGAGCTGGCCGCCCAGGCCCGCGCCGCGGTCCGCGAATACGTCACCCAGCACCGACTCAACGAAGAACAGGTGCTGGCCGCCTTCTACCGGCAGCACGGCGAAGCACTTCGAGAATGCCGAGACGTCGCCGTCATCCTCCAATTCCTCAAGCAGCTCAGGCAATCTCGCCAGGAGGCATCGTGAGCCGCCGCGCTACCGGGTTCCCACCTCTGGTTCGAACTCTCATCTACGAGCGGGCTGCCGGCCGGTGTGAGCGCTGCGACGAGTGGACAAGTGACTGCGAGATCCACCACCGACGTCCTCGTGGCATGGGCGGAACTCGCCGTGAAGACAGCAACACAGCATCGGCCGGGGTGCTCCTGTGCGCCGCCTGTCACCGGCATGTTGAGAGCTATCGGGCGAAGGCTTTCGACGACGGCTGGCTCGTACGGCAGTCCCACGACCCGAAGGCGGAGCGTCTCTTTCGTCGTGGGCAATGGGTCTTCCTCGATGACGCGGGCGGCATGCGTCCCGCACCGGCACCAGAACAGGACAAGGCGTCATGACCATGTGCGCGGGCTGCCATCACCACCCTCACCCGGATCGGCGCTGCCGGGTGAAGCGCGTCGACGGGCCCGCATCCCACGATGGCCGCCAGGTCGGCGACGACTACGAGCACACCGGCCGCAACGTCACCCAATGCGCCTGTGACACATACACACCCGAACTGAACGGAAGCGTGGCATGAACACCTGCGAAGACGAAACCGAGCCTCTCGGCGAATCACCCGACGTCCCGGCCCGCTACGACGCTGGCATCGGCAACACCTTGGCCGCGATCGAGCGCGGAGCCGTCATCGGTGTCCTGTCCGCCGCCGACCAGATCACCGCCACAGCGCAGCTCGCCGACCGGCAAGCCCGCGCGATCACCGCGGTGCGCGCGCTGCACCCGGCCGTCAAAGACCTGGCTGGCTACACACTGTGTCACTGGTGTGGCAGCCACTACCCGTGCGCAACGGTCCGTGCGATCGACGAGGCGGGTGCGTGATGACCGGTTACCCGCCTGCAATGACGTTGCGGCCGTTGACGGGATGGCCGATGCAGTTCACCGTGGATCGGAAGCCGTCGCGGTTCGAGTCGTCGTTCCCCGACACCATCAAGCTGCTCGACCGGGAGCTCCGGCTCCTCGACCCGAACGACGGGTACTACCCGCCGTCGATACTGCAGCTCGCGATCGACGAATCGAAGTTCCGCCGCGACGGGATGCCCCGCGCCGGTGCCACCCCAACGCATCCGGGCGTCATCCTGAACATCGAGCCGCGCAACCGGCCCGCGCTGTCGTTCCCCTGTGACACCTTCACCCACTGGCACGCCAACCTCCGTGCGATCGCGCTGACGCTGGAGGCGCTCCGGAAGATCGACCGGTACGGGGTCACCCAGACCGGGCAGCAGTACCGCGGCTGGCAGGCACTACCAGCGGCAGGCGACACCACCGTGGCCATAACTGTGGATGCGGCCGCCGACTTCCTGCGCACGGTCGCCGGCGAGGAAGGCCGCGGCCTGGACCTCAACACCGTCGCGCAGACCTACCGCCGCGCCCGTGCGAACTCGCACCCCGACCGTCACGGCGGCGACCAAACCCAGTGGGACCGCGTCGAGGCGGCCGCCCAGATACTCCGCAGCGCCGGGGTGCTCTCATGACGGAGGCCAAAACGTTCGACGACGCGGTGGCCGAGCTGAGGGCCAAAGAGCAGCGGGAGCGGGAGGCGTCTCGGAAGCGCCTGTTCCTCTTCGCGTTGGAGTCGGTAGACACCGACGGGTTGCCGCGCGTCTCGGGTTACACAGTGGAGACCCTTCTCAGCAGGGGGCTCATCGAGGAGACATCGGATGTCTGCCGGTTCCGGCTCACCCCGGAGGGGCGGATCATGTTGCACGCCAACCCTGCCGAGCAGCCCGCATCGGATGAGCTCGCACTGTTCGGGGCGGTGTGATGGCCGCCGTCCTGCTCACCGAGGATCAGCGGTGGCTGCTGTACGTCGCAGCCCGGCACATTATGCCGATCGCCCTGATCGATCCCGACTATGGGATTGCCAGCCTCAAGCAGAGCCACGCCGGCGGATGCTGGCCGCCCGGGCGCCCGCTGGTGCCCGAGTGGCTGAACTCGTACCAGGTCACCAAGTCGGGGATCGCTGGCGGTGAGGCGCCAGGCCTCACGCGCGTGACGGTCACCTGGGGACAGCTGAAGCGGTTCGCGCAGGAGCTGCCTGTTGAGCTGCGGGCCGTGCTGATGGCCGCGCGCAAGGCCGACCGGAACAACTGCGACGCGGCAATGCTGACAGTGCTTGGCCTGGACAAGGATTCACCGGGCCAGCTCGAACTGTTCGGAGTCGCATCATGATTGGCACGACGCTCACGTTCCTGGAGCGGTACGACGAGCTGCACGGCCTCGATCTGCCGGACTGGCAGGTCGCGAAGCGCATGGGTATCACGCTGAGTTCGTTGGAGCGGCAGCTGGAGCGTTACCACCGTCCGGTCAGCGAGCTACTGCGTGACCTCGCGCGTGAGGAACGCGAACGTCACAGGGCGGCATCATGACCGCCCACGTCAGGTCCTACAGCGAATTCTTGGCCGACAAGGTGCGGTTCGATTCGACGTTCGGCCATCACGTCGACCTCGAGGACATCCACTCGATCCTCAACCCGCACCAGCGCGACATCGTGCACTGGGCCGTCGCCGGCGGCCGGCGCGCGATCTTCGCCAGCTTCGGGCTCGGCAAGACTGTGATGCAGCTGGAGATCCTGCGCCTCACCTTGGCCTGCGAGGCCGCGGCCAAGGGGTACCGCGGCGCATCGACGTCGGGTAGGCCGAACATGCCCGGCCTGTCGGCGCTGATCGTGTGCCCGCTCGGCGTGCGACAGGAGTTCATGCGCGACGCCAAGATGCTTGGCATCAGCGTCCGGTTCATCCGCTCCACCGCTGAGCTTCTGGAGCCGAACACCTACGCCGACATCTACTTGACCAACTACGAGTCGGTGCGCGAGGGGAAGGTCGACGTCAGCTGGTTCACCGCGGTCAGCCTCGATGAGGCGTCGGTGCTGCGGTCGTTCGGCAGCAAGACGTTCCAGACGTTCCTGCCTCTCTTCGACGAGGTGCCCTATCGGTTCGTCGCGACGGCCACCCCGTCACCGAACCGGTACAAGGAACTGATCCACTACGCCGGGTTCCTCGGCGTCATGGACACCGGGCAGGCACTCACCCGGTTCTTCCAACGCGACTCCACCAAGGCCAACCACCTCACGCTCTACCCGCACAAGGAACGCGAGTTCTACCTGTGGCTGAACACCTGGGCCACGTTCATCCAGAAGCCCAGCGACCTCGGCTACTCCGACGACGGTTATGACCTGCCCGAGCTCGATGTGCGCTGGCATGAGGTCGACGTTGACCACTCGGCGGCCGGCGCTGACCGCGACGGCCAGGGTCTGTTGTTCAAGGGCGGTGTCCTGTCCACCGTCGACGCGGCGCGGGAAAAGCGCAGCTCGATGCCGGCCCGCATCGCGAAGGCCTGCGCGCTGGTCACTGCCGCTCCCGATGATCACTTCATCTTGTGGCACGACCTCGAAGACGAACGCCGCGCGATCAAGGCCGCGATCCCCGAAGCCGTGGAGGTCTACGGGTCGCAGGATCTCGACGAGCGCGAGCAGCGCGTCATCGACTTCAGTGACGGACGGTTCCGGATCCTGGCCACCAAGCCGTCACTGTCCGGGTCGGGCTGCAACTTCCAACGGCACTGCCACCGCGCAGTTTTCGTCGGCGTCGGGTTCAGCTTCAACGACTTCATCCAGTCCATCCACCGCATCCAGCGCTACCAGCAGACCCACACCGTGCGTATCGACGTGATCTACGCCGAATCCGAACGCGAGGTCGTGCGCACCCTGCAGCGCAAATGGTCCGAGCACAAGGAGCTGACCGCCACCATGTCGAGCATCATCCGCGAGCACGGGCTGAGGCCGGCCGAGATCACCGAGGCGCTGCAACGGTCCATCGGCGTCGACCGCATCGAAGCCAGCGGCGAAGGCTGGTTGGCCGCGAACAACGACTGCGTCATGGAAACCGAAGCGATGGAATCGGATTCGGTGAACCTGATTGTCACGTCGATTCCGTTCGCCAACCACTACGAATACACCCCGTCCTACAACGACTTCGGGCACACCGACGACAACCAGCATTTCTGGCAGCAGATGGACTACCTGACACCACAGCTGCTGCGGATCCTCGCGCCCGGGCGCATCTACGCCTGCCACGTGAAGGACCGGATCCTGTTCGGCAATGTCACTGGTGCTGGCGTGCCGACCGTGTCACCTTTTCATGCTGAGGCGATCTTCCACGGGCGCAAGCACGGATTCGACTACCTCGGCATGATCACCGTCGTCACTGACGTCGTGCGCGAGAACAACCAGACCTACCGGCTCGGCTGGTCCGAGCAGTGCAAGGACGCCACCAAGATGGGCGTCGGCAGCCCGGAATACGTTCTGCTGTTCCACAAGCCGCAGACGGATCGGTCCAAGGGGTACGCGGACACTCCGGTCACGAAGTCCAAGGACTATTACACCCGGGCCCGCTGGCAGGTCGACGCGCACGCATTCTGGCGCTCGAGTGGTGACCGCCTGCTCACCACTGACGAACTGGCCGCGCTGAAACCCGACCAACTGTCGCGGGTGTTCACCGAACACACGCTGCGCGAGGTGTACGACTACGAGTCCCACATTCAGATCGGTGAGGCACTCGAGGGCCGTGGCGCGCTGCCCGCCACGTTCATGTCGCTGGCGCCAGGATCCTGGTCGCCGGAGGTGTGGCACGACATCAACCGGATGCTCACGCTGAACACCACGCAATCCCAACGCGCACAACAGATGCACGTGTGCCCACTGCAATTCGACATCGTCGACCGGCTGATCACCCGATTCTCCAACCCCGGCGATCTCGTCTTCGACCCATTCGGCGGACTGATGACCGTGCCGGTGCGTGCACTCAAGGCCGGGCGCCGCGGCCGTGGTGTCGAGCTGAACACCGGCTACTACCTCGACGGCGTCAAGTACCTCGAAGCCGAGGAACGTAAGCGCGACATGCCCAGCCTTTTCGACCTAGATGCGGAGGCATCGTGAACGCGGAATCGATGCTCCGACACCGAAATAGACGACGTACTACCGGATCAATGTGGACCAGGAGGACACGATGAGTGACGCGCGCGAGAAGGTGGCCGAAGCGATCCGGAACGCGCGCGGTTGGAAGCCAGAGCACGGTTTCGGGTACACCGAACACCTCGCCGAGGCGGCTATCACCGCGCACCTGGCGGCACTCGGCCAAGGCGGCTACGTGGTGGTGGCACTGCCTGAGCCTGTCGTCACCGAGTCATTCGGAACCGAATGCCTGCAGTGGCTTGACGGTGAAGTGTCGTTCTTTCCCGCTGAGGGTCGGCTGGAACTCGACTACCGCTCTATCACCCCGGAGGTGGCCCGCAACATCGCCGCTGCCCTCGTCGCCGGCGCCCAGGCTGCGGAGGCGGCTCGATGACGGGCGCGGAAGCGGCTGAGGCGGTCGCGGAGTACCTCTCGGGGTTCACCTACCAGTGGACGTCTGAGGTTGAACTGCAGCAGGCGATCTGGGATGTGCTGCCGGTCCGGTTCTTGGCGGAGCGGGAGCGTGCCTTGTCGAGTCGGGACCGTCCCGACTTCATGGTCAACGTGCACGGCCTGTCGGTGGCGATCGAGGTGAAGGTCGCCGGCGCACGCAACGCGGTGCTGCGGCAGCTCGGCCGCTACGCCGAACACGACACTGTCGACGCCATCGTCCTGGCGTCCGGCCGCCGCGTCCTGGCCGCCGCAATCCCCGAGATCATCCACACCAAGCCCGTGCTGGCTATTCACCTTGGAGGCTGCCTGTGAGTGCCGTTGGAACCATCAAACGCCAGTCGCACTGGTGGATTTTGACCGCCGAACCGCACGTCATGATGCGGCTGAAACGTGTGCTGCCGGGTGTCGCGTTCGCGAAGGCCGACTCACTCGCGGTCACGGCGACTGAGGAGATGGCCCAGGAGATCGAGTGGGTGCTGCAGCGCTGGCCGTTTGAGATGACCACCGGTGACCGCGCGGAGCTGGCGGCGAAAGCACAAGCCGCCAATGAGCGTGAGGTGCTGGTGGACCGGATCCGCGCCGGCACCGGGTTCCTCACCCCAGGTCCCGGTTGGCTAACCCCGGCGTTCCCGCTGCGGGATTACCAGCGTCTGGCCACGGACCTGATCCGCACCACCGGATCCACGCTGATCGTCGACGAACTCGGCCTGGGTAAGACCCTGATGTCCCTGGCACTGCTCGAGGACCCGGCCGCGCGGCCCGCGGTGGCCGTCACGCTCACCGGCCTGCCCGGCCAGTGGCTCCGCGAACTCGGCAAGTTCTACCCCCAGTTGACCGGGGTGGAACTGAAAACCACGAAGCCGGACAAGGAATTACGCCGCATCACCAAGGGCGGCGACCACGTCGCCTACGACCTGATCGTCATGAACTACGCCAAGCTGGCCGCGTTGGGCCCGATGCTCGCCGACTTCGCGCACACGGTGATCTTCGACGAGATCCAGGAACTGCGCCGCACCGAGTCCCTGAAGTATGTGGGCGCAGAGCAGCTGGTGGCGAAAGGCGCAACAGTGTGCGGGCTTTCGGCCACACCGGTGTACAACTTCGGCGGCGAAATGTTCTCGGTGATGAACATCATCAAGCCCGGTTCCCTCGGTGGCCGCTCCGAATTCCTCCGCGAATGGTCGGGTGCCGGTTACGGCCGGGAGAGCGATTCGAAGGTGCGCATCAAGAACCCCGCAGCACTGCGCTCACACCTCACCCGCCGCGGCCTGTTCCTGCGCCGCACCCGCGCCGACGTCGGTATTCAACTGCCGGCCATCGAGAGCATCGAGCAGCTCGTCCCGTCCGATGCGAACATCCTCAACGAGTTGTCCGGCAACGCCATCGAGATGGCCCGCCTCATCCTGTCCGCCGACGCATCGAACACCACCAAGTGGCAGACCTCAGCAGAACTGGACTGGAAACTCCGCCAGGCCACCGGGGTGTCCAAGGCACCGTTCGTCGCGGACTTCGTGCGGATGCTCCTGTCCAGCCAGGAGAAAGTACTCCTGCTCGGCTGGCACCGCAGTGTCTACGACATCTGGATGGAACGCCTCCGCGAATTCAACCCCGTCATGTACACGGGCACCGAATCGGCCAACGCGAAAGCTGAAGCGTTCGAAGCATTCACGAAAGGCAATGCCCGCGTCCTCATCATGTCGCTGCGGTCCGGCGCAGGGCTCGACGGCCTGCAAGACGTCTGCTCCACCCTGGTGTTCGGTGAACTCGACTGGTCACCCGGCGTGCACCGCCAGGCCATCGGCCGACTCGGCAGGCCCGGCCAAACCAACGGCGTCCTGGCCTACTTCTGCGTCACCAAGGACGGCTCCGACCCGGTCATCCTCGACACCCTGAACATCAAGTCGATGGAGTCCGACAAGCTCATCGAACCGGACACCCACAACGGCACCGCCACCCCGGCCGAGCAGCCGCAACACATCAAACGACTCGCCGAATCCATCCTTGCTGCAGCGAAAGTGAATGCCTGATGTCCGACCGCACGAAGATCGAATGGACCCGCAGCGACGACGGAACACCCGGGGCGACGTGGAACCCGGTCACTGGGTGCACCAAGCTGAGCCCGGCCAGCCCCGGGTGCCAGAACTGCTATGCGTCGACATTCGCCGAACGCTGGCGCGGCACACCGGGCCACTACTTCGAGCGCGGGTTCGACGTGCAGCTCCGACCCGAGAAGCTCGACCAGCCGCTCCGCTGGACCCGGCCGCGCCGGATCTTCGTCAACAGCATGAGCGACCTGTTCCACGACCAGGTGCCCGACGACTACATCGCCAACGTGTGGGCCGTCATGGCTCGCGCACAGCATCACACCTTCCAGGTACTCACCAAGCGTCACGCTCGGATGCGGGCACTTTTGAACAGAGACGTATTCCGCCGCCGCATGTACGACCACCTCGTCTCGATCGACTACGCCTGGATTCGAGACACCCCGTTGACGTGGCCCCTGCCGAACGTATGGCTCGGTGTGTCGACCGAGAATCAGCAGTGGGCCGACATCCGCATCCCCGCACTGCTCAACACCCCGGCCGCCGTCCGATTCATCAGCGCCGAACCACTACTCGGCCCGATTGACCTGCGTCAGTCGCTCCGCTTGTGGAAGCCTCCCGACGATGCTGCGTGGCAGAGTGTGGTTCCGCCATTCACACCTGGACTCGGAACAGTGGGCGATGGTCCGATGGTTACTGCTCGGCTGCGGGCGCGTGATGTTCTGCACTGGGTGATCGTCGGCGGTGAATCCGGCCACCGCGCCCGGCCGATGCACCCCAACTGGGTGCGGTCGCTGCACCGCCAGTGCGAGACGGCCGGGGTGCCGTTCCTGTTTAAACAATGGGGCGAGTGGACACCCATGGCGCCAATCGTCAACGGCACGTACGACTTCAGCCGCGGCATCACCATGACCGACGACGGAAACACCTACCAACCCGGCGATCTCGACTACCCCGACGGCCCCCGCCGCGGCGAAGCGCAGCGGGCCGACTTCCCACACCACCACCCCACATCGATGTACCGCGTCGGCAAGGGGCGCGCAGGCCGCGAGCTGTACCACGACGGCCGCACTTTCGACGAGTACCCGGCGGTGGCGAATGGCTGACTGCGCACTCTGCGGCCACCCGCATGGGCCTGGTTGGTACCGCTGCCAGCACCGCGACGCCGACGGATTTATCTGCGATTGCCCGGGATACGAGGAACCCGCCGAAGACGAGAGTGAGGACAACAGGTGAGGGCACGGGAGAATCGCCGTCTGGCACTGCAATCCACGGCGGAGCTGTCGCGCGGCCTCGACATTCTCGATGCCCAGCTGCGTGCCGGCCAATTCCAGTCGGCCCGAGAGACGATCACCGTGCTGCGCGGCGTCGTCCTGGTCGCCGATGCCGCACTCGTCGAGTACCTCCGCAACACACCACTGGAGACCGACTGTGCCTGACCTACGCGCAATCACCGTCCGCCAGCCCTGGGCGTGGCAGATCGTCAACCAGCGCAAGAACGTTGAGAACCGCACCCGCAATATCGCGGGGAAGTACCGCGGTCCGGTCGCGATCCACGCGGGGCTCACGCCCGACCGGGACGCGCTGGCCCGGCTGCCGATGCGTGCACCCGAATGGGTCACGGCCACGCGGGTATTCGACTACGGCGTGATCCTAGGCGTCGTCGACCTGGTCGACGTGCACATGTCGAACAGTTGCTTTCCGCAGGACGAGCCATGCTGCGCGAGCGAGTGGGCTGAGCCGGGAGGCTGGCATCTGGTGCTGGCCAACCCGCGC
Source organism: Mycobacterium sp. 852013-50091_SCH5140682 (assembly GCF_001665685.1). Classification (GTDB taxonomy): domain Bacteria; phylum Actinomycetota; class Actinomycetes; order Mycobacteriales; family Mycobacteriaceae; genus Mycobacterium. The sequence continues at coordinate 64,890 of NZ_LZTB01000039.1, forward strand.
CCAATCCCACTGAATCAGCAGCCCAAGTGCCGCGGCGCTCTCGGATTGTGGACGCCGCCGCCGGAGATCGTCGAGCAGCTGCAGGCGGTGATCGCCCCCACGATTACCGTCGGCGGCCAGACGCTGGCGTCGGTACTCACCTCGCGCTCGGGGTGGTGGACCTGTGCCTGAGCGGATCCAGCGTCAGCGTCGTGCAGGTGCACCGGGCATGACACCGGGTGCGGTGTATGTCGGGCGGCCGAGCAAGTGGGGGAACCCTTGGCGCATCGTGCGTGACGGCAAGTGGCATCGCGTCCAGCACGCCACCGACGATCGCACCGCGGGCTCGTTCGTCGTGTCCGAGTACGCGCACCGCACCGCCACCCGCTGCTACTACCAGGACCTGATCCAGGGCCGCCTGCCGTACACCGAGGACGACGTCCAGCGTGAGCTGGCTGGCCGCGACCTCGCGTGCTGGTGCACACCCGCGTTGCTGCTGCCCGGCGGCGGCCGCGACTGGCTCGGTCTGCAGTGCCACGGCGATGTCCTGCTGGCGGTCGCGAGCGGGGAGCACTGATGGGTCCTCCGAAACCGTTGTGGCCACCGCACGTGTGCATGCGTATGGGTCGGTGCCCGGCCTGCGGCTGGCACGTGAAAACACAATCTCATCACCCTGACTGCCCGAAGGGACTGACGACTTGAGGATCAGGTCAACCAAGCCAGAGTTCTGGCGTTCGGAGCGCATCGCGTCGGTCAGCTGGGACGCCCGACTGGTCCTCAAGGGCCTGGAATCGTTCGTCGATGACAACGGTGTCGGCAAGGACGACATCGCGCTCATCGTCGGAGATCTGTTCCAGCGCGACCTCGTTCGCGAACCTTCGCGAACCCTCGCGAGGGTGTCCGAAGCGCTCACCGAGCTTCGATGCGGTGGTCTCATCTGGCGCTACGAGGCGAATGACACAGCGCTGCTGTTCGTTTCGTTCTGGGAGACCATCCAGCGGGTCGACAAGCCGCAATCAGGACGTTTCCCCAGGCCAGACGGCACGATGAACTACAAAGACTCCATCATTCGCGAGCCCGACGCGAAGCCTCGCGAGGATTCGCGAAACCTCGCGCCTGGAACAGGGGAACAGAGGAACAGGGGAACAGAGGAGGATCTCTCACTCACCTTGGTAGAGGGGGGTGTGGGGGGAGACCCGTCACCGGCACCCGAGGCGTCGGGCAAGCCCGCCGCTGATGCCGAGAAGCCCAAGGGCACCGCGAGAGGCACACGTCTGCCGGACGGTTGGATGCCGGATCGATCCGTCATCGAAGCGATGAAGCTCGAATGCCCTGGCGTCGACCTGGAGTCGGTGCACCGCGAATTCGTCGACTACTGGCGCGGCGTGCCCGGCGCCCGCGGACGCAAGGTCGACTGGAACGCCACCTGGCGCAACCGTGTCCGCGAAGTCGCGGCCCGTGGCTCCCGGTACCGACCGGCCCCCGAGTCGCGGCCGTCGACGACCGACCAGCGCGTCGCCGCGGTGCAGGCGCTCAAGGAACCGGATGCCGGGCCGAGATTGGAGCTGGCGTGAAACGCAACGACGTGATCGACGTGCTCACCGCCGTCGCGGCGGCAGACCGGCGCACCGTCGGCAAGGCGGACGTCGACATCTGGCAGGCCGTCATCGGCGAACTGCCACTGGATCTCGCGCTCGAGGCTGTGCGAGACCACCTACGCGAGCACCCGGACACCTGGATTCAGCCCGGCCACGTGTACCAGCGGGTCCGCAAGATGCGCCGGGAACGCGACCGCCGCCCGTCCGACGAGTACCTCGCACTGTGCGATTCGAAGGCCGCCCCGGACGAGGCCCCCGCGGTGACCGCAGCGCGCCGCCAAGCCATCGCGGCGTTCGCCGGCGCCCGGGCCACCTTCGGCCGGATCACCAACAATCCGCAGCGGATCGCCGACATCGTGGCCCGGCAGCGGGCCGCCGCGCCACCAGCACCCATGACCGAACCAGGGGAGAACACCGATGGATGACCGTAGAGACCGCATCGCCCAGGACCGCGCGGCCGAAGCCGCGGCCGTCTGCGGCCCTCTGACACGGCGCGACGGCCAATGCAATTCGTCCGGGGGTACGAGCGAGGAAAGCAACCACGAATGCCTCTGTGTGCGGCCAGACGGGCACCAGGGCGACGAACACGGCTGCCCGTGTGGAAACACCTGGACGGACCCGCAGCGGCCCGCTGAGAGCTCGGCGGGACGACCGAAGGCGTCCGTGTACGCGCAGGAGACCATGGTCGGCACGTGGGTCTGGTGGATCACCTCAACCGGCAATCACGCCACGCTGGCCAAGTCGGTGCGCGGGTACGCCACCGAAGCCGCGGCACTGCGGTCCGCTCAGGCCGTCGCCGGACTCGGTGAGCTCGAAATCGACGAGAGGAACCGGCGATGAGCGATCGCATCGAAGCCGTCATCGCCGAAGCGCTCCGCATCGATGCGGATGACGCACCTGACTCGTGGTCGCAGAAGGTTTGGCCGCACCGCGCCAGAGTCGTCCTCGCTGCGCTCAAGGCTGCCCGTATCGCCGTCGTGGAACTGCCGGATCCGGTCCTGCACCCGCGCCACCAGGAGCGGGTGTGGGAGGTCGGGGACTCTCACGTCATCTTCAGCGAGAAGTGGGGCGACATCCGCGCCGATCTGGACTACGACAACGGCGATGACGACCCGCTGAAGCCGAGCGACGCGGAAGCATTCGCTGCGGCTCTGCTCGCGGCTGCCGCTGACGCCGCGGGGGCATCCCAATGAGCTTCGAAGCCAAGCACCCGGGTGTGTGCGGATTCTGCGGTGAGTTCTTCCCGGCCGGCACAGAACTCCGTGCCAGCGAGGACGACGGTTGGGTCCACTCGCCGACATGCCCCGAGCCTGTGGACGACGAACCACAGCGCAACGAACGTAAATGCCCGGATTGCTTCACCATTCACGCAGGAGAGTGCCTGTGAGCAGCTACGACGATCTGGGTGGTGGCCGAACCATCCCCGCGGCCTATGACGGGTGTATTCATCGGCCGTGCACCGAGTGCGGTGCTCAACCCGATGAGGTGTGCACTTTCGAGGTGCAGGTCCCGTCACCGTCCGGGCCGAGGACGGTGCGGAAGCAGCGGCATTGCCCGTGCGTGTCCCGAACCAAGACCCCATCGGAGGCCAGCGCGTGACCGCATCAGTCACCGATGTCGTCGATCAGCTCGTTGCCATTCGTAAGGCGAAGGGGCTCAAGCAGGCCACTGTCGCCAAACGCATGTGCGTGACACGTCCGATGGTGTGCCACATCGAACGTGGTTACCGCACACCGAACATCAGCACCTTGTTGCGTTACGCCGACGCGATAGGCGCCCGCATCACCGTGGAGGCTGTCCAGTGACCGAGCTGCACAGGTGCGTGGTGCACGCGGGCCGATGCTTGGGCACCGAGCTCGACAATCGCGGTACCAAGCACGCCGCGATCGTCACCGACGAAGGCCAGTTGTGCGAGAAGTGCACTCAGCACGTCTCGAAGATCATCGGCCGCCTCGTGGACGACTGGTTTGCCCTGGACGGACTACTCGGGGAGAAGCAATCCCAGCAAGGTGTCCGGGTGTCGTACACGGCCAGCCCGGGTGTCCCGCTCAACACCGACGCTGAAGCCAAGCAGGTCCAGATGGTCGAACTCGTCGACCTGGCAGCGGACATCGTCGCTGCCGCCATCGACAAGGACCACAACCCGCCGGCCAAACGGCGTCGCAGGTTGCAGGCCGGTGTCGCCCTGGTCCACCCCAACCTGTCGGTGCTGCTCGAAGCCCCCGCCGACTGGGTGCTGCGCTGGGACCGCTCCGGTGAGGTCCACGGTGAAGACCCCACCGAATACGTCAAGATCGGGCCCGGCAAGTACCGCGGCCTGGACCGCGACGGCAACGAACTCGACGGCACCGGCGGCCGCTACGTCCTAATGTCCGGCGTCGACATCGCACTCGAACTGTGGAAGCTGCACGACCTGGTCCTCGGCATGCGAGGCGAACGCAAACGCGACCAACGCGACCACATGGCCACCCCATGCCATTGGTGCGGATACCGCAGCCTCTACCGCGACCACGGCGCCGATCTCATCTACTGCACCCGCTGCCCCAAGGGCTCACCCGGAGCCAGCGGATATCCCCTTGAGCGTCACAAAGAGCTGGAAAAACGATCGGAGTTCTACATGAAGGTGTTGCGTGAGCAGGAATTGGACACGGTGAAATGGCTTCTGGCCGAGAAGGAGTGGCGCATACAGGTGAATTCGTGGTTGGCGGCCGAACGACTCTGGCGCCTCACCCAAGCCGCCACCGTCGCCGGGTTCACGGTCGACGAATTCCTCGCGGCACTCGACAGGGTCGCCTGATGCCCGACGAGTACACCACCCCAGAACGGTGGCCCTGGCGTGGTGATTCGAAACTCGGCCAGATCCAACGCATCGCACTCGCCTACAGGTCCCTCTGCGAATCACTGGTGTTCGGCGCTCTGCCCGATCCCCAAGCGGCACTGGCCGCTGAGGACGCCGAATGGATCAAGTACGGGCACCACTGGGTGAAACCCAGCTCGGCGCCACAGCCTGACCTTGAGGAGTGGGTGAGTGTCCGCGACTGCGCCCACTACATCTCGCAGTACTACCCGTGCACGCCCCGCAACGTCCACGACTGGATCCAACGCGGCCACATCGAGCACAAGATCCTCGCGGACGGCACAGCTGTCGTGCTGTGGGGATCGGTCATGGACTACGACCAACGCCGAAACCACAAGGCCGGATGACGCAATCACTCAGTATCGGCCAAACAACCACAGGAGAAATTCGGATGTCGGCACCAGAGAAGTACCGCAAGAAACCCGTCGAGATCGATGCAATGCTGTGGGATGGCACGGCTGATGCGGCCACGCCGATCATCAACTGGGCGCTCGAAAACGGCGTCACCATCACCTACCACTGCCCGGATGGCGATGCCTGTCGCCGCGACACGCACGTGCTGATGGTGAGCACCCTCGAAGGTGCAATGGCGGCAATCCCCGGCGACTGGATCATCCGAGGTGTCGCGGGTGAGTTCTACCCGTGCAAGCCCGACATCTTCGCGGCCACCTACGACGCGGTCCCAACCGAAACGGCGATGACACGCGACGAAGCCATCGACCACGTCTGGGGATTGTCGATGCAGGTCGCCGGCGAGTTCTGTGTTGGGCGCACCGAAGAGGACGCCCTGGAGCGGGAGACCCGCGAGGCACTCCAGGCCCTGGGCGTAACCGATTCCGAGCTGACGTAAGGAGACGAACGATGCCCGACTGGCACGGAACAACCGGCCGCGATGACCTGGTAGGCGGCGGCGATGCCACTCAGTTCAGCACGACGATCGAGGGTGTCACGCTCTGCTCGATCGAGCCGTTCACCGACGACGAGCGCGAGGCGCTCGGCGCGTACTTCCGCATGCTGTGCGCCGCGAAGGAACTGCGTCACCGCGGCGTCAAAGACCTCTGTGCGCGGTGCGGACATGAGAGATACGCGCACTCCCCATTCCACGACGGGCATTGCATCGCCTACAAGCCACCAGGTGGCGACTATGCCTGCAATTGCACGGAGTTCGTGAGCAGCTGACTGACGTAAGGAGATAACCATGAAGTTCATCTACAAGTACAAGCTCGACCCCCAGGAAGAGCAGATACTCTCGCTACGCGGCCCGGTGCTCAGTGCTGGCGTGCAAGGCGACGACATCATGGTCTGGGCCGAGCACGACGACGAAATGTCGCCCCGCAAGGTGCGCGTCAGCACCAGAGGAACAGGCCACGCGCTGGATGGTGCAGACGAGGGCCAGTTCATCGGAACGGTGTTCCTCGGCTCGCTGGTGTTCCACATCTTCGCCAACTACGCGGGCTGACGTAAGGAACGATGACGAGATGAGTGACAACCCGATCAGTAGCAGCGCCTCGTTCAACGTTGAATTCAACGATCCCGACGACGCGCGCCGGGTGAACGAACTCATGCGCGACGGCCTGCAGTTCCAACAGGCTGTCGACCAACTGGAACTACGCCCCAATGAGCACTTCACCGTCACACGCACCGACCTGGGGCCAGACGGCAGGCTGACGTAGGGGACGTGTGATGAACAGCGACGATGACGAGGACATTGAGCCCGATGAGCAGGTGGGCTGCATCGCCGAGCAGCTGCACGTGGCGTACCAGGACGGCTATGCCGCTGGGATCGCTGCGGAGAAGGAACGCCGCAACAGTCGGGAGAGACGAAACCGCAAGCTGCGCAAGCTCCGACCGCGCAGGCTGAGGTAAGGAGTGGCTATGGACTGCATTCTCTGCTGGCTCATCCAACAGATGGGATTCGAGCCGAAGCCGCGCCGGTATCGCACCAGCGACCCTGAGCGCTACGAGCACACATGCAACGGCAGTTGACGTAAGGAGGAACCGACGATGGCCGCTGAAGTACTCATGGAGAGCTACGTTCTCGCGACGGGCTATGCGGCGTTGATGGGTGCGGACTCAGCGAGTCAGCACCTGTTCGCGCGTCGCTACGACCAGCCCGTAACCGTTGATCAACTCGCGCTCGACTGGGCCGAGTTCCGGAAGGCGTCACGCTCGATCCTGGACGCCCCGGACCGATGCGAGCACGGTGGTGATCCCGGCAAGTGCTCAGCCTGACGGCAGTGGCGTGTCGCTGCGTTGACCGATCGGCACGCACGCGTATAGTGCAGGCAAGGACAACTGTGCCCAATTCCGGGTACTGAGAACGCAACGCCCCGTGAGCCTTCCGGCCCGGGGCGTTCTGCGTATGACGACCCCGGGAGTGTGCGATGGCTGCACCTGATGATCCGATCGGCACGGTCCGAGCCACGAAGGGCGTGCTGGCAGTGCGGGCACCAGCGTCCAGCGTCCAGCCCGATGTAGACGACGATGAACTCAGCTGGTTCATCATCGACATCGGCGGCGCCGGAGACCTGTTCGATCTGCACACCGAGATGATCGAAGACCTCATCGCCACCTGGCCCATCGTGTACCAGCCCTGATGCCACATGACCGCAGGACGTGAGACCACACCCAAGGACGCGGCAGCCACCCAGCGACTCATGGAGTACTGGGCGCACGGCAAGGGCGCGGCCAAGATCGACTGGGGCACACCAGGCGACTTCAACCGCTGCCGAGCGGAACTCGGCAAGTACGTACACGGCGACCAGCTCGACGGCCTCTGCGCCAACCTCCATCACCGCGCCACGGGTGCATGGCCAGGCCACGCTGCGACCGAACAGGGTAAGCACTGATGGCCTGGATGGCAGAGCGGGCCACTGCAGACGACGTTCACGTCACTCCGCGCGGCGACCTCATCGACCATCCACTGACGGCTGACTGTGTCTGTGGCCCAACGCTTGAACCTGTGGAGCGCGACGACGGGACGTTCGGCTGGCTGTACACGCACCACAGCCTCGACGGTCGGGAGCGTGAGGAGTAGGTGCCCCGCGCCCCACGCCGCTGCCCAGGTGACAACGGCAACTGCCCGAACCTGATCCGGAACACGCGTTACTGCCCAGATCACACAGTCGCTTGGGCGGGCGAACGCACGGCGTCCAGTCGCATCACCTCGGAGAGGCGCTGGAAAGAGGAAGTTCGCCCGCAGGTTCTGCAGGCGGCCGGCTACCAGTGCCAGATCCAGTACCCCGGCATCTGCACCGGGTACGCGACGACGGTCGACAAGAGAGAGCCAGCAGCGCGGCGCCCAGACCTCGCCTACGAGCCGACGAACTGGCAGGCGGCATGCGACGCGTGCAACGAGCACAAGGCGCGCACCGTCGATCGTGGCCCCAGCAATCGGCCCTCCTGAGCCGTCGCCGCGCCGCGCCTGACCCCCAGGCCCTCCACCCCCTCCCCGGGGACAAGAGGGGACGCCGCGTAGTTCTGTGAAAAATGCTCTGTACGGGTTGGGGAAATTTTCGGGCGCCCGAAAAGAGCGGCGCCGATAGCCCCGAAAACGCCTGCCGCGCAGGGCATTTGGACCGATCAGATCTGTTGTGCCGCAACATTTTTCATCGCTCCCGACATGGGAACTGCATCTTTCCTGACATAGGAGCCCGCCATGCCCGGACCGACTGCGAAGGACCCGACTCTCCGTGGACGTCGGAACAAGACGACGACCCGCGCGACGCTGAGCAAGCCGGACGCCGAGACCGCGGAGAAGCCGAAGCTGCCGAGCAGTATCGATTGGTACCCCGAGGTGGTCGCGTGGTGGGACGACCTGTGGACGTCGGAGCCCCGCAAGGAATGGATCGACGTCGACACGCACCTGCTGTACGTCGCGGCGCGGCTGTACCAGATGATGCTGGATCCGGAGACGAAGCCGACCGCCGCGAAGGCGTTGGCGGGTGAGTACCGGCAGATCCTGGTGCAGTTCGGGCTGACGCCGATGGCGCGGCGGACTCTGCAGTGGGAAGTGCTGCGGGTCGAGGGCGAGAAGCAGAACGCGGCGCGCAGAGCGTCGGCGGGCGCAACCTCAACGACGGCGGCGAAGGCGACCCCCCAGGCGGCCGCCCGCGTCGACCCGCGCAAGAGGCGCCTAGCAGCCGTGCAGTAGCGCGCGATGGAGCTGATCGTCCCGCCGGACGGCGACATCCTGTATCCGACGCTCGGAGAACAGGTCTGCGACTTCCTCGAGGCTCACTCGGTGTTCGGCCCGGGCGACCTCAAGGGCCAGCCGTACAAGATGTCCGAGGACTGGCAGTACGTCACCTACCGGTCGTACGAGCATTGGCCGAAGAAGCATCGCAACGCCGGCCGCCGACGCTTCAAACGCACCAACGTCTCCATCCGCAAGGGCGCGGCCAAGACCGAGTACCTCGGCCAGATCGGCTTCGCCGAGCTGCACCCGCACGCACCGGTACGGTTCAACGGGTACAACGCGGACGGCTCACTGGCTCTGGGCCGGCCGGTCGTCGACCCGTTTATCCCGCTGCTGGCCAACGCCAAGATCCAGGTTGAGGAACTGGCGTATGGCGCGCTGAAGGTCATCTGCGAGAACGCCCGCATCGCGCGGTGCTTCTGCGAAGAGTGCCAAGGGGATCTGTGCCATTGGTGCGGTGAAGACTGCATCGGTCCGGATGCGTTCGATGTCGGTGTCGACCGGATCCTGCGGGTTGGGCCCGACGGCAAGGCCGACGGCAAGTGCATACCGGTTGCCACGGCGCCGGACACCAATGACGGTGGCCGCACGACGTTCAACGGCTACGACGAGACGCACCGCCTGTATCTGCCGACGGAGAAGGCCGCCGTCACGACCATGGACGAGAACCTCGGCAAGAGGTACGCCCAGGACCCGTGGGGCATGGCTGTCACGACCGCTGGTGAACCGGGCCAGGAGTCCGTCGCTGAGGACAATCACTTCGAAGCAGAAGCGATGGCCCGCAATGAAGTCGAGCGGCCGGACACGTTCTACTTCCACCGCCAGGCGTCCGACGGCTGGGACATGCGGAAGTTCTCCGACCGCGTGGAGGCGATCCGCGAGGCGTCTGGTCCGGATCTGGCCAGCCGCACCGACCTTGAGCAGATCGCCGCACGGTGGGACAAGCCGAAGGCCAACAAGGGGTACCTCGAGCGGGTGTGGACCAACCGCTGGTTGCAGCAGTCCGCGCAAGCTTTCGACATCGGTCGCTGGAACAAGCTGTACGTGCCCGATGTCATCCCGCCGCGAGCATTCGTCACGATCGGGTTCGACGGTGCGCGGCAGCGGGACGCGACAGGGTTCGTGGTTACCGACGTGAAGACGGGTCTCCAACAGCTTGAAGGCGGTTGGGAAAGACCCCACGACGCGCCGGACGACTGGGAAGTCGACGAGCTCGAAGTCAACGAGAAGCGCAAGGAACTGTTCAAGCGTTTCCGCGTGCTCAAGCTGTATGCCGATCCGCCGCACTGGAATTACACGATCGGCTCGTGGGCGGCGACCCATCCGGATGTGGTCGAAGAGTTCTGGACCAACCAGCGGCGCCGCATGTTCAAGGCCATCCAGGCGTACGAGGATGCGATCGCCTCGGGCAGCGTGAAGCACAACAGCCCGACCGGCGACAACGATGGCGACCTGGCCAACGTCGGCGACCTGACCCGGCACCTGCGCAACGCAGGCCGGCGCAGCACCAACCTCGTCGCCAACGAGGAGACCGGTGAGAAAGTCTGGATCCTCACCAAGATTCACCCCGACCGGAAGTTCGACTTCTGCATGGCCGGGATTTTGTCGTGGCAGGCCCGCATGGACGTGCTGCCGAAAGTGCCGAAGCCGAAGAAGCGTGTGTTCGCTCGAATCAGATAGGAGGGTGGCAAGTTGGCGGAGCTCACCCCCCAGGAGTGGTTCGACAAACTCAACGCGCGCTTCACCAAGGCGACACGGCCGGAGTGGTCCGACAAGCTCCATCGCCCGGTGGCCATCCGCCCTCGCAACGAGGTGCTGGACACACTGTGGTCCTACAACGTCGGTGACGCTCCGCTGCCGCAGGTGGCAGATGGGTACGAAGACGCGTTCCGGGATGTGATTCGGCAAGCGCGCTGCAACTACGCGCCGATGTGTGTGAACGCCATGTTGGATCGCATGGAGCAGCAGGCCGTTTCTACGCTCGTCGACAACGACGCCGGCGGCGATGACGTGGGCGCTCGGATCATGGACGAGTCCGGCTTCGGTGCCATGACGAAAGACCTGTTCGGTTACCAGTTCTCGATGGGCGAAGCATTCGCGATGGCCGTCGACAACAACGGGGACACCCCAACCGCGCATGCGATCGACCCGCGTCGCTGCATCGGAATACCCGACCGCACCAACCCCACTCGACTGCGCGCCGCGTTGGTCAAGGACTACGACCTGGTCGACGAGGTCGAACACGCGCACCTGTTTCTGCCCGGCCGCCGTTGGGATGTCGACTTCGACGGCACCAAGTGGGCGGTGAAGGATCCCGAAAAGCCCGAACTGATCGACGGGTTGGACAAGCTGGGCGGCATCCCGATCGTCCGGTTCCTCAACCCGCACGGACTCGGCGAGTACGAACGTCACCTGGACCTGCTCGACCGCATCAACGACATGACCTTGAAGCGGCTGATCATCGTGGCGTACCAGGCATTCCGTCAACGCGCCATCATCGGCGACGACGACGAGGACGACGATGACGACGACACGGCAGAGCCGGTCGACTGGGAGGCATTGGCGTCCACCGTATTCAGCGCCCACCCGGGTGCTCTGTGGAAGGTCCCGGACGGATTCAAGTTCTGGGAGTCGCAGGCACTGGACCTGTCGTCGATCCTGAATGCCAAACGCGACGACGTGAAGGAATTCGCCGCCGTCACTTCCACGCCGCTGCACCTGATCACCCCCGATGCCGCCAACGGATCCGCTGAGGGCGCCGGCCTGATGCGTGAGTCGGCGACGTCGAAGATCCGTGACCGGCGCTCGCGTGCGACTCCGCAGATGAAGTTGCTGTGGCGCATCCTCTTCGCGTTCGCCGGCGAGGCCGATCGCGGTACCTCTATCAAGCTGCACTGGGGGCCCATCGAGTTCCGGACCTTGGCTGAGAAGGCGTCGGCGTCGTCGCAGGCTGTCGGCACGCTGTCTCTGCAGCAGCGAAACGAGCAGATCTGGGAGATGTCGCCAGAGGAGACCGAGGAGAACATCAACCAGATGGCGGCCGAGGCGATCCTGCTGCCTGGTGCGCCGACGACGCCGACGCAACCGGCGCAACCGGCCGCGGCACCCACGCCTGCGGCGGAACCGGCCAATGTCGGCGCCGCTTAGCCCACCGATCACGTACCGGCAGGCACTCGAACAGGCAGCCGCACAGATCGCAGAACTGAAGACGCCGAAACCTAGTGCGGAGCAGGCGGTCACCGCCACCGCGGCGGCCGCCGACACCATCATCTCGGCCAGGGACCGGGCGTCCGCCCACGCAAAGCGGGCGATTCACCAGCTCTGGGCGACGGTGAACCCCTACGACGAGACCGCGGTCGCTGAATTCGCCGTCCAGGCCGCGCGCATTATGGCCGCGGCGCAGCAAGCGGCGGCGAAGGCCGCAGCGGTCGGTCAGGCGCATCAGCTGGCCGCGGTTGGAGTGAAAGCACCGGCGACACAGTCGGTACCGCTCAACGTCCGCGCACCGGCTGCTGTCATCAAGAACGGCCTACTCGTTCTGCGTCAGCATGTCGTGAACGTCGACTACGCGGGCGGTTCCGCTCGGGTGTCAGAAGCCGACATGAGCACGCTGGCTGTCTTCAAGCGGCCAGCCGCAGTGCACCGGTACGCAAAGTCGCAGGGCGCCACCGATGTCCAGGCGGCGGCAATGGCCGGGCAGCGCATCGACGATCTGATCGATGACAACCTGATGCTTGCGCAACGGCTTGCACAGCAACAGGTGCTGGTGTCCGCGGCCGACCCAGTGGATCTCGACGGCCGCCCACAGGCCAAGACGAAGATCATCGGGTACCGGCGGGTTATCCATCCGGAACTGTCCCGTGGCGGTACCTGCGGCATGTGCATCGCTGCCTCCGATCGGATCTACCACGTCGCCGAGCTGATGCCGATCCACGCGCACTGCAAGTGCACGATCGCCGCCATCACCGAGGACTACGACCCGGCCGACGACCTGAACGCCGTCGACTTGAACCAGCTCTACAAGGACGCCGGCGGAACGTCCTCGGCGCACCTCAAACGGACCCGCTACAAGGTGGACCAGCACGGCGAGCTGGGACCAGTGATGGTGCCGAAGTCGAAGTACAAGCCGCGCACCACCAAGTCGAAGGTGCGCGTCGGCGGGACAGCGCTGCAGTCCGATCAGCCAGCCCAAGCTGAGGTGGCCAAGCACCAGCTGCGCGTGATGGAGGAGAACCTGGCGCGGCTGCGTTCCGACGGCGAGCCCGAAGGCTCCTCGAAGATCGCTTATCACGAGAAGCTCATCGAGAAGCTGCGCAGGCAGGCCGGCGACGATCGTGGCGACAGCGCGACTCCGCCGCGGACCGGAAGCGGTGACGACGGGAAACCGCCGAAACCGCCGAACCGCGTCACCGGCATGCTCGGGCCCGACGGCGACGACGAATTCGGCGAGTTCGACGGCTACACACCGCCCGCGACACGCAGCCAGATCGACGACTTCACGACCGAGGATGCGCTGTCCTTGCTGGACGGCGACGTAACGCCGGAAGAGTCCAGACGAATCGCTGGTCTCGTCGCCAAGGCCGCTTCAAATCCCGACTTCGACTACTCGCCGCCACACGGCGGCCATCGCTACGGATCGAACTGGGGCAAGTCCGAATTCGATCCCAGCTGGCAGGAATCAGACGTTCAGGACTGGGCACGAGCGATCATCGACAATCCGACCTCGGCACGTCCTGCCGGTCCTCCCGGTGCCGGGTTCATCTTGAGTGGCTACTACAACGGAACGGCCGGTGAGCTGGTCGTACGTCAGGTGGGTAGAAACTCGTGGATGATCGTCACGGGCTACCCGCTGCGCTAAAGTGGCCAGTGTGGAGATGGGCGAGCTTGCGGCACGGCTGTATGGCCGGCTGGGCCCGCGGCTGCCCGAGCAGGGGCGTCGCGACATCGAGACGCTGATCCGCGAAGACGCCTATGTGGCCGTCTCCGACCTGCTGTTCTTCGGCATCGACCACAATGACCTCAAGTCCGATGAGGTCCAATCCGGTATCGCGCTGGCGCGAAGCGGGCAATTCTGGAAGCTCGGTGACTGGGTGCTGGAGCGCCTCACCGACTACCAGAAGCACGCTGCCTAGCTAGCACCCCTTCGACAACCCCGTGAGCTGAGCTCCGGGGTTGTTTTGCGTGCACAGATCTTCCGCCATGACCGGCGGTTGGACCCGACATGGGTTCCCATCCCGACAGGGGAGTTATCAGTGACCGACCTACCGTTCCATCCCACCACTGGACTGCAGGCACTCGCTATCGGGCGCCGTGGCCCGATCTGGCCCGTCATGGGCGGATCTCAGCCACTCGGTGAGCCATCGGCTGGTGATCCGCCAGCTCCCGCTCCTGCAGATCCGCCGCCGGTAGATCCGTTGCCCGACAGGGGCTTCCCGGAGAACACGCCGATCGCGGAAATGAACGCGGAGCAGCAGGCTGCGTACTGGAAGTTCCACGACCGGCGCAAGAGCGACACGCTCCGCGCCTATGAGGGGATCACTCCGGAGCAGGCCAAGCAGTGGAAGAAGGATGCCGAAGACGCGCGGCGAAACCAGTTGCAGCCGAGCGAGCGTGCCCTCGAGGACGCTCGGTCAGAAGCATCTGCGACGGCCGCGCAAGAGGCCGCCGCGGAGTGGGCCGGTCAGCTCACCGATGCCATCGTGGGCCAGTTCGTGCAGGAAGAGGCACAGCGGTCAGCTGTCCTCGCTGGCATCAACCCGATGACGTTCGTCAAGGACGGCAAGTTCGACAAGGACGCGCTCATCGGGCATCTCACCAGTCTCGCAACCGCTTTCGGTGGCCAGGGGCCCGGTGAACCGCAACCCAGACAGTGGGGCCAAGGAGGATCGCAGCCGCCGGCGAAGTCCGGGCGCGATGAAGGACTGGCCGAGGCAAAGCGTCGCGGCTACATCAAGGATTAGGAGTAAGCGATGTCGACTGACATTTCTGTTCGCTCCAGCAATTACCAGGTCGAGGACCGGTCGTGGCTCGTTGGGCAGCACGGCGTCGACATCACCCCTGGTATCACGCTGGATATCTCGAAGTTCACCAAGGCCACGCACTTCCCGAACGGGTACATCCCGTCGGGTACCGCGATCGGCAAGATCACCGCGTCCGGCCTCTACGGACCGTACTCCGATGCGGCTGCGGACGGCACTCAGACCTGCGCGGGTCTGCTGTTCAGCTCGGTGCGCGCAGTGGACCCGAACACAGGCAACACCCTGACCAAGGTCGGCGGCGCCCGGTTCATCCACGGTGCCGTCAACGCGGCCAAGCTGCCGGCCAACTCCGGGATCGACGCCAATGGCAAGACCGACTTGCCCCTGATCGTGTGGCTGTGAAGGAGAACTGAATCATGGCAATCGTTTTCGACGGTCCGGTCTCGCCGGACGCGCTCACCACGTTCATCCGCAACGTGCCGGTCGAGTCGAATCTGGCTCTGGTCAACATGTTCCCGACCCGCTACCTGGACACCAACCGGGTGGACTGGGCCGAGTTCGTCAAGACCAACCGGACCGCGGCCTACCGCACCTTCGACGGCACCATCCACGTGTCGGCGCGCGACGCCGGCTCGGGGAAGTACGTTGAGCTGCCGCCGTTCTCGGACTCGCTGAACAAGGGCGAATACGAGCGCATCGCCGAGCAGATCGCGATGCTGGGCGGCACCAACAAGTCCGCGCAGGTCCGTGCTGCCTACAACGACGCCGAGCGCCTCGTCGGCACCATGCGCAACCGGCAGGAACTCGCCTGGGGCGACGCGCTGACCGACGGCAAGGTCACCATCAACGAGGGCGGCTACAGCGGTGAAGCCGACTACGGTGTCCCGGCCAACCAGATCACCACGGCGCCGACGGCCTGGTCCAACCACGCCACCTCGACCCCGCTGACCGATCTGGACGCCCAGCAGGAAGTCCGCATCGCCAACGGCTACGGGCGCGCGGCCAAGCAGCTCACCAGCCGCACCGTGGTTGGCCACCTGCGCCGGTCAGCGGAGGTCATCAACGCGGTGCACGGCGCGGCCGCCGGCCGCACCAGCGTCAGCCTCGCTGAGCTCAACACCCTGCTCGAGTCCGAGGATCTGCCGGTCGTCCTGCCGACCTACGACACCTCACTGAACGTCGAAGGCACCAACACCCGGGTGCTGGCCAGCGATCGGACGATCCTGCTGCCCGAGAACCTGGGCGATCTCGGGTTCTTCGCGTTCGGCCTGACTGCGACCGCGCTGGAGCTGGCGAAGTCCAACCAGGCCGAGATGACGTTCGGCGACGCGTCGGGCATCGTCGGCGTCGTCGAGAAGGTCGGGCCTCCCTACCGGGAGTTCACGTTCGTCGACGCGGTCGGCATGCCGATCCTGCAGAACGCCGGCCTGATGTCCGTGATGGACGTGCTCTGATGGGCGCCCTGGTCAGCCACGTCGCGCTGTTCGACGAGAAGGGCTTCCTGCAGCAGTTCGGTCCGGGCGACGAGCCGCCGGCGTGGGCGCGCAAGAAGCTCACCAACCCGAAGCTGTGGGACTCCGCCCCCAACGTCGAGGAGAGCGACGGCGGCCAGGGCGGCGAGGGTGAGGGCAACCCCAGCGGTGGCGGTGATGAGCCGCCGCCACCGCTGGCCGGTCCAGGCTCTGGCCGCGACCACTGGGCCACGTACGCCGCCAAGCACGGCGTTGAGGTCGCCAAGGACGACAAGCGCGATGAGATCGTCGCCAAGCTGCGGGATGCGGGCGTCCGGGTCGAATGACCGCACCTGTCCAGGGCAAGTTCGCCAACCAGGAGGATGTGACCAGCCGGTTCGAGGGCACCATTCCCTCGGATCGGCTGTCCTGGGTCAGCGTCCGCATCGGTGACGCGGAGAGCGAACTGATGGGCAAGATCCCGTCGCTGCGCAAGCCGCTCGCGGAAATCGCCGCCGAGTCGGAGGCTGCTGGCGATCCTGATCGGCTGAACCGGGTGAAGGTGCTTGTCTGCGAGAAGGTTCTGGATCTGTACCGCAATCCCGAGCGGGCCAGCCAGCGCAGCACCACAACCCCGGACATCACGACCAGTCGGTCCTGGTATGCGTCCGACCCGACGCGCGGCCGCGTGCAGTTCACGGATGCCGAGTTGGATTCCGTGCGACTTCGGAAGCGGCGGAAGAAGTTCGGCACGGTGGGTGTCGCACCGTGGCAGCCCACACGGCCCAGGCCTTGCTGATGTCCGCGCCGATTGACGGGATGACCGCGGAGGCACGGGCCGCCGTCGCCGAGCTCATGACGCTGCGCGGCCAGCCGATCGCACTGATTCCCGCGGCGGGCGCGGTCATCGAGAAGCCGGGCGGTGGCAAGGATTACGCACCAGCGGTCCCGCGGGATCCGCAGGTGTTCGCCATGTTCAACAAGCAGGCACTCGACGGTATCGATACCGCGTCGACGGACGTCGGGACCGTCCGCAAGTTTCGGCTGGAGATGGTGGGCGCCTACGACGCTGTCGTCGAGGTCGGCGACAGCTGGGAGGACTTCGCGGCGAAGTACACGGTGCAGACCGTGGACAACACGCGGCCCTACCAGATCACGGCGATCGTCATCGCGTTCCTGAAGGTGACCGGTCACAGCGGTGGCTAAGTCGTTCGGCCGGCTCTCAGAGCTCAACGCGGGGCTGGTCAAGCTGCGCGACAACGTCAAAGACGTTGAGCCGGACTACGAGAAGGTCGTCGACACGTTCATGGCGATCGCCGCGGCCGACGGCGAAGCCACGATGAAGGAAAAGGCGCCGTGGCGGGACAGCGACGGTAACCGTGACGACCGCGTGCCCGGCCAGGCCCGCGCCGCGCTGTTCACGGCGACCGAACTGTCGGGCAAGCACAAGTCGATCTTGTTCAGCCACGGTGTGGATTACGGCATTTGGCTGGAGATCAGCAACAACGGCAAGGACCAGATCATCATGCCGACCGTCGCGGCCCAGGGGAAGAAGCTGATGAAGAGCCTGCGCGGCACACTCAACACGTTGCGGAAGGGCTGAGCGGGTGTCCCGCGCTGCCGTCCTGGACCTCCTGCGCAACGATGTCGAGCTGTCCGCGCTGGGCACCGCCACCGGATGGCCGGAGCTGGTGATCGTCCCGAACTTCGAAGCCGATCAGCGGCCGAGCGACGGTGCGTTCATCGTGGTCTGTTGGCGGCATACCGATTTCGAGGAAGCCATCCAGGAGAACGGCGAGCGGCACATGGAGCTCTACTTCCATGTTCCGGTCGCGAGGTCGACCGACTTCGGGCGGATCGACAGCATGATCGACCGCGTCGACGCGATCTTCGCGGCCGTCGAGGACTCGCCGGCCGGTGTCGTCGGCGGCGACGGATACCGGCTGAACTACGTCGGGTTTGAGGGCCGTGGCCCGGATGTGACCGACCCGAAGTACATGACGATCTGTCGGCAGGCCGCCTATATGGCGTTGAGCTGCAAGGTAACCGCGTGATCAGCGCGACCCAACGAAAGGTATGAGGTAATGGCAACACGATCCAGCCAGACCAGCGGAGGCATCGCGCCCGTCGAGGATGCGCAACCCGCGGTGACCGACGAGGACAAGGCGAAGGCCGAGGCCGAGGCGGCCGCCCCGCAGAGTGACAGCGCCGGGAAGTTCGTGCTCTACACCGGTGCCCGCACCGCGGCCGCCAACGCCGACGAGCTCAAGACCCGCAAGACCCGTCTGGGCGAAGGGACCTACGCCGAGATCACCGTCCAGCAGTGGGCCGAGGTCGGCATCGAAGCGAAGAACTCGCTGGTATGGAAGCTGCAGAACAACTTCCGCGTGCCGGCCAGCGCGTTGAGCGACGCCCAGCTCGACTACCTGCTGACCAACAGCAATCGCTTCGAGCTGGTCGACGGCAACGGCAACAAGGTCGAACGCTAACCACCGTCGTGCCCGTACCTGACGTTCCCGCCAGCGAGGCGGAAGACGTCTTCGACGTTCGATGCGCCGGGGGTGCACTGCACTTCAAGGTCATCGACGGCAACAGGATCGAAGTCAAGTGCAACCACTGGCGCTGCACCGGTGGCGATTCGGTTGTGCTGCACAGATATTCGTTCCCGGACTGTGAGCTGTTGGAAACGCTGAAGTTCAAGGACCCCATCACCAGAGGCCGGGGAGCCCCAGCTGCTGAAAGGAAGTACCACAAATGACCGCATCTCCAGGCAACCCGGACACCAAGCCATACGGCCTGCGCCGGGTATGGATCACCCCGTACCTCGACACCGACGGCACGATCCTCGGCCCGGTGTCCTACCGGCTGCCGATCGCGCAGACACTGGCATTCACCGAGTCGGAGGACTTCGACACCCTCGACGGCGACGACAAGTCCGCCGTGGCCATCCAGGGCAAGGGCGCGACCGTCGACGGTTCGCTGGAGGCCGGCGGCCTGGACCTGATGACCTACTCCATCATCTCCGGCGCCCAACTCATCGAGTCCGGCATCGAGCCGAACGTGAAGCGGGTCGTCCGGAAGAAGGGCAGCGACCAGCGTCCCTACTTCCGTGTGGAGGGCCAGGTCCTGTCCAACGGTGGCGGCGACAACGTCGCGCGCATCTTCCGCTGCAAGGCCAACGGCAAGATCCAGGCCGACATGAAGTACGGCACCTTCATGGTCCCGTCGATCGACTTCATGGGCACGCCGATGCCCGGTGACGACGACGACTACCTGTACGAGATCGAGTTCAACCAGCAGAAGTCGACTCTCGGGTCGACGCCGGTGCCGAACCCGCTGCCGATCCCGAGCAACGTGACCGTCGGTGCGGTCACCTCCACCAGCGTGGCGCTGTCGTGGAACGAGCTGCCCACCGCGGACAGCTACATGGTGCAGAAGTCCACCGACGGCGGAACCACGTGGACCGCGGTCTCGTCTGCGGCCGGCGGCCAGCCGACCACCGCGTCAACCACCCTGACCGGGCTGACCGTGTCGACGGCGCACAAGTTCCGGGTCGCGGGCAAGTTCGGCACCACCGTCGGTTCTTACAGCGCCGCCGTGTCTGCCACCACTCCCGCGAGCTAAGCGCCGCAACGTCATCCGACAAGAGCCCCTAGGAGGCCACCATGACATCACCCATCGAAGAGCAGCAGAATCGGGCGTCCGCCCTTCCCCCGGTACGGGCTCGGGGCGGGGTCCCCATGCGCGACTGGTGCTGCGGTACCCCGATCACGGGCCCGCACATCACCGAGTGCGTGTACGACGCTCCCGCGCCCGCTGCGGAAGCTGTATCTGAGCCGCCGTCGGCGCCGACCCCCACCGGGCCGGTGCCGGCGGCGGCTTCTTCCGTTCCGACCTACGGATTCAAAAAGGCCGCCGAGGAAGACCTGGCGTTGCCCAGCGGCGCGTTCGTGCGGATCCGGAAGCTCCGCCGAATGCAGGTGATCGAACTCAAGGTTGTCGACATGCTCGATGGGTTCGGGCCGGAGCTGCTCAAGGACCTCCGCAGTGACGACCCGGACAAGGCAGCGCAGGCCGCAGACGAGGCGACGCGCGCTCTGATCGACCCGCAGACGAGCAGAAAGATCTTCGGACCCGTGGACCGCGTCGTCGCGGCGGCCGTCGTCTGCCCGAAGGTGGTGCTGGCCGGGTCGAGCACCGACGAGCAGGTCAACATCGGTGAGATCGAGATGGAAGACAAGATGGCCATCTTCAACGCTGCACTCCCCGACGAGCTGAAATCGACTGCGCTGGGGGAGCAGTTGGCGGCGTTGAAAAGCGTACGCAACGAACCCGACGCTGGCGTACGAGATCTACGAGATGGCGAAGCTGTTTCACCAGAAGCCCAGTGACATAGCGATTCTCGACGAACGCGTCGGGGAGTTCGGAACGTTTTTCTTCAACCGGGGGATCGCGGCGTTCGGCCGCGGCGTGCTGTCCCGGCTCGACGAGGTGAGCCAGAGCAAGAACCCGGTGATCGCGCGGACACAACGGATGCGGGAGTGGGAGCGACTGATGGGCGGTGACATGGACCAATCGACTACCGGTTTCGCGGATCCCACCGAAGGGTCGGCGTCGGCGCACGCCCGCGTCGTCGGCGAGCGGGACGGCGACGAGGACATCGTCCTGTGATGCTGCGGACCGCGGGTGTTGGTGGGCTGACGGTTGCCTGATTACAACCTGGGCCGCGCCCACGGCAAGATCGAGATCGGCTACGACGGCAGCGGCGCGCGCGCGGCTGCCAGGGATCTCGACGATGTCACCGCGTCGTCGACGGCGGCCGACAAGTCGCTGACGAGAACCCAGAAGACGCTGAAGGATACGGACCGCGAGTTCGATGCGGCCGGCGGCGCGGCGCAGGGGTACAACGCCCGGCTGAAGGACGTCCGCCAGTCCAGCGAAGATGTCGATGCTGCGCAACACAGGCTCAACAGCACCCTGCTGGACAGCAAGGCGACAGTTGAGGACATCGACGCTGCGTACCGTCATCTGGAGGATACGCAGAATCGGCACACGAAAGCCGTTGACGCTGCCCGTGATGCCCACCGGGCCATGTCCGACCGGATGTCCGTGGGGCAGCGGGTCATGTCCGGCCTGTCGGGCATCCTCCCCAACCTGTCACGCAACATCGAGCGGCTGAGCACTGTCCAGGACGACGCCACCGACAAGGCGAGCGGCCTCGCGCAGGCACTCGGTGTGGCGGCCAAGGTCGTGGGATTCCTGGGTCCGGAAGGCAAGGCCGCGTCCGCGGGTCTGCTGCTGGCCTCCGAGGGCATCGAGAAGGTCAGCGGCAGCGCCAAGGCGGGCGGCAGTGTCGTCGGCGACTTCGTCAAGGACATCGCCGGCCTGGAGCTCGCCGTCGCCAAGGTCGGCGGTCTGGCGCTGGGACTGCCGTCCCTAGGTGGCCTCGCCGGGCTCGGTGGCGCCGCGGGCGTGCAGGGCATCATCAACGTCGTCGGCGCGGCCCGGCAGCTCTCCGGCGCTCTCGGCCTGCTGCCCGCCGTGGTGGCTGGTGTCGGATTATCCATGTCCACACTGGAAGTCGCATTCCACGGGGTCGGCGACGCGCTCAAAGACATGATGGCCGACGACCCGAAGAAGTTCCTTGAGGACATCAAGGACATGGGTCCGGTGGCCGCCGAAGCGATGCTCGGCATCGCGGAATTCCGCGACGAGTTCAAACTGGCCGGCGCCGCGGTGCAGGATTCGTTCTTCACCAAGATCGTGAACGACATCAAACCGCTGATTCAAACCTGGCTGCCGCTGGTGTCCGGTGGGATGGCCAAGATCGCCGGGATTTTCGGCGATGCTGCCCACGAGCTAGCCGGACTATTTGAGACTCCCGCAGCGGCACAAGCGTTTTCGGCGTTCATCGAGAACATCGCCGCAGGACTGCAGGCTATGCAGCCCGCCATCAAGCCGCTGTTCGGCATCTTCGAACAGCTGACCGTGATCGGGTCGTCGTTCTTCGAGCAGATCGGCGGGGCAATCAGCAACACCCTGACGGTGCTGGTGGGCATGCTCGGCCAGGCGACCGCGGACGGCAGTTTCCAGGCGTGGATCCAGTCCGCCATCAACGGATTCAGCCACCTGGTCGACGCCGTCATCAACGTGAGCCAGGCGTTCGGCACCATCATGACCATCGCCGACAACTTCGGCGGCGGCGGGCTTCTCGGATGGCTCGACCAGATGGCCATCGCGCTGAACAACTGGACGCAGTCCGAAGAGGGGCAGCAGGCACTCACCGCGTTCTTCACCTCGGTGCGCGAGGCCACCGACGCGTTCTTGCCGATGCTGGGTCCGCTGGTCAGCGGATTGTCCTCACTGGTGACAGCTTTCGTGAAGCTGGGTGTGGCGACGGCGCCAGGCTGGCAGGACTTCTTCAACATGTTCGCCCAGTCGATGCAAGAGCTGGCCCCGCAAATCGTCGCGCTCGGCCCGGCGCTCAACCAGTTCCTGTACAACATGGGCGTCGCGATGGTGAACATCGTCAGGCAGGTTGGCCCCAAGCTGCCCGACCTGTTCAACATGTTGTCGAATGCATTCTCGACGCTGCTGCCGCAAATTGGGCCGCTCGTTGATATTTTCCTCGATCTAGCGCAGCGGGTCGGGCCACAGCTGCCGAAGCTCTTCGAGGCGGTCACCGGCGCGATTGAGGCGCTGCTGCCCTACGTCCCGGTCGTGGTGGACCTGTTCCGCAATCTGGTCTCCGTGATCACCACTGGCATCGAAGTGTTTGCCGGGATAGTCAAGGGAATTCGGGGCTTCATCGACTGGTGCGCCAAGCTAGTGAGCGCCATCCCGGATGCGTTCGGCTCGATCGAGAAGTGGTTCACCGGCCTCATCGACAAGGCACCGGGCTGGGGCAAGAGCATCATCAACGGCCTCATTGAGGGCTTGAAGAACGCGACCGGGCTCGGCGCCCTGTCCGGCACGGTCAAGGACATCGTCGACGGCATCGCGGGCTGGTTCCAGTCCTCCCCAGCCAAGTGGGGACCGTTCTCCGGAGACGGGTACACCAAGATCCGCGGTCAGAAGATGGTCGCCGACATGGCCGACGGCATGGCGTCGGCGCAGGGCAGCGTCGCCGCGGCGGCCCGAACGACCGCAGAGACCGCCAGCAGCGCGCTCGGCGCGGGTGCGCCGGCTGCCGGTGGTGCAGAAAGCCTGGGCGGTGCGCTGCTGCCGCCCCACATCGCCGGAGCCGACAATTCGGTGCTCTCGGCATACCTTCGCCACCAGTTCTCCGAAACCCGCGGTCTCAAGGGCCTGGCGAAGGACATGGGCAACATCCTGCAGGTCGCCCAGTCCGGACTCGAACTGGTGACCCAGAACATCGCCGGCACGATGTTCCAGGCGCTCGGTCTCATCCCAGGCATGGACACCAAGCCCTGGGTGAAGATGTCGCCCGAGCAGATCGCCCAGCAGCAGGAGCGCAACGCGCTCAAGAAGAAGCAGAGTCCTACCTGGGACGACGTATTCGGAAAGGGCGCGTCGAAAGGCGGGATCGGCAACGCGGCCGGGGCTCACGCAAGTAAGCAGCCGACCGGCGTCAGTGTCCCGCTGGTCCAAAAGCCCGATGGCACTTGGACCTCGACGGATCCCGCTTGGGCACACCTGATCGCCCGTGAATCCGCCGGCATCAACCAGCGCCAGCAGATCACCGACGCCAACTCTGGACCTAACGCGGCGGAAGGTCTGTTCCAAATCACGCCGTCGACATGGAAAGCGCACGGCGGCACAGAGTTTGCGCCCAACCCACTGACCGCCACACCGCAGCAGCAGGCCGTAATCGCTGCCCGCATTCTGCAGCGGAACCCGAGTGGCTCGGATTGGGGCGCCGGGCTGGACGGTCGAGAGAGCGCACAGGAGTTGCTCAGCGGCCTCACGGATGCGCCACCGCCACCAACAGCGGCGGCTCCGGGCACGAAGAAGAAGAACGGCCCGACGTGGCAGCAGGTCGCCGGCAAGTCGCCGGAGGCGTACGGCCTGCGGCCCGGAACCGACACCGGCGGATACGGCACAGGCACCGGCGACGTGTTCCCGCCGTGGGTCATGGAGCTGGCGAAAGCCTTTGGCATCAAGCCGAGTACGTACGCCGGGCATCAGGAGTCTGACCGGAACGAGCCCGGTTACGCGCCGAACCCGAACCACGAGAACCGCGGTATCGACTGGACCGGGCCGACGGAGAACCTGCAGAAGTTCGCCGACTACCTGGCGACGATTCCGCAGGATCTCGAGCAGGTCATCTGGCAGAACCCCGACACTGGCAAAAAGACGGGCATCGGCGGCGGGAAGATCAATCCGGGCTACTACCCGCAGAGCACGTATGACGAGCACGGCGGCAACGACCCGTCGAACATCCACGTCCACACACGCCAGAGCTCGGCTATCCCGCTGCCCGACGGTTCGAAGCCACCGGCAGCAGGGGGCATCGGCGGCTCAGTCGGTTTGGGTGGTGGTGTGGTTCTGCCGTCTGGCAAGACAGTCGACGATCTGCTCGATACCAGCAGCCAGAACCTGTCGGTCAATGACCAACTGCTGCAAGCCTATTTGAAGGGCAATCCGGAGCTGGCCGCACAGATCGACGCGGCGAAGACCCCGGGGGCGTCCGACGAGTCCGTGCTGACGGCGCTGACCGGTATCGACTCGACGATCACCGATCTGAAGACGCAGGACGCGGTCGCCAACAAGAACACCATCGACGCCCTGCAATCGACCCAGAGCGAGATCGCCAAGGGTGCGGGGTTCCAGCAGGGGCAGAGTGCCCTGTCGACGGCTCAGTCGGTCGTTAGCGGGGCGGCGAACGCCGTGAGCAGCGTGTTCCAGGTCATCGGCAGCACGCTCGACGCGATGAGCGCCACGCAGGACATCGCCGACCACCTTGTGTACGGCGTCCGCAACACCGAGGACGTCATGCGAATCGTCGACAACGTCCAGAAGTACATCACCCTCGCCGCGAACATCGCCAACGCGACCGGCAGCATCCTGTCCACCATCGGCGGCCTGGTCGGTGCTGGCAGTAGCGGCGACCCGTCGGGTGGCGCGGCGGGCGCATCGATGGCGTTGTCGTCGGCCGGGCAGATCGCGCAGCTGATCGGGGCGGCCCTGCAGGGCGTCAACATGGCCATCGACTTTGGTCAGCAGCTGTACCACATCGCCGGCACGTACGTGGGCCGGTTCTTGTCGCAGCTGACCGCCGGTATCGGCGGCACACCGCTGATGGGTGATGTGCGGTTCCTGCTGAACAAGAACACCGGCCAGCTCATCACTTACAGCGAGGACAACCCGGGCAACAAGAACTCGCTCAACGTGCCGACCTGGTTGAACCAGACCTACGACTACGGCGGCGGGCAGAACCCGAATCCGCAGGTGAACACGCAGTGGAACATTTACGCCGGCCCGGGCCAGTCAGCGGGGGAGATGTTGAACGAGACGATGTGGATGGTCAACACTCAGGGCACGGACGGTGCCATGGCGACGACGAACTTCTGACATGTCGAAGAACCTGCGCCCCTACCAGTGGCAACTCGGCAATCTCGTGTTCGGCCGCGGCACCCTCTACCCGGTGCTGAGCACGAACCTGCAGTCGTACAACGTCAACAACCAGGACTTCCAGGTCCCGTTGGCCGATGAAGTGCGGATGGGGCAGGACTCGTTCCAGGCCGGTCCGCTCACGCTGAAGATCGGCGTGATCGACAACGCCCCGCTGCCGCACATCGCGGGCCACCTGCCCGACGCGCTCACGGCGAAGTCGTCGAAGTTGTTGACCGCCTTGCAGAAAGAGTGGAAGGCCGACGAGATCAAACAGCAGTGGGGTGCGCTGAAGCCGCTCACCTACTGCGATGGGTATGGTGTGGCTCGCCAAATCTATGGGCGGCCAAGGAAGTTCACGTACACCCTGAAACGCCAGGGCAGTCAGTTCCACACGGTGACAGCCGAATACGCCCGGGTCGACACCCTGAGCTACACCGAACGGGAGACCGGCGCGGCGCTGGCGGTCAACGCGGCGCCGGTTTTCTACACCCGCGATGGCGGTGACGCGCCGTCGTGGTTCCGGGTCGTGTTCGCCGGGCCCGCGGTCAACCCGTTCGCGGTCGTCGGGGAATGCGAGATCCAGCTGCAGTACACCATCCCGGCTGGGGTGCGGGTCGAGGTGAACAGCTACCCCTGGTCGCGTCGAATCATCGACAGTAACGGCCTCAACCTGCGCACCACACTGATCGGCAACACCCGGTACCTCGACCAGCTGCAGATTCCCGCCGAGGCCCCCATCCCGATGTCGTGGACAGCGACCGGCACCACCGGTGCGAGCGGCTGCACGGTGCT
The DNA here is from genome assembly GCF_001665685.1 of Mycobacterium sp. 852013-50091_SCH5140682. Lineage (GTDB taxonomy): Bacteria > Actinomycetota > Actinomycetes > Mycobacteriales > Mycobacteriaceae > Mycobacterium. Next base: position 91,319 of record NZ_LZTB01000039.1, read on the forward strand.
GTGGCGCGACGCACTCAACACCCTGTGATTGGAGCAAGATGCCTTTCAGTGATGCGGCAATAGTCCTCGGGGCCAACGCGATCCGCTCTGCGCTCGGCGCCGCCCAGCTGCACACCGGCAACCCCGGTGCGGGTGGAGCGGCCAGCAAGTCCTCGGCCGCGCCGCTCGTTCCCGCCTGGACCGTCGTCGACGCCAACGGCAACTTCGATCTGGCCGTACCGTTGGCGTTCACCGGTGCCACGCCGAACGGGCCCATCAAGTATGTGTCGCTGTGGTCGACCGTCGGCGGCAGCCCCGTGTGGTACGGCAACTTTCAACTCTCGGGCGACCAGACCGCGGACTCTGCGGGCAACTACACCGTGAATAGCCTGGCCGTCACGAGAACTGCGTAGCCGATGGCGATCGGCACAGCCTCCGCGACTTACGGTTTCACGGGGGCTGCCAGTGGTGTGCGCACACCGTACGGGCAGGCCGCCGCCAGCTACGGGTGGACCGGTGCCGCCGTCGGATCCAGCCAGAAGTCGGGGTCGGCGGCCGGCGCCTACGGGTGGACCGCGGTCAACGTCGTCGGGGACGACGGTGTCTACCTGCCACCGGATAACCGGTGGCGGGTCATCGTCCAGGAGACCCGCAGCGGTGAGATCGTCGCGCGCGACGTGGTCGTGAAAAACCTTGTCGTGCAGCGTGCCCTGTCGGCCGGCTGTGATATTGCGTGCGACGTCGACTTCCACGACCCGTCCGTCGCCGGGATCTATTTCAAGCCGTGGCAGCACTACATCCACCTGGAGAAGGTGATGATGGGCAAGCGCCGCATCTGGGCTAGCGGCATCGTGCAACCCTCCGACGTCGACCCGTCGTCCGGGGTGCTGCACCTCAAAGCCAAGGGGTTCGCCGCCTACCCGAAGGGCATTCCGTGGCTGGAGGACCTGAACTGGGCGGCCAACGATGCCTTCGAACCCGTGGTGGAGATCTGGCGGCACCTGCAGGAAGACTTCCCCAACGGTGACCTCAACGTCGAGGTGTACCCGAAGACCAGCGGCGTGGAGATGCTGCCCGGGTACGCATTCGACGGGGACCTGCTCAACCTGAACTTCTTCGCCACGTTCGTGCGGGCCGTCGACAAACTGGACTGCGGCGACTACATCGACGCCCTGGCCCGCGACATCCCGTTCGACTACATCGAGCGGTCCGAATGGAACGCTGACCGCACCGACGTCGTCAAGAAAATCCAACTCGGTTATCCCCGTTTGGGTTTGATTCAGGAGACGTTGGCGTTCGTTCTCAACGAGAACGTGCTGTCGGCCAAGCCGCACACCGAGACTGAAACCGACTGGATCAGCGACGTCGGCGTCACGGGCTGGTTCCCCGGCTTCGAGTACTCATCGACGCTGGCCAACGCGGACCCGAACCGGTTGCGCCGCTACCTCGACGAGTCCACCGCCAACATCGACTCCAATGAGCGGGCCGCAGCGTGGGCGCACCGCCGGCTCGCTCGCCGCCAGACCCCCGCGTACTGGGAGCAGATCACGATCGACCCGAACCACCCGAACGCGCCGATGGGCACGTTCGACGTGGGCGACACCATCATCGTGTCCGGGTTCATGCCTTGGGCCGGGCATATCCGCCAGTACCACAAGATCATTGCGATCCAGTTCGACGTCGGGAAGAACACCTGCCAGCTGCAGCTGATGGCGGAGGGTGCCTTCAACTACGACCCGATCTACTACCCCGACGGGGTCTCGAACATCATCCAGAATCCCCACTTCGACAACAATCTGAGCGGCTGGATACCAAACGGGCCGGGCTGGTCCTGGGACGGCAGCCAGGGCCACGACGCCCTGGGGTCGGTCACGATCGCCGCCGACGGCACTGACCACGATCTGCTCACCCAACCGTTCGGGCTGTCGGACTTCCAGATCTTCCCCATGAAGGTCGCCGTGAAGTGCTCGGGCGCAGTGTCATCCGGCGACAGCGTCAGCATCGTCGCCCAGTTCTATGACGACAACCTGAATCCCACACAGGCCGTGCAAGTCGGCGCCATCAACCCCAGCGGAATCGTGCCCTGGAGAACCATAGGAGGCGGCAGCGTGCTCACACCCGTCGGGTCCACACACGTGGCATTGCGCTTGCACGTCGGCGCGGCGATGACCGCCGGGCGAGTGTGGTTCGACGACGCGGAGATGCCCCTGTGAGCGCAGGTTTCGGCGGATCGCCCTACACCAATCCGCAGACGCGGGCACTCAATTCCATTGCCAACGGCCCTGATGCGGACACCACCAGCCAAGAGAAAATGGTTGAGCTGCTGCAGAGGCACAGCTCCCAGCTCAAGTACTTGGCGGCCAATCAGAAGCAGATGCAGCAGGGCATCAACGACGCCAACGCAAACCCGATCCAGCAGATCCAAGAGTTCATCGCTGACGTCATCGTCCTGCTGGGCGGCGGTCAACTCGCCAAGGGTGCACTGGATTTCGGCGACCTCCAGTACATCCTGCCCGCCCTCGGGGCCCTGTTCGGGCTCGGCGACGGGCCGTTCCCGGTCAGCCTGTTCGAGGCGGCCGAACGGTTCTTCCTCGGCTACGTCGTGCCGCAGCAGCAGTTCGTCGACGTCATCAACAGCATCATCACTGCGTGGGCCGGGGTGTTCGGTATCGACCCGCAATTCGTGGCGGACGTGCGGAAGCTGCTCGAGGCGTTCGGGAACCTGTTCGACGGCATCAACAACCTGTTTCCCTCGCTCGACCAGCTGTTCAAGGCGCTCGGCATCAGTGGTGGTGACCTCGGCCCACTCGGGCAGGTGTTGGCGCCGATCATCAAGCTGTTCTCCGGGATCGACCTCACGAAGTTCGGCAGCTTCATCGAGTTCATCACCGACGCGATCGACCCGTTCATTGTCCAGCTGACCGCGGTGATCAACTTCGTCAACGGTGTGCTGGCGGTGCTCGGCTACGACGGCGGCGACGTGGTGAACTCGCCGCTCCCGTCGCTGCTGCAGCCGTTCCAAAACCTGCTGGCCTTCCTGGCGAACATCAACTTCTTCGGCGACGACTTCGACCCGGTGGCCGCGGTGCGACAGTTCGTCAGCACGATGTTGCTGCCCCTGAACCTGCTGCTAGGGCCCGACTCTCCGCTAAATCTGGCCAACGCGTTCGGCCGGCTATCACTCCCGCAGTTCGGCGGCGGCGTACCGCTCAACGCCTTGACCACCGCGGTGGCCAATGAACTGCAACCGTTCAGCGCGACATCGGTGCCGAATGTGGATGGCTGGTCGTTCGACGCGGCCGCCGACGCGGCGAAAGTGATCTGCGATGGCACCGCGAAGAACCTGTACCTGAAGTCCGGCGTGATCAAGGTTGAGCAGGGCCAGCCGCTGAATACCTCGATCAAGGTGAAGTACTCCGGGGTGAGCTCGACTGCCGGGCAGGGCATCCGGTACGTGCTGGAGACGTTCACTACTGCCGACGGGTCCGGCCCGGCGACACCGGTAGTGCTCGGGTCGATTCCGAACCCGACGGGGACGATCAGCTCGCCGGTGACGCTGGGTAATTCGTCGTGGGACATCCCCGCTGGTGTGCAGTCGGTGCGGCCTGTCCTGACAACCGACGCGCTGGCGGCCGGCACGGTTTACTGGCTGAACACCCCACTGCTGACGAAACCGTTGCTCGGGGTACTGGCCAATGGGCTGCCCGCGGCGATCCAGGCCCGTATCGACGACCTCGCCGCCCTCGCTCACCAATTGCTCACCAACCCGGCTGCGGTCATCGGCACTATCACGCAGGGCATGGTGTCGGGCCTGGGCGACCTGAACACGCTGGTGAATCAGATCCGCGACATTCTGGCGGGTTTGGTTGTGACACCGATCAACTCAACGGTTCAGGCCATCAAGGACTGGTTCACGGGCAACCTGGCCAAGACGCAGAACATCACCAGTGGCGGCCTGTTCGACGCGACGAAGCTGATTGGTCTGGTGGATCCGACGAAGGTCGGCGGTGTTGGCGGCGCAACGAACATCGGCGACGCTGTGCAGCAGGCCGTTGACGCGATGACGCAGGGTGCTGGTGGCCTGGTTGGGGCTGGGTTCAGTTTCGTCGATGCCTTGGCTCAGCTGACCGGTCTGCGCAATGCCGCCGCTGGGGCGAACGCCGCGGTGCTCAATGTGCAGTCGCAGCTGGCCGGTCTGGATCCGGCTGCGTCGTCGGAGATCATCAACTTCAGCGAGTACGTCAATGCTGGTGCGCCGCCGTCGATGTTCACCAAGGTGTTCGATCAGGGCTCCGGTGGAATCGTCACCTCAGGCGGCAAGTTGGTGTGGTCGGGCAGCGCTGGTGATGAGCGGTACCTCTTCAATGGCGGGCCGCTGCAGACCGATCTGTTCGAGGTCAACGTCGTCCTGCCTACAGTGCCGTCGCACGGCTGGTTCGGCGCCGACGGCAACAACTTCATCTATCTGATCGGACGGTCCGACGCCGCGGGCAACAACATGTGCCTCGCCGAGATCGGCTGGGACCGCGTGCGGATCCTGTCGTACAACACGGGCACCACCACCGTGCTGGCCACCGTCAACCAGTCCGACATCGTCACTGGCGGTTGCCGTGTGGCGTTCAAGGGCGGTAATGCCCTGCAGCCGCGCTACTTTCACGTCGCGGTCAACGACGACATCGTCACCTCGGCCACCGACATCGCTCCGGTGACCCAGCTCGGCAGCAGCTTCCGGCTGTGCGGCCTGGGCCTGAAGAAAGACTCCAGTTACGACACCGGCACCATCTCGGCCTGGTCCATGCTCGACGGTGGCGCATCGGCAGGGTCCGGCGTCGTTGCGGGCATGACCGCCGCAGGTCCAACCAACCTGATCATCTGGAAGGGCACCGCCGCTGAGTACGCGGCCATTCCGACGAAGAACCCCAACACCATCTACGCGGTGAAGAACTGATGCCCATCTACATCGGCGACACTGCGGCCAGCATCTACGTCGGCAACGAACTGCAGGACGCCGTTTACCTTGGCAGTGACCGCATCTGGCCGCCGATCTCGTTCCCGTACGTCATCGAGAACACCAACCTCACCGATGCCGAAACCCCCGGCGACGCGTGCAAGGGTGCGATTGTCGAACTGACCGGTGGTGGGGGCCCCGGCAAGGCGGGCGCTGTCATGCCCTCGCAGAACAACGTCGTCGCTGCCGGAGGTGACGGCGGCGGTGGGGCCGCCACGATCGGAACGGCGGGCCTGCGGTTCTTCATCCCGATCGAAGACCTCGGCCCACTGTTCAGCACCATCGTCGGAACCCCAGGGACGGCATCGAGTTTCGTCTCCGGTTCCGTCCAACTCAATGCGGGCGCTGGCACCAATAGTGCCGCTGGCACCCCGTCCATCTCCGGGATTGGATACGGCTTCTCGGCGCCGGGATCGCTGGGCCCCAACACGCTGGGCGGTGCGGCCGGTGGCGGCCAAGGCCGCACCGCGCGAACCGACAGCAACAAGAACGTCAGCTACACACCGGGCACAGCGGGCAGTGGCTCGCTGTTCAAGGCGGGTGGTCCGTACCTATCGCCCGACCCGGTACCCGAAGCCGGAAAGCCCAGCGGCGGCGCTGGTGGCGGTGCCGCCGGGCGTGGCTACGGCGCCGGTGGCGGCGGGGGCTCAGGCCAGATCCAGGGCACCCCGGTAGACGGCTCCGGGCGTCTCGGTGGACCGGGATATATGCGTGTCACGTTCACCGACAAGCGCCACTACTGGGGCAGGTTCCTCGCGGGCTCATGGACCTGGACCCTGCCGAGCTGGCTGCGCAACGGCGACAAGATCCGGCTCACCGGTCTCGGCGGCGGCCGCGGCGGAGACCAGGGCGGCTCCACGTCCGGCGGCGCTGGTGGCCGCGCCGGGGCGTGGAACGACATCGAACTGACCGTCGGCGTGGACGTCCCGGTCGGCGGCACGCTGGTCGGCGTCGTCGGAACTGGCGGTGCGATCAACAGCGGCAACGGCGGCAACACCACCTGCACCACCGTCGGCTTCACCGCACTGGGCGCCACCGCCAGCAACGGCGGCACCGCGACCGCCGGCGACAGCGCAGGGACACACGCCTACCTCGACGATCTCTACATCGGCGGCCTCGGCGGCGGGTATGGCGGCACCGACGTCGGCGGCGACGGCGGACCCGGGTCCGGTGGTGGCGGCGGCGGTTCCCTGTTCTTCCAAGGCAAAAACGGCGGCAAGGGCGGCGACGGCCGACTCTTCATCCACGCCTACCAGGTGTGAGTCCGATGGACTGGTCAACCACACCACCTGCACCGATCATCAGGCCGGGATGGACCACCGACCCCACCATCGCCAAACCGCCAGCGGGAAACCAGAAGTGGGCGGTGAAGTTCTCGCGCAGCGGCATCGACACCGGCATCGGCGCCGACCTGGCACTGGCGCAGGTGCTACGGGCCGCCGGCATCGGCACCGGCCTGGGCGCCGATCGGGCGTCCGTTTCCCACCTCAGCGAACGGACCGCTGATACCGGTGTGGGCACCGATCTCGCCATGCCCACACCGCGGTTGTACGTCGCGGAATCGGGGCTCGGCGCCGATCTCGCCCGGCCCGGGGTTCGTCCGTTCGAGGCCGCCACGGGCAGCGATGGTGCCCGGCTGCCGCGGCTGGCCGAGCTTGCGCGTGACACCGGGCTGGGCGCGGACATGCTCACCGCGACCCGGCTGCGCACCCCGGCCACCGAGAGTGCTGCTGGCGCCGACTCCGCGGCCTGCGGTTTCACCGCCCACGCTGCCGTCACCACGCCGTACACCCTGGCCGGCACCTACACGTACGTCATCCCGGTCTGGTGCCGCTACATCGACGTCGTGCTGCTCGGGCCCGGTGGCGGCGGCGCAAGCTCGGGCACCTTCTACACCCTCAAGGGCTATCCGGGTGAGGCGGGCGTCTATGCGACGTTCACCCTGGAGCGTGGTGTTCACATCCCGTGGACGGCAACGGCAATCACCATCGTCGTCGGCGCTGGTGGTGCACGCGGCAGTGGCGGGTTCACCGGCACACCGGGCAGCGCTGGACCGCCGAGCACCGCGGCCGCGGCGGGATGGGCCGGGCTCTCAGCGGCCAGCGGTGCCGGCGGTATCGCCAACGCGACCGGCACATCAGACAACGTGGGCCGGTCGCCCGGAAACCTGAACTACAACGGGCAGCTCTACACCGGCGGCGCAACACAATCCACCAACGGCGCCGCGGGCAACCCGCCCGGCGGCGGCGGCGCGGGCGGCAGCAACTTCGGCGGGGCCGGCGGCGTCGGCGCTCCAGGCGGCGCGTGGTGCCGCGCATACCAGTAACAGTCAACAGAAGGGGACGGAATGTCGGTCTACCAGGACGCACACCGCAATGCATGCGCGAACGCGATCGTGGCCCTTGGCGCCAGGATCGGCCTCTACGCCGGCGGCACTCGCGTCGGCACGGTCTACGCGGACACCACCTGGGGCGCGGCGGCCAAGATCAGCGAGGCCATCAACCCGGCGCAACCAGTCAGCGGAAGCAACCCGGTCGTCGACAAGGCGCAATCGGTCGGATCCACCGTGACGATCAGCGTGCCCGCGAGCACGGTGGCCAACGGAACGGTCATCGACCGGTACGGAGTATTCAACGGCACCACGCTTCTTCGCACCGAGGCACTGCCCATCTCGCTCACCATCAATGACGGATCCCAGGCATTCCAGGTCGACGTGACACCGACGTACAAGTACCGGGGCGAATGATGCTGCTGATGCCCTGCCAGCTCTGCGGCGTCGACGTCGCGATCGAACTCGTCGCCGACGGCGAGAACTACCGGGCACCCGACCTGCTGCTGGCGATGAACGGCCACATTGTCAACCAGCACGAAAAGGCAATCACCGGAACATGATCCGCGCCATCGCGATCGGCACCGCAGCCGGTCTCGCCCTCTCAGCAGCCATCGCCTACGCCTTCATCTGCGGCTGGCCTGTCCCGATCCTCGACCAAGACTTCGGCTCCGACTTCTCCTAATCCCACAACCCTCCGGGCCCGTGCGATTGCGCGGGCCCTCGTCGTATCCGCCGAAAGGAAACCGCGTGACCTTCATCGTGACCCGGCAGCGCGCGCAAGAGGTCCACGACCTCGCCCGGGCCCGCGCTGGCCTGTCTTATGACTTCGGCGGCGCGTTCACCCGTGACCCGCGGGACTCAACCGACTGCTCCGGCCTGGTGCTGCAGACCGCTGCGTGGTACGGCGGCCGCACGGACTGGCCCGGGAATCGTTACGGCTCAACCGAATCGTTCCGCCTGGACTACAAGATCGTCTACGACCTCGGGTTCAAGCGGATGCCCCCCGGCGGGCCCGCGGCGTTGCCGTTCAAACCGGTCATGCTCGTCGGCCTGCAGCACGGCGGTGGCGGGGAGTACTCGCATACGGCGTGCACGCTGATGACGATGGACATCCCCGGCGGTCCCGTCGTGATGTCGGAGCGCGGCGTCGACTGGGAGTCTCACGGCAACGTCAACGGTGTCGGTGTCTCACTGTACGACGGGGCTCGGGCGTGGAATGACCCTCTGTTCCACGACTTCTGGTACCTCGACGCCAAGCTCGAGGATGCCCCCACCGGGTCGGGGAGTCCCGCCGCGGTCGACGTGCTCGCCCGCGCCACCGGCCTCACACTGGCCCGGGCCGCGCAGATCCTGCCCACCATGTCCGACGGACTGAGGCAGGCCCAGTGCACCACCCCGGTCCGCAGCGCGCAGTTCATCGCCCACACCGGCCACGAGTCCGCCAACTTCAACGCCACCGAGGAGTACGCATCCGGCGCCGCCTACGAGGGCCGTTGTTCCGACCTCGGCAACTGCCAGCCTGGCGACGGTGTTCGGTTCAAGGGCCGCACCTGGATTCAGATCACCGGCCGGGCCCACTACGCCGAGTTCTCCCGCTGGGCGTTCGACCGGGGATTGGTGCCGTCGCCAACGTATTTCGTCGACCGGCCGACCGAGCTGGCGAATCTGCGCTGGGCCGGCATCGGCGCCGCCTGGTACTGGACCGTGTCACGACCGATGAACGCACTCGTCGACGCCGGTGACAACGCCCGGTGGGGTGACTACCGCGGCTTCGCGGCCGTCACCGCTGCGATCAACGGCGGCACGACCGGCATCGACGAGCGCCGAGCCCGCTATAACCGGGCGATCGCGCTCGGCGACCAACTACTCACGCTCACCGCCCCAACCGAACCCGTCGATCCACTGGAGGAGTTGCTCATGCTCGAAGTCGAATCCTGGTCCATCTACGCCGATCCGGGGGAGCCGAAGATACCGGCCGTCCAGATGTTGCAGGCGCTGGACGCTCACGGCCCGCACGAACCGTACGTCGAGAAGCAGGCCCGCGCTGGTGATCTCGATGCCATTCGGCGGATCGCGCGTACTGCCGGAGGTAAAGGCAAGTACGGCACCGCGCCGGGCCCGGTCAAACAAGCCCTCAGCGTGCTGATCGAAATCCAAGCGGCGCATCCCGAATGGATCACCGCAGCCACCCCAGGAAAGGCATGACCATGACCGACCAGAAGATGTACACCCTCGGACCTACAGACCCGAATGCGGGCACCCGCGCACGGATCTACTCCGTGCTCACCCTGATCACCCCACTACTGGGCTTCCTGGCCACGTTCGGGATCCTCAGCTCCGACCAGGCCGACAGCATCAACGGGTTCATCGCCGCGGCGACGGGCCTGCTGGGCACCTTCGGGCTGCTGGGGTTCGGCATGGCGGCGAAGAACACGAATCGTCAGGTGAAGGACGGCACGTTCGATCCGGTGCCGCCTGTGGAGCCGCACCCGGTGACCAACGCGTTCGACGGGCTCACGCAGCTGCAGGCCGGGGTGAACGACGCCGTGGAGCAGGCTAAGTCCAAGGTGGCCGAAGGGGTGGCCGTGATTCAGGGTGCTGCCGCGATGATCCCCGGCGGGAAGCCTGCCGCTGACGCTGTGATGGACGGTCCGCTCGGTGATCTCCTACGCGCCGTGACGAGCGGCAAGGGCTGATGACACTGATCACCGCGCCTCCTGGTGTGTCGGCGGCGAACTCTCCGAAGAATGTCCCGCCGCAGCGCGACTGCTCGCGGGCCAGCTGCCGAGCGTTGGGCGCCCAGTGCCCGGACCGGCTAGCCGGGCAACCCTGCAAGACATAGAACACGAATCATGTTGTGCCACAGTATGATTCGGTGCTAAGGTGTAATCACAACAGAACAGAGAAGCGGCAACGGATGGAAACGGAAATCCTTCACCGGCCTCAAGAGGACCCGGTCATGACACGAAACAAAGTCCGCCATGCGAGGACCGGGGATCGCGGGTCGCTTCTCTGAACTGTTCCACCGCAAACCCCCTGAGAATTCAGGGGGTTTCGTCGTATCCGGGAGGCCCCGTGGACCCAACGAGCATGAACCCGTGGCAGCTCGCCGCATTCGCCACCATCTGCGGTATCACCGCCGCCGCGACGACCCGCATCGCCAACCGCATTGCCCGATTCATCCACTGGTGGTGGTACGGCCAATGAGGAAAGGACCCGGTGACTTGTGAACTGGTTCAACCCCGAGCTGTGGGACAACATCGGCGTCGTCGGCCTCGCAGTGTTCGCCGCCGGGTTCTTCGTCATGTCCCTGATGCGGGAGTGGCTGGTTATCGGCCGCTACTACCGCGCCACCGTCGCCGACCGGGAAGCCGAGAACGCCGAGCTCCGCAAGGCGCTCGCCGCGTCGACCGAAACCAACAACGTGCTGACCCGCGCGCTGATCGAGAAGAACGCCACCGACGACACCACGGTCAAGCTGCTCACCGCTGTGCGCCACCTGGCGGAGGGGCGCGCGTGATGTGGCCCTGGCAGCGACACCGCGAAAACGCGCGGCAGGCCCGCGACGACCGGGCAACGGCGGCCGCACAGGCCAACGCCGCCGAAGTGCAACGCCGGGCAGCCGAACGGCTGGCAGCTCACTCCCGCGTCGTCACCGCGCGACTGGAATTCGAAAAAGACAAGAACGGATGGACCGAGATGCTGCAGAACGCATGGGGGGCGCGGTGATGCGCTGGCTCTACTTCCTCGGCCTGGCTGGCATCGCTGGCACCATCATCGCGGACATCTGGTTCGACATCGACTACGGCCTGGCGGCCGACCTGTCGCTGATCTACATCGCGGTCCTCAGCCTCGCGTTCGCATTCCAGTACGCGGGCTGGTCGAAGTGGTGGACCAACCGGATCGGCAAGGTGTACCTGGCGAAGTCCGTGCTCATCGCTTTGGTGCTCGTGCAGGCCGGTGTGACGATCTGGTGGCAGGACGACTACCCCGGCCGTCAGATCATCCGGTTCGTCATCTACAGCCTGGGCGCCGTCGCCTATATGCCGATGCTGGTGACCCTGATACGTGAGCAGCGCCGGGACCGTCGCCGGAGAGCACAGGAACGCGCATCGCCACGATGATGTCGTAGGCGAGCGGTACGCTCAGCCGCGCCACTCCAAGGGCATCGAGCCGCCTCTGACCTCCGGGTTGGGGGCGGCTCTTTTGTGCTCGATTCGCGGAAACCGGGCATCTGGTGGCAAACTGTGGCATATGGTGCATAACATCGCAGTTACGAGCACCAATAGATCAGGGGCAGAGGCCCCAGGGCGCGTGGGCAAGACGCGTCCCGGGTACCTCCACCGGTATCACCTCCGCTCAGTTACAGGCTTCGACTCGCAGGTCTTAGGCCGACTCTTCGATACGACGGACACGGCTACGGTAGGCGCACTCGCGCTTGCGGCCGATGCAGGTGGGGAAAGTCCTGTGCTCCTCGAAATGCGAGGTCTGGCCGTGCTGGTCCATCCACAACCCGGTGGCCGGCACGCGCTGCCCGGTCTTGTAAGTTCCCCCGGGGCCAAGCGGCTGGTTCCTGTTGCTTCTCATGATCACCCCCTCTCCTATGAGTAACGTCGTGTCGATCACTGACCGGCGGAACGCTCCGTCGACCAGTGGACAACCACTTCGCTGCCGTCACTGCGGCGGTGAGTGGTTCCGACTTGAGGGTCGTTCGACTGACCCTGAGGCGGCGAGGAATGGGGCGGTGACGATGACCGCGGACGGGCGCATTACCGGCTATGCCGGTGTGCCTGTCTGCCTCGAATGCGGTGAGCCGGCCTAACGCTCGGCTGTATGCCCACTGTGCTGGCGGCACTGATAGAAGTCCTTTGCGGGTAATGGGAGACAAGGGAAGCCGAACATCGGTGCTCCTGTGTTTCCTGGTGTCAATCTCGGGTCGCTGCGACAGACACTACACCTAGTGGTCGATCAGCCGAAGCCATACAAGATGTTCTGAATAACATTTCTGAAATTCCCAGGTCAGAAGCGCGCCAGGCGTTTGCCATCCGGCGTGTCGCAATATTTCGGCACGCGGCGTGTCGGACTCCGGATCAGCAGCGACAATCTTTGCGGGTGTGTTGGTGTTTGACGTGACGGGTTCGATTGGGCCATGCTGTCGGTGCGGGATTTCTAGTGACCTCGGGTCGCGCCAGGGCACTGACAATTCACAGAGAGGGCCCCTCGTTCGTCTGAGCGAGGGGCCCTCTTCTGTTTGTGGCGCAATCGATTTCGGGCAGTTGCTTGGTAGGTGAGGCGATGGCGGCGCCTGGGTGACCAGTTCCGCCGTCGGCGAGCGCTAGCCACTCATCGAGGAGTCGATCCGCCACCACCATGGACCGCACCGCCTGCCCGGTCACCGCGCATGCCCTCCGGTACGCGCTCAGCACGCGCAGCTCGGCGTCAACCGTTTCGATATCGCGCACACCAGTACGACGCAGTTGCTTTCTGATCGGTTCCCTCGGGACCGGGCGCGTCTACGAGCAGCCGACGTTGTGGACGTTGATGCCGGTGCACTGCGAGGCGGGGAGCTGGCTGCCGTAGGGCGGGTTGTCGCCGGTGCCGTAGGGCAGCCACGGCTGGTATTCGGTGCACGGGTAGTACGTGTTGTAGTTGGCGCCGAGGTATTGGCACATGCCGGGCCCCGGGCCGGGGTCGGCTTGGGCCGGCACGGCGGCGAGCGCACCGATCGCCGCGGCGCCGAACACTGCGGCCAGTAGCCGCTTCATCGTTGCTGTCCGGTCTGGATCCGGGACGTCGGCCAGACGTTCATCACGTGCCGTGGCGCCATGGGTGGCGGGTTCGTCGGCGCATGCATGCGCTGGACCGGCGTTGCGGGCTGCGCCATCACCTGCGCGTGCTCCCAGTCGGCGCGGGCGGCCAGGCCGGCGCGCCGCTCCCGGCTTCTGATGGCCAAGCGCACACCGGCCCAGATGCCGGCGAACGCCGTCATCGTGAAGGCGGCTACCGGGTAGACGCTGAACATCATCGACATCAGCGTGATGGTGAAGAGACCAGCGATGGTCGACAGGACCGGGTGACGGTCCGCCCAGCTTCCGTACTCGCAGCGGTCTTCGTGGCCGCAACGGGGGCAAATATGCTGCGCAGGCATGGCCGGATCGTACTGCCACCTGGGCGGTTGGTGTTACGGAGCTGTCAATCCGCTGGGGGCGCGGTCGCGGGGCCTCTCCTGCCGCCCCCGTATCTTCCCCGCATAAACGTAGTCGACTGGCCTAGATATCGGTAGACGTCAATAGACTCGTAGTGCCGAATCATCTTGAGGCGCAACATGATAATTGATTGGGGTAGATCGCAGTAGACGCACGGTTGAGATTGATTCTGTTCATGGCCTACTGAGGGGTCGAAGGGGTCCAAACAAAATTCCCGGCCGCCAGCAGGTTGCCGGCGACCGGGAATTCCGTTTCCCCATTTTTCGTGATGTTGTCAGGGCACCACCGTCGACCCGATGGTGGGCATGAACTGGCACTGCTTCTCGGTGGTCGATACCTGGCCGAAGATCGTCGAGATGATGCTGCCCGAGCCGGTGTCGGCGACGGCGGTCAGCGTCGTCGGGCCTTGCGGGTTGATGTCCGATCGCGGCGTCAGCGTCGCGCTGCCCGACTTGCCCGTCGTCAGGTTCACCCACGTGACGTTCAGCGGCAGCTTCTGCTCGGCTGCTGGGCCGGGCGTGCCGATCGCGGTGAAGACATAGGCAGTCTGGCCCGGGCCGGGTCCCGGAGTCGGGATCTTGGCCGGACCGGCGACCGAAATCGCCGTCGCCAGAACGTTTCCGCCGTCTTTCAAGCATCCATTGCTGATTGACGGATACATGAAGTCCTGTGTGACCGGACTGTCCGGCCCGAATCCCGGGGTGGCTGCCGCGGCGGGAGCCGCTGCCGGTGCGGGATCAGGAGCCGGTGCAGGAGCAGCCTCCGGAGCCGGTGCGGGAGCGGGTGGCGGTGCGGCGTCAGGGACGGGAGCCGGGGCCGGTGCAGCCGCCGGAGCGGGAGCCGGGGCCGGTGCGGCCTCAGGAGCAGGAGCCGGCGCCGGGGCAGCCTCAGGAGCAGGCGCGGGTGCCGCCAGCGGTGCCGCCGCCTGGGCCGGGCCGACCGCATTGGCCGGGTCGATGCCCGTCGGCAGGTGTGCCTCCGGGCCCGCGCCCGCGCCCGGCACGTGGGCCGCCGGGGCCGCTGCTGCCGGTGCCGCGGCGGCAGGCTCGGCGACGAAGTGGTTGACCGCTGTCGCGACGTTGCGAGAGTCGTCGGGTGCCGACTTGTTCGCCGCGAACGCCTGAGCCGCCGCCATCAGCAGTTGTGCGGCACCCGCCGGGTCGGCGGCGGCCTGCTGGATGACAGGGCTCAGGCTCTGTATCGCCGACAGCCCCGGCGCCTGTGCACCGTCGATCGGCAGTGGCGCTGGATCAGCGTGGGCGATCCCGCTGCCGAGCAGCACGACCGCCGACGCTGTGATTGCAGCAGCGGTGGCGAACAACGTTTTCGGTGACATGGCTCTCCCTAGGGCGTGTCGGACGGTCAGACCGGGTCGGTGATCAGGGCAGGCCGGCGGTCAAGAGCGGTGCCAGAGCCATAGGCGAGATCGCCGGGGCGGCAGCGGCCGGGGCGGCAGCCACCGGAGGCAGCGCCGGAGCGGTGGCGGTTGCCGCGTGCGCTGCCGCCGGTGCCACGTTGGCCACCGAGCTGGCCGCGGGCATCAGCCCGGCCAGATCACCCGGGATGCTGACCTTCTGGGGCAGTGGGATGGGCATGCCCGGCACCTGCGGGATGTTGATGTCGGCCGACGGGATCAGCGGGTTGGCCGGGGTTGCGGCCGGCGCCGCCGCCGTCGCGGCGGGTGCCGTGAGCGGAGACGGGAGCAGCGGTGAGGTCAGCGGCGAGGTGGCAGCCGGTGCGGTGGCGGGCGCGGTGCCCGGCATCTGAGGCCTGTCTCTTATACACATCTCCGAGCCCACGAGACTACGCTGCATGTCGTATTCCGTCTTATGCTTGAAAAA
>NZ_LZTB01000040.1 GCF_001665685.1 Mycobacterium sp. 852013-50091_SCH5140682
TCTACGCCGACCCGCCCGTCGAGCAGGACGCCCTCACCGAAGCCGCACACGCCTCCGAACAGAAGGCGCTCACGGCCCTCAAGGAGGCGCAGGACCGCATCCACGAAGACGGGGAGACCAACGGTCACCACTGAGCGTCCTCATCCGGCTTCACGCAATCGCCGCAATCTCCCCAGGGAGGTTGCGGCGATTGCGTTTTCCCGGCCCGGGGGTACGTGCCGGACATCGGAGTGTCTGAGGCATACGGATTTCTCGGGCCCCCTCCCCTCCCCCACGTCCGCCGGCAGCCAGGGGCTACGGGCCCACGAGACGGTGTTCAGGAAGACGGCCATTAGCACCGTTGCCGACGCCTGATATCGGAACAGGGCAAAGGTGAGGCCGGGGCAGGCTAATGCCCGGTACCGACCGGAATGCGACCGTAAAAAGGCGGCTAAGCAGCGACGAGTTCGTCGAGCTGACGCAGCGCAACAATGGGCAGGGCCACCATGCCGAGCGTGATGAGCCCGGCCACGCCATAGCAAATCCAGGCGCCGAGGTCGCTCTCTGTGGCCATCAGATACGTCGCGATGCCGATGGCCGCCGTGGCAGCACCGATCGCGGCGGTGATCGCCAGTGTGTACCGCAACCACACCTGCTCGACGGCGGCCGCAGCTACGTCGTCGCCGCCGTAGCGACTCACCAGAAGCGGCGGCTCCGAGGTACGCCCGGGGGTCACCACGCGGCGCCCCGGCATGTCCTGCGGGGGCCGGACAGCAGCCCGTGCGGGCTGTGGCTGTTGCCGGTTGCCTGCCTGGGCCCTGGCCCGCAGCAGCAACGGCACGGCGCCGACGATGACCACGGCCGATATGCCGATCACGGTGTAGAGCAGCCACGGTGTGCCTGCCGAATCCGAACCTTGCGCATGGCTGCGGCCCAGATCGACCAGCGCGACGATGGCGGCGACACCGGCCCCCAGCGCCGCGAGCCAGGCCGCCACAGAGACGCCCAGGAGGATGCGGTCGGTGCTGTCGAGATCGTCGAGAGGTCCGGTCATCAGCAGGCCGTCTGTGCGGAGTTGTTGGCGTTGGAACTCAACACGGTTCCGTCGCTGGTGGTGATCGAGCAGTTCAGTCGGCTCACCAGGAACAGGCTGGAGGCCTCGACCGAGCCGACGTCGGAGTTGGAGATCGGCGTCATCGTGAAGGTCCACGGGATGTAGACGTTGCGCAGGGTGCGGCGGTTACCGTTCCCGTCCACATAGGTGATGGTGATGATGTCTCCTGGTGCCTTGGTGCCGGTCACCGAATAGGTGACCTGTCTCGGCCCGGCGTGCGTCGTTGTCGGCGGCGCAGGCGCAGCGCTGGTGGTCGCAGGCGGGGGCGGCGCCTCCGGGCCTGTCTCTTATACACATCTGACGCTGCCGACGATCGCATAAGTGTAGATATAGGTTGACACCTAATCAGAA
>NZ_LZTB01000041.1 GCF_001665685.1 Mycobacterium sp. 852013-50091_SCH5140682
TAACCACATTCGTCACAGCAGTATCTGGAAGTGTCGGGTAGGTGGCTTGTGAAACGTGCTATCGCGGGCGGTATCAGATTATTTGGTATCGCTGGTGGTGGCGCATTTTCAGAGGTGGTATTCCTCCGGAGCCGCGACACGCCGAGGGTGAAACACGCCGAGCAGAGACACTCAGCTAGTAGTACTCCGCAACAGTCTGTAGGCGTGCGGCGAGCTTCTGCACCACCCACTGGTTCAGCGACACGCCCTGCTCGGAAGCCTCGACGGCAAGCCTGGCATGCAGCACCGGCGAGGCCCGGACCATGAACTTGCCGCTGTATCGGCGGTCGGTCAACGGCTCGGGCAGTCTGCCATCGATGGACACGATCGCCGCCACCTCATCGGCCACCTTCTTGGCGACTCCGGCGATCGCGTCCTCCGGCGTCAACGCCCGCCACCACAAATAGGGGAACTCAAGGCACTGGCCCAGATACTCGCGCGTCTCGTGCGACCAGTCCGCACGGTAGGTGTATTCAGTCATAGCGCCGATCATCGCGACACCATCCGACAACCTTGGTCATGTCCTGATCTGTGGGGTCCATGGCATAGACGACATGCTCGATATCGCCAAGACTGAAGTCATGACGCGATCGGTGGTGATTCTCGGCTACGCGGGCGTACAAGCGCTCGACCTGGTCGGACCGTTCGACGTGTTCACCGGCGCGACCCTGCACCTGGCCAGTCAGGGCCGCACCGACGAGGGCTACACCGCCGCACTGGTGTCGATTGACGGTCAGCCCGTCACGACCCTCACCGGACTGGAGTTCGTCGCCCAACCACCGCCGGATCCGAACCTGCCGATCGACACCATCGTCATCCCGGGCGGTGTGGGCGCCGACACCGCGCGGGCCAACCCGGCCGTCATCGACTGGATCAGAACCGCGACGCCGCACGCCCGCCGCGTCGTGACGGTGTGCACCGGCGCGTTCATCGCAGCCCAGGCCGGGTTGCTCGACGGATGCCCGGCCACCACCCACTGGGCCTCGGCCGGTCGCTTGGCCGAGGAGTTCCCCACGGTGGCAGTCGATCCCGAGCCGATCTTCGTCCGCAGCTCCGACCGC
Source organism: Mycobacterium sp. 852013-50091_SCH5140682 (assembly GCF_001665685.1). Lineage (GTDB taxonomy): Bacteria > Actinomycetota > Actinomycetes > Mycobacteriales > Mycobacteriaceae > Mycobacterium. The sequence continues at coordinate 1,101 of NZ_LZTB01000041.1, forward strand.
ATCTGGACGGCAGCGGGCGTCACCTCGGGTATCGACCTGGCGCTCAAGCTGGTCGAGGACGACTTCGGCACCGATGTCGCCCAGACCGTCGCACGCTGGCTGGTGCTCTACCTGCGGCGTCCGGGCGGGCAGACACAGTTCGCCGCGCCGGTGTGGATGCCGCGTGCCAAACGTGAACCGATCCGCGATGTCCAGGAAGCCATCGAGGCCCAACCTGGTGGCGCGCACAGCATCGCCGAACTCGCGCGACGGGCCGCCATGAGCCCACGCCACTTCACCCGGGTGTTCACCGATGAGGTCGGTGAGGCGCCGGGTGCCTACGTCGAGCGAATCCGCACCGATGCCGCGCGCCGTCAACTTGAGGAGACCGACGACACCGTGACCGTCATCGCGACGCGCTGTGGGTTCGGTACCGCAGAGACCATGCGCCGCAACTTTGTTCGGCGGATTGGCATTTCACCCGACCAATACCGAAAAACCTTCGCCTGAAAGAGGAGACATGCAGATCGCCATCGTCCTGTACCCCGGATTCACCGCGCTCGACTTCATCGGGCCCTACGAGATCCTGCACTACCTGCCCGACGCCGAGGTTCGATTCGTGTGGCATGAACCAGGCCCGATCACCGCCGACTCCGGTGTGCTCGTCATCGGTGCCACCCACTCGTTTGACGAAACCCCTTCTCCGGACCTCATTCTCGTGCCCGGCGGCCCGACGACCATCGAGCACACCCGCGACGAGAAGCTCATAGCGTGGCTGCGTCGGGCCCATGAGACTGCGAGCTGGACTACGTCGGTGTGCTCGGGTTCGGTGCTGCTGGCTGCCGCGGGCATCCTGCGGGACCGCCGCGCGACGTCGCATTGGATGGCCTTGCCGGTGCTGAAAACCTTGGGCGTGACGCCGGTCTCCGACGAGCGGATCGTCAACGCAGGGGATCAGATCGTGACCGCGGCTGGTGTCTCGGCGGGCATCGACCTGGCGATGTGGCTTGCCGGCCAGATCGCGGGCGAAGCCAAGGCCAAGGCCATCCAACTGGGCATCGAGTACGACCCGCAGCCGCCGTTCGATTCCGGTCACATGTCCAAGGCGTCCGCAGCGACCAAAGCGGCCGCGACGGCCATGCTGTCGAAGGACGCCATGAAGCCCGCCGCACTCAAAGCGACGACGCTGCTGCTGTGGGACCGCGCACTCGACGCCGTGCGCGCCCGCCGCTGAATCGGAGCTGCCTCGGGCAGTAATGTCGGCCGGGTGAACCTGGCTTACGACGAACGAGGCAAAGGTGAGCCGGTGCTTTTCATCGCGGGCCGCGGTGGCGCCGGCCGCACCTGGCATCTGCACCAGGTGCCGGAGTTTCAGCGTGCGGGCTATCGCTGCATCACCTTCGACAACCGCGGTATCGGGGCAACCGAGAACGCGGAGGGATTCGATACCGCCCAGATGGTGGCCGACACCGCTGAGCTGATCGAGAAGCTCGACGCGGCGCCGGTACGCATCGTCGGAGTGTCGATGGGATCGTTCATCGCGCAGGAACTGATGCTGGCCCGCCCCGAGCTGGTGCATTCGGCCGTCCTGCTGGCCACTCGCGGTCGGCATGATCGTGCGCGCGATTTCTTCCGGGAGGCCGAACGCGACCTGGACAGTTCCGGTGTGCAACTGCCGCCGACGTTCGACGCGAAAGTGCGCATGCTGGAAAGCTTTTCGCCGAAGACGCTCAACAACGACGTATCGGCTCGGGACTGGAGCGAGATGTTCACCATGTGGCCCACCAAGCCGACGCCCGGCTTGCGTGCGCAACTCGACGTCGGCCCCGACGGCAACCGCTTGCCCGCCTACGCGGCCATTCGCACCCCGGTGCTCATCGTCGGGTTCGCCGACGATGTGGTGTTGCCGCCACATCTCGGGCAGGAAGTGGCCAAGGCCATCCCGAACGCCCGCTACCTGGAGATTCCCGACACCGGCCACCTGGGCTTTATCGAGAAACCGCAGGAAGTCAACGCCGCGATCCTCAATTTCTTCGCTGAATCACGAGCCCAATAGGCTGTAGTGGTGAACCCATCGACGGCACAGGCCCGTGTCGTCGTCGACGAACTCATTCGCGGCGGCGTCCGCGATGTCGTGCTGTGTCCCGGATCACGCAACGCCCCGCTCGCGTTCGCGCTGTCCGATGCCGATCGCGCAGGCCGGATCCGGTTGCACGTGCGTATCGATGAACGTACTGCCGGCTACCTGGCGATCGGCCTGGCCTGCGGAGCCGAGGGCACGCAACGCGCCCCGGTCTGCGTGGCGATGACGTCTGGCACCGCGGTGGCCAATCTCGGCCCAGCAGTGGTCGAGGCCAATTACGCGCGGGTTCCGCTGATCGTGCTGAGCGCCAACCGGCCCTATGAGTTGCTCGGAACAGGTGCCAATCAGACCTTCGAACAGCTCGGCTACTTCGGCACCCAGGTTCGGGCCAACATCAGCCTCGGGCTCGCCCCCGACCTCAGTGGCGGGGCGCACGGCGAGATGGATGCACTCAATGCACAGTGGCGCTCGGCGACGTGCCGGGTGATCGCGGCCGCCACCGGCTCGCGCACCGCCAACGCAGGCCCGGTGCAATTCGACATCCCGCTGCGCGAACCGCTGGTTCCCGACGACGCCGCAGGCACGTCGGCCGTGTTTCCCGACGGCAGGCCCGCCGGCAAGCCGTGGACCTTCACCCCGCCGGTCACGTTCGATCAACCACTGGACATCGACCTGACGCCCGACACCGTGGTGATCGCCGGGCACGGCGCGGGTGTGCATCCGAACCTGGCGGAGCTGCCGACGGTCGCCGAGCCGACGGCGCCGCCTGCCGCCAACCCGCTGCACCCGTTGGCGCTGCGGCTCGTGCATCCGCAGCAGGTGATCATGCTGGGTCGGCCGACTCTGCACCGCCCGGTGTCGTCGCTGCTGGCGGACCCGTCGGTGCCGGTCTATGCGTTGACGACAGGCCCGCGCTGGCCCGACGTCTCGGGCAACTCGCAGGCCACCGGCACCCGCGCGGTGACCTCGGGCACGCCGCACGCTGCCTGGCTGCGCCGCTGCGCCGAGGTGAACCGGCACGCGGTAACTGCGGTGCGCGACCAGCTCAAGGCGCATCCGTTGACCACCGGCCTGCACGTCGCCGCGGCGGTGGCCGCTGCGGTACGTCCCGGAGACCAGCTGGTGCTCGGTGCGTCGAACCCCGTGCGGGACGCTGCCTTGGTGGCGCTGGACGCCACAGGGGTGAAGGTGCAGTCGAACCGAGGGGTGGCCGGGATCGACGGCACGGTGTCGACGGCCGTCGGCGCAGCCCTGGCTCACGAGCGCGTCGGCCGGACGATCGCTCTCATGGGCGATCTGACCTTCGTACACGACAGCTCTGGGCTCTTGATCGGGCCGACCGAACCCACGCCGCGCGAGCTGACCATCGTCGTCTCCAACGACAACGGTGGAGGCATCTTCGAACTGCTCGAACAGGGCGACCCGCGGTTCACCGACGTGTCGTCCCGTGTCTTCGGCACGCCGCACGATGTCGACGTCGGTGCCCTGTGCCGCGCCTACCACGTCGAACACCGCCAGATCGAGGTCGACGGGCTCGCTGACGCGCTGGCCGAACGCGGTGGCGCCATGCGGGTGCTGGAGGTGAAGGCCGACCGGTCCTCGTTGCGCGCGCTGCACGCGTCCATCAAGGCAGCGTTGTGAGAGTGCGCGTGAGCGCGGCCGTGCACCGGCTGCGCGCGTCGGCGCAGGCCCTGCTGCCGCGGCTCTCGGGCGAGGCCTGCGAGACCCGTGCGCAGCGCGTCATCCGCCGCGTCCGCATCGGGGTGGTGATCCTCGCGTGTCTGGTGACCCTGCAGTCGGTGCTGCTGGTGCTCGGCGCCTGGCGCAACGACCGTCAGATCGAGCGGCACATGGGAGTGGCCGCCGCCGAGGTGCTCAGCGCGGGGCCGCGGCGTTCGACCATCGAGTTCGTCACGCCCGATCGGGTGACCTACCGACCCGAGCTCGGGGTGCTCTATCCCTCCGAGCTCGACACCGGCATGCGGATCTACGTCGAATACGACAAGAACGACCCTGACCTGGTACGGGTGCGCGACCGCAACGCTTCGTTGGCGATCATCCCGGCCGGGTCCATCGCGGTCGTGGGCTGGCTGGTGGCCGCTGCGGCGCTGGCCGGGCTGGCGGTGCTGCAAAAACGGCTCGACCGACGTCAGATCGCAGACAAGAGCTTGGCCAGCCAGTTGTTGTCGTAGATGTCGATGATCTTGTCGTTCTTCAGGTCGTAGACCGTCGGAGTGCCGATGGTGTCCTGGATCTCGCTGAGGAATTCGACGTTCTGGTCTGCCATCTCGCCGGTGTCGACTCCGGGCTCACCGGCGGCGATTTTGGCGACATGCTGCGACCCGACTCCGCTCTCGTGCGCCATGTCGGCCAGCTCCTGATCACTCGGTGCCTGGCCGCCGGGCTGCTGGTGGCTCCACAGATCCTCGACGTAGCGCTGGAATTGCACGCCGCCGGTGCCTGGGCCTGCCGCGAGGAACAGGGCATTGCTGACCCGCGCCGAGTAGTCGTGGCCGTCGACGTCGAGGAACGTCATCGGGCGGTAGGTGACGGCAAGCTCGCCGAGGTTGATGTAGCTGCTGATCTCGTCGCCGAAGTCGTGCTGCAGCTGAGCGCAGTGCGGGCACTGGGGTTCGGTGAAGATCTCGATCTGCAGCGCCGCATCGGCGAACCCCACCTGGATGCCCGAACCGTCCTTGGTGATCTCGGTCGGCGGCCCATTGGGGTCGGGTGCCGCGACGCCGGAGACCACCTGGGTGCAGCCCGCGGTGGTCAGTGCCAGGCTCATCGCCAGCGCGCCGAGCAACCGCGTGAATCGCATGCCAACTGAGCGTAGTCCCAGGATGACGCGAGCGCGCAGGTCAGGTTTTTGCGTGTCGTATCCCCGTCGGCAACCTTTGCGACAGGTGCCGCTGAGACGATCGTGACGTGCGCGTGGCAATCGTTGCAGAGTCCTTCCTCCCGAATGTCAACGGCGTCACCAACTCCGTGCTTCGGGTGATCGAGCATCTCCGCCGTACCGGCCATGAGGTGCTCGTCATCGCTCCGGACACCCCGCGCCGGCAACCGCCGGCCGACCGGGTCTACGACGGTATCCGGGTGCATCGGGTGCCGTCGCACATGTTCCCGAAAGTGACCTCGCTGCCCCTGGGCGTACCGCGGCCCCGGATGGTGAGTGTGCTGCGCGGGTTCGCGCCCGACGTCGTGCACCTTGCGTCGCCCGCCCTGCTCGGCTGGGGCGGCGTGCATGCCGCCCGTTATCTGGGTGTGCCGACTGTCGCGGTGTTCCAGACCGACGTCGCCGGTTTCGCCGAGAGCTACGGGGTTGGCGTGCTGTCGCGGGCGTCGTGGGCGTGGACGCGTCGGCTGCACGCCAAGGCCGACCGCACTCTCGCCCCATCCACCTCCGCAATCGAAAACCTTGAAGCCCATGGCATTCCACGGGTCTACAAGTGGGCGCGCGGGGTGGACATCACCGGATTCGCGCCGTCGGCGCGCGACGACGCCCTACGTGCGTCGTGGTCGCCGGATGGCCGCGCGGTGGTCGGATTCGTCGGCCGGCTGGCACCGGAAAAGCATGTGGAACGGCTGGCCGCCATCGCTGCGCGCGATGACCTGCAGCTCGTGATCGTCGGCGACGGGATCGACCGTGCGAAGCTCCAAACAGTGCTTCCCTCGGCGGTTTTCACCGGCGAACTGCGCGGTGAGGCGTTGGCCGCGGCGTATGCCAGCATGGATGTGTTCGTCCATCCCGGTGAGCACGAGACGTTCTGCCAGGCGGTTCAGGAGGCGATGGCTTCGGGTCTGCCGGTGATCGCTCCTGACGCCGGCGGACCACGAGATCTGGTGGCGCCGTACCGAACTGGCCTGTTGCTCGGGGTCGACGAGTTCACGGCTGCGCTGCCTGCGGCGGTCGATCATCTGATCGCCGAACGGGCGCGGTACTCGGTGGCCGCGCGTCGCAGTGTGCTGGGCCGTACCTGGCCGGCGATCTGCGATGAACTGCTCGGGCACTACGAGGCTGTGCAGCCGGGCGCCGGTATGACGCTGCGCCGGCATGCCGGGTGAGTCGTTCCGTTACGCGTGGCGGGCGGTGTCGGACACCCTGAGGGCGGGTTGAGCGGCGCTGAGCGCCACGCGGATCACCGCGAGGGCATTGTCGTCGGTGGCGACGTACACCTGCCGCTTGCCCTGCCGCTGGGCACGGACCAAGCCCGCGAGCTTGAGTTTGCCGAGGTGATGGCTGACCGTGGCGACGCTTTGGCCGGTCTTGTCGGCCAGCGTGCCGACGTCCTGCTCACCGCTGTCGAGCAGCCACAGGATGTGCAGCCGGACAGTGGCCGACAACAGACCGAACAGCGACGCGGTGTCCTGAAGCACCCGGGGCGACACAGGGTCGGTCGGGTCGGGCGCGGCGGTGGGGGCGGGCACGGAACTCCTCTCGATGTCCCTGACCTAGACTGTCTCATACTCAACACTTGTGCAAGTGTTTGAGTTTCCTGGTTGACTGCTTGTTGTCCAACCGTCTGCCCACGGCCGAGAGGAGTGTGAGATGACCACGCTGGAGATGCTGCTGCGCATCGGATCCGGTGTCGGCTTGGGCACCGTGATCGGGCTGGAACGCCAGTACCGGGCCCGGATGGCGGGTTTGCGGACCAACGCCCTCGTGGCCGTGGGGTCGACGCTGTTCGTGCTGTTGTCGGCGCACGGCTTCAGCAGCGATGCCGGGACCGCTGACCCCACCCGCGTGGCCGCCCAAATCGTCTCGGGCATCGGCTTTCTCGGCGCCGGCGTCATCATGCGCGACGGGCTGAGCGTTCGGGGACTCAACACCGCCGCGACCTTGTGGTGTTCGGCCGCGGTCGGTGCGCTGTCGGGCGCCGGGCTGTTCGATGTGGCCGCCGCCGGAACCGTCGTGGTCGTTCTGGTCAACATCGCACTGCGTTTCGTCGGCCGCGCCGTCGACCGCATTCCCGAGACGGGCGACGAGCAGCCGACGTCATATGTGTTCGTGGCCGCCACGCGCGACGAGCACGAGGCGCATATCCGGGCACTGGTGGTGCAGGCCTTGACGCGCACCGATTTCCGGCTGCAGTCGATCGCGAGCACCAATACCGACGATGACGGTGGCGTCGAGGTGCGGGCCGAGTTGCTCAGCGATCAGCGCGACGACCGGCAGATGGAATCCGCGGTCAGCCGGCTGAGCATGGAACCGTCGGTGACCAGTGTGCGATGGAACGTCAATGTCGAGGAACCCGTCGACCACTAGTCGCGTGGGTACCGTGGACAAGGGTTATTTCGACCACGTGAGGGGCCGACGATGACAGACAACGCGGCCGGCCTCGGGACTGTCCTCGACGATCAGAACCACCGCCTGTGCGAGCTCGCCGCCGCACCCGTGTTGACGGTTTTTCACCAGGTGCACAGTTCTCCGCGGGGGCTCACCGAATCCGAGGCCGCTGACCGGCTGAGCCGGTTCGGCGACAACGACCCCGCGCCCGACGATGAGGACACCGCGTGGACCCGCGTGCGGACGGCGGTCCGCAGCCCGTTCGTGGCGTTGCTGGCGGGGCTCGACGTGGTGTTCCTGCTCGTCCGCGACATCCGGGGTGCCGGGATCGTCAGCCTCATGATCGCGCTGGCTGTGCTGCTGCGGTTGTGGCAGCAGACCCGTTCTGAGCGCGCGACGCGTGCGCTCGACGATCTGGTGTCATCGACCGTGACGGTGCGCCGCCGGGCCGACGATGACGACGAACCCATGGAGCGCGAGGTATCGCCACACGACCTCGTCCCCGGCGACATCGTGTTGCTGTGCGCCGGTGACGTCGTCGCCGCCGACGTGCGGCTGATCACCTCCACCGACCTCGTGGTCGATCAGTCGGTGCTGTCGGGGGAATCGCTGCCGGTGTCGAAGTCGGCCCGCCCTGGCGCGTCAGATGCAGATGTCGCGATGCGGCATGCGGTTGTCAACGCGCCGAATCTCTGTCTGTCCGGTACGGCTGTGGTGGCCGGCGCCGCCACCGGCGTGGTGATCGCCACCGGACCACGCACCTACACCGGATCGTTGACCACGTCGGCCGCCGCGATCCAACCGGAATCCAGCTTCGACCGCGGGGTCCGCGCGGTCGGCTGGACCCTGATCCGCTTCATGCTGGTGATGGCGCCCATCGTGTTCGTCGTCAACGGTCTGGTCAGCGGAGTGTGGGCGCAAGCGGCGATGTTCGCCGTCGCCGTCGCCGTGGGCCTCACACCCGAGATGCTGCCCGTCATCGTCACGACGAACCTGGCTCGCGGAGCGACCCGACTGGTCACCGAAAAGGTTGTCGTGCGGCGGCTCAACGCCATTCAGGATCTCGGCGCGATGGACGTGCTGTGCGTGGACAAGACCGGAACCCTCACCGAGGACCGCATCATCTACGCCCACAGCATCGACGTCGCGGGACGACCCGACGAGGCCGTGGCCGAATTCGCCTATCTGAGCGTACATTTCCAGGACTGCGCGCACAGCCCGCTCGACGCCGCCATCCTCGAACTACTCGGCGGCGGGCAGATGGAGTTCATCGCCGACGCCGCGTTCACCAAGGTCGACGAGGTCGCGTTCAACCATCGTCGGCGCCGCAACACCGTCGTGGTCACCCGGCAGCGCGATGAGCACATCATGATCTGCAAGGGCGATCCCGACCAGGTGTTGGCCCGCTGCAGCGAGATCCGCATCGACAACAAGGTTATCGCATTCGACGACGAGCTCACCGCCGAGGCCGACGAGATCGTGGCGGCCTACCGACGCCAGGGCATGCGGGTGTTGGCCGTGGCGGTCAAGGAGCTGCCCGCGCGGTGGGAGAACTACGGCGAATCGGACGAATTCGGCTTGGTGCTGGTCGGTTTCGTCGGCTTTGTGGACCCGATTCGGGAGAGTGCGGCCGCGACCGTCACCAGCCTGGCCGATCACGGAGTCGGGGTGAAGATCCTCACCGGCGACAGCCGGGTGGTCGCTGCACAGGTGGCCAACCACGTCGGGTTGGACGCCCACGCAACGATTCTCGGATCCGACGTGGATGACGCAGGCGATCTGGAGCTACGCGCGCTTGCCGTCGCGGCGGACGTGTTCGCCGAGCTGACACCGGCACACAAGGCGCGCATCGTCGCGGCGCTGCGGCAGGAAGGGCACGCCGTCGGTTACCTCGGCGACGGCGTCAACGACGTCGCAGCACTGCGGATCGCGGACGTGGGGATCGCCGCCGACACCGCGGCTGACGTCGCCAAGCAGGCTGCCGATCTGATCCTGCTCGACCGTGACCTCGCCGTCGTCGCGCGGGGTGTTGTCGAAGGACGTCGCACGCTGGCCAACACCATGAAGTACGTCAAGATCACGGCCAGTTCGAATTTCGGCAACGTGCTCTCGGTGTTGGCGGCCAGCGTGCTGCTGCCGTTCCTGCCGATCCTGCCGATCCAGCTGATGGTTCAGAACCTCCTATATGACACCGCCCAGCTGGGCTGTCATGGGACCGCGTTGACGACGACTATCTGCGGGTCCCGCAGCGCTGGCGCTCCGGCGGGCTCATCGGATTCATGCTGACGTTCGGCCCACTCAGCTCGCTGTTCGACCTCGCCACCTTCGGAGCGCTGTGGTGGTGGTTCGGGGGTGCCCATGCGCCGTCGCTGTTCCAAACCGGCTGGTTTGTCGAAGGTCTGCTGACCCAGCTGCTGATCGTGCTCGTGCTGCGCACCCGCGAACTGCCGTGGCGACGCCCCGGTCCTGCGGCGACGGTGGTGCTGGCGCTGTGGTGCGCGGCATCCATCGGCCTGGTGCTACCCGTGACGCCGCTGGCCGAGCCGCTGCACATGACGCCGCTGCCTGCTGCCTACGTGCTGTGGCTGGCCGTGGTCGCCGTCAGCTATGCCTCGTGCGCGCAGCTGGTCAAGCACCGGTACCTGCGGCGGCACCGCGCATGGCTGTGACCGACCGGCCGGGTAGCGTCAGCACGGTGAGTCGAGCGAGCCTGGAGAAGAACCCGCATGAGGTCGCGTCGATGTTCGATGCGGTGGCGCGGCGCTACGACCTGACCAACACCGTGATGTCGCTGGGCCAGGACCGGTTCTGGCGGCGTGAAACCCGCGCGGCATTGGGGATCGGGCCGGGGGACAAGGTGCTGGATCTCGCGGCAGGCACCGCGGTGTCGACGGTCGAACTGGCCAGCTCCGGCGCCTGGTGCGTCGCCGCGGACTTCTCGGTCGGGATGCTGGCGGCCGGCGCCGACCGGCCGGTCCCCAAGGTCGGGGCCGACGCCACCAGGCTGCCGTTCGCCGACGGCGTGTTCGACGCGGTAACTATCAGCTTCGGGCTGCGCAACGTCGTCGACCACGTGGAAGGGCTGCGGGAGATGGCCCGCGTGACGCGGCCCGGCGGCCGGCTCGTCGTGTGCGAATTCTCGACGCCGACCAATCGCGCGTTCGCCACGGTCTACAAGGAGTACCTGATGCGGGCCCTGCCCGCGATGGCGACGGCCGTGTCGAGCAACCCCGAGGCCTACGTCTACCTTGCCGAGTCGATCCGGGCGTGGCCCGATCAGGCTGAGCTGGCCCGCCGCATCGGAACGGCCGGCTGGTCAAATGTGCGCTGGCGCAACCTGACTGGCGGCATCGTCGCGCTGCATGCCGCGACGAAACCCGAGTAGGCAGTCACTCACCGCTGCTCACCGCTCATGCGCGGGCGCAGTGTCGCGCGCCTGAATGTGTCGAGCCGGGAGCTGTCTGCACCGGCGCGAATTCGCCTGGCGGCCAGCGTTATCCGGCCCGGCACGATGCCGGGCTCATGCCTAGTTGGCCGACGGTGGTGGCCAACCGCTGCGCGGGACTCACCGCGTCAGAGTCGAAAGGTGTTGCCGGCGAGGACATAACACCAATTATGGCGCAGGGCCCGACAAAACCGGAGGCCGACAAACAGTGGGCCGACAAAACAGTGGGCCGACCGCACCGAGATTCACATCAGGGACAAATCCCGCGCCGGATTTGTCCCTGAGTACAGCCTCGGTGATCGCGGACACTGATTCGACACCGAAAGCCCCGCTGACCCAACACCATCTGCCGCATCGAACTCCAAGCCTTCTTACGCCGGATGCAGTGGGTCAGCTCGGTCATCACCACCTCGTCGGCGACCAGTCGTCGGCGCAGGACCGCGACGACGACGCTGACGATGGCCTGCACCGAGAACCCGAGCACGTAGCCGCCCTGGACCAGCACGTCATGCATCGGTCCTTTGGCTGCGGGCAACTCGAAGCTCATCGACATCCTTCCGCGACGGTGTGCGCGTGGGGGAGCTCTCGACCCCCGGCCGCGTGTGGAGCATGTCACATCCGGCCGCCCTGCGGCAAGCATTAAGTAAATGATCATTCTCAAGTGACCAGCATCAATAATGCCGCGCTAGCGGCATAACAGCCGAGATCTTGTGATCGTTCGATTTCAGATTGGCCATTAACTTAGCCGACGCAGGGTTGCCGATATCCCTACGATGGCCGGATGACGGCGTCGGGATCGGTACCTGTACTGGCGGTCGCGGGTCATCTCGGCGCGGGTAAGACCACGCTGCTCAACCACCTGCTGCGCAACAGCCGCGGCGTGCGGATCGGCGCCCTCGTCAACGACTTCGGCGCGGTCAACATCGACGCCATGCTGATCGCGGGGCAGGTGGATGCGATGGCGTCGCTGTCCAACGGCTGCATCTGCTGCGCGGTCGACGCCGATGAAGCGGCCGACATGCTGGGCAAGCTGGCGGCGGTCAAGCCCCGGCTGGACCTCATCGTGGTGGAGGCCAGCGGCGTCGCCGAGCCGTCCGCGCTGGCTCGCACCCTGGCGACCGCCGCCGACAGCCGGTATCACTACGCGGGTCTGGTGTTGATGGTCGACGCAGTCGAATTCGCCCGCGCCGACCTGGGACACAGTGTGCGCGTGGCGGATCTGGTCGTGCTCAACAAGGCGGATCAGGTCAGCGCCGACGAGCTCGCCTGCGTCACCGATAAGGTTCGCGAGCTCAATCCACGGGTTCCGGTGCTGCCCACCGAGTTCGGTCGCGTGGATCCGGCTCTGCTGATCGACGCGCCGGAGCGGACGCCGCGAGCGGGTCAGCTCAGCCTCGACGAATTGCTGTGGGATACACACGACCACGATCATCACGAGCACGCTGCCTATCAGAGCGTGGAGTTCACCACCGACCGGGCACTCGATCCCCGCCGGCTGATGGACTTCCTGCGAGACCGGCCCGCCGGCCTGTACCGGGCGAAGGGTTTCATCGATTTCGGCGCGGCCGGCTCCGGGCGTAAGTTTCTCCTGCAACTGGTCGGCAGTTCGTTACGGTTCTCCCGGCGGCGCTGGGACAGCTCCGAACAGCGCGCGACCACGCTGGTGCTGATCGGCGCCGACATGTGCGCCGACACCGTCAGGTCGGCGCTGCAGGACTGCGTGAGTGCCGAGCCGCCCGACGAACAGGCGATCCTCGGAGTGCTGCGCTACGCCGACTGACGAAACGTGGTAGCAACGAATGATGCGACCAATTACATTGATCAAGACTGCATCTGCCGCATTGGCCACTGCAGTGGTTGGTGGGCTGGCGAGCCGGCCGGCGCAGTCACCGTGGTACGCCGAGCTGCGCAAGCCGTCGTTTCAGCCGCCCCGCCAAGCCTTTCCGGTGGTCTGGCCGCTGCTCTACACCGACATCGCAGCGGTATCGGCGACGACGCTGGACACGTTGCGCGCCGAGAACCGCGATGATAAGGCCCGCGCGTACACCGCAGCGCTGGCTGCCAACCTCGTCATGAACGCCGGGTGGTCGTGGATCTTCTTCTCCCAGAAGCGGCTCGGCACCGCGGCCGTCGTCGCAGCGGCACTCACGGCCAGCAGCGCCGATCTCACCCGACGCGCCGTGGCCGCCCAGGGGCCCCGCGCCGCCGTGCTCGCGCCATACCCGCTGTGGTGCGCCTTCGCGACGGCGCTCTCCACCCGGATCTGGATGCTCAACCGCTGACCGGCCGCCGTTGCATGGCCCCGTCTTGATCGCGGAATCGGTTGTGCAGGTTCTGTTTTGACACGCCGAGTGCAGTCCCGATCTGTGCCCACGAGAGCCCGGCGTTGCGCGCTGTCAGGACGGCCTTCTCATAGCGCGTCTGCAGGTGGTCGAGTTCTTCACGGATGCGGGTGAGTTGCCGCAGGCTGGCCCTGGGTGAGAGATTCTCGACGACCGGCTCGGCGTGCGGTCCCGGTAGTGGTGCGCAGGCTTCGATTTCGCGTTGCAGCTGCTCGTTTGAGCGACGAATGATCTCCTGCAGCTCAGGATTGTTGGCCCACCATGGTTCGGTGGCCGGTACCCGCGCCGGATCGTCGGCTGATCCCATCGGGCTGTCTCCCTTCCGGACCGTCAAAACATTTGACGGTCTTTCCCGGGAGTATGCCGCCGGCCGGCGACACGCCCGACGCGTCAGCTCACGCGAACGGCTTGCGCTGATCGAGCCGTCGCGACGCCAGCCCGGCGGCCCGCCACACCCGGGCCACCCAGTCGGCGTCCTCGTCGGTGACCAGGTTGCCCATCACCCGCACGGCGATGTTCATCAGGAACGCCGAGCGCATCGCCACCGGCCCGGTCAGCGGCAGGAACCGCGGCAGCGTCAGCAACACGCCCAGCCGGCGCGCGACCGAAAACCCGCGGGCGTAGTGCTCCTGCAACACCGCGGGCCACGCCGTCGCGTAACCAGAACCCCCGCCGGCTCCCAGCAGCTCAGCGGCCAGCCGGCCGGTTTCCAGGCCGTAGTCGATGCCCTCGCCGTTGAGCGGGTTCACGCACGCCGCGGCGTCGCCGATCAACATCCAGTTGGGTCCGGCCACCCCCGACGCCGCGCCACCCATCGGCAGGAGCGCCGAGAGCGCGGCACGCGGTTGCCCGGTCAACCCCCACTCGTCGCGCCGCAGCTCGGTGTAGTGGTTCAGCAGGGGCCGCAGCGCCGCGTCGGCGGGCCGTTTCGCGGTGGCCAGCGCACCCACCCCGATGTTCACCTCACCGTTGCCGAGCGGGAAGATCCAGCCGTAGCCCGGAAGCACAGCGCCTTCGGGCGAGCGGAGCTCCAGATGCGAGGTGATCCACGGCTCGGCGGCCCGCGGGGAGGCGATGTAGGCGCGGATCGCGACGCCGTAGACGGTTTCCCGGTGCCACGTGCGGCCGAGCTCGCGGCCGAGTGTCGAGCGGGCCCCGTCAGCCACGATCAGGTCCGTGCATCGGATCGTGCTGCCGTCGTCGAGGTGTATCGCGTCTGCCCGCCCCGAGGAATCATGGCTCACACCAACAGCTTTGACACCCAACAACATCTTGGCGCCGTCGTCGGCGGCGACTGAACGGATCCGGTCGTCGAGCTCGGCGCGCGGCACGGCGCTGCCGGTCGACGGGAACGACGGGCCGGGCCACGGCACCTCCACATCGGCGCCGAAACCTGACATGCGCAATCCCCGGTGGCGCAGCTTGGTGTCGAGCCACCCGCCCATGCCCAGACGCTCCAACTCGGCCACCGCACGTGGGGTGAGCCCGTCGCCGCAGGCCTTGTCCCTGGGGAATTGCGCGGCGTCGATCACCAGCACGTCGCGGCCGCTGCGCGCCGCCCCGGCCGCCGCGGCCGACCCCGCCGGACCGGCGCCCACAACGACCACATCTGCATTGGTGTCCATCGGTCCCAGTATGTTGGACGAATGAGGACACCAGCGACTGTGGTGGCGGGCGTGGATTTCGGGGACGAGGCGTTTGCCGCCGAAGTCCGCGGCGGCGTGGCCCGGATCGAAGATCTGATGTCCACTGAGCTGGGCAAAGCCGATGAGTTGATGGCCGAGGCCGTTCAGCACCTGTTCCAGGCCGGTGGAAAGCGTTTCCGCCCGCTGTTCACGGTGCTGGCCGCATCACTGGGGCCCCGGCCCGATGATCCCGACGTCGCCATCGCGGGTTCGGTCATCGAGTTGGTGCACCTGGCCACGCTGTACCACGACGACGTCATGGACGAGGCCCAGGTCCGCCGCGGTGCACCCAGCGCCAACGCCAGGTGGGGCAACAACATCGCGATCCTGGCCGGCGACTATCTGTTCGCGACCGCGTCCCGGCTCGTGTCACGGCTCGGCCCCGACGCCGTGCGCGTGATTGCCGACACATTCGCGCAGTTGGTCACCGGCCAGATGCGGGAGACCCGCGGCGCTGCCGAGCAGGCGGACCCCATCCAGCACTACCTCAAGGTGGTCTACGAGAAGACGGCGTGCCTGATCGCGGCATCGGGGCGGTTCGGCGCCACCTTCTCCGGCGCCGACGACGAACAGATCGAGCGGCTGGACCGGCTCGGCGGCATCGTCGGCACCGCATTCCAGATCTCCGACGACATCATCGACATCGACAGCGATCCCGATGAATCGGGCAAGGTTCCCGGCACTGACCTGCGCGAAGGCGTCCACACCCTGCCGGTGCTGTACGCCTTGCAAGAGACCGGGCCCGATGCCGACCGGCTGCGGGTCCTGCTGGCCGGGCCGGTGGAGCGCGACGAGGACGTCGCCGAGGCGCTGAGCCTGCTGCGATCCTCCCCGGGCATGGCCCGCGCCAAGGAGACCGTGGCGTCCTACGCGGCGCAGGCGCGCGTCGAACTCGACAGCCTGCCCGACGTCCCCGGCCGCCAGGCGCTGCTGTCGCTCGTCGACTACACCGTGAACCGGCACGGCTGATTCCGGAACCCAGGCGGGCTTGCTGAGCGTTTAATCGGCGAAGACTTCCCAAGCTCGAGGAGGAAGCTGATGACCTGGAATCCTCACGCCAACCGACTCAAGACATTCCTGCTGTTGGTGGGCATGTCGGCGCTCATCGTGTTCGTCGGCTCGCTGTTCGGCCGCAACGTGATGTACCTCGCGGTGCTGTTCGCCGTCGGCATGAACACCTACGTGTACTTCAACAGCGACAAACTGGCTCTGCGGGCCATGCACGCGCAGCCCGTCACCGAACTGCAGGCCCCGGAGATCTACCGGATCGTCCGCGAGCTGGCCACCACCGCACATCAGCCCATGCCGCGGCTGTACATCTCCGACACCGCCAATCCGAATGCCTTCGCCACCGGCCGCAATCCGCGTAACGCCGCGGTCTGCTGCACCACCGGCATTCTGCAGATCCTCAACGAGCGTGAGTTGCGCGCCGTGCTCGGTCACGAGCTGTCCCACGTATACAACCGCGACATCCTGATCTCGTGTGTGGCAGGAGCGATGGCGTCGGTGATCACCGCGCTGGCCAATATCGCGATGTTCGCAGGCATGTTCGGCGGTAATCGCGACAATGCGAATCCCTTTGCGCTGTTGCTCGTTTCGCTGCTGGGGCCCATCGCGGCGACGGTCGTGCGGTTGGCGGTGTCGCGGTCCCGCGAGTATCAGGCCGACCAGTCCGGTGCCGAGCTGACGGGTGATCCGCTGGCCTTGGCTTCCGCGCTGCGCAAGATCTCCGGCGGCATCGAGGCGGCTCCGCTGCCCCCGCAACCGCAGCTGGCCGATCAGGCGCATCTCATGATCGCCAGCCCGTTCCGGGCCGGCGAGCGCATCGGCAAGCTCTTCTCCACCCATCCGCCCATTGCTGACCGCATCCGCCGGCTCGAGGACATGGCGGGCCGCGGCCCGGGCCACTACTAGCAATTGCACCGCGAGCGTGCGCGTCTGCTGCGCGACACGCCGCCCGCGGTCGGCATTTTGCGCACGCTCGCGCCCCTAGCTAGATACCCCCAGGGGGTACTTGTGTGCGCGCCGTCGGCTGTGTAGCGTCAGCTCCGTTGGATACCCCCTGGGGGTATGAATCGAGAGGAGCGGCAATGGCGACGGCGACGACGGATTGGCATCTGCGGGGCGAGTGGTTCGACGTGTGCAGCTGCAAACTGCCCTGCCCGTGCAGCTTCGCGCAAGAGCCCACGCACGGCGACTGCCTGTTCACCCTGGTCTGGAAAATCCATGAAGGCCATTACGGCGAAACGGATCTGAGCGATCTCGGGGTGGTCGCGCTCGGCGAGTTCACCGGCAACATGTGGGTCGGCGACCCCAACGCGATGATGTCGCTGATGTTCTACATCGACGACAAGGCCGACGCAGACCAGCGCCAGGCACTCGGGCAGATCTTCACCGGGTGCGAAGGCGGGTGGCCGGGGGAGTTCGGCAGCCTCATCAAGGACCTGAGGGGAATCTCCTACGCGCCCATCACATTCGAGGCCGCCGAAGATCTGGCGTACTGGCGTGCAGAGATTCCTGGCAAGGTCGACCTGCGGGTGGAGGCATTGACGGGTCCCACGTCGGATCCGAGCCGGCGCGTGACGACCGTCAACGCGCCGGGTGCCGAGGTCGGCCCAGGACAGGTCGCGACGTGGGGCGTGGTCACGAAGGACCACGCCGTGGGATTCGACTTCTCACACGAGTACCGAGGCGGCTCGAGCAAGCACTTCCCGTTCGACTGGCGTCCTGAATCCTGACGACGCACCGCGAGCGTGCGCGTACTGCTGCCGCAACACGGAGTGCCGGGCAGCAGACGCGCACGCTCGCGGTGCATACGCAACCACCTACGCGGCGTCGGCGAGGGCCTCGATCTGGGTGGGCGTCACCCGCAGCACGCCGGCGCTGGGGATGTCGTAGAACAGCCCGATCACGTTGACCCGCCGGGCCACCGGATGCTCCTGCAGCGTCTGCACCTGCATCGCGATGTTGACCATCGACAGCTGATCGACAGTGCTGAAGCCCGCCTCGGCTGCCGACCGCGCCACGGGATGACGACCGTCGTCGAACGCTTCAAGAGACGGATTGCCGTGGGCCAGCCAGGAATTCAGGTGCCGGTCACCCGTGTCGGCCTTGCCGAGCAGGGCCGTCATCGCACCGCAGCTGGAGTGCCCGCACACCACGATCGAGCTGACGCCGAGCTTGTCCACCGCGAACGCGATGGCGGCTTCGATCGAGGCATCGCTCTGCCCGGCGGGAACCATGTTGCCGACGTTGCGCACGGTGAACAGATCGCCCGGCCCGCTGCTGGTGATGACGTTGGGGATCACCCGCGAATCGGCGCACGTGAGGAAGAGCGTCTCCGGGCGTTGGGCGTCGACCAGGTCTTGCATGTGCGGTCGCAACACCGCGGCGGTGCGGCGTTGGTAGGCGGCCAGGCCGTGCAGCACCGACGGCGAATCGTCGCGTTGCCACGAACTCCACGGCACCACGCCGGATCGCTTGTCGAACGGGGTGAACCCGCGCACGGGCGGACCTGCCACGGCACTGTGCATCTCGACCGCGCCCACGTCGTGGATATCGACTGTGCCGCCGGTGGCAACGTGCTGGCGCTGCCACTCCTCGATCGTCTGGTGCGCGGCATGGTCCAGGAAGTCGACCGAGAGCTCGACCGTGACGGGGACCCCGGGCGGAACCTCACCCAGCGCGTTGGTCAGCTTGGGTAGCGACAGGAACGTGCAGGAACCCTCGATCACGACGCGCCAGGCGCCGCCACCGCTGGGCTCGGCGGCGATCTTGGTGCGCACCACGCGCCAGACGGTGAACGCCACCGCCAGGGCCAGGCCGATCAGCACGCCTTCGAGCAGATTCAGGAAGACCACGGCCAGGATGGTGACCACGTACACCGCGAGATCACCTGTGCGGCGGGCAGTTTCGATGTGTGCGCGGTTGACCAACTGGCAGCCGATGACGATCAGCAGGCCGGCCAGCGCGGCGGTCGGGATGAGCTGGACCAGACCGGCGAACGGCACCGCGAACACCAGCACCCAGACGCCGTGCATGATCGCCGAGGCCCGGGTGCGGGCGCCCGCGGCGACGTTGGTGGAGCTGCGGACGATGACGCCGGTGACGGGCAGGCCGCCGACCGCGCCGGACACCATGTTGGCCGCACCCTGGCCGATCATCTCGCGGTCGAAGTTGGTGCGCGGGCCCGTGTGCATCCGATCGACCGAGACCGCCGACAGCAGGCTCTCCACGCTCGCGATCAGGGCCACGGTCAAAACGCCGGTGGCAAACGCTCCCCAATTGCCGTCGGGCAGGCTCGGCAGTGCCAGGGCATCCAACAGCGAGCCGTTCAGCACAATGCGGCTGACGTCGCCGAACATCGGCAGCAGCGAGAACGCCGTGACGCCCGCGATGGCCACCAGCGGACCGGGCACCTTCTTGACTGCCGCAGGCATCCATCGCCACCCGACCAGGATGGCGATGACCAGGGCGCCCAGGATCACGCCGTGGCCGTGCGCGCCGATCAGCTGCGCGGGCAGTTCCTTGACGTTGTCCCAGGCAGAGCTGTTGGAGCTGCCGCCGAGCAGCACGTGGGCCTGCTGCAGGACGATGGTCAGGCCGATGCCCGCCAGCATCGCGTGCACCACGACGGGCGAGATGGCCAGCGCGGCGCGGGCCACCCGGCTCAGCCCGAACAGCACCTGCAGCACGCCCGCGAGCACCGTGATGGCGCACGTGACGGCCCAGCCGAACTGAGCGACGAGCCCGGCGACGATCACGGTGAGCCCGGCGGCAGGTCCGCTGACCTGTAGCGGGGATCCGCCCAGTGCGCCGGCGACGATGCCGCCGACGACCGCGGCGATGAGTCCGGCCAGGACCGGCGCCCCGGACGCGACCGCGATACCCAGAGATAGCGGTAATGCGACCAGGAAGACCACCAGCGAGGCGGGCAGGTCGTAGCGCAGGACGGATCTGGCCCTGTCCGCCAGTTGAGAAGTTTGCTGCATCACGTACTCCAGTTCGAGTCGGGCGGTTGTCGGTACGCGGGCGAGCGCACACCGATCGATGTATTGACGGCGGTGTCATTGAAAGATGTTGCAGCGCAGCAATACACAATCCGGCGTGTGTTCACAGCTGGCTTCAAGCATCCAATTGCTATGGGCGAGAGTATTTATCGCTGTGAACCAGCGTCAACGCGAAATGGCGGACGCATAGAGAACGCAAATCTTCTGCTTCGGCCCCCTCGTGGGCGAATTGCCCTGCTGTGCAGGCAAAACGCGTCGAATGCGCCGAACCGCGTAACCAAGAGTTCACGCAAGCGATTGAAACCATATGTATTGCAACAATTCTCGACTGGCTCACCACGCGCTGCGTAAGGTGACGTACGTCATAGCTATGGCGCCGAATGGGTTTGTGTAAGAACTCGATATGAACTCCGTGACAACTAACTGTGTGCTCAGGAGAATGGCAGTATGACCACGATGTCGGTATCTCCACGTGCTCACCAGCCGCGCCAGGCCATTCTCGGGCAGTTGCCCCGGATCAACCGGGCTGACGGTTCACCCATTCGGGTGTTGCTGGTGGACGACGAACCGGCGCTGACCAACCTCGTCAAGATGGCGTTGCACTACGAGGGTTGGGTCGTCGAGGTGGCCCACAACGGCGAGGAGGCCCAAGCCAAGTTCGATGAGATGGAGCCCGACGTCGTGGTGCTCGACATCATGCTGCCCGACATCGACGGTTTGCAGATTCTGCAGCGGGTGCGCGAAGCCGACGGCTATACGCCCACCTTGTTCCTCACCGCGAGGGATTCGGTGCTCGACCGGGTGTCGGGGCTGACCGCCGGTGCCGACGACTACATGACCAAACCGTTCAGCCTCGAGGAACTGGTTGCGCGGTTGCGTGGTCTGCTGCGCCGGTCCAGTCACGCCACACCGCCGGCCGATGAGGTGCTGAAGGTGGGCGACATGGTGCTCGACGGCGCCAGCCGGGAAGTGACCCGCGGCGGTGAACCCATCGCCCTGACCGTGACGGAGTTCGAGCTGCTGCGCTACCTCATGCGCAATCCGCGCCGGGCGTTGAGCCGCGCCGAGATCCTCGACCGGGTGTGGAACTACGGGTTCGGCGGCAAGTCGAGCATCGTCGACCTCTACATCTCCTACCTGCGCAAAAAGGTCGACGCCGACCGCGAGCCGATGATCCACACGGTTCGCGGCGTCGGCTACATGCTGCGGCCCGCCGAATAGCCGCGCGATGAGCCGGGTCAGCCCCTGGTGGCGGCCGCGCTCGCTCCGCAGACAACTGGTACTCGGCGTGACGGCGATCGTCACGGTGGTGCTGGCTGCGGTGGGCGCGTTGTCCGTTTACAGCTTGCACACCTACGTGTCGACGATGAGCGACAACGAGGTGGCGCGGTCCTTGGCCGCCTTCAGCCACTCCTTCGAGAAGCTGCGTGGTCAGGACCCCGCGCATCAGATCGACGAGGCGCCCGACGCGCTGACCGCGTTCGTCGGGCAGGCCCCCGGCAACCTGATCGCGGTGGTCCGCGACGGTGAGGTGGTGCAGTCGGCGATGTTCTCCGACGGCGAGCCCCGACCGGCCCCTGCCGCGGTGACCCAAGCGCTCGACGCGCAGCCCTGGACCGACCACAATCCCCGCACCGTAAAACTGCCGGTGCTCGGCTCCTATCGACTGGCCAGCCAGGCGGCAGGCGACGGGGACGTGCTGGTCTCGGGCGTATCGCTCGACAGCGCCAACCGGGTGATCGCCCGCAAGACCGTGACGGTCGCGGTCATGATCGTCATCGCGCTCATGGTGACGGCTGTCGGAACGGTTCTGGTGGTGCGGTATGCGCTGCGGCCGCTGCGCCGCGTCGCCGCGACCGCGGCGAAGGTCGCCACGTTGCGGCTCGACGGGGACGATCACCGCATCACCGCCCGCGTGCGGGAACGGGACACCGACCCCGACAACGAGGTCGGCATCGTGGGGGAGACGCTCAACCGGCTGCTGGTCAACGTCGACAGCGCGCTGGCCGAGCTGGCCGCCTCGGATCGGCGCACGCGGCAGTTCCTCACCGACGCCAGCCACGAGCTGCGCACTCCGCTGGCCGCGATCCAGGGCTACGCCGAACTCACGCGGCAGGACAGCACAATGCTGCCGCCGACCACCGAATACGCGTTGGCCCGCATCGAGGCCGAAGCGCGCCGCATGACGGTGCTGGTCAGTGACCTACTGCTGTTGTCACGGCTGGGCGAGGGGCAGGACCTGGAGACCGACGACGTCGATTTCAACGACCTCGTCGTCGACGCGGTCAACGACACCGCGGTCGCGGCGCCCAGTCATCACTGGGTGACCCGGCTGCCCGACGACCCGGTGTGGGTCCGGGGCGACCTGGCCCGGCTGCATCAGGTGGTGAGCAATCTGCTGACCAACGCGAAGGTGCACACGCCGCCGGGCGTGACGGTGGTGGTGACCCTCACCGTCGCCGGGGAATTTGCTGAACTGACCGTGTCCGACGACGGTCCGGGAATTGAAGCGGAATTGTTGCCGAACCTTTTCGGGCGATTTGTGCGGGCCGATAAGGCGCGGTCTCGAGAATTGGGGAGCACAGGCCTCGGGCTGGCAATTGTGGCGTCGATAGTGCAGGCCCACGACGGCACCGTGGCCGTCGCCTCAAGCCCTGGAGAAACCGTGTTTACCGTGCGCATACCGCTTGCCGAGCAGGCGGCGGATGTGACCCCGGCGACATTGTGAAAAATGTGAATTCGGCCTGAATTGTTCCTATGCGCAAAAACGTATGCGTTCGATATGAGTTGATGGCCGGCACATGAATACCCACCTAGGCTGGAAGAGAATTCAGCGAAATAGGAAGGGTGAATTCGAAATGAGAAAGCCTGTTGTCGCCACAGTTGCCGTCAGCCTGGCTGCCACCGGTCTCGCATTGGCCGCGCCGGCCTCGGCGGCGCCGTCGGGGCAGACCGCCCGGCAGACCATCCAGCAGCTCGAAGCCGAGGGTTACAAGGTGATCCAGACCAAGGTCGGTAGCGGATCGATCGACAACTGCACGGTCAGTGCCGTGCGGCCCGGACGCCCCATCACCGATCTGACCGCCGCGCCGCGTGGCAACACCGTCGAGGTGGTCCGCTACACCACGGTCTACGTCGATCTGGCCTGTGGCTGATCCAGTGGCTTCACGTTAGGGTGTCCGGGTGCTGAGCAGAGTGATGATCGGCCTGGTGGGTGCTGCAGGGGCGGCTGTGATGGGCGTGCCCGGGGTCGCGACGGCCGATGATCCGCCGCCACTGCCCAACGTCAACGCGTTCGCGCCGGTGAAGACGTCGGAGTACGCGGTGATGGACAACAAGTGGTACGCCTTCACCACGCCCGATGGGATCACCTGCGTGTTGCAGCGTGACGGCGGGTACGGCTGCAGTGGCGCCATCCCCGCCGCGCCCAACGGCGCCAACATGGTCAGCGGCGGCACCGGTGCACCCGGCTTCGCCAGTGCGGCGGCCCCGGTGTTCTCCGTGGTCGACGGAGCCAAGCCGCTGCCCGCCAACACCCGAATCAGCTATCAGACCGTCAGCTGCGGCACCGATGGGGTGATGACGGCCTGCGTCGACGGGCGTAACCAGTCGGGCTTCGTGATCAGCCCTGCGGGCAGTTACGTCGTCGGCGACCGGCCGTCGGGCATCAAGCCCTCGGTCCGGATCGGCTGATCAGCCGATCCCTTCGAGGCTCTCCACCTCGCTGGTGCCGATCGCCGAAATCACATGCGGTGAACGACGACTCAGGAACCAGTACCATGCCAGCGCCGCGGCCACGGTCGCGATGAACAGCCATGGGATGACATTGAGTGGATACGCCGGAACCGGATACACGTTGGCGTAGAACACATATGCCATAGACACGATCGCGACGGCCGCGGCGGGCCACACCAGCGGAACTCGCGCGTTGATTCCGCGCAGGAACACCACGGCAGCCAGTGCCGCGGCCGCATAGGCCACCATGTAGCCGTAGGTCCCGTAGGTGTCCACCCACGTGACGACGTTCATCGGATCTACGCCGAACAGGTACATCACCACGGGCACGGCGATCACCAGCGGTCCGACCGAGACGAGTGCGCGGTGCGGGGTCAGGTGCGTGGGGTGGGTCCGCCCGATGGCCGGGCTGACGACGCCCTCCTTGCCCATCACGTAGAGGATGCGGCCGACAACGTTCAGTGGGGCGACCACCACGGCGAAAAACGATGCGGCGACGCCGAAGTTGAGGATCGGGTTGAACCACGTCGGCATGCCGACCAGCGTCGCGATGTCGTCGAGCGGCTGCGCGGACGAGCCCAGCGCAGGCCCGAGGGCAGCCACCTGCGTGTAGGCGGCGAATACGTACAGCACACCGACGCCGGCCGCACTCCACATGATGGCGCGCGGCACCGCGCGGTAGGGGTCCTTGGCCTCGCGGGCCAGGGCGTCCGAGCTGGAGAAGCCGACGAAACCGAGGATCGCCAGCACCATGCCCACCACGATGCCCGACGGTTTCACATCGGTGAGCTCGAACTGAGCGGCGTCGAAGGCGCCGCCACCGAGGTGTACCAGTGTGATCACCAGCAGCAGCGTGATGATGGACACCGAAATCAGTTCCAGCACAAGCGAAACTCGCGCCGAGAGGCGGATGCCGCGAATGGTGAACAGGGTCGCCAGTGCGCCGAGGACGATCGCCAGCACGATCTGCGCGACGGTGCCGTGGACCGGGATGCCGAGCTGGTTGAGCAAGGTTGCGGTGTAGGCCACCGACCCGCTCAGTGACCCGGCGGCGATGCCGAAGCAGCCGATCAGCAGGCTGACACCGGTCAGGTAGGCGCCGAACGGGCCCAGTGCCGTTGCCGCGTAGCTGTAGAGCGAACCCGCCGACGAACGGCGTTTGGCGAACTGCGAGATGCAGTACCCGACCGACAGGATGACCACGGTCGCCAGGGCGAACGACACCCAGGTGCCGTTCGTGGCGGTGTTGTAGATGGCGGCTGCCGTGAACGCGATGACGGCACTCGGCGCGATGTTGGCGATGGCCTGGGCGGCGAGTTCGCCTCCGCCCATCACGCCGCGGCGCAGCCCGGCATCGCCGGTGGTGGCGTCGGGACCCATCTGAATGTCTTCGGACACTGGGGTTCTCGTTTCTTGTCAGGCTGAGGGGATGAGGAGTTGACGCAGGGCATGCCCGGCGGCGAGATCGTCGAGCGCGGCCGCGGCTTCCTCCAGTGGACGGCGGCCGGAGATCATCGAGGCGAGATCGAGGTTGCCCGCCATCACCTCGTCGACGAGGGCCGGGATGTCGCGCTCGGGTACCGCGGAGCCGTAGTTGGAGCCGAGGATGCGTTGGTCGGCCTCGGCCAGGGCCAGCGGGTCGAAGCTCGCCCGTTCACCCTGCGGCGGCAGACCGACGATGACGGCCGCGCCGCCGAGACCCAGTGCGGCGATGGCCTGTTCGGTCGTGGCGATCTTGCCGATCGCGTCGAACACGTAGTCGTACCCGTCGGCGACGACGTCGCGCAGCGCCGCCACCACATCGTCGGTCGCGGACGCGTCGACGACATCGGTGGCACCGAGTTTGCGTGCCAGGTCTAGCTTTTCGGCGACGACGTCCACCGCGACGATGCGCGCGGCGCCGGCCAGGCGGGCACCCTGTACGCAGGCCAGGCCCACGCCGCCACAGCCGATCACGGCTACTGTCGAATCCGGTTCTACCCCAGCGGTATTGCGCACGGCGCCGACGCCGGTCGCGATCGCACAGCCGACGATCGCGATGTCTTCCAGCGGCGCGTCCTTGCGCACCTTGACCGCACCGCTGCGTGGGACCACGACCTCTTCGGCGTAGGACGAGACGCCCAGGTAGTGGTGAATTGTGCCGCGCTCGTTGGACAACCGCGTGGTGCCGTCGTACAGCGTCCCGCCGGTGGCGACGACGGACGCGACCAACGAGCACTGGGCGGGCCGGCCCGCCAGGCAGGCGCGGCACTCGCCGCAGCCGGGCACCCAGCTCAGCACGACGTGGTCGCCGGGCTCGAGGTCGTCGACGCCTGCGCCGGTGGCGGTGACCACCCCAGAGCCTTCGTGCCCGAGCACCACCGGTGCGGGGACGTCCCAAGCGCGGGTGGTGACATGCAGATCGGAGTGGCAGACACCGGCGGCGGCGATCTTGACGCGGACTTCGCCGGGGCCGGGTGCGGCGAGGTCGACGTCTTCGACGGAGATGCCGCCGTCCCCGTCGAAGACCGCAGCCCTGATTCGCGTGCTGTGCTGGGTGTCTTGAGCTGCCGACACTACGTGCCTTTCTGGTCTGAGGGGGCCGTCACCACGAGTAGGGTTCAATGCCATAAAACACTGATGGGTGTTTTACACCACTAAACGAACAGGCGTCAACAGCTAGGGGAGGGATTGAGTGGCGGATGGTGAGGAGACCGGAATGGGCCGCGCGGGCGCGCGGCTACGGGAATTCCGCACCCAGCGCAGATTGAGCCTCACCGAGGTGGCAGCTCGGGCCGAGGTGACCAAGGGCTTTCTCAGCCTGGCCGAGCGGGGCATGACCAACGTGTCGGTGCCGGTGCTCATGCGGATCTGCGATGCGGTGGGCATCGGCATCGGCGATCTCTTCGAGTACCCGGCCGCACCCATCGTGCGCAGCGGCGCGGGGGCGCCCTTGGAGATGGGCGGCCACGATGTCCGCGAAGAGCTGCTCACCCCGAAAGCCGAGCGGCACGTTCAGGTTATGCACACCGTCATGCGGCCCGGCGGCGGGTCGGGCGGCGCCTATCGGCTCGATGCCACAACGATTTTCGTGTACGTGCTCAAGGGCGAGCTGAGCATCACCGTCGACGGGCAGACCACGTTGTTGGAGACCGGCGACAGCATGACGTTCGGGGCGACCCAGTTGCACGACTGGCACAACCCGACTGACGGCGAGGCCGAGGTGCTGTGGACCATCGCGCCGCCGGTGGGCGCCGAGGACTTCAGCGCCGCGCTGCGTGGGAGCTGAGGCTCAGAACCCTGAGCCGTGAACCTCATGGCCGGGCTTTTCGGCGGCGAGGCCGCGGTAGGCGTCCTCGACCGTCGCTCCGTGATTGACGACGCGGTCGACCTCGCGGGCGATCGGCATGTTCAGGCCGTACTTCTCGGCGAACTCCATGATCACGCTCGCAGCCTTGACGCCCTCGGCGACCTGGTTCATCGAGGCGATGATCTCCTCGATCTTCTTGCCCTGGCCCAGCTGCTCGCCGACGTGTCGGTTGCGGCTGCGCTGCGACGTACACGTGACGATGAGGTCACCCATGCCCGCCAGGCCTGCGAAGGTGTCGCGATGTCCGCCCATGGCCTCACCGAGCTTGGACATCTCCCGGACTGCCCGGGCCATCACCATGGCCCGGGTGTTCTCCCCGATGCCCAGGGAGTACCCCATGCCGACGGAGATCGCATACACGTTCTTCAGCGCGCCGGCCATCTCGACCCCGATGACATCGTCGGTCGTGTAGGTGCGGAAACGCTTGGTGCGGAACAGCTTTGCCAAATTCGCCGCTAGGTGCTGATCGGGCATGGCCAGCACGGCGGCAGCGGCATAGCCTTCGGCGACCTCGCGCGCGATGTTGGGCCCGGCCAGGATGCCTGCCGGGTGGCCGGGAAGCACCTCGTCGACGATCTGGCTCATCCGCATGTTGGTGCCCTGCTCCAGGCCTTTGACCAGAGACACCACCGGAACCCACGGCCGGAGCTCCTTCGCGAGTTCCTGCAGCACACCGCGGAAACCGTGTGACGGCACACCCATCACGATGACGTCGGCGCAGTTGGCCGCCTCGGAGAAATCATGGGTTGCGCGAAGGCTTTCCGGCAGTATCACCTCGTCGCCCAGATACCGCGAGTTGCGGTGATTCTGGTTGATGTCGTCGGCGGTCTCGTCCGAGCGCACCCACTGCAACGTCGGGCCCCGCCTCGCGCAGATCGAGGCCACCGTGGTGCCCCACGAGCCTCCACCGAGGACGACGACGTTCGGTTCGCGTTGCGCTGGTGCCATGGCGATCAGACTAGGTGCGCAGCGGCGGCCTGGGATGCGATTTGGTTGCTGCCTACGCGGGTCCCTGGTTCTGAGCCCGCAGAGAGCGAGCTCCCATGACGGCCGCGGTGAGACAGGCCAGCGCGACGGCCGCGGCGAACCAGGGGAACACCGTGGCCAGGTCCCAGCGGGTGGCCGCCCAGCCGGCGAGTAGCGTCGGCACCGCCATCGCGGTGTAGGCCAGGACGTAGAACGCCGACATGGTCTCGCCGCGCTGGTCGGCGGGCACCACATGGGACAGGTGACGCAGTGAGCCGCCGAACCCGAGCCCGAACGTCGCGCCCAGCAGCGCGGCGGCCACGAACACCAGCGGCCAGGAGTGGGTCAGCAGCACCGGCACGGTCAACACCAAGCTGACGGCCATGCCGACGTCGCCGGCGATCGCCGCGCGGTGTGCTGGGATGCGGGTCGCTGCCAGTTGTGCGATCGCGGCGGCGAACGCCGTGACACCGACGACCCCGCCGCCGAACAGCAGATTGTCGATGTGGGTCTGGTGCGCCGCCAGCGACGGGTACAGCGACAGCAGCACTCCCAGCACCGACCAGGATGCCATCGCGCCGATCGCCGAGAACCAGAAGTCGGACCGGATGTCCTGAGCCACTGCGGGTTTGGAGATGCGGATCGGGCCGGACTGACGCACGGTGTGCGTTTCGCGCAAGGCCACCACGCCGACGCCGAGGATGGCGCACAACACCGCGACGACGGCGTAGGGCGTGCGCAGCGGATGCGGGGCGTACTGGGCCAGTAGCGCGGAGCCGACGATCGCGACGGTCATCCCGATGTTGAACGCGACGCCGCTGAGTTGTCCGGATCGCACGCCGTGTTGTGGCCGCAGGTCGAGCAGGGCGGCCGCGGCGACCACGACGATGGAGCCCACCGCGGCGCCATGGATGGCCCGCGCCACGAGTAGCAGCGTCATGTTGTCGGCCACCAGGAAGACGCCGAGACCCGCGATCATCGCGACGAGCGCGCCCAGCAGCACGGGTTTACGGCCGACGACATCGGAGATCCGGCCCGAGATCAACACGGCGGCCAAGGCGGCGACCGCGTACACCGCGAACACGATGGTGGTGGCCAGCGGCGTCAGGTGCCAGACCGTCTCGTAGAGCCCGTACAGCGGAGCAGGTAGGCCGGACACCCCGAGCGCGACACCGCACAAGACCAGCAGGAGCGGGTATGCCCACCGCTGAGCGTCGCTGCCGACCGCGCGGTCTGCTTCCTGCGTCACCAGGACTCCCGTGAGGTAGGTTTGATGTTCATCGAACTTCGACGAGGCTACCCGGGGTTCGATGATGATCAAACTTATTTATCGGGTGATGGAGGACACAGCATGGTTCAGGCGCAGTTGGCCGAACCGGTCCGGCACCCTGTCGCGCCCCTCCGGCAGGTGCTGTGCGCACTGCAGGACCCCGTGCGGTTGGAGATGGTGCGCCGGCTACACAACGCCGGGCGTCCGGTGAAGTGTGCGGAGCTCTACGACGGCATCAACAAGTCCACGGCCACGCATCACTTCAACATCCTGCGCGACGCAGGCATCATCGAGCGCCAGCCCGTCGAGGGTCACACGCATCAGCGCCTGCGCATCGACGACGTCGACGCCGCGATTCCCGGCCTGCTGGGTTCGGTTGTGGCACAAGCGAACCGCGAATCCGAGGCGCTCGGCTGATCGCATGGGGCGTGGGCCAGTGGCGCACGCCGGTCCCCCTGCACCGCGACCGTGCGTGTCTGCTGCCCGGCACGCCGTGAACCGCTGGCACTGCGTGCACGCTCGTCACGGCTGAGCGGCGGGTCTGCTGCTGAGCACTCGACTAGCACCACATCGAGTCTGCGGTGAGGGCGCACAACACCGAGAGGCGAACGCCCTCAGCGCAGACTCAACGCGTCATCTCAGCGGTAGTTGACGAACTGCAGCGCCACGTCGAGGTCGGAACCCTTCAGCAGGGCAATGACGGCCTGCAGGTCGTCGCGCTTCTTCGAGCTGACCCGGATCTCGTCGCCCTGGATCTGGGCCTTCACGCCCTTGGGGCCCTCATCACGGATGATCTTCGTGATCTTCTTGGCCTGCTCGGTGCTGATGCCCTGTTTGATGTCGCCGGACACCTTGTACGTCTTGCCGCTGGCCTGCGGGTCGCCCGCGTCGAAGGCCTTCATCGAGATGTCCCGGCGAACCAGTTTCTCCTTGAACACATCGACGGCGGCCTTGACGCGCTCCTCGGTGCTGGACGTGAGTTCGATCACCTCCTCGCCCTTCCAGGCGATGGTGGTGTCGGTACCGCGGAAGTCGAACCGGGTCGCCAGCTCCTTCGCGGCCTGGTTGAGTGCGTTGTCGACCTCCTGGCGATCGACCTTGCTGACGACGTCGAAGCTGGAATCCGCCATTGGAACGCCTCTCCTCTCCCTCTGCGTGTGCTGCCGGTTTGTAACTTTGGTACATCCTCGTTGTACCCTGCTAGTCGCACCAAACCGGAGACGGGGCGGATGCGAAACAAGGCAGGTTGCCCGAGCGGCCAATGGGAGCGGACTGTAAATCCGTCGGCTTACGCCTACAGTGGTTCGAATCCACTACCTGCCACACTGATCAGGCCCCCTTTCGAGGGGGCCTGACGTGTTTCTAGGACCCAGAATTGTGACGGTTTGTGACAACCCGCGTGAAACTCTGCGCCGCGATCGCCAGAGCCTCGGGCTTCGGGTTCACATAGGTCTGCAGCGTGAACGCCTTCGAAGCGTGGCCAAGCCATGCCGAGATGAGCGCGGTAGGCACCCCGCGAAGGTGCATCAGCGTGCCGCAGGTATGGCGGGCATCGTGCAATCGGACATGCCGAACCCCCGCGGCCTGAAGCATTCGGGCCCAACGGTTCTCGATCGCGTTCGGCGTCAGTGCCCGGCCGCCCTCGTTCACGACCACATAGCCGCTCGCCTCGTACTCTTCGCCCAACCGGAGTTGGTCGGCGGCCTGCGTCTTGCGCGCCGCCTTGAAGGCCGCGTACAGGTCATCCGGCAGCGGCAGCTCCCGCCGGCTGGCCCGCGACTTTGGCGCCTTCTCGATGCTCTTCTTGCCGCGCTGCAGTCGGGTGTTGACCACCGCAACGGTTTTCGCTTCTAGATTCACGTCGCTCCATCGCAGACCGCTGATCTCGGCGAGCCGGAACCCGGCCAAGGCGAGCTCCCAGGCGATGGCGTAGCGGTTGCCCGCGATGTGCGCCAGCAGCTTCTCCACCTCCGCCTCTGTGAGGGGGTCGGGCGGAGCTGGGTCGGCCTCGATGCGGTCCACCAGGGCGGCGACGTTGCGCACCGTGTGGCCCTGCTTCTGCTCGGACTCGAGCATCGAGACCAACAGGCCGAGCATGTAATTGACCGAGCGCGGCGACCACGGCTTGCGGGGTTTCCCGGTGGGCGCCGGCAGTCCGCCCTCCCTCAGCGCCGTCACGAGGTCGTCAATGTGCCGCTTGGTGAGCTTCTGCACCTCGACGTCGCCGAGCTGGTCGATCACCACCGACAGCTTCTCGGCGTACCCGTCGACCGTGGACTCTGCTCGGTCGGCCGCGCGCTTCCCGGCCAGCCAGTCATCACACGCTTCGCTCACGGTCCGTTGTGTCGGCTGCACATACGTGCCCCTGGCGACGTCCCCACGGATCTGGTCGAGGGCGTCACGGGCCTGGGCTTCGGTGGGGTATCGCTTGCGGAAGCGCTTGCGCTTCCCGTCGATGACACCGACGTCGACGGTGAGCTGGTACCGCACGACCGGCCGGCCGCCGCGGCGCGATTCCAATTCGACGCGCTTGATCTGTGGTGGCAGCTGCCGACGTTCAGCCATCGACGCATCCTTTCGCTCGGATCCGTCGGAGACGGTTCACAGTGACGGGGTCGTGATCCAGTGCCGCCGCGGTGTCGAGCAGCCGATTGAGCCGCTGGTAGTAGCGCACGGGACTGAGACCGACGCATTCGACGATCGCTATCTCTTTGCCGCCCGGCGTCGACCACCACTCGCGCTCCACGTCGAGCATCGCGCGGTCCTGGTCGGTCAGGGAATCCATAGCCATTCGTCTCCAAACTCGCGTTCAAGCTCGGCGGTCTCGTCGGGGTTGAGGTTGGACAGTCGGACCTCGACGGTGTGCCGGTCGACCCACAGTTCCTCTGCGAGGGCATCGGGGTCTCGAGTCGATCGCAGGGCGCGAGCCAGGTCAGCTATCGCGATGAGCCGACGCGCGGCGAGTTCATCGACAATCCGTTCTTCCCGGTCGCGGTACTGGGGGGAGGGGAGCCCGCGTTGTAGGTGCTGCAGTTCGTGGGTCAGCACCGAGCGCCGTTCGGCTTGGTTCAGGGTCGAACACAGCCAGATGGTGTTGTCGCGCCAGATGCCCGCAACCCGCTTCGGGAGACGGTGCTCGCAACTCACGACGATGTGCGGGTAGTGCTCGCCTACCCAACGCCACGGGTTCCAGGACATTCACAGGAATCTAGGTTCGGGGTCCGACAAAAGTGTCGCTGACCAGGAACTACACCGATGGTATTCACTCGACATCGTGGTCGTCTTCCTCCTGGTCCGAACGCTTGCGGCGGGTCGACGCCGCAGCTTTCTCGTCGATCACGGCCGGTGGCGGGTCGCTCTTCCCCCAGTGTGGAAGGCGCACTACGTCGCCAGCCGGCTCCGCTCCCTCAATCATCATTTCGAAAATGTCTGGCCCGCTTTGGTTCCGCCGACGGATCTCACGTTTGATCTGCCGCAGGCGGCTTACGTCGCCGCCGGCAGCCTCGACAGCAGCTTGATGAACCGCGTCGATCAGGTATTCGGCAGCACTCTTGAGGTCCTCAACTTCCTCGATGTACGTCTCGACTTCGTCAGCGTCTGACGGGTCAATCAGCTCCAAATCGGTGGCCGAATCAAGGTCGTCGGCGAGAAACGACAACTCCACCATGGTGGCGAGATGTTCGGCTTTTACCGTCGCTGTGCTGGGTTCGGCGACGGTTGGCTGCTCTTGGCCCTTGTCGTCACCCGTGTCCACGTCAAGGTGTAACTGTTCGTCCGGGTCCAGCCACAGAGTCGGGGATGGGTTGAGCTTCCTCAGCAGCTTGAAGAAACGCCCGCGATAGTCGCGATCTTGCTGGGCGATCCCGATGGTTCCTGCCGGTATCTGCAATGCGTGCTCGATTTTTCGTTGGGTGGTGTCCTGTGGCCAGCGTTGCCCGTTCTCTAGTGAGCGGATCGTCTTGACGTCCACCTGCGCGGTATCTGCCAGCGCCTGTGGTGTCCATCCTCGGAACAGTCGGATATCCCGCACCAGCTGGCCGACGTGCAGGTCGTCAGTACTTGTCATGCCTCCCATGGTGACGGGAAACATTGGGAACATCAAGCAACAGTGCACGATGGGGAAACGCCCAAAAAGCGGGAAAACACGCCAGTAATTCCACGACAGTAATTCCCAGTTGACCTGCGGAAACACCAACTCTGCCCGAGTGTTCCCAGTCGATTCCTGTTGACTGTTCCCCTCTATTTCCATACAGTCAGACTCATGCCGCGCCAAGACAGGACAACACTGGGGAAGGGCGAAGGGCGAAGCCCATTCGCCGAATCTGACTGGGAGCGCGTCGGCGAGACGCTGCGCACCATCCGCGAACTCCGAGGCTTCAAGCCAGACGAGTTTGCTAGCTCTATCGGCATCTCCCGGCCCTACCTAGCAAACATCGAAGCCGGGCGAAAGAAACTCACCAACATCTTGCTGGCCCGGGCCGCCGAGAAGCTCAAGGTCGAGCAGATCGCCATCATGCGCGCCGTCGAAGAGGCCGCTTAACCACCCGATCCGGGTGGATTTCGCATGCCAAAAAACAAAGCCCCCACCCGGCCAGGGGTGAGGGCGACGACAACGAAGGAGAAGTTCGTGTCAGAACTTGAGAGTACCGGCAACGAGTTGGTTCAGGTCGGAGCCGACGGCGAACCGTTCACCACGTCGCTGGTGATCGCCGCCGAGACAA
>NZ_LZTB01000042.1 GCF_001665685.1 Mycobacterium sp. 852013-50091_SCH5140682
ATGCGATCGTCGGCAGCCGGAGATGTGTATAAGAGACAGGCCCAAGCCCGAACCGAAGGCCGCTCCTGCCCCCGAACCCAAGCCCGCAGCCCCGGCGGCGGCCGCACCGGCTGCGACGGGATCTTCCGATGGTTCCCCGTACGTGACACCGCTGGTGCGAAAGTTGGCCGCGGAGAACAACATCGACCTCGCCTCGGTGAAGGGCACCGGCGTCGGCGGACGCATCCGCAAACAAGACGTCCTCGCCGCCGCGGAAGCCAAGAAGGCTCCTCCGGCGCCCGCTGCGGCTGCTGCGGCCCCCGCCGCGCCCGCACCCGCGGCGGCAGCGCCGGCCCCGGCGTTGGCGCATTTGCGCGGCACCACGCAGAAGGCCAACCGGATCCGGCAGATCACCGCCAAGAAGACCCGTGAATCCCTGCAGGCCACAGCGCAATTGACGCAAACCCACGAGGTCGACATGACCAAGATCGTGGCGCTGCGGACCCGCGCCAAGGCCGACTTCGCCGAGCGCGAAGGGGTCAACCTGACCTACCTGCCCTTCATCGCGCGCGCCGTCATCGATGCGCTGAAGATCCACCCCAACGTCAACGCCAGCTACAACGAGGACACCAAGGAGATCACCTACTACGACGCCGAGCACCTCGGCTTCGCGGTCGACACCGACCAGGGCCTGCTCTCCCCGGTGATCCACAACGCCGGTGACCTGTCGCTGGGTGGGCTGGCCCGCGCCATCGCCGACATCGCGGCCCGCGCCCGCTCGGGCAACCTCAAGCCCGACGAGCTCTCCGGCGGAACCTTCACCATCACCAACATCGGCAGCCAGGGCGCCCTGTTCGACACCCCGATCCTGGTGCCGCCGCAGGCGGCGATGCTGGGCACCGGCGCCATCGTCAAGCGCCCGCGGGTGATCTCCGACGGCTACGGCAACGAGTCCATCGGTGTGCGGTCGGTGTGCTACCTGCCGCTGACCTACGATCACCGACTCATCGACGGTGCCGACGCCGGACGCTTCGTGACCACCATCAAGCGTCGGCTTGAGGACGGTGCCTTCGAGGCCGACCTGGGGCTCTGACCTACGTGGACACTGCTGTCGTTGCGATCGCGGGGTCCTCTGGTCTGATCGGTTCGGCACTGACGTCGGCGTTGCGCGCCGCCGACCATCGGGTATTGCGGATCGTGCGCCGGGCACCGTCCAGTGCCGACGAGCTGTTCTGGAACCCGGACACGGGTGAGTTCGACGCGGGCGCGCTGCGCGGCGTCGACGCCGTGGTGAACCTGTGCGGCGTCAACGTCGGGCAGAAGCGCTGGTCGGGCGCGTTCAAGCAGAGCTTGCGCGACAGCCGGATCGGGCCGACGGAAGTGCTGGCCGCCGCGGTGGCCGACGCAGGCGTACCGGTGCTGGTCAACGCCAGCGCCGTCGGCTACTACGGCAACACCCGTGATCAGGTCACCGACGAGTCGGCTCCGGCGGGCCGCGGCTTCCTTGCCCGGTTGTGTCAGGACTGGGAAGCCGCGACCGCTGCGGCCGTCGAAGCCGGAGCTCGGGTGGTGTTGCTGCGCACGGGTTTGGTGCTGGCGCCGGCCGGCGGCTTGCTCGCGCGGTTGAAACCGCTGTTCTCGTTCGGGCTCGGGGCGCGGCTCGGTAACGGCAGGCAGTACCTGCCGTGGATCAGCCTCGAGGACGAGATCCGCGCCGTGCTGTTCACCATGTGGACCGAGTCGATGTCAGGGCCGGTCAACCTCACTGGTCCGGCGCCCGTGACCAATGCCGAGTTCACCGCGGCGCTGGGCCGGGCCGTCAACCGCCCGACCCCCATGATGGTGCCGGGTTTCGCACTGCGGACGGTGCTGGGCGAGTTCGCCGACGAGGGTCTGCTGGCCGGGCAGCGGGTCATTCCCGCTGCGCTGGAACGGGCCGGCTTCGAGTTCCACCACCACACGGTGGGCGAAGCGCTCGCCTATGTCACCGCCCCTAAAGACCTGTGACGAATACGAGTAGCGTCAACCGTGTGACATCGATTCGCGCGGCTGATTCGGCCGTCGAGGTGCGCAGGCTCGGCACCATCGACTACCAGTCGGCATGGCAGTTGCAACGGGAGATCGCCGAAGCGAGGATCGCGGGCGGCCCCGACACGCTCCTGCTGCTTCAGCACCCGGCCGTCTACACCGCAGGCAAACGCACCGAACCGCACGAGCGCCCGATGGACGGTACGCCCGTCGTCGACACCGACCGCGGCGGCAAGATCACCTGGCACGGTCCGGGTCAGTTGGTGGGCTATCCGATCATCGGCCTGACGGAACCCCTCGACGTGGTGAATTTCGTTCGGCGCCTTGAGGAAGCGCTGATCGCGGTGTGCGGTCAGTTCGGCCTCACCACCGGCCGGGTAGCCGGCCGCTCCGGGGTCTGGGTCCCTGCTGACGCCCGCGGTCCGGCCCGCAAGGTCGGCGCCATCGGCATCCGGGTGGCGCACGGGACGACGCTGCACGGGTTCGCGCTGAACTGCGACTGCGACCTGTCGGCGTTCTCGTCGATCATCCCGTGCGGCATCGCCGATGCCGGCGTGACATCGCTGACCGAAGAGTTGGGGCACCATGTCGGGGTCGACGACGTCATGGACCGGGTGACCGAATCGGTGTGCGACGCACTGGACGGCCGGCTGGAAGTCGCCCTGAACGTAGGATGAACCGGTGAGTGTTGTCCCAGAGGGTCGGAAGCTTCTCCGCCTCGAAGTCCGTAATGCGCAGACCCCCATCGAGCGCAAGCCGCCGTGGATCAAGACCCGCGCCAAGATGGGCCCCGAGTACACCGAACTCAAGGGCCTGGTACGCCGCGAAGGTCTGCACACCGTGTGCGAGGAAGCGGGCTGCCCCAACATCTTCGAATGCTGGGAAGACCGGGAGGCCACGTTCCTCATCGGCGGCGAGCAGTGCACCCGGCGTTGCGACTTCTGCCAGATCGACACCGGCAAGCCCGCCGAACTCGACCGTGACGAGCCGCGCCGGGTCGCCGAAAGCGTGCAGGCGATGGGCCTGCGGTACTCCACTGTCACCGGCGTCGCCCGCGACGATCTGCCCGACGGCGGAGCCTGGCTCTACGCCGAGACGGTCCGCCAGATCAAGGCGCTCAACCCGGGCACCGGCGTCGAGCTGCTCATCCCCGACTTCAACGGCATCCCCGAACAGTTGGCCGAAGTCTTCGAATCGCGTCCGGAAGTGTTGGCGCACAACGTCGAAACGGTGCCGCGCATCTTCAAGCGGATCCGCCCCGCATTCCGCTACCAGCGCAGCCTCGACGTGATCACCGCTGCCCGCGACGCGGGTCTGGTCACCAAGTCCAACTTGATCCTCGGCATGGGCGAGACCATCGAGGAAATCCACACCGCGCTGCGCGACCTGCACGAAGCCGGCTGCGACATCGTCACCATCACGCAGTACCTGCGACCGTCGCCGCGGCATCATCCGGTCGAGCGCTGGGTGCATCCCGACGAGTTCGCCGCCCTGTCGACCTACGCCGAGGAGCTCGGTTTCGCCGGTGTCCTCGCCGGTCCGCTCGTGCGTTCGTCCTACCGGGCGGGCAAGCTCTACGCACAGGCCGCGCGGCTACGTTTCGCCGGGCAACCCCCCGTATCCTGATCCAATGGCGAAATCCCGCAATGCCGCGGAAACCAAGGCGGCAAAGGCCGAGGCGAAGGCCGCCCGCAAGGCGGCCTCCAAGCAGCGTCGCAGCCAGCTGTGGCAGGCCTTCCAGATTCAACGTAAAGAGGACAAGCGGCTGCTGCCGTACATGATCGGCGCGTTGGTGCTGATCGTTGCGGTGGCTGTGGCGGCGGGCATCCTCCTCGGCGGTATCAGCATGTACACGCTGCCGGTGCTCGGCATCGTGCTCGGCTTGCTGGTGGCGTTCATCATCTTCGGCCGGCGCGCGCAGAAGTCGGTGTACAGCAAGGCCGAAGGCCAGACCGGCGCGGCTGCCTGGGCACTGGAGAACCTTCGGGGCAAGTGGCGGGTGACACCGGCCGTCGCCGCGACCGGACACTTCGACGCCGTGCATCGCGTCATCGGCCGCCCCGGCGTGATCTTCGTCGGTGAGGGCTCACCCTCGCGTGTCAAACCGCTGCTGGCACAGGAGAAGAAGCGCACCGCGCGGTTGGTCGGCGAGGTCCCGATCTACGACATCGTGGTCGGCAACGGCGAGGGCGAGGTGCCCCTGGCCAAGCTCGAGCGGCACCTGTCGAAGTTGCCCGCCAACATCACGGTCAAGCAGATGGACTCGCTGGAGTCGCGGCTGGTCGCATTGGGTTCCAAGGCCGGTCCGGGTGCGGTGCCCAAGGGGCCGCTGCCTGCGTCGGCGAAGATGCGTGGAGTGCAGCGCAGCGCGCGCAGGCGCTGAGCCGAGCCGTCACCGCCGCCGAGTGTGAACAAGATCGCGAGAATTCTCGAAAATCTCGCGATCTTCTTCACATTCACCGCAGAGCTACCGCCGCAGCACAGCGGTGAACGTGACGCGGTCGTGCAGGCCGCGCAGATCACTGTCGGTCACCAACGGCGGGATGACGAGGGCGATCAGCAGCACCCGCACCAGGGCGCGCCCAATCCCGACCTTGTCGCGACCGTCGGTGCCCGCCACCACCAGGCCCAGCGCCAGCTGCCCCGGGGTGAACGAGAACAGTCGGACCGCCACGGTGCCCAGCACGATCCATACCACCATGACCGCCGTCGACAGGGTCGCCAGCGAGATCAGGCCCGACGCCAATGCCAAGCCGGCCAGCCCGTAGGCCACCAGCCAGTCGACGAACAGTGCGCCCACGCGCCTGCCGGTCCTGGCCAGCGAACCGGGACCGGATTCGGGGAGCCCCAGGCGTTCTCCTGGGTACTTCGCGACCCCGTCGGACGTGCCGTCGGAACCGTCACCGGAATCGAAAGGTCCGGGACCTGACAACCAACTCCCCATCGTGCGGGCCATGCTGTCAGGATAGGCGGGCCAGCATTGTTACCTCAGGTCACCATCAGGGGCGATTGCGTAACCTCAGCGCAACATGCGCTTGATGATCGCGCAACATCGTGTCCTTAGCGTCAACCCGCGGGTTACCAGTAAAGGAGAACACTCAGTGGCAGAAAAGACGTCCGACGACATCTTCAAGCTGATCAAGGACGAAAACGTCGAGTACGTCGACATTCGCTTCTGCGATCTGCCCGGCGTCGTCCAGCACTTCTCGATCCCGGCTACGGCGTTCGACGAGAGCGTGTTCGAAGACGGCCTCGCGTTCGACGGTTCCTCGGTGCGCGGCTTCCAGTCGATCCACGAATCCGACATGATGCTGCTGCCCGACCCTGACACCGCGCGCATCGACCCGTTCCGCGCCGCCAAGACGCTGAACCTCAACTTCTTCGTGCACGATCCGTTCACCCGTGAGGCCTACTCGCGCGACCCCCGCAACGTCGCCCGCAAGGCCGAGAACTACCTCGCCAGCACCGGGATCGCCGACACCTGTTTCTTCGGCGCCGAGGCCGAGTTCTACATCTTCGACTCGGTGGCTTTCGATTCGAAGATGAACGGCACCTTCTACGAGGTCGACTCCGAGTCGGGCTGGTGGAACAGCGGTGAACCGTTCGAGGCCGACGGCAGCGCTAACCGCGGCTACAAGGTCCGCCCCAAGGGTGGCTACTTCCCCGTCGCGCCGTACGACCACTACGTCGACCTGCGCGACGAGATGTCGACCAACCTGATCA
The DNA here is from genome assembly GCF_001665685.1 of Mycobacterium sp. 852013-50091_SCH5140682. Classification (GTDB taxonomy): domain Bacteria; phylum Actinomycetota; class Actinomycetes; order Mycobacteriales; family Mycobacteriaceae; genus Mycobacterium. Next base: position 5,731 of record NZ_LZTB01000042.1, read on the forward strand.
ACGCCGGATTCGTCCTGGAGCGCGGCCACCACGAGGTGGGCACCGCAGGCCAGGCGGAGATCAACTACAAGTTCAACACGCTGCTGCACGCGGCCGATGACGTGCTGCTGTTCAAGTACATCATCAAGAACACCGCGTGGCAGAACGGCAAGACCGTCACCTTCATGCCCAAGCCGCTCTTCGGTGACAACGGTTCCGGCATGCACGCCCACCAGTCGCTGTGGAAGGACGGCAAGCCGCTGTTCCACGACGAGTCCGGCTACGCGGGCCTGTCCGACATCGCGCGCCACTACATCGGCGGCATCCTGCACCACGCCCCGTCGCTGCTGGCCTTCACCAACCCCACGGTCAACTCCTACAAGCGTCTGGTGCCCGGTTACGAGGCCCCGATCAACCTGGTCTACAGCCAGCGCAACCGCTCTGCCTGTGTCCGTATCCCGATCACCGGCAACAACCCCAAGGCCAAGCGCCTGGAGTTCCGCTGCCCGGACAGCTCGGGTAACCCGTACCTGGCATTCGCGGCCATGCTGATGGCCGGTATCGACGGCATCAAGAAGAAGATCGAGCCGCTGGCCCCGGTCGACAAGGACCTCTACGAGCTGCCGCCGGACGAGGCCGCCAACATCCCGCAGGCGCCGACCTCGCTGGCCGCGGTGATCGACCGCCTCGAAGAGGACCACGAGTACCTCACCGAGGGTGGCGTGTTCACCGAGGACCTGATCGAGACCTGGATCTCCTACAAGCGGGAGAACGAAATCCTGCCGATCCAGATCCGCCCTCACCCGTACGAGTTCGCGCTCTATTACGACGTGTAAGTCGGCCCGCCGACCAGTCACAAAACTGCCTCCTTTCCCCGGAAGGGAGGCAGTTTTGTGTCTGCCTGCGGTCAATCAGCACAATCGACGCATGCGAGTTCTGGTGCAGCGAGTGACGGCGGCGAACGTGACGGTCGACGGCGAGATCGTCGGTGAAATCGAGCCGGCCACACAGGGTCTGCTCGCCTTGGTCGGTGTCACCCACGAGGATGACGCCACCAAGGCCCGCAGGATGGCCGAAAAGCTTTGGCAATTGCGGATTCTCGACGATGAGCGGTCCGCGGCGGACGTGGCCGCGCCCATTCTTGTGGTCAGCCAGTTCACTTTGTATGCCAATACCGACAAGGGGCGGCGCCCCTCGTGGAACGCCGCGGCGCCTGGACCGGTCGCCGAACCACTTGTGATCGAATTCACCGAGGCGCTCGAACAACTGGGCGCGACTGTGCAAACAGGGGTTTTCGGTGCGGATATGCAGGTGCATCTTGTCAATGACGGACCGGTAACGGTGCTTTTGGAGCTGTGAGCTCCGAGCCCGCAACAGCGTATGGTCTCTGCATGACGACCAACCTGGACGCCCGACTGAATACCGTATCCCCCGCGGTGATCAGCCTGTTCCGCATAGTGTTCGGCCTTCTGTACACCATCCACGGCGCGCAGAAGTTGTTCGCCTGGCCGGTCGGCATGCCGGACGACGCGGGCAATCTCGTGGGCTCGGCGGTGCCCGTGGGCACGTGGCCGTATTGGTATGGCGGCCTCATCGAATTCGTTCTGGGACTGCTGATCTTGACGGGCTTGTTCACCCGCATCGCCGCGTTCTTCGCCTCCGGCGAGATGGCGTTCGCGTACTTCACCCAGCATCAGCCGAAGGGCCTGTTGCCCATCCAGAACGGTGGCGAACTCGCCGTGCTGTACTGCTTCGGTTTCTTCCTGCTGGTGTTCATCGGCGGAGGCGCCTACGCGCTCGATGCAGTACGCAGAAAGCGCTAGTCGAGCGCCAGGTCCTTGCGGAAGCGTTTCAACCCGTCGATCTTCTCGGCGAGCGTGCAGTCCAGGCCGGTGTAGAACGCCCACGGCATCGTCAGGATGTGGGTGATCCCACCGGCCTCGGCGCGCTCGTAGTCGGTCATCTTCACGGCGTCGGTCAGTGCCGTGATGACGGTGAAATCGTCCATCGCCAAACCGGATTCGGCCCGCAGTTCGCGTATCCGAGCCACCGAGGCCAGGGCACGCTCGGTGGAGATCAGATCGCCGATCCAGCCGTCGTTGCGCGCGGCGCGGCGTAGGGCCACCTCACTGAGCCCACCGACGTAGATCGGGATGTGCGGCGGCGACGGCTCCATCTCGAGTCGCGGCGTCGTGTAGAACTCGCCGGAGAATTCGGTCCAGCCCGGCGCCCAGAGCTCCCGCATCAGCGTCAGCATCTCGTCGGTGCGCCTGCCGCGCCGCTCGAAAGGCTGCCCGACCAAATCGAATTCGTCGCGGCACCAGCCCACACCGACGCCGAGCTCGAGCCGACCACCGGCCAGAAACGCAGCGGTGCCAATGGCTTTCGCCGCCGCGTAGGGATCGCGCATGGCGGGTATGTAGACCGTCGTCACGAACTTCAGCCGCGTGGTGGCCTGCGCCAGAGCGCCGACCAGCACCCACGGATCGGGCCAGTGGGTGAACGGCTGCCACCGGCGCTGACCGTCCCGCGTATACGGATACGGCGTGGAGAGCGTCTCCAGATTGACGATGTGATCGGGTATCCCCATCCCGTCATAGCCGAGATCGTCTGCGGCCTTGGCGATCTCGACGAGCTCGGAGGTGTCGAGGAAGCCGGTCGCCACATAGAACCTCATCCGGCGTCGCGTGCCCACGCCGGCGTGATGAAGACACCTTCAGCCTCCACGGTGACCCCGTCGGCGTCGATGAGCTGTCCGCGCGCGAAGGTCTTCACCCCCTCGATGCGGTCCACGGACGCCTCGGCGCGCAGCGGCCCCAGCGGGGTGCCGCGAAGGTAGCGGCAGGTGATGGTTCCGGTGTAGCGGGGTTGTGACAACGCGCCGCTGGCGACTTCACCGAGAACGTGGTCGAGCACAAGGGCACAGATTCCGCCGTGCACCCATCCCAGCGGCCCCTCGTAGGCCGCGCCGAGGGTGAACTCGCTCCAGCACGTGCCGTCGTCGTTGTGGTGGATGGTCAACGGCGGAGCGACGGCGTTGCGGAGCCCGACCACCGGGTTGGCCCACACCACCGGGCGGCCCGTCTCGCCGTGGATCATGGCCATGGGCCCGTCGCGCTGCTCACGACGCAGCGACGCGGTGACCGCCTCGATCGCGGTGGTGGCCTCGGCGATGGCGTCCGCATCGACGCCGGTGCGGATGCTGGCATCGAGCAGTCCTCGCACAGCCTGCGCCAACGGCTCGTATAGCGCCTGCAGCCGGTCGTGCTCGTCGGCGGTGACGATGTCGAACGTGGGGTTCATAGACATCCTTACTAACACCACCGTGGAGGACGGCGTGCCGCGGGGCCGAAATCAGCCGCGCCGGCCCACTGGCGGCTCAGCCGCCGAAAACCTTGCGGACGACAGTCTTGGCCCGCCGCGTCACCCGCAGATAGTTGTCCAGGAACTCTCCGCCGTCGTCGCTGCCCCAGCCGGCCGCCAGGGCGACGGCGTTGAGCTGTCTTCCGGGCCCGGGCAGCTGATCGGTCGGCTTGCCCCGCACCAGCACCAGAGCATTGCGAGCCCGGGTCGCAGTGAGCCAGGCTTGGCGGAGCAGGTCGACGTCGGCTTCGGAAACCAGCTCGGCCGCACCGATCGCGTCTAGCGCCTGCAGAGTCGAAGTGCTGTGCAGCGCAGGCACTTTGTGCGCGTAGCGCAGCTGCAGCAGCTGGACGGTCCACTCGATGTCGGCCAGCCCGCCGCGGCCGAGCTTGGTATGGGTGTTGGGGTCGGCACCGCGCGGCAGCCGTTCGGCATCGACCCGGGCCTTGATGCGGCGGATCTCCTGCACTGCCTCCGCCGATACCCCGCCTTCGGGGTACCGCGTCTTGTCGGCCATCAGCTCGAAGCGTTCGCCGAGTTCGAGGTCGCCCGCCACGCGATGCGCGCGCAGCAACGCCTGGATCTCCCAGGCCTGCGCCCACTGCGCGTAGTACACCTCGTAGGAGGCCAGCGTGCGCACCAACGGACCATTACGGCCTTCGGGACGCAACCCCATGTCGACCTCGAGCGGCGGGTCGGCACTGGGGATCCCCAGCAGGGCGCGCACCTGTTCGGCAATGCTCACCGACCACTTGACGGCCACCGATTCGGCGGTGTCCCCCACCGGTTCACAGACGAACATGACGTCGGCGTCCGAGCCGTAACCGAGTTCGCGACCGCCGAGCCTGCCCATACCGATCACCGCGATACGCGCGGGAACCCCGGATTCGGGCGTGTTGGCCCGGATCACGGCGTCCAGCGCGGCCTGTAGCACCGCGACCCAGATGGAGGTCAGCGCATTGCAGACGTCGGTCACATCGAGCAGGCCGAGCACATCGGCCGACGCGATACGCGCCAGCTCGCGGCGGCGCAGGGTCCGTGCGGCAGCGATACCGCGCACCGGGTCGGCGTGGCGGCCGGCCGAGGCCACGAGCGCACCTGCGACGCTGTCCGGATCACCCTCAAGCAGTTTCGGTCCGGATGGTCCGTCAGCGTAGAGCTGGATCACCTCGGGGGCACGCATGAGCAGTTCGGGAATGTAGGCCGAGGTGCCGAGCACCTGCATCAGCCGTTTGGCGACCGCGCCTTCGTCCCGCAGGGTCGAGAGGTACCAGCGCTGCTCGGCGAGTTCCTCGCTGATCCTGCGGTAGGCCAGCAGCCCGGCGTCGGGATCCGGGGTGTCCGAAAGCCAGTCCAGCAGGGTCGGCAGCAATACCTGCTGCACCCGGCCGCGGCGTCCGTTCTGTCCGGTGAGCGCGGCCAGATGGGTCAGCGCGCTCTGCGGTCCTTCGTAACCCAGTGCGGCGAGCTGACGTTCGGCCGCTTTGGTGCTCATCCCGGCCCCGATGCCGAGCGCGGGCTGGCCGACGGATTCCAGCAGCGGTTGGTAGAACAGCTTGGCGTGCAGCCGCGACACCCGCATGCTCTGGCGCTTGAGCTCCTCGCGCAGCACGCCCTGGGCGTCGTGTGTGCCGTCGGGACGCACGTGCGCGGCGCGGGCCAGCCAGCGATAGGCCTCGTCGTCGCTGTCGTCGGGCAGCATGTGGGTGCGTTTGAGCCGCTGCAGCTGCAGCCGGTGCTCCAACAGGCGCAGGAACTCATACGACGCGGTCATGTTGGCGGCGTCGTCACGTCCGATGTAGCCGCCGGCGCCCAGCACGGTCAGGGCGTCGACCGTGGACCTCACGTGCAGCGACTCGTCATTGCGGCCGTGCACCAATTGCAGTAGCTGCACGGCGAATTCGACGTCGCGCAGGCCGCCGGTGCCCAGCTTGAGTTCGCGGGCCCGCACGCCGGCGGGGACCAACTCTTCGACCCGGCGCCGCATGGCCTGCACCTCGGACACGAAATCCGCACGCTCGCAGGCGGTCCACACCATCGGCATCAACGCCTCGGCGTACGCCTTGCCCAATTCCGGGTCGCCGGCGGCCGGGCGGGCCTTCAGCAGCGCCTGGAACTCCCAGGTCTTGGCCCATCGCTGGTAATAGGCGATGTGCGAGTCGAGAGTGCGCACCAGCTGGCCCTGCTTGCCCTCCGGTCGCAGCGCGGCGTCGGCCTCGAAGAACGCGTCCCCGGCGAATCGCATCGTCTCGCCGGCCACGCGGGTCGCCATCGTCAGGTTGGGGTCGTCGCTGTCGTCGCCGACGAAGATGATGTCCACGTCGCTGACGTAATTCAGTTCGCGCGCACCGCATTTGCCCATCGCGATGATGGCCAGCCGCGGTGTCCGGCCGTCTCCGCACACCACCCGGGTCGCCACGGTCAGGGCAGCGTCGAGCGCGGCGTCGGCCAGATCGGACAGGTGTGCGCCGACGGTGATGAACGGCAAAACCGGCTCGTTCTCCACCGTCGAGGCGACGTCCACGGCGGCCAGCACCAGCAGCCGGTCGCGGTAGAGATCTCGCAATGGCGGCACGGCTGAGCTTGCGCCCCTTGATATTTTGGCGTTCTCCGCAGCAGCGACGAAGTCCTCGCGCAGCTCCCGGGCACTGGGCAGTTCGACGTCGCCCGCCAGCAGTCGCCACGACTGCGGATGTGCCACCAGATGATCGCCGAGTGCCACCGAGGACCCGAGTACACCGAACAGCCGACCGCGCAGAGCCCGGTCGGTGAGCAGTTCGGCGTTCAGCTCGTCCCAGTCGGCGCCGAGCGCGTCGGCCAGCCGCTCCATCGCCAGCAGGGCGATGTCGGCATCCGGGGCGCGCGACAGCGACCACAACAGCTCGACGTGGGCATCGGTGTTCCAGCCAAGCCGATCCAGCAGTGCCGGCGCCTGCGGCTGCACCAGGCCGAGCCTGCCGACACTGGGCAGCTTTGGGCGTTCGGTAGCGGGTTTGGCCACGTCCTGAACGTTACAGCGACAGATACGTCTTGAGCTCGTAGGGCGTGACGTTGCTGCGGTAGACCTCCCACTCCGCCCGCTTGTTGCGCAGGAAGTAGTCGAATACGTGCTCCCCCAACGCTTCCGCGACCAATTCGGAGTTCTCCATGGCCTCAAGGGCGTTGCCGAGGCTCGACGGCAGCTCCCGGTAGCCCATGGCGCGGCGTTCCTCGGGAGTCAGGCTCCACACGTTGTCTTCGGCCTGCGGCCCCAGCACGTATCCCTTTTCGATGCCGCGCAGCCCGGCGGCCAGCAGCACCGCGAACGCCAGGTACGGGTTGCACGCCGAGTCGGGGCTGCGCACCTCGATGCGCCGCGACGAGGCCTTGCGCGGGGTGTACATCGGAACCCGCACAAGTGCCGATCGGTTCGCCGCACCCCACGACGCCGCGGTCGGCGCTTCGTAGCCGTGCACCAGGCGCTTGTAGGAGTTCACCCACTGGTTGGTCACGGCGCTGATCTCGCTGGCGTGTTCGAGGATGCCCGCGATGAACGACTTGGCCACATCGGAGAGCTGCAGCGGGTCGTCCGCGCTGTGGAAGGCGTTGGTCTCACCTTCGAACAGGCTCATGTGGGTGTGCATGGCCGAGCCCGGGTGTTCTTTGAACGGCTTGGGCATGAACGACGCACGCACGCCGTCTGCCAGCGCCACCTCTTTGACGACGTAGCGGAAAGTCATCACGTTGTCTGCCATGGACAGTGCGTCGGCGTAGCGCAGGTCGATCTCCTGCTGGCCCGGCGCGCCTTCGTGGTGGCTGAACTCCACCGAGATGCCCATCTGTTCCAGGGCGTCGATGGCGTGGCGGCGGAAGTTGGGCGCGGCATCGTGCACGGCCTGGTCGAAGTAGCCGCCGTTGTCGGCGGGGATGGGCACGCTGCCGTCGTTCTCCCCCGGCATCAGGAGGAAGAACTCGATCTCGGGGTGCACGTAGCAGGAGAACCCGAGGTCGCTGGCCTTGGCCAGCTGGCGGCGCAGCACGTGGCGGGAGTCGGCCCACGACGGTGAGCCGTCGGGCATGGTGATGTCGCAGAACATGCGCGCGGAGTAGTGCTGCCCGTTGCTGGTGGTCCACGGCAGCACCTGGAACGTGGAGGGGTCGGGCCGGGCGACCGTGTCCGATTCGTAGACCCGGGCAAACCCCTCGATCGACGAACCGTCGAATCCGATGCCCTCCTCGAACGCACCCTCCAACTCGGCGGGCGCGATGGCCACCGACTTGAGGTATCCGAGGACGTCTGTGAACCACAGCCGGACGAACCGGATGTCGCGTTCCTCCAGCGTGCGCAGCACGAATTCCTTCTGGCGGTCCATGACCGCAGCGTAGGCACCGGCTGTTAAATCTGTGTTACGGCGTCAAAACGGTTGGGCAGAGCGGGAGCCTGGCCGCGGCACAGCCCTCATCGACCTGGCCGCCGCAGGGTCAGCACTGCAGCCCGTTGGGCGGCGACGCCTGGTCCACGAAGAACCGCAGCACGGACGTGTCGACACAGGCGTTGCCGTTGAACACCACGGTGTGCTGCGAACCGTTGAAGGTCACCAGCGCCGCGTTCAGCTGGCGTGCCAGGTCGACGCCCGCCTGGTACGGCGTCGCAGGGTCCCCGGTGGTCGACACGACGACGATCCGGCCGGGCCCCGGGCCGTGTACCGCGTGCGGGGTCGACGTCGGCGGCACGGGCCACAGGGCGCAGATGTCCCGCGGGGCGTAGCCGGTGAACTGCCCGTAGGACAGGAACGGCGCCACCGCCCGGATGCGCCGGTCGGCGTCGGCCCACACCGCCGGATCGGTCGGGTATTGCGCGTCCACGCAACGGATCGCGGTGAACGCATCCTGCAGATTGGCGTAATGGCCTGCACTGTCGCGGTGCTGGTAGTCGTCGGCGAGCAGCAGCAGGTCGCCGGGGTCGGTGCCGCGCTGCAGTCCGAGCAGGCCGCTGGTGAGGTAGAGCCAGTACCGCGCCGAGTAGAGCGCGTTGCCGGTACCGGTGGTGGCGTCCTGATAGCTCAGACCACGGGGGTCCGATGTCGCGGCGGGGTGCTCCACCAATGGGTCGACGAGTTGGTGGTAGCGGGCGACGAACTGGGTCGGGTCGGTGCCAAGCGGACATCCGGGCGATTGCGCGCAGTCGGCGGCGTAGGCGTCGAAAGCCTTTTGGAAACCGGCCATCTGGCGGATGTTCTTGGTGATGGGGTCGAGGCTGGAATCGACGGCGCCGTCGAGCACCATGGTGCGCACCCGGTCGCCGAACCGTTCGGCGTACGCCGCGCCCAGTTGGGTCCCGTAGGAGAACCCGAGGTAGTTGATCTGCTGCTCACCGAGCGCCGCGCGGACGGCATCCATGTCGAGCACGGTTGACGCCGTGCCGATGTTGGCCAGGAACGGCGCCCCCATGCGGTCGAGGCATTGCTGGGCGAGCTGTCGGTACAGCCCTTCGATCTGGGCCACCCCGGTCGGGCTGTAGTCGGCCATCGGTTCACGCCGGTAGGCGTCGAACTCGGCGTCGGTGCGGCAGCGCAGCTCCGGGGTGGAGTGCCCGACGCCGCGCGGGTCGAATCCGACCAGATCGAACCGCCGACCGATGTCGGTGTCGGCCAGCGCCGCGCCCATTCCGGCGACGGTGTCGACGGCGGATGCGCCCGGGCCTCCCGGGTTGACCATCAACGTGCCGATCTTCTCGCCGGTGGCAGGAACCCGGATGACGGCCAATTGTGCTTGTGCGCCTTGCGGATTCGACGCGTCGTTCCAGTCGATCGGCACCGTCACGGTGCCGCACTGAGCGGTCGGAACCGACGACGTGTCGACCCACGCTGCACAGCTGCCCCAGACCGGCGGCTGTCCGTACGGCGTCTCGGCCGCGCCTTCTGGCGTCGCGTTGGCGACGGGGCAGGCCATCGCGAGCATCACTGTCAGCACCGCTCCCACCCACCGCACGGCTGACATGTTCGCACACCGCAGATCCGCGAACTGCGGCCGACACCGACCGGAGATCGGTCGGCAACCGGAAGGTGACCTAACGGCCTGCGAAGATCAGCAGCGAGAGTCCGGCGGGGGCAGCTTCACGTCGATCAGATAGGTCGCGGCGATGTCATCGACGCACTTGTTGCCTTGGAACACCACGGTGTGCTGGGTGCCCTCGAACGTCAGCAGGCCGCCACCGAGTTGCTGGGCGAGATCCACCCCCGCCTGGTACGGCGTGGCGGGATCGTTGGTGGTCGAAACCACAAGCACCGGAGGCAATCCCGCGACGGAGATCTTGTGCGGGGTGCTCGTCGGCTTCACCGGCCAGAACGCGCAGGTGCCCAGTGGGGCATGCCCGGTGAATTCGCCGTAGCTCATGAACGGCGCGACCTCGCGCAGCCGGCGGTCCTGCTCGACGACCTTGGCCCGGTCGGTGATCGCCGGCTCGTCGACACAGTTGACCGCCACCCGCGCGTCGGTCGAATTGTTGTAGTGGCCCTTGGCATCCCGGCCCATGTACAGGTCGGCAAGCGCCAGCATGAGATCGCCGTTGCCGTTCTTGATGCCGGTCAGCGCATCGGTGAGATGGCGCCACAGGTTCGGCGAGTAGAGCGGCAGGATGGTTCCGACGATGGCGTCGCTGTAACCGAGTCCGCGCGGGTCCTTGGTCTTCGCGGGGTTCTGGACCAGCGGGTACACCAGACTCTTGTAGACATCGGTGGCCTTGGCCGGATCGGTGCCCAGCGGGCAGTCCGGGCTCTTGGCGCAGTCGGCGGCGTAGTCGTCGAACGCCTTCTGGAACGCCGCGGCCTGCCGGATGTCGGCTTCGAACGGATCCGCGTTGGGGTCGACCGCGCCGTCGAGGATCATGGCGCGCACCCGCTGCGGGAACTGCTCGGCGTATTCCGAGCCGATCCGGGTCCCGTACGAGTACCCCAGGTACGTCAGCTTGTCGTCGCCGAGCGTGGCACGGATGGCGTCGAGATCCTTGGCGACGTTGTTGGTTCCGACGTTGGCCAGGAAGTCGACGCCCATCTTGTCGACGCAGCGCTGCACGAACAGCTTGGTCTCGTTTTCCAGGTGGGCCACGCCCTCGGGGGTGTAGTCCACCGTCGGGTCGGCGCGCAGCCGGTCGTTGTCCTCATCGGAGTTGCACCACAGCGCCGGGTTCGACAGGTTCACCCCGCGCGGGTCGAAACCCACCAGGTCGAAGCGTTCCCGCACCGACTGGGGCAGGCTCGGCACCAGCGACACCGCCGATTCGACGCCCGATTCACCGGGGCCGCCGGGGTTGATCACCAGCGAGCCGATCTTCTGGCCGGTCGCCGGGAACCGGATCATGGCGATCTGCAGGACGTCGCCGTCGGGCTTGCTGTAATCGACCGGCACCGACAAGCGCCCGCATTCAGCCCCTGCCGGGATGTTGACGTTGTCCCCCGACCCTGCCGCGCACGGCAGCCACTGCACGGGCGTGCCCGGCCTGGGCATCGCGACCCGGGCTCGGCCGTCGATCACCTGGGTACAGCCCGCGACCGCCAGTACCGCGACCGCCAGCAGAGCACCGACGGAGAACCTGAGCTTCATGGCACCACATGCTGCCATGACGGCAGATCGTCGCAGGCCGGGCCTACTGGTCGACAACTCGCAGCGCTACTTTGCCGCCTGCACCAGCTCGTCGAGCGCCACGACGAAGTCGTCGGCCATGTCCCACAGGTCGGGCAGCAATTCCGGGCAAGACACGATGCCGACATCGAGCGAGCCGGTCAGCGACATGACCGTGATGTTGAGCCCGGAGCCGTGGAAGATCGGGCCCAGCGGGTACATGGCCTTGACCTCCGAGCCCAGGAAATAGAGCGGCACCTGCGGGCCGGGCACGTTGGAGACGACGAGGTTGTGCACCGGTTTGGCACCCGAGAGCCGGCTGGCGGCGTAGACGCGCATGGCCACGCCGAACACCGCAGGCGCGGCGAACTGCGTCCAGTCCTGCAGCAGTGTCGCACCGATCGCCGAACTATGTTGTTTGGCAACCGAATTCGCCGCAGCGATGGCGCGCAGCCGTTCGACCGGGTCTTCGATCTGGGTTTCCAGCGTGGAGAACATGCCGGAGACCTGGTTGCGGCCGGGCCGGTCGGAGCGATCGTGCACCGATACGGGCACCATCGCCACCAACGAGCTGTCCGGCAACTCGCCGCGGTCGCTGAGGAACGTGCGCAGCACCCCGGACACCAGTGCCATCACGACGTCGTTGACCTTGACGTCGAAGTGGTTTTTCACCAGCTTGATGTCCTCGAGGTCGAGTTGGGCGAAGGCGATGTTGCGGTGTCCGGTGATGTTGGCGTTGAACGGGGTTTTTGGCGCGGCGAAGGGTGCTGCCATGGTCAGCCCGGCGCGGGCCCGCTTGACCGTGTCGACCACCGAGGACACCGTGGTGGGCAGCACGTTGGCCAGTTTGAGCGGCCGGGTCACGAACTTCAGCGCGCCGCTGAGCGCGATCTCCAGTTCTGACGCGTCGCCGACTCCGTCCACCGGCTCCGGTGCGGGTGCGTCCGGTTCTGTGCTGCACAGCTGCGACATCAGGTTCGCCCCGGTCACACCGTCCACACCGGAGTGGTGCACCTTGGTCATCACCGCGATCCGGCCACCCGCGTGCGCGTCGGTGCCCGCCACGTTCTCGATGACCCACATCTCCCACAGCGGCCGGCTGCGGTCCAGCGACAGCGACGCGATGTGCCCGCAGATCTCGGACAGTTCGATCCGGCCGCCCGGTGCGGGTAGCCCGATGCGGTGCAGATGCCGGTCGACGTCAAAGTCCTTGTCCTCCACCCACACCGGATGGTCGAGGTTCAGCCGGCTGTCGGCGAGCTTCTCCCGGAACTGCGGCATCGCCTTGATACGCAAGGCAAGTGCGTCGCGCAGCCGGTCGAACGTGTAACCACCCGGCATGGTCGAGGTGTCGAGTTCGAGGATGGAGCACACGTGCATCGGCTGGGCGGCCGTTTCGAGGTAGAGGAAGCTTGCGTCGAGTCCGCTGAGCCGTTGCATGCCGCTGATCGTATGTCCGCCCGGCTCAACTGTGAGGAAATCCACTCAGCCGCGCCTTTTACCTTCGTCGACGCGGGTGGCAGACTGACAAACGTCAGACGAACCCGGGGACCGCACAGCGGCCTCGAGGCTTCGAACCGACCGTCACAAGGGACAACGATGTCTGAACAAGCTGTATATGGTGCTGCCGACGACAAGCCCCGCACCAAAGTCCGCACTCTTACGCTCCAGAAGTGGAAGAACGAAGGCCACAAATGGGCGATGCTCACCTGTTACGACTACTCCAGCGCGCGGGTCTTCGACGAGGCGGGCATTCCGGTGCTGCTGGTCGGCGATTCCGCAGCCAACGTGGTGTACGGATATGACACCACCCTCCCGATCTCCATCGACGAACTGATCCCGCTGGCCCGAGCAGTGGTCAAGGGCGCACCGCATGCATTGGTGGTCGCCGACCTGCCGTTCGGCAGCTACGAGAGCAGCCCGGCCCAGGCGCTGGCAACCGCGACGCGGTTCATGAAGGAGACCGGCGCCCAGGCCGTGAAACTGGAGGGCGGCGAGCGGGTGGCCGAGCAGATCGCGACGCTGACCCAGGCAGGCATTCCGGTGGTGGCTCACATCGGGTTCACGCCGCAGAGTGTCAACGGGCTCGGCGGATTCCGGGTGCAGGGCCGCGGCGACGCGGGCGACCAGACCATTCACGACGCGATCGCGGTCGCCGAGGCCGGGGCCATCGCGGTGGTGCTGGAAATGGTGCCCGCCGAACTGACCACCCAGATCACCGGCAAGCTGACCATTCCCACGGTCGGCATCGGTGCGGGACCCAACTGCGACGCCCAGGTGCTGGTGTGGCAGGACATGGCGGGCCTCACCACCGGCAAGACCGCCAAGTTCGTCAAGCGATTCGGCGATGTGGGCGGCGAACTACACCGTGCCGCAACGCAATACGCGAACGATGTGGCGGCCGGGGTGTTCCCGGCCGACGAGCACAGCTTCTGATTCGGCTCAGGCGAACTCGGCTCGGCGCTTGGCCAGGAAGGCATCGACACCTTCTCGCCCGTCGGCCGAGTCCGCTTGCGCGGCGATGAAGCGGCCTTCGGCCTCCATCTGTTCCTCCAGGCTGTTCTTCAGCGACGACAGCAAGAGCGTCTTGACCGCGCCGGCGGAGCCGGCCGAGCCGGCGGCCATCTGCCCGGCAACGGCGGTCGCCCGGTCGGCCAGCTCGGCATCGGCGACCACCTCGGTCACCAAACCCCAGTCCTGGGCCTGCGCCGCCGACAGCGTGCGGTTGGTCAGCATGAGTTCTTGCGCCCGGCGGATGCCGACCAGCCGCGGCAGGTAGTACGACGCGCTGCCGTCCGGGCTCAGTCCCACTTTGGTGTAGGCCATCGTGAACGACGCCGATTCGGCTGCCAGAACCAGGTCGCCGGTCACCGCGATGCTGAAACCTGCGCCTGCCGCGGTGCCGTTGACAGCCGTGATCAGCACCGCGTCCATCCGTGCGAAAGTCGCGATGGCACGATGCAGGTCATCTGCGACGCCCTTGATGAAGCGGCCCCGCGATGGTGCGGTGGCGAAAGCCTTCAGATCGCCTCCGGCGCAGAAGAACCGGCCGGCGCCCGTGAGCACCACGGCTTTGATGCCGGCCCGATCACAGCGCCGTGCCGCATCGGCGAGCTCGCGAGTCATGGTGTCGTTCATGCCATTCGCGGCGTCCGGGCGGTTCAGCGTGATGCGGGCGACGGCACCTGACAGCTCGAACGTGATGGCGTCGTAGGAGGATTCGGTCACGGACCGTGACTCTATCGGGCCGGGGCCTGCACCCCGAGCCGGGCCGCTGTGCACTCGACCAGCGCCGTGTTCTCGCCCGTGAAACCCAGCACTCGCAAGGCCCCGGCGCCGATCACCCACGGCTGCCCCGGCGGCGCCTCGCCGTCGTCGGAACGGCTGTTGATCGCCGACTCGACCAGACGGAACGGCAGGTCGGCGGCGTCGGCCGGCCCATCGCATTCGGCGATCACCGCGGCCGACAACGTCCGGTAGCGCTCACGCAGTTCGGCGCGACGGCGCCGGAACGGCTCGAACCGGTCGCTGCGCAACTCGGGCAACAGGTACAGCGCCCCCAGGTTCCAGCGACCACCACAGAGCTGCATGGCATCGGCGACCACCAGGGTGTGCAGGCGCGGCGCCGCCGGTCCCGGCTCCCCCAGCAGATCGGCGGCCAGCTGCAAGGGCTCGTCCACCGTGCCGGCCAGCAACGCGTCGAGGATGTCGTCCTTGGTCGCGAAATGGTGGTAGAGCGAGGCTTGCCGCACCCCGACCGCATCGGCGATCCGGCGAGTGGGCGTGCTGCCGTAGCCGTGGTTGGTGAACAGTTCCGCCGCCGCGTCGAGGATCTCCTCGCGCGCAGTCCGACCGGGCCGCCGCGGCTGCTCGAGCCGAGGGCGGCCACGTCCGGAGCCGCCCATGGCCGCGGTGCTCATCGGCACATTGTGGCACCGGGCGCCGCCGGGTCGCCGCAAACGCAGCGGGCTTCGGCGCAAACACCGCGATATGGCAGGCTTATGGCATCCGATTCCGGTGTACAGCGAAGGTGAATATGGCGCCCAAGAAACCGACCCGGCACACCGAGGTCGAGCGGAAGTTCGAGGTCACCGAGTCCACCGTCGCCCCATCGTTCGCGGGGTTGGCGGCTGTCGCGCGGGTCGAGCGGGCGCCCGAACAACTGCTTGACGCTGTGTATTTCGACACGCCGAACCGGGATCTGGCTGCCCACCGCATCACGCTGCGCCGCCGCACCGGAGGCACCGACGCGGGTTGGCATCTGAAGCTGCCCGCAGGCCCGGACGCCCGCACCGAGGTGCATTCTCCGCTCGGGCTTTCCAACGACACGATCCCCGAGGAGTTGCGCGACATCGTGCTCGCGATCGTTCGCGACAAGACATTGTCGCCGGTCGCGCGGATCACCAATCGGCGCAACATCGATGTGCTCTACGGGCAGGACGGCACGGCGCTCGCCGAGTTCTGCGACGACCAGGTCACCGCTTCGGCCGAAGGCGGTGACGAACAGCAGTGGCGCGAATGGGAACTCGAGCTGCTTGCGCAGCCCGCGCCCGACCTGATGGACCGGCTGGCCAACCGTCTGTTCGACGCGGGAGCGACGCCTGCGGATCACGGCTCGAAGCTGGCCCGGGTCTTGGACACGGCAGGCGAGGCCGCAGAGGCCCCGGCTGCTCCGGCGGACCCGATCCATCGCGCCATCGCCGAGCAGATCGACCAGCTGCTGGTGTGGGATCGCGCTGTCCGCGCCGACGCCTACGATTCGGTGCATCAGATGCGGGTGACGACCCGCAAGATCCGCAGCCTGCTGCAGGAATCCAAGGACGCGTTCGGCCTCGCCGACGACGGCTGGATCCTCGATGAGCTGCGCACACTGGCCGCGGTGCTCGGCGTGGCACGGGACGCCGAAGTGCTGGCCGAGCGCTATCAGCGTGCCCTCGACTCGCTGCCTGCCGGGCTCGTGCGGGGCCCGGTGCGCGAGCGGCTGGTGGACGGCGCCAACCGCCGGTACGCCGCAGGGTGGAAACGCGCGCTGCTGGCGATGCGCTCCCAGCGCTACTTCCATCTGCTCGACGCCTTGGAGCAGCTCGTGGTCGCCGAGCCGCCCACCGAGGCCGGCGAAGAGCGTGCGCCGCTGACCATCAACTCGGCCTACAAGCGAGTTCGCAAGGCCGCCAAGGCGGCTGCCGAGGCTGCCGACCCCGCGCACGACGACCACGACGAGGCACTGCACCGCATTCGCAAGGGCGCCAAGCGGCTTCGCTACACGGCGGCGGCGACCGGAGACGCCAAAGTGTCGGAGCGCGCCAAGAGCATCCAGACGCTGCTGGGCGACCACCAGGACAGCGTGGTCAGCCGCACCCACCTCAGTGCGCAGGCCGAGGCCGCGCACACCGCCGGTGAGGACACCTTCACCTACGGGCTGCTCTACCAACTGGAGGACGACGTCGCGCAGCAGTCACGCGCGCAGCTCGACGATGCACTCAAGCGGCTCGACAAGGCGGTCCACAAGAGCCACTAGTGGGCGAACGAGTTGGCCGGTAAGCCGGATTCTGTCCCGGCTCTCCCGTTGCCAGGAGTGCCGGTGGCGACCATCCATCTGGACACACCGTTGCCGGGTGCCTCAAGCGGCCTACCCGCAGGCTCGGGCGAGCAACCCTCAAACGCCTGCGCGGCCGCAACCAGGTTGCGGCCTTCTTGGCCTTGCTTCGGGTGGGGTTTGCCTAGCCACCCCGGTCACCCGGGATGCTGGTGCGCTCTTACCGCACCGTTTCACCCTTACCATTGCTGGCGGTCTGTTTTCTGTGGCACTTTCCCGCGAGTCACCTCGGATTGCCGTTAGCAATCACCCTGCTCTGTGAAGTCCGGACTTTCCTCGACACCTAGTGGTGCCGCGGCCGCCTGGCCAACTCGTTCGCGCAGATCACCGTACCCTCAAACCATGCCGCGGGTACCACCGGCCCGTTATCTGCAGCGGGCAAAAGACCTGGCCGACGCCCGTTACGCCGATCCGATCACCGTCGACGACCTTGCCGCTGCTGCCGGACTGTCGCGCGCGCATTTCTCGCGAATGTTCACCCGGACCTTTGGTGAGTCACCGCGGGCCTATCTGCAGTCGCGCCGGCTCGAACGGGCCGCGGCACTGCTGCGCAACACCGATCGCTCGGTCGCCGACATCTGCGTGATGGTCGGGCTGCAGAGTGTCGGGTCCTTCACCAGCAGCTTCGCCCGGGTGTACGGGAAGCCGCCGGCCGCCTACCGGGCGAGTCTGCCATCGGCTCTGCTGCGCGCCCCGGTGCCCAGTTGCATCCTGGCGCGGGACACCCGGCGGTTGCCGGTGGGGCGGAGGACAAACAGCACACCGCACGCGAGGAGGACAAACAGCACACCGGAAGAAGACGGGCGAGGATCGGCGCCCGTAGCGTCGGGCCCATGATGAAAATTGCTTGTACACACCTGTGGGTTCACGACCAGGAAGTCGCCCTGAAGTTCTGGACCGACCAGGTCGGTATGGAAGTGCGCGAGGACGTTTCGTTCCCCGAAGAGATGGGCGCGTTCCGGTGGCTCACGGTCGGCCCGCCCGGGCAGGACGACGTGAGCATCGTGCTGATGGCGGTTCCCGGCGAGCCGATGATGGACGAAGCCACGCACAAGCAGGTGCTGGATCTGACGGCCAAGGGCTTCGCCGGGACGGTCTTTCTCACCACCAACGACGCGCACGCCAGCTACGAGGAATTGACCGCGCGTGGAGTCGAATTCACCGAGGCGCCGCATCAGATGCCCTACGGCATCGACTCGGGCTTCCGTGATCCGTCCGGCAACAGCGTGCGGTTGACGCAGCGCACCGATCAGGGCTGACTAGGCGGCGGGTGCGCAGCGGGCGAGTGTGATCGCGACCTGTAGTTCGGTCGCGCTTTCGTATAGTTCGACGGGCCCGGGTGGCGGGGGTGC
>NZ_LZTB01000043.1 GCF_001665685.1 Mycobacterium sp. 852013-50091_SCH5140682
CCGTCGACCCCTTTGTCGTCGACCTCGACCAGGGCCGCGGTCAACGTCTGCCCACCTCGCATGAACACCGCCTCGTTGAACGCATCGCCGTAAAGGTCGCGTCGGGCCGCTACCGTGAGTGCCGATCCGGCGGGGACCTGCTCGGGAACGGGTTCCCGCGCATACATGCAGTAGGCGATCGCGATGCCGACCGCCACCACCGCCAAGACCACGACGGTCACCACCCACGCGGGCACACCGTGCTCGGCTTCATGGCTGCCCACGACAGGTTCCAGCCAGTGTGACAACGTCCCACCGATGGCCAGGGCGCCGCCGGAGACCACCGAGCCGACTGCGAGCAGGATCATCGGCCAGGTCATGACGGCCGGTGCCTCGTGGGGATGGGCTCCAGCCTTCCCCGTCGCTTCGCTCGCCCCAGCGTCCGCCCAACGCGGTTCGCCGAAGAACGTCATCAGCATCACCCGGGTCATGTAGAACGCGGTGATCCCGGCGCCGAGAATGGCTGCGCCACCGAGGATGACGCCGCGGACGCCGCCTGCGCCGAGCGCGGCTTCGATGATGCTGTCCTTGGAGAAGAAGCCGGCCAGTGGAGGTACGCCGATGATCGCGAGATAGCCCAGCCCGAACGTGGCGAACGTGACCGGTAGAGCCTTGCGCAGGCCGCCGTAGCGGCGCATGTTCACCTCGTCGTTCATGGCGTGCATGACCGAGCCGGCACCGAGGAACAGCCCGGCTTTGAAGAACCCGTGGGTGAGCAGGTGCATGATCGCGAAGGCGTATCCGGCCGGGCCGAGCCCGGCTGCGAGCACCATGTAGCCGATCTGGCTCATGGTCGAGGCGGCGAGGGCTTTCTTGATGTCGTCCTTGGCGCACCCGATGATCGCGCCGAACAGCAGCGTGACCGCGCCGACGATGACGACGCCGGTCTGCGCGGCCGGGGTCAGATCGAAGATGGGGCCGGACCGCACGATCAGGTACACGCCCGCGGTGACCATGGTGGCCGCGTGGATCAGCGCCGACACCGGCGTCGGGCCCTCCATCGCGTCGCCCAACCAGGATTGCAGGGGCACCTGCGCGGACTTGCCGCACGCTCCCAGCAACAGCAGCAGCCCGATGGCCGTGAGCGCCGGCTGGCTCACCGACGGCGCGGCGGAGAACACGCCGGCGAACGAGATGGAGCCGATGGAGGCGAACATGATCATCAACGCGATCGCCAGCCCCATGTCGCCGACACGGTTGACGACGAATGCCTTCTTGGCTGCGGTCGCCGCCGACGGCTTGTAGGACCAGAACCCGATGAGCAGATAGGAGGCCAGGCCGACACCTTCCCACCCGGCGTAGAGCCCGAGGTAGTTGTCCGCCAACACCAGCAGCAGCATGGCCGCCAAGAACAGGTTCAGGTAGGCGAAAAACCGTCGGCGATCGGGGTCTTCGGCCATGTACCCGATCGAGTAGATGTGGATCAGCGAGCCGACGCCGGTGATCAACAGCACGAAGCACACCGACAGCGCATCGAGCTGCAGACCGAAGTCGACCTGTAGTCCGGCCACCGGTACCCAGGAGAACAGGGTTTCGTGCAGACCCCGTGCTTCGCCCGTGCGGCCCAGCATTGCGGTGAACAGCACCGCGCCCACGATGAACGCGGCGATCGACGTGGCACACCCCAGCAGGTGGCCCCAGCGGTCCGAGCGGCGCCCGGCCAGCAGCAGGATCGCTGCCCCCGCGGCCGGCAGGGCGATCAACAGCCATATAGGAAGTGTCATGGCGCCCTTAGTGTTTGAGCAGACTGGCATCGTCGACCGAGGCCGAGTGCCGGGTGCGGAAGATGGTCATGATGATGGCCAGGCCGATCACCACCTCGCAGGCGGCGACGACCATCGTGAAGAACGCCACCACCTGACCGTCGAGATGACCGTGCATGCGCGAGAACGTCACGAACGCCAGGTTCGCCGCATTGAGCATCAGCTCCACGCACATGAACATGACGATGGCATTGCGCCGCAACAACACCCCGGCCGCACCGAT
>NZ_LZTB01000044.1 GCF_001665685.1 Mycobacterium sp. 852013-50091_SCH5140682
GCGGCCCGATGACGAGGGCGATGCCCACCGAGCCGACCGCGAACACAGCCGCGATCGCGCCGAGAACCAGAATGGGCGTGTACAGATTCATGCCGCGTGAACGCTCCCTCGGTGTCGATGTGAGCTGACCCACAGCCTAGCGAGCTTTGCGGCCCGCGCCACGCATTTTGATTAGTATCGGTTACTAACGCGCCGATGCACCACGGCGCATATCGCTCTGCTGTGAATATCGAACGGCTACAGGTTGATTCGCGTTCGGATTACCTTGCCGGGGTGCGCAGCAAGGACACCACCGCATCACCCAAACGGATAGGGTCGATCGGGTGCGGAACGGCCGCCTCGGCGCGTGACCAGCGGGCCAGCCAGGCATCGTCAGGCCGTCCGGTGAGTACCAGAATCGGCGGGCAGTCGTTGATCTCGTCCTTGAGCTGTTTGGCGATACCCATGCCCCCGGCCGGGGTGGCCTCGCCGTCGAGGATGACCAGGTCGAATCCGCCCGCGTCCATGTGTGCGATCACCATCGGCGCGGTCGCGACGTCGACGTAGTCCAATTCGGGCAGTTCCGGGTGAATGCGTTTGCCCAGCGCGAGTCGCACCTGCTCGCGGGTGCGCGGATTGTCGCTGTACACGAGGATGCGCAGCGGCGCGGGGCCGACCATGTTGGCGATGCTACTGGCTGAGCCCGCGCCCGCCGGGCAAGTCGGTGAATTCGACTGTGCGCGTTCAGGCCCGGGCGAACGCCAGGTCTGCCGAGATGTCGGTCTTCGGTCCGACCATGCCGAGCATGTTGCCCGACACCCCGAATTCGCGCCGATGCACCGTGCAGCCACCCGACACCTGTACCGCGCCGTCTTCGAGAACCTGCACGCCGACGGGCAATTCGATGGGCTGTGAGGTGCCCCGGACCGTCAGCGTCGCGCGCAGTAGCGCCCGTTCCGTGTCGGCGGTCTCGTATCCGGTCACCTCGACCACGATGTCGGGGTGGGTGTCGACGTCGAAGAAATCGGCCGAGCGCAGGTGGTTGTCGCGTTTAGTGATGCCGGTGTGCAGCGACGCGGCCCGAATCACCAGCCGCCCGGTGACTGTTTCCCCGACGACGCCGTCGCCGCTGAACTCGGAGAACTGGCCCGTGACCGTCGCGAGCCCCCAGGCGGTCTTATTGCGGAATGTCACCGAGGACCGGTCCGTGACCAGCGTCCAGCTGCCCGCGGTATCTACGAGAATGTCCGGCAGGGTCGTCATGGCGCCTCCGTGCTGATCGGGTTGTCGGGTCATGTCTTGATCACGATGTGGGCCGGGGGCGGGATCAATCTCCTGGACCGCCATTGACCTCAAGTGCGATTGAGATTGAACACTGGCTGGCATGGACGA
Organism: Mycobacterium sp. 852013-50091_SCH5140682; assembly: GCF_001665685.1. Lineage (GTDB taxonomy): Bacteria > Actinomycetota > Actinomycetes > Mycobacteriales > Mycobacteriaceae > Mycobacterium. The sequence goes on from NZ_LZTB01000044.1 coordinate 1,372, forward strand.
AACACCGATCATGTCCCGGTTCGACCAAGCGTACGCATCGAACACCGCCCCCTGGGTGATCGGCGAGCCACAACCGGCGATCGTCGACCTCGAACGCACCGGCGGCATCGGCAGTCCCGTGCTCGACATCGGGTGTGGTGCCGGCGAGCACACCATCCTTTTGGCCAGGTTGGGTTACGACATCCTCGGCATGGACTTCGCGCCTCGGGCCATCGAGCAGGCCCGTGCGAACGCCGCGACCCGGGGCGTCGACGCGCGGTTCGACGTGGGCGACGCGCTCCGCCTCACCGGTACGTCGACGTATCGGACGGTCATCGACAGCGCGCTGTTTCACATTTTCGACGACGCCGACCGCGCTGCATACGTGCGCAGCCTCCACAGCGTCTGCCGTCCCGGTGGGCTCGTGTACGTGCTGGCGCTCTCCGACGCAGGCCGGGGCTTCGGTCCTCAGGTCGGTGAGGACACCATCCGCTCCGCGTTCGGCACCGGCTGGGAACTCGAGTCGCTACAGACCACGACCTACCGCGGCGTGGTCGGGGAGGCGCATGCCGAGGCGTTCGGGGTCGCGGTGGGCACGATGGTCGACGAACCCGCGTTCTTGGCGCGGGTGCGCCGACTCTGAACGGCTCACTCCCGTTCGTAGCCGGGGTGCGCCACGCGGAGCCGGTGCCGGACCAGAGCATGCAGCGCCGGCAGGACCTCGTCGCCGCAGTCGCCGGCGCGGATCGCTGCCGCCAGTTCCGCTTCGTCGCCGAATCCGAGCGTCCGCAACACCTGCAACGGCTCGTCGGCGGTGTCGTCGAGCAGTTCACGTTCCACCGTGCGCAGAACGTTGGCGGCGACGCGGGCGTGGAAACTGAGGGCTGCGACGTCGATGCGCCGACCGTCGGGCCCGGTGCCGTCGCGCACCTCGGTCTCCAGGAACTCCGCGACCGCCGCCACCAGCTCGGCCGCCGTCGGCTTGTAATGCAGGCCGGTCATGTCCGCTCCAGCAGGGTCAGCAGGTCGTACTCGGTTTCGCAGACACGGCGCCCGATCGCTGCCAGCTCCACCGATCGCGTCTGGCCGCTGCGGTGCCGCTCGTACTGGTAGCGGCAGATGACTCCCCAGCGCAGGGTTGCCAGCACCAACCACCAGTGCAGGGTGTCCGGGTCGACGGGGGCGCCGCCGGCCGCCTGATAGGCCGAGACGAACTCGTCGATACTGCCCAACCCACCTGCGGCGAGCTCCTTCGGTGCGCCGAATCGCCAGGCGCGAATGCAGAACCAGGCCACGTCGTCGGCGGCCTCGCCGATATGGGTGAGCTCCCAATCCAATACGGCCGCCAGCCTGGCTGTTCCGGAGGTGCAGTCCACGATCAGGTTGCCCATCCGGAAGTCGCCGTGTACCAGCACATGACGTGTCGGCGTCGGGCGGTTGCGCTCCAGCCATCGGAACGCCCACTCGAATGTGGCTGTCGTGTCGCCCATTTGGTCGAGTTCCCCGCGCCAGTCGGCGAGCGGGTCGGATTGCGTCAAGCCGATGCCGTGCGCATCGGCGCGGTGGATCTGTGCGAGCGCCTGTGCGCACTGGGCCAGCAGTGCCGGGCGCGACGCGTCGTCCAGGGTGCGGGCGATTTTGCGGACGATGGTCTCGCCATCGATAAAATCGCAGATGAGAAACGGACTACCGAGCGGCTCAACTGAATTGGACGCCGCCACGATATGCGGGACGGGCGCGCCCGCGGCCGCCGCCCGGCGCAGCGCGGCGGCCTCCAACTCCATGCCTGCGTGCACGTCGTCGGGTGGTCCGATGCGCAGGATCAGCCGCCGGTCGTCTGCAGTGAACGCCCAGGTGGTCCGACTGGCGCCACCGGTCAGCTCGCGCAGGCCCGCGATGGTCACGTCGCCCAGCTCGGGCGCCAACACTGTGGCCAGGGCCGCGGTGTCGATCACTTTCGCCCGAACTTCAGCATGCGCTGCGCGACGCGGCGGATCTGGATCTCCTCGGCTCCCTCGGTGATCCGGTAGCGGCGGTGATGCCGGTAAATGTGTTCGAACGGTTCATGGCGGCTGTAGCCGATTCCGCCGTGGATCTGCATGGCCCGGTCGGCGGCCTCGCACACCAACCGGTTCGCGCGGTAATTGGCCATCGACACCTTGTCGGAGACCTCCATGTGGTGATCCCGGTCCAGATGCCAGGCGGCGTAATAGACCAGCAGTCGCACCATCTGCGCCTCGGTCTGTAGCTCGGCCAGCGGCCACTGCACGGCCTGGTTGACCGCCAGGGGTTTACCGAAGACGATGCGCTCACCGGCGTAGGCCGCGGCGCGGTCGATACAGTACTGAGCGGCGCCCAGGCTGCTGGCCGACTGGCGAATCCTGTTCTCGTGCAGGAAGGTCTGCCCCACTTCGAGGCCATGGTCCACCTCGCCGAGCACCGCGTCATCGGGTACCCGAACGTCTTTGAGTACGACCTCGCCGTGATCGCTGGGCATGTTGAAAGTCCACCAGTAGTACGGCACGGTGAAACCCGGTGTGTCAGTCGGCACCAGAAATGCTGTAATACCCACCGCTTGCCCGGGTTCGCCGGAAGTCCGCGCGAAGATCAGGTCGTGCGTGGCGCGGTGCACCCCGGTGTTCCAGCGCTTGGCGCCGTTGATCACCCAGCCGTCGCCGTCCTTGACCGCGGAGGTCTCCAGCCAGGTCGCGTCGCTGCCATGGTCGGGTTCGGTGAGTCCGAACGCCATCGACCGCTCGCCGGTGATCATCGCCTCGACCCATTCCTTCTTCTGGGCCTCGGTGCCGAACCGGCTCATCATGATGACCTGTGGGAAGTTGCCGACGATCGATGACTCGTCCTGGAGATCGTTGTGCAGGCCGAGTCCCTTGTGCGCCAGGTGTTCCCGGATCACAGCCATGTCCAGGTTCGTACCGTCGCGGCCGCCGAACTCACCGGGCAACCCGTAGCGCAGCCAGCCGGCCGCATCCGCGCGTCGGCGCATCTCGTCGAGCAGGTCCTCCCACTCGCGGGCAGGGACCCCACCGTTGTCCAGATCGGTGCGGGCGAACTCGCGGCGCCGGTCGAAGTACTGCATGTGCTGCTGTTCGAGTGGTTTGATCTCCGCCTCGATGAAGGCGTCCATCTCGGCCAGCAGCCCTGGAAGGTGTTCTGGTAGAGTGAAATCCACTCTTATCCCTCTTTCTGCACTCAGAAGCCGTACAAAGTCTTCTTCCAGATCGTCGACAGGGTCGTGATGGCGTCCTCATCGCTGATCTGCAGTTCGGATCCCGGGTTACCGACGATCACCACGGTGAAGTTCTCGAACAGCAGCGCGATCGCGGCGGCAATGTGCTCGGGATTGAGGCCCTGCGCGTAACCCTGGGCGGCGGCGTGACGTACCGATTCGGCGACCATGTCCATGCCGAAACGCCGGAACTGATGCTGTACTTCGGCGAATCGTGGTTGCGTGGCACCGAGTTGCGCCACCGCGATCATGATGCCGATGTTCTGCTTGAACAGATTCCAGTACCCCGTGACCACGGTGGTGAAGTAGTCGGTGTCCTGAGGGGAACCCGGCAGCGGCACACTCATGCCCGACGGGGTGACGATGTCGTGTAGGAACGATTCGGCCAGCGAGGCCAGCAGATCTTCCTTGTCGTCGAAGTACCGGTAGAACACCGCCGCGGATTTCCCCGCCGCCGAGGTGATATCGGCCAGTGTGGTGCCGTGAAAACCCCGCTCGGCGAACAGCTTCCGGGCCGCCAGCTCGATGGCTCCACGGGTCTGGCGGCCCTTGGCGGTGAGGGATTCGGCGGGCGTCATGCGGGCGCCGTCAGTTCCGGATCCGGTCACCCGCGCGCAGCAACGCACTGGGAAGTCGGTGTCCGACCAGGTTCTGGGCCACCTTGGCGGCCTCGATCGCGGCAGTCAGGTCGACGTCGACATCGATATCGCTGTCCCGCAACAGGTACACCAGGTCCTCGGTGGCGATGTTGCCGGTGGCGCCGGGAGCGAACGGGCAGCCGCCGAGGCCGCCCACCGACGCATCGAGCCGGGTCACCCCGGCCTGCACCGCGGCGTAGGCGCTGGCCAGTCCGGCGCCCCGGGTGTTGTGGAAGTGCGCACCGAGGGGCATGGTTCCGACGATCGGGCGGATCTGCTCGATGAGCGAGGTGACCCGGCGCGGCGTGGTGGTCCCGATGGTGTCGGCGATGGCGATGCGGTCGACGCCGAGTTCGATTGCTGCGGTGACGATGTCGATCACCCGCTGCGGAGCGGTCGGCCCGTCGAACGGGCAGTCCCACGCGGTGGCGACGATGACCTCGACAGCGGCGTCGCTGTCGTGTGCCACCCGGCTGACATCGGCGATGGCGGCAGTGGCTTCGGCGGTGGTGCGGCCCACGTTGGCCTGACTGTGGGCATCGGAGGCGGACACTACGTACTCGATGGAGCGCAGCCCGGAGGCGATGGCGCGTTTGGCCCCGTTGGGGCTCGCGACCAGGGCCGAGAACTCCACGTCCGGAAACGCCGCCAACGCTTCGGCGAACTCGGGGGCGTCGGCCAGGGCAGGCACCTTGGACGGAGACACGAACGCCGTCGCCTCGATCTCGCGAACACCGGTGGCGACGATGGCTTCCAGCAGTGTGACCTTGGCCGCCAACGGAATCGGATCCTCGAGCTGCAAACCGTCGCGCAGACAGACTTCGCGAATGTCGACATGGGTGGTCATGTTCACAGCACCCCCTCGGTGCGCAGTTTCTCCAGTTCGTCGGCACTGAGGCCGAGCAGCCCGCCGTACACCTCGGCATTGTGCTGACCCGGCTGCGCCGGTCCGGCGTTGCGGATGCTGCCAGGCGATTCCGACAGAACCGGCACGATGCCGGGGCCCTTGACGTTACGCCCGATCCGTTCGTCCCAGTGATCGGCGATCATGCCGCGGGCCCGCAGTTGCGGGTCCTCGACCACCTCGGCGACCGTGTTGATGGGTCCGGAGATCACCCCGGCCTGCGACAGCGTCTCGATGATGTCGGCGGGCTGGCGTTCGGCCGCCCACGCGCCGATGATCTTGTCGAGTTCGTCTTGATTACGCCCGCGCGCAACGTGATTGACGAACCGGTCGTCGGCGGCCAGTTCAGGCCGGCCCATCGCTGTGCACAACCTCCGGAACACAGTGTCCTGGTTGGCGGCGATCACCACCCAGCTGCCGTTGGCGCTCTGATAGATGTTCGACGGCGCGATACCCTCAAGCCGCGTACCGGACGGCCCGCGCACCACACCGCCTGCGTCGTAGTCCGGGATGGTGGATTCTTGGATCGCCAAACACGATTCGGTCAGCGCGGTGTCCACCACCTGTCCTTCGCCCGTGACGCTGCGGCGGTACAGCGCCGCGAGCGCTCCCTGGGCGGCGAACATCCCAGCGAGGCTGTCGCCCAGTGACAGCGCCAGGCGCGGGGGAGGGCCGCCGGGAAAGCCGTTCATATGCCGCAGCCCGCTGGCCGCCTCGGCGACCGAGGCGTAGCCGGCCTTACCGGCGTCCGGCCCGGTCTGCCCGTACCCGGACACCCGCACCAGGATGATGCCCTTGTTGCGTGCGCGCAGGACGTCGTAGCCCAGGTTCCACTTCTCCAGCGTGCCGGGCCGGAAGTTCTCCACGATGATGTCGGAGCGGTCGACCAGATCCAGAAACAGCTCCCGGCCCCGGTCGGTGCGCAGGTCCAGGGTGATGGCCTTCTTGTTACGCGCGTGCACCGTCCAGAAGAAATGGTGCCCCTCGAGTTCGGCCTGGCCCCAGGTGCGCAGGGGATCCGGGCTGCCGGGCAGCTCGACCTTGATCACCTCGGCGCCCATGTCGCCCAGCAGCCTGCCTGCGAACGGCCCTGAGATCAGGGTGCCGAGTTCGAGCACCCTGATCCCGTCCAACGCCCCGGTCGCGTCCGCTCGCCGGAGTTCACTCATTGCGAGAACCCGTGCCGGTGCAGCCAGTCGGTGCACACGCCGACGGCGTGGCGCAGCTTGTCGCGCTGATCGGGACCCGAGTAGTAGTGGTTGGCACCGGGGATCTCGTGCATCTCCTTGTCCGGATGCCCGATCGCCTCGTACAGGCGGCGGGTGTGGCTGGGCGTGCAGGCGTCATCGGCGAGGTTGCCGATGACCAGCGCGGGCACCGCGATGTCCGGGCCTGCCGTGACCGCATCGCCGTTGGCATCGTCATAGCTCCATTGCGACAGCCAGCTGCGCAGCGTGCAGAATCGGGCCAGGCCGACCGGGCTCATGTTCACCACCTGAGGATCGCCCAGATAACACTGTCCCGGGGTGCGTTCGTTGGGATCGACCGTCGGATCGAGCCAGCGCGGGTCGGCCATGGTGCCGTGCACGACGAATGCGAATTCGTCATCCGGGCGGCCCGCCGCCTTCAGCTCAGCCAGCTTTTCTTTGACCCACCTGGTGATTCGCCGGTTGCGGTCGATCTGCGCCTGGTGATAGCGCTCGAGGAACTCGGCTGTGTACGGCGGCTGGTTCGGGTTGTCCGGGTTGTACAGATCCAGCTCGGGATCCCGCTTCGACGGGTCGTTCTCGTCGAGGATGGAGGCGTCCATCCACTCGGTCATGGTGCCGTGCCTGCTGATGTGCGCGGCCAGCAGCATGATGCCGTCAGCAGGGATCAAGCCGAGCGTCGTCAGGTCGGGGCCGTCCCCGGACGGGCTGGCCGTCACCGTCGGGTTCTGGGCCTGCTGCTGGTAGAACACCGACAGCGATCCGCCACCGCTCCAGCCGGCGAGGACGACTTTCGAGTACCCCAAGCGGTTCTTGGCGTCCTTTATGCATTCGCCGAGATCCTCGACGACCTTCTCCATCAGCAGTGCGGAGTCGGTGCCACGGAAGCGGCTGTTGCAGTAGATGACGTGATGTCCGGCGCGGGCCAGCGCGTTGATCATCGGCAGATAGGCGCCGCCGCCGATCGGGTGCATGAACACCAGCACGGTGTCGCTCGGCTTGTCCTTCGGTTTCAGCAGATAGCTCTCCAGCACCACGAGCTCCGCGACACCGCCGTACACGTCGCGGACCGCCGAATTGTTCTGGTAGGCAACCAGATACGGGATGCGGTCGTAGTCGTGCTTCACCACGGTTGCTTCAACAGTACTCATCAGTGCTCTCTCTTCTTCGCGCAAGCGCTCATCAGTGCTCTCTCTTCTTCGCGCAAGCGCTCATCAGTGCTCTCTCTTCTTCGCGCAAGCGCTCATCAGTGCTGCCCGAGGTCGTTGCCAAGGATTTCGGCGGACGGCACCAACCGGCGCCGGGTGTCGATGGCGATCACCGACCAATCGACCCGGTCGTATTCGTCGAACTTGCGCCGCGCCCGCTCCCGTGCCTTCTCCGGTGCGCCGTGGTGAACCCCTTGCGGCGCATGGGAAATCAGGCCGGGTGGCATTGGGATGCCGTAAAGCGAGCCTGCGTGGAAGAACGCGATCTCGTCGTAATCCACATTGCGGTGATACCAGGGGGTGCGTTCGGTGCCGGGCACGCTCTCGGCGGGCTTGGGCAGGAAGTTCATCACATACACCCCGGTGGCCTGCATGAACAGATGCACCGTGGGCGGCAGATGCACACTTTCGGACGTGATGACGGTGTAGTCCTCGATGTTGAAGGTGAACGGAAAGTTGTCACCGCGCCAGCCCTCCACATCGAGCGGATGATGTTGGTGAATAAGAGAGGTCGTGGCAACCCCGTCGATTGGGGAGTGGATCAGCCGGACCTCGTACTCGGCTCTGCCGTCGTCGTCGATCGGGCACGGTTCCGGGATCGTCACCTGCGCAGGGTCGAACGGGAAGTGCCGACCGAGCGTGCCGGCGGGCGGCACGCGGAAATCGTCGGTCGCCTGGATCATCAGCCATGTGCTTTCGGTGTCCGGCACCTGGCGGAACGTGCACGCCTTCGGGATGTACACCCAGTCGCCCTCGCGATAGCGCAGCGGGCCGAACTCGGTCTCCAGCAGCCCGGATCCTTTGTGCGCGAACAGCAGCAGGTCGCCGTCGACGTAGCGGACGAAGAAGGGCATCGCCTCGCTGCGCCGGCTCAGCAGCACCTGGCAATCGGCATTGGAGAACATCAGCAGTGGACCGCCCTGCGCATCGGTCGCATCGGCGGGCTTGAGCTCCGAGGACAGCACGTCGGTGGGGCGCAGCGGGCCCACGGTGCGGTAGGCCGTGGGGTCGTTGCGCCGGTACATGTTCGCGGTGCGCCCGACGAAACCGCCGCGCCCGAGTTCGTCGTCCTTGAGGCCGTCGAGGTCGGCGTGTATGCGCTTCGGGGTCTTGCCTTTGCGCAGGTGGACGAAGGATTCCATACCAGGCTCCCTAGGGGGTGCGACGAAAACTGAAAGTGACTTTACTTTTTGTTCTGGGGGTGTGCAAGGGTTGGCGGCGCGGCGTTTCAGTGTCCTTTCCGCGGGGTAGCCAGCTCCCACGGAGGAAGTCGTGGACGCCTTTCGCCGAAGTTGATTCCGCGACTTCCTTCCCGCTGTAACCCGTATCAGCGCGGCGCACAGGCGATCTCGCCGGTGACACCGCGCAGGACGAAAGGACTCACGTGCCCAAAGAACTACAGGGCCGCCGGATCGGCATTCTGGCCGCCGACGGCGTGGAGCGCATCGAACTCGAGCAGCCCCGCACCGCGGTCGAGAACGCCGGCGGCCGCGTCGACCTCCTGTCACTCAAATCGGGCGAGATTCAGGCCCGCGACCACGATCTCGAACCGGCAGGCAGCTTTCCGGTGGACCGCAAAGTCGCCGACGCGAAGGTGGACGACTACGACGCGCTGATCCTGCCGGGGGGCACCGTCAACCCGGACAAGTTGCGGCTGGACGAATCCGCTGTGGCGTTCGTCCGTGACTTTGTCCGCTCGGGCAAGCCCGTTGCGGCGATCTGCCACGGACCGTGGACCCTCGTGGAAGCCGACGTCGTTCGAAACCGCACACTGACCAGCTATCCGAGCATCCGCACAGATCTCCGCAACGCCGGAGCCACGGTCGTCGATAAGCAGGTCTGTGTCGACGGCAACCTGATCACCAGCCGGTCCCCGCAGGATCTGCCTGCGTTCTGTGAGGCGATCACCGACGAGTTGGCGAGCACTCCCGCACAGACGTGAACACGGGTCGAGTCATGACAGATCGTGCCTCGACTGACGCGGCGGACCCGGCTGCGGCCGCGTCGTCGAGCCTTCGGCAACGCAACTTCGTCTTCCTGGCCGTCGTGCTCGGGATGCTGTTGGCGGCTCTCGACCAGACGATCGTCGCGACTGCGTTGCCGACCGTCGTCGCCGATCTCGGCGGCGCCGGGCATCAGGCCTGGGTGGTCACCAGCTATCTGCTCGCCTCGACGATCGTCACGGCGGTGGTCGGCAAGCTGGGCGACATCTTCGGCCGCAAGAAGGTGTTCCAGGTCGCCATCGTGCTGTTCCTCGCGGGATCGGTGCTGTGCGGTTCGGCGCAGTCGATGGGGATGCTCGTCGCGTCACGGGCGCTGCAGGGACTCGGCGGCGGTGCCATCACGGTGACCGCCGTCGCCGTCATCGGTGAGGTGATTCCCCTTCGCGAGCGCGGCCGGTATCAGGGCGCGCTCGGCGCGGTCTTCGGTGTCACCACCGTGGTCGGCCCACTGCTCGGAGGCCTGTTCACCGACCACCTCAGTTGGCGGTGGGCGTTCTGGATCAATGTCCCGGTGGCGATCGTCGTCATTGCGATCGCGGCGGTGGCGATCCCGGCCCTCGAACGCACCACCAGACCCGTCCTCGACTACGCCGGCATCGTGCTCGTCGGTCTCGGGGCCGCGGGTCTGACCCTGGCGACCAGTTGGGGCGGCACGACCTACGCGTGGGGTTCGCCGACCATCGTCGGCCTCTTCATCGGATCGGTGGTGGCACTGGCGGCCTTCGTCATGGTCGAGCGCCGTGCCGCCGAACCAGTCCTGCCGATCCGGTTGTTCTCCAACCCGGTCTTCACGGTCTGTTGTGTGCTGTCCTTCGTCGTCGGGTTCGCGATGCTGGGTGCGCTGACGTTCCTGCCTACCTACATGCAGTTCGTCGACGGGGTCTCGGCCACCGCATCTGGGCTTCGGACCTTGCCTATGGTTGCCGGCCTGTTGGTGACCTCGTTGGGCAGTGGCGTGCTCGTCGGCCGCACCGGCAAGTACAAGATCTTCCCGATTGTCGGCACGGCCATCATGGCGGTCGGATTCGTGCTGTTGTCCCGGATGGACGCCGACACGTCGACGCTGATCCAGTCCCTGGACCTGCTCGTCCTCGGCACGGGGATAGGACTGAGCATGCAGGTGCTCATCCTGGTGGTGCAGAACACCGTCGATTTCAGCGACCTCGGCGTGGCCACCTCCGGCGTGACGTTCTTCCGCACGATCGGCAGCTCGTTCGGGGCCGCTATCTTCGGATCGCTGTTCGCGAACTTCCTGGACGACCGGCTTCCGTCGGCGATGGCCACCAGTCACGCGCCGCCCGGCGCGGCGACGTCGCCACAGGTGTTGCACCGCCTGCCGCACGCCATCGCGGCACCGATCATCGATGCCTACGCCGATTCGCTGACTCGGGTCTTCCTGTTCGCGGCGCCGTTCGCGGTGGTCGGATTCGTGCTGGCGCTCTTCCTCAAGCAGGTTCCGCTGCGCGACACCGCGGCCAGTGGCAGCACCGACATGGGGGAGGGCTTCGCCATGCCGACCACCGAACCGCCGGAGAAGGTTCTCGAAGTCGCCATCGGGCGGCTGCTGCAACGCAGTCATGGCGTGGATCTCGAAGCCCTGGCGCATTCGCCGCGCAGCCGCCTGGATACCGCGCAGCTGTGGGCGCTGATCCAGATCTATAGATACGCCGCGGCCACCGGGGCCGCGAACCTACTCGACATCGCCGATGAACGACGGGTACCGCGGCAGATTCTGGAGCCGGCCTTCGACCGGCTGGTCGCGACCGGTTTCGCGATGCGGGAGGGACACGAGTTCTCATTGACGCCGGCCGGCGCCGCGGAGATCAGCTCGGCCCGCAACGTCATCTCCAGCTGGCTTACCGAGAGCCTCGCGCAATCCCCGGATTTCCACGGCCGCCCGGATCGGCTGCAGGTCCAAGGTGCGCTCGACCGCGTTGCCCGAGGCGTGCTCATGGAGCGCGATCGCGCACACGACGAGACCAGGCCGATGAAATTGGGCCCGTCGCGCAGGCCGGCCGCCGTGCCGCCGACAACCCGCCTCCGCGCGCCATCGGCGGAGCCACGAGTGGAACCGCCCACCCGCCCCTTCCGCCCGCGGGTGGCGCCGCCGTCGCGGCCAGGGCCCCGGCCGCCGCGGCGGTGAGCGATCAGATCATCGCCGTGCGGGGGATCTTCATACCCAGCGCGAGTGCGCCCGCCAGTTCGCGGCTGGTGTCGTAGTCGAACACCACGTGCCCGGCCAGAACGTCGACGTCACGCTTGAACCGCTGCAGGGGGCTGGACAGGAAATGGATGCTGGCACCACCGGCGCCCAGCAGCTCCGTGATGACGGCGCGTGACTCAGCGACGATGTGCGCCGCGGCCAGGCGGGCCTGGGCTCGCACAGGCTTGTCGACCGGGTCTCCGGCGGCCACGATGCCCTCGATCTGGCCGACGGTGTCGGCGAGCAGTCCGCGCAGAGCGCGTAGCCGGACCTGTGCACCGGACAGATGGGCCTGTGCGATCGGCTTGTCTTTCTGCATGACGCCCTCGTACGGCAGCACGCGCTCAGCGAGCCGGTGCGCGTATATCTCGGTGACGCGTTCGGCGCTGCCCAGCGCGGGCATCGCTGCCAGCAGCGCCAGGGCAGGCACCATCGGCCAGCGATAGGTCGGGCTGTCGTGCAGACCGGCGCCGGGCGCAGTGCCTGCATAGATGTCGGTCACCTTGACCAGCCGATGCTCGGGCACGAACGCGTCGGTGGCCACCACGTCGTTGGATCCGGTGGCCCGCATGCCGTCGGTGTGCCAGACGTCCACGACGGTGACGTCGCGCATCGGTAGTAGAGCCAGGGCGGGGTAGAGGCCGTCGTCGGGTCCGCACAGCGCCGCGACGATGATCCAGTTGCCGTGCATCACGCCGGTGGCCCACGACCACCGACCCGACAGTCGCACGCCACCCGGCGCAGGCAGTCCGCGGCCAGTGGGTGCCAACGGAGCCGGAGCCAGGAACGGTCGGGTTGCGTAGGCCTCCTCCTGGGCTTGCTCGCCGAACAGGGCCAGCATCCAGTTGTGCAGCGTGTAGAAGCCGATGGTCCACGCGCTCGACGTGCAGCCGTGGGCCATCCGGCGGACCGGGTCCAGGATGGCCGCGAAATCCGCCTCGTGACCGGCGTACCGGGTGGGCACCAGTAATTCGGTGAAACCGGTGGCCGTCAGGTCGGCCACCGTGGCGTCCGGGAGCCGCCGCAACCCCTCTGCCTCCGCCGCGCGCTCACCCAGCCGGGCGACGAATTCGTCGGTGATGACGGATTCCGCACGTGGCAGTGTCGGCATGGCCGAAAAGTTACCATACTTTTTAGTATGGTCATTTGAATGACGTCCTTGGAATCTGCTCGGCGACGATCGGATAACCCTCCGGACACTGGTTGTGCACAGATTGGTGTCGGCACCCACTGCATGTGGTCTGCACAAGGGGAGACCAACCGCTATTTCGGCTGGTAGCACGCCTCAATGGAGCGTGAAGACAAAGGTCGTGTCATTTTTTGCTGAGCCGAGTTGTGCCGCGCCGTAACGGGCTGTCGGTTTTCTCTCATCGCGGCCTCATGATTTACTCAAGGGCGCAACAACTGAAATTTCTCGGTCCGCTCTCCTGATGCACCGGGCTCAGCCGAGCGGGCGCGACAATGCAGCGATCCTTCGTTGCGTGTCGCTGGGTGATCCTTGATCGCGCAGTACAGGCGTAGTTGACCGGAAGATGGACGGATTCGCAGTATGACCTTCATTGACAAGATTCGTGGCCATTGGGCGCGCCGATTTACGGTGGCGGCCATGGCAGCACTGCTGCTGCCTGGCTTGATCGGCGTGGCCGGCGGATCGGCGACCGCGGGAGCGTTCTCCCGGCCCGGTCTGCCGGTGGAGTACCTGATGGTCCCGTCGCCGTCGATGGGCCGCGACATCAAGATTCAGTTCCAGAGCGGCGGACAGGGCTCGCACTCGGTCTACCTCCTCGACGGCCTGCGTGCCCAGGACGACTACAACGGTTGGGACATCAACACCAACGCGTTCGAGATGTTCCTGAACACCGGCCTGTCGGTGGTCATGCCCGTCGGTGGTCAGTCCAGCTTCTACAGCGACTGGTACTCGCCGGCATGTGGCAAGTCGGGCTGCGTCACCTACAAGTGGGAGACCTTCCTGACCAGCGAGCTGCCCCAGTGGCTGGCCGCCAATCGTGGCATCGCCGCAACCGGCAACGCCGCGGTCGGTCTCTCGATGGCCGGCTCGGCCTCGATGATCCTCGCCGCCTACCACCCGGATCAGTTCAAGTACGCGGCTTCACTGTCGGGCTTCCTGAACCCGTCCGAGGGGATGTGGCCGTTCCTGATCAACATCTCCATGGGTGACGCCGGTGGCTACAAGGCCAACGACATGTGGGGTCCGACGGAAGATCCCAACAGCGCCTGGAAGCGCAACGACCCGATGGTGCAGATCCCCCGGCTCGTCGCCAACAACACCCGGCTGTGGGTGTACTGCGGCAACGGCCAGCCCAACGAGCTCGGTGGCGGCGATCTGCCCGCAACCTTCCTGGAGGGCCTGACCATCCGCACCAACGAGACCTTCCGCGACAACTACCTCGCCGCCGGCGGTAACAACGCGGTGTTCAACTTCCCGGACAACGGCACGCACAACTGGGCTTACTGGGCCCGGGAACTGCAGGCCATGGTTCCGGACCTGCAGCGGGTCCTGGGCTAAGCCCACGCGATAACGGAAAATCGCCGAGAACACTTCGGTGTTCTGGGCGATTTCGTGTTCCACGGGGTCAGAAGCCGCCGGCGACCCGCACCACCGCCCGTCCGCTGAAACGCGTGGCGCTCACCCTTATTGGCCGAGCAGCACGCGGTATCAGTCACCTCGACACACCCGCAGCACGGCCCCCTCACAATGACACTGAGACGCGAAAGTACCCGGTTTCCAATGGAAACCGGGTACTTTCGCGTCTTGCTCGGCGGGAGGATTCTCTAGCGAACCGCTACTTCAGCTCGGCCGAGGACAGGCCCAGCAGGCGGCGGGCCACCACCAGCTGCTGAATCTGCTGCGTGCCCTCGAAGATGTCGAGGATCTTGGAATCGCGGGCCCATTTCTCCAGCAGGGTCTGCTCGGAATAGCCGACGGTTCCGGCCATCTCGACGGCCTTGAGGGTGATATCGCTGGCCACTCGCGCAGCCTTGGCCTTACCCATCGAGGCCTCTTTGGAGTTCGGGATGCTGTTGTCGGCCTGCCACGCCGAGCGCACGGTCAACAGATAGCCGGCCTCCCAGTCGGCTTCCATGCGGAGGAACTCCGCGGCGGGGGCACTCTGTGCGTGCGCGGGCTTGTCGTAGGAGATCTCCACGCCGGCATCGGTGAGGATGGCCCGCAGGTCCTCCAGGGCAGCCCGGGCGATACCCACGGCCATGGCCGCCACAATGGGCCGGGTGTTGTCGAAGGTCTCCATGACCCCCGCAAAACCCTTCTCCACGTGGATCTCCGGATTGCCCAGCAGGTTGTCCTTGGGGATGCGGGCGTTCTCGAAGCGGATCACCGCGGTGTCGGAGGCCTTGATGCCGAGCTTGTGCTCGAGGCGCTCGACGGTGACGCCGGGGTGTTCGCGCGGCACGATGAACGACTTGATGGCCGCGCGACCCAGCGACTTGTCCAACGTCGCCCACACCACGATGTGGGTGGCCCGCGAACCCGCGGTGACGAAGATCTTCTCGCCGTTGATCACGTACTCGTCGCCGTCGAGCACAGCGGTGGTGGTCACCGCGGCCGAGTCCGAGCCGAAGCCCGGCTCGGTGATGGCCATCGCGGCCCACACGTCCTTGCCCAGCCGCTCCAGCTGCTCAGGGGTGGCGACCGACGAGATGGCGGCGTTGCCCAGGCCTTGACGCGGTACCGACAACAGCAATGCCACGTCGCCCCAGCTGATTTCGAGGGCGTTGAGCAGAGCCGACATGTTGGCGCCGTTGACCGTGGTCTTCTGGGCCTCGCCGTTGGCGTCGTCACGGAAGGCCTCGGCGCCGGCGAACGAGATGGTCTTGGCGCTCGAGATGCCCTCGAACAGGTTGGCCAGGGTGTCGAGTTCGACGGGGTAGGCGTGCTCGGCCAGGTCGTACTTACGCGAGATGGGCCGAAGCATCTCCGCGGCGCCCTGGTGGCCCTTCTCGATGACCGCCTGCAGCTTGCGGGGCATTTCCAAATTGATTGCCATGATGTGTCTTTCGCTTGGAGGACCGCTTAGAGGACTACGACACCTTCGGCGACGCCGATGGCCCGCAGATCGCGGTACCAGCGCTCGACCGGGTGTTCCTTGGTGTAGCCGTGGCCGCCGAGCAGCTGGACGCCGTCGAGGCCGATCTGCATGCCCTTGTCGGCGCCGAGCTTCTTGGCCAGTGCGGCCTCGCGGGCGAACGGCAGGCCCTGTTCGGCACGAGCCGCACCGCGCCAGGTGATGAGCCGCAGACCGTCGAGTTCGATGGCGATGTTGGCGGTCATGAACGCCACCGACTGGCGGTGGGCGATCGGTTCGCCGAAGGCGTGGCGTTCCTTGATGTAGGGGATCACGTAGTCCAGCACGGCGTGCGATGTGCCGACCGCGAGTGCGGCCCAGCCGAGCCGCGAGAGTGCGATCGCCTCTGAGTAATCCGCGTCGGTGGCGGCGTCCTCGCCGAGCCGCGCACTCAGCGGCACGGTCACGTTGTCGAGTTCGACCTGACCGAGCGCGGCCGCGCGGATACCCATGCTGGGATCGGCCTTGACGGTGAGTCCGGCCGATGCCGCCTCGACGATGAAGAGCGCCGGTTTGCCGTTCAGTTGTGCTGCGACGATGAACAATTCGGCGTCGGCGGCCGCAGGCACCAGAGACTTCACGCCGGACAGGCGGTAGCCGCTGGGGGTGCGGACCGCGGTGGTCTTGAGCGCGGTGGGGTCGAACAGTGCGTGCGGTTCGGCGATTGCCACACATCCCTGTGGCACGTTCTCGCTCGCGAATTCCTTGAGATAGGTGGCCTGCTGGTCCGCGCTGCCCCAATGGGTCAGTGCGGCCGCGACGCCACCGGGCGCCAGGATCGGCAGGGCCAGGCCCATGTCGCCGTAGGCCAGCGCCTCGGCGACCAGTGCATTGGTGACCGTGCTGCGGTGCTCGGCGATGCCGTCGAAGTCCTCCGGGACGTTGACCGCGGTGATGCCCAGCTCAGCGGCCTTGGCGATCAGGTCGGCCGGATACTTGGCGGCTTCGTCGGCGTCGTGGGCCGCGGGCCGCAGGATCTCTTCGGCGAACTCGTTGACGGTCTCGACGATCATCTTCTGGTCGTCGTTGGGCGTCAGGTCGAAGTAGTCGGCGCCGCTGGTCTTGAGCCGGGTGGGGGACTTACCGACGCCCTGGACCCGCTTGAACTGTCGGGTGGCCGCGCCTGCGGTGGAAAATACTTGCTTCACACCGTATTTCAGGCCGCGGTTGAGCGGGTCGCGCAATCCGTAGCGATCCAGGAACTCCTGGCCGACGATCGGCGTGATCAGCGCCAACCCGATGTCGGTCGCGGTCCGCTTGTGCTTGTGCAGCCCCACGGCACTGGGCCGGTCGGACCGCTGGGGACGGGGTGCAGAGCCGTTCTTGGACGGCAAAGTGTTGGTCATGTCAGCTGCCTCTAGTTGGGAGTGGCGACGCCATGACCGTATCTTACTCCGGAGTAAGGTACGGTGCCGTTGTAACCAACTTCACACCCGTCACACGGGTCGGCTCAGTCCACCGACAGCCTGTTGAGCACCTCCGCATGCAGCTGTCCGTTGGTTGCCAGCGCACTGCCGCCGTGTGGCCCGTCAGTGCCATCGATGCTGGTGAACGTCCCTCCGGCTTCGCGGATGAGGATGTCGAGCGGGGCGATGTCCCACAGCTTCACCTCGGGCTCGCACGCGATGTCGACGGCGCCCTCGGCGACCATGCAGTAGGACCAGAAGTCCCCGTAGGCGCGCACCCGCCACACGGCGTCGGTCAGGTCGACGAAGCGGTCCCGGCGGTCTTCCCAGCCGGTGGTCAGATCGGAATACGACAGGCTTGCCGAGGCCAGGTCGCTGATCCCGGAGACGGCGAGCTTGCGGGTCTGCCCGGCGAAGGAGCCGAACGCGCCCTGGCCCGCACCGGCCCACCAGCGGCGCGCCAGGGCCGGTGCGCTGACGACGCCGACGGTCGGTCTGCCGTCTTCCAGGAGGGCGATCAACGTGCACCACACCGGCACCCCGCGGACGAAGTTCTTGGTGCCGTCGATCGGGTCGAGGACCCATTGCCGGCCGGTCAATGTCGTTGTGCCACCGAACTCTTCGCCGAACACGGAGTCGTCGGGTCGCGCGTCGGCCAGCGTCGCGCGCAGTGATTCCTCGGCACCGCGGTCGGCGTCGGTGACAGGGGTGAGGTCCGGCTTGGTTTCGACGCGCAGGTCCAGCGCGCCGAATCGGGCCATGGTCAGGGCGTCGGCCTGATCGGCCAACGCGAGTGCCAGGGTCAGGTCATCTGCGGGGGTGCTCATGCGGTCGCCTCGCAGGCTCGGCCCCCGCATTGCAGTTCCATGATTCGCTCGCAAGCTTCGCTCATGGCAGCAGTCCTACCATGGTCGTGTGTGGGAATTCGGGATACTCCTGTTGCTCGTGGGTGTGCTGGTGTTGCTGCTGGCCCCGCGGATCATGCGACGTCGCGGGATGGGGCCCGATGCCGTGTCGGGGACGCTGCTGGTAACGGGCGTCAGTCCGCGTCCCGACGCCGAAGGGGAGCAGTTCGTCACGATCACCGGCGTCATCAACGGACCGACGGTCAACGAGCATGTGGTGTATCAGCGCATGGCGGTCGACGTCTCCGCGTGGCCGACCATGGGGCAGCTGATTCCCGTGGTGTACTCACCGAAGAACCCGGACAAGTGGGGCTTCGCTCCGCCATCCTCCGAGGTGCCTCCGGTTTAGCCGGTTTCGACGATCTCGCTGCGGTAGCGCTCGAAAAGTGCCAGGAACTCGGCTCTTTCGAGCTCTGCAACGCCGTTCTTCATCAGTGCGGCGTCGGCGTACCTCATGTTGGCGCGCCATTCGGCTCCGGAGATGGCCAGGCCGTCGTGGGCGGTCCTCATATCGCGCCCGATGTAGTAGCAGGGTCCACCGCTGAGCTCACACATCTGGTCGACCAGCAGCTGCCGGGCGCGCATATGGGAATCCAAGCTTCGGCCCGATGCGAAACGCGCGAACGCCGGGTCGGCCCGCAATGCCGCGAACAAGTCGTCGATGACGGCCGCAATCACGCCGTAACCACCCAGCCGTCGATACAGCGAAGTTGTCTCGGACACCATGCCTCCGCGCCTAACGCTCGAGAGATCCACTTCAGTAAAGCGGATGCCATCGGGCAATGACCAGACGATTCATGGGTTGATCGAGCTTTAGGTTCCGCAGCCGCCTTCGAAGGTCCGGATAATGGTCGGCACCACGGCGTGACGGGGCAGTGTGCCCGCGTTGGCGTCGCGGCACGCCCAGTGCACCAGCGCGAACAGGGTGTGTTCGATCCACTCCACGCTGAGGTCGGAGGTGAACACGCCTTCCTCCTGTCCTCGCCGGATGAGTTCGAGGACCAGGTCCTCGTTGGGCTGTTCGGCTGGTGGCACGTCGCGCATCACGGCGGGATCGTCGAACAGGAACAGGATGCGGTCACCGGCTGAGGCCATCGCGGCGATGGCCCTGCGCATGGCATCGAGCGCGGGACCCTGATCGGTGGCGGCCTCGCGAATCGCCTTGTCGAGCATGCGGATCGAGTCGGCCCTGGTCTGGGTCATCAGGCAGTCCCGATCCGGGAAGTAGCGGTGCACGGTGGTGCGGCCGACGCCGGCGGCCTGGGCGATGTCGGGCAAGGTGGCGGTGCGATTTCGGGCGATCACCGAGGCGGTCGCGGCGAGGATTGCATTGCGGGTCCTGACCTGCGAACCAGACAGCTGCTCTGTGACGGCGCCCATCGTGCCATCGTAACTCCGCCCCAAAGTGGAGCGTTGACGTTCCATTAATGAACTAGTAAGTTCTCTCAAGGTTTCTGGAGGACCTACTCAGGGATGCACCCTCCATTGGTCGGGAAGGGTGGGTGGCGGTGCTCGGTTTCCTCGGTGCCCTGCGACGGGGCTGGATACCACTGATCTTGGTGGCGGTGCTCGCGCTCAGTGGTTTCGCCATGTATCGCATGCATGGCATCTTCGGCTCCGAGCAGTCGGCAGGCGCCGGGGGCGGCGGAGTCGACAAGATCGTGCCGTTCAACCCCAAACGGGTCCTCTACGAGGTATTCGGGCCCGAGTCGACTGTGGGCAGCATCAGCTATCTCGACGAGAATGCCCAGCCGCAACGTGCCGACTTCACCTCGCTGCCCTGGTCGTTCCAGGTCACCACGACGCTGCCGTCGATGTTCGCCAACCTCGTCGCGCAAGGCGACAGCAACTCGATCAGGTGCCGGATCACCGTCAATGGTGAAGTGCGCGAGGATCAGTCGTCCACCGGCCACGACGCGCAGGCCTTCTGCCTGGTGAAAGCCGCATGACCGGCACGCACGCCACCCGGCCGCGGATCGCCAGGACGATCCGGGTGCTGTCCATCCCGATCATCCTGTTCTGGCTGGCGGTCACCGTGGTGACCAATGCCGTTGCGCCCCAACTGGAACAGGTCGGCAAGGAAAACGCGGTATCGCTGTCGCCGAGGGATGCCCCTGCGATGATCGCAATGAACCGCATGGGCGCGCAGTTCCAGGAGTTCGACACCGACAGCATCGCGATGATCGTGCTGGAGGGCGACGAGACACTCGGTGACGATGCGCACCGCTATTACGACGGCCTGGTCAAGGAACTCGAGGCCGACACCAAACACGTTCAGCACGTGCAGAACTACTGGGGCGATCTGATCACCGCCGCGGGTTCGCAGAGCTCCGACGGCAAGGCCGCCTACGTGCAGGTCAACCTTGCCGGCAATCAGGGTGAAACCCTCGGTATGGAGTCGGTCGAGGCCGTCCGCGAGATCGTGGACCGATCGAACCGGCCTGCCGGGGTGCACGCCTACGTGACGGGCCAGGCGCCGCTGACCACCGACATGACCGAGGCCGGCGACAAGTCGATGGTCAAGATCACGGTGATCACCCTGATCGTCATCACGGTGATGCTGCTGCTCGTCTACCGGTCGATCGTCACCACGGTGTTGGCGTTGTTCGTCGTGCTCATCGAGATGAATTCGGCCCGGGGCGTCGTCGCGGTGATCGGCAACGAGCACCTTCTCGGGCTATCGACCTTCTCGACGAGCCTGCTCACCTCGCTGGCGATCGCTGCGGGCACCGACTACGTCATCTTCCTGGTCGGCCGCTACCAGGAAGCCCGTCAGGCCGGGGAGGACCGAGAAGACGCCTATTACACCGCATTTCACGGTGTCGGCCATGTCATCCTCGGCTCCGGGCTCACGGTGGCCGGCGCCATGATGTGCCTGCATTTCACCCGCCTGAACTACTTCAGCTCCATGGGCATCCCGAGCGCCATCGGCTTGTCCATCGTCGTGGTGGCGTCGCTGACACTGGCGCCCGCCGTGCTCACCGTCGGCAGCCGGCTCGGCGCATTCGACGCCAAGCGGGCGATCAAGACCCGCGGCTGGCGGAGCGTGGGCACGGCGGTGGTGCGCTGGCCCGTGCCGATCCTGGCGGCGGCGATCTCCATCGCCTTGGTCGGGCTGCTCGCCCTGCCTGGGTACCGGACCAGTTACAACGATCGCCACTACATTCCGCAATCGCTGCCCTCCAACGTCGGATATGCCGCTGCCGAACGGCATTTCAGTGCGGCCCGGATGAACCCCGACATGCTGCTGGTCGAGGCCGGCCAGGATCTGCGTACGGCTTCGAACATGATCGTGCTGGACAAGATCGCCAAGAACATCTTCCGGGTGCCCGGCATCGCCCGCGTGCAGAACATCACCCGACCGCTGGGCGATCCGATTGCCCACAGCTCCATACCTTTTCAGGTCAGCCTGCAATCGGTGACGATGACCGAGAACATGCAGTTCCTCAAGGGTCGCGTCGGCGACATGCAGCGGATGAGCGACCAGCTCGGCATCATGATCGGCTCGATGGAGAAGATGCTTGACCTGATGCGCAAGCTCACCGGCACCACCCACGACATGGTGGGCACGGCGACGGAGATGAAGACCGTCACCGACGAGATGCGCGACCACATGGCCGATTTCGATGATTTCTATCGGCCGCTGCGCAACTACCTGTACTGGGAACCGCACTGTTTCGACATCCCCATGTGCTGGTCTATGCGATCGCTGTTCGACGGGCTCGACGGTGTCGATCGGCTCAGCGACAGCCTGACCAAGCTGCTGCGCAACATGAACGACATGGATGCGCTCATGCCGCAGTTGCTCGATCAGCTGCCGCCGATGATCGCGGTGTCCAAGGACATGCAGGGCACCCTGAAGACGATGTACAGCACGTTCAACGGCCTGATCACTCAGATCGACCGCATGACCGATACCGCAAGCGCGATGGGGCAGGCGTTCGACTCGGCCAAGAGCGACGACTACTTCTACCTCCCGCCGGAGGCCTTCGACAGCCCGGACTTTCAACGAGGTCTGCGGCTGCTGATCTCGCCTGACGGCAAGTCGGCGCGATACATCATCACCCACGACACGGATCCGGCCACGCCGGAAGGGATTTCGCACGTCGACGCCGAGCTGCAGGCGGCCAAGGAGGCCGTCAAGGGCACCCCGCTGGCCGACGCCAAGTTCTGGCTCGGCGGTACTGCGGCCACCTACAAGGACATTCAGATCGGCGCCAAATGGGACCTGCTGATCGCCGCCCTGGGCGCGATCACGCTGATCTTCATGGTCATGCTGATCATCACCCGGGCGCTCATCGCGTCGTTCGTGATCGTCGGGACCGTGATCCTCTCGCTGGCAGCGTCATTCGGGTTGTCGGTACTGGTGTGGCAGTACCTGCTCGGCATCGAACTGCACTGGATGACGCTGGCCTTTTCGGTGATCATCCTGCTGGCCGTGGGTTCGGACTACAACCTGCTGGTGGTGTCCCGCTTCAAAGAGGAGATCGGCGCGGGGATCAAGACCGGCATCATCCGGGCGATGGGCGCCACCGGTGGCGTCGTGACCGCGGCGGGTCTGGTCTTCGCCGTCACGATGGCATCCATGGTGACCTCCGACCTGCGCTCGATCGGGCAGGGTGGCACCACCATCGGCCTCGGCCTGCTGTTCGACACACTCGTGGTGCGGTCCTTGATGACGCCGTCCATCGCCGCGATCCTCGGACGCTGGTTCTGGTGGCCGCTGAAGGTACGCAGCCGCCCGCGGCGCGTGGTTGCCGTGCCCGAACCGGCAAATCAGCCGGCCTGAGGCCGCCCACATATGGCGAATGGCCAGTTATCGCACGCGGCGATCGAAAAAGCGTGCAACAACTGGCCACTCGCCACGGCTAGCCGTGGCTGATCTTGAGCATGTCCGCCACGTTCGTCAGCTTGACCCGGGGCCGTCCCAACGCCTCGCCTGCGGCCCGCTCGTGGGCGTCGATGCGCTGCCAGTGGTCGTCGGTGATCAGCAAGGGCTGGCGGGACAGCAGCCATTGGGCGAGCTCGTCGGCGTGATCGGGACCGAAATCGCTCAGCGAGGCTGAAGACAGATCGGACAGCAGGGTCTGCACGGTGTCGGCAGAGTCCTTCTTGTTGCTGCCGATGACGCCCGACGGGCCCCGCTTGATCCAGCCGACGACATACTCGTTGCGGCTGCCGTCCACCCGGCCGTCGGTGTGCGGGATGGTGCCGGAGCGCTCGTCGAACGGGAGGCCGGCGGTGGGCACACCGCGGTACCCGACGGCGCGCACCACCAACTGTGCCTGCAGCTCCTCGCGCTCTCCGGTGTCCTTCGCGACCACCCGGTCGGAGCCGGTGACCAGTTCGTTGCGGCCCAGCACGATCGACTCGACCTTGCCGTCACCCTTGATCTCGATGGGGGAGGTGCAGAACCGGAACACGATGCGCCGCGCCGCCCCGGTGGGCTCCTTGGCGGCGTAGCCGCGCAGCACCTTGATGTTCTGCTTGACCGTCTTGCTCGCGGCCTCCAGCGCTTCGTCGGAGATGTCGGCGAGATCGGCCGGGTCGACGATGACATCGACGTCGGCCATTGCCTCGAGATCGCCCAGCTCACGTAATTCCAGTGTGGTGAAGGGCGCCTGCAGGGGTCCGCGCCGGCCGATCACCACCACTTCCTGTACCCCGCTGGCGTGCAGTGTGGACAGGGCGTGGTCGGCAATATCGGTGCGCGCCAACACTTTTGGATCGCTTACGAGGATGCGGGCGACGTCCAGCGCGACGTTGCCGTTGCCGACCACCACCGCGCGGGCATTCGAGACGTCGGGGGCCATCAGCTCGAAATGCGGGTGAGCGTTGTACCAGCCGACGAAGTCGACAGCGGCCACGCTGCCGGGCAGGTCTTCGCCGGGGATGCCGAGCGGTCGGTCCGACTGGGTTCCGATGGCGTAGACGACGGCGTCATAGCGCTCTGCCAGCTCGCCGGCCTGCACGTGCTCACCGACCACGATGTTGCCGAAGAACCGGAACCGCGGATCCTGCGCGATCTTCTCGAACTGGGTGCTGATCGTCTTGATCTTGGGGTGGTCGGGTGCGACACCGGAGCGCACGAGGCCCCAGGGCGTCGGCAGCATCTCCAGCATGTCGACGCGTACCTCGTGGTGCTCAGCACTGTCGGTGGAATCGGCAAACTTCAACAACGCTGCCGCGGCAAAGAACCCGGAGGGTCCCGAGCCGACGACTGCCACATGGTATGGGCGCATGCATCAGCCTTCTGATAGCCAATCGCTCTCCCGGCCGTGCGCAAGGGGCTGTCGCGACACAGCTGGGCTGGGTACACCCCGACTGTAAACGCGGATCCGTGGAGCTGCCGCCGGTCAGCGATAACTTCCTCGAACCGGCTACAGGTAACCTCAACTGTCGTGGATCTAGACCGTCAAGCCGATATCGCCGCACTCGACACCACCCTGACGACGGTGGAGCGGGTGCTTGACTTGGACGGCCTGCGTGACCGGGTGGCCAAACTCGAGCAGGAAGCGTCGGACCCG
The DNA here is from genome assembly GCF_001665685.1 of Mycobacterium sp. 852013-50091_SCH5140682. GTDB lineage: Bacteria > Actinomycetota > Actinomycetes > Mycobacteriales > Mycobacteriaceae > Mycobacterium. The sequence continues at coordinate 25,703 of NZ_LZTB01000044.1, forward strand.
AAGCTGTGGGACGACCAGACGCGTGCGCAGAAGGTCACCAGCGAGCTGTCGCATGCCCAGGGGGAGCTGCGCCGGGTGGAGGAGCTGCGCAGCCGCCTCGACGATCTGCCCGTGCTGTACGAATTGGCCGCCGAAGAAGGCGGCGAGTCGGAGGTTGCCGAGGCCGACGCCGAGCTCAACAAGCTGCGCGAGGACATCGAGCAGATGGAGGTCCGTACGCTGCTCTCGGGTGAGTACGACGAGCGCGAAGCGGTCGTCACCATCCGGTCCGGCGCGGGCGGTGTCGACGCGGCCGACTGGGCCGAGATGTTGATGCGGATGTACATCCGCTGGGCCGAGCAGCACAAGTATCCGGTCGAGGTCTTCGACACGTCCTACGCCGAGGAAGCGGGCATCAAGAGCGCGACGTTCGCCGTGCACGCGCCGTTCGCCTACGGCACGCTCTCGGTCGAACAGGGCACCCACCGATTGGTGCGGATCAGCCCGTTCGACAACCAGAGCCGACGCCAGACCTCGTTCGCCGACGTCGAGGTGCTGCCTGTGGTCGAGACCACCGACCACATCGAGATTCCCGAGGGCGACCTCCGCGTCGACGTGTATCGCTCGAGCGGCCCGGGCGGGCAGTCGGTGAACACCACAGACTCGGCGGTACGCCTCACCCACATCCCGACCGGTATCGTGGTCACCTGTCAGAACGAGAAATCGCAGCTGCAGAACAAGGTTTCGGCGATGCGGGTTCTCCAGGCAAAGTTGCTGGAGCGTAAGCGGTTAGAGGAACGCGCCGAGATGGATGCGCTGAAGGGCGACGGCGGAAGTTCCTGGGGAACCCAGATGCGGTCCTATGTTCTGCAGCCCTATCAGATGGTGAAGGATCTGCGCACCGAGTATGAGGTCGGTAACCCGACCGCGGTACTCGATGGAGACATCGACGGATTCCTGGAAGCGGGAATCAGGTGGCGCAACAGAAAAGATGACGACGAGTAACTTGGCCGCCACAGTGCTGGCCTATCCGATGGCTCAGCGCTGGCATGACTTCTGGCACGGCGAGTTCGGTGTATGGATCCTGACCAAGGGTCTGCGCATTGCGCTGCTGCTGATCGGCGGGTTGCTGCTGGCCCGCTTCATCAACTGGGCTGCGCAGAGATTCGTGCGGCGCATCGACGCCGAATATGAGGAAAGCGACCAGCTGGTGCGCTCGGAGAGCGCCAAGCACCGGCAGGCCGTCGCATCGGTGATCTCCTGGGTGTCGGTGGCGATGCTGTTCGTCGTCGTGCTCGTCGAGGTCAGCGATGTGTTGGCGGTGCCGATCGTGTCGTTGGCTGCGCCCGCGACGGTGATCGGTGCTGCGCTGGGTTTCGGCGCGCAGCGCATCGTCCAGGACCTGCTGGCCGGCTTCTTCATCATCACGGAGAAGCAGTACGGCTTCGGTGACCTGGTCCGGCTGACCATCGCGGCGGCCAATGAGGCCGAGGGCACCGTGGAGGATGTCACGCTGCGGATCACCAAGCTGCGGTCCTCCGAGGGCGAGATGTACACCGTGCCCAACGGGCAGATCGTCAAGTCGCTGAACCTCTCCAAGGACTGGGCCCGCTCGGTGGTCGACATCCCGGTGCCGGCCAGTGCGGACCTCAACGCCGTCAACGACGTCTTGCACGAGGTGGCGGACAAGGCTGCCGATGACGAGGAACTGTCCAAGCTGCTGCTCGACAAGCCGCAGCTCATGGGTGTGGAGAGCATCGGGCTGGACACCGTCAACCTGCGCATGGTCGCCCGGACTCTGCCCGGCAAGCAGTTCGAGGTCGGTCGGCGGCTGCGGGTCCGCGTCGTGCGTGCCCTGCGGCGCGCCGGGGTGGTCACGCCCACCGACGGCGCGACGCCCACGGTGGAGTCGATCCCGCATCCGGCGACAGTGCCCGGGGCCGAGCAGACACCTTCCGGACGACCCGCCCGGGAGACGACGTCATGAAAATCGACATGTCCTCGCAGTTCGCGGCGATCAAGGCCGTCGCGGTCAAGTACTGGCCCAAGCGGCTTGGTCGGCTACGCACATCGACGGTGGTGCTGGCGGTGGCGTTTGTGGCGTTGTTCTGGGTGCAGCAGGCCTATCGGCCGCCGACGCCTACGCCGACGGCGCCACCGGGATTCGTGCCCGACCCCGATTACACGTGGGTGCCGCGCACCAATGTGGCCCCGCCGACGACGCATCGGACGACGACGACCACCACGCCGACGACGACGACCGAAACCACCACGCCGGAGACCACCACCGAGAGTCCGACGACCAGTACGACGAGCCCGACCACGACGTCCCCGTCACCGGGCCCGCGCACCACGGTGGTCGATCCGGACGGTCCCGGACCGTTGCCGCCGATCACGTTGCCGATCCTGCCGGGCATGGCCCCACCGGCGCCGACTCCGACGCCGGGGCAACCGCCCACGCCCGTTGCCGAGCAACCGGCGCAGGTCGGCGAGCAACCTGCTGCTCCGACACCGCAGCCGTAGCGTGACCCGGCCTTTGCGTACTCACCGCTACACTGGCGTGCCGTGATGATCACCCTCGACCACGTGACGAAGCAGTACAAGTCGTCAGCGCGTCCCGCGCTGGACGACGTCTCGTTGAAGATCGACAAGGGTGAGTTCGTGTTCCTCATCGGCCCGTCAGGGTCGGGTAAGTCCACGTTCATGCGCCTTCTGCTCGCGGCCGAGACGCCGTCTGCCGGGGACATCCAGGTCTCCAAGTTTCATGTGAACAAGCTGGCGGGCCGGCACATCCCGAGCCTGCGGCAGGTGATCGGCTGCGTCTTCCAGGACTTCCGGCTGCTGCAGCAGAAGACGGTGTTCGAGAACGTGGCGTTCGCCCTCGAGGTCATCGGCAAGCGAGCCGAGGTGATCAACAGGGTGGTGCCGGACGTGCTGGAGATGGTGGGGTTGTCCGGCAAGGCCAACCGGCTCCCGAGCGAACTCTCCGGTGGTGAGCAGCAGCGCGTGGCGATCGCCCGCGCCTTCGTCAACCGCCCGCTGGTGCTGATCGCCGATGAGCCGACCGGAAACCTTGATCCGGAGACCAGTAAGGACATCATGGATCTGCTGGAGCGGATCAACCGCACCGGAACGACGGTGCTGATGGCCACCCACGACCATCACATCGTCGACTCGATGCGTCAGCGGGTCGTCGAACTCGAACTCGGCCGGCTGATTCGTGACGAGCAGCGCGGTGTCTACGGAATGGATCGCTAAGTGCGCTTCGGCTTTCTTGTCAATGAAGTCCTGACCGGGCTTCGTCGCAACGTCACGATGACCGTTGCGATGATCCTGACCACAGCCATCTCGATCGGGCTGTTCGGTGGCGGTCTGCTGGTGGTGCGGCTGGCCGACCAGTCCCGCGACATCTATCTCGACCGGGTCGAGACCCAGGTGTTCCTGACCGACGACGTGTCGGCCAACGACCCGAACTGTGATGCCGACCCGTGCAAGGCGCTGCGCAGCAAGCTCGAAGAGAACACCGAGCAGGTCAAGTCGGTGCGCTTCCTCGACCGCGACCAGGCCTATCAGGACGCCATCCGCAAGATCCCGCAGTTCAAGGATGTCGCCAGCAAGGACGCGTTCCCGGCGTCGTTCATCGTCAAGCTGAACAATCCCGAGCAGCACGCCGACTTCGACAAGTCGATGGTCGGGCAGCCAGGCGTGCGCAGTGTGCTCAATCAGAAAGAGCTGATCGACCGGTTGTTCTCGGTGCTCGACGGCCTGAGCAATGCGGCGTTCGCGGTGGCGCTGGTGCAGGCCATCGGTGCCGTGCTGCTGATCGCCAACATGGTGCAGGTGGCCGCCTACACCCGGCGGACCGAGATCGGCATCATGCGTCTGGTGGGCGCCACCCGCTGGTACACCCAGTTGCCGTTCCTGGTCGAGGCGATGCTCGCGGCCCTCATCGGCGTGGTCATCTCGGTCGTCGGGCTGCTCATCGTGCGGGCGGCGTTCCTGGAACGCGCGCTCAACCAGTTCTATCAAGCCAACCTGATCGCCAGGGTGGACTATGCGGACATCCTGTACATCTCGCCGATCCTGTTGTTCGTCGGCGTGGCGATGGCAGGCGTGACCGCATATGTCACTCTGCGGCTGTATGTCCGTAGGTAGGTCGTCGTGGTGACCAAGAAGTCCAGCCCAGCCGGCAACAAGCAGATCGTTGCGAGCAATCGCAAGGCGCGGCACAACTACACGATCCTCGACACCTACGAGGCCGGCGTCGCGCTGATGGGCACCGAGGTGAAAAGCCTGCGCGAGGGGCAGGCTTCGCTTGCCGACGCCTTCGCCACCGTCGACGACGGCGAGATCTGGCTGCGCAACGTCCACATCGCCGAGTACCACCACGGCACCTGGACCAACCACGCGCCGCGCCGCAATCGCAAGCTGCTGCTGCACCGCAGGGAGATCGACAATCTCATCGGCAAGATCCGCGACGGCAATCTGACGCTGGTGCCGCTGTCGATGTATTTCTCCGACGGCAAAGTCAAGGTGGAGCTGGCGTTGGCCCGAGGCAAACAGGCGCACGACAAGCGCCAGGATTTGGCCAAGCGGGACGCCGACCGCGAGATCACCCGTGAACTCGGCCGGCGCGCCAAAGGTATGTAGCCCAGCACCGCGCCCCTCGCACCGCGACCGTGCGTGTCTGTCGCCCGCCACGCCACATTTCGTCAGCATTCTGCGCACGCTCGTCGACAGTGAGCGTTACGTTCTGCCGACTGAAGTGCATGCCGCGTCCACGAGCGCTTGGATGGCCCACTGCTTGACTGTCCGCGCGTCCGCGTCGTCCACCTGCAGGACGTCGTCGAGCACAACCATCGCCTCGGTGCCGATGATCAGGGCGAGCGCCTTGCACAGCGTGTCGACGGTGGCGGGCGGCAATTGATCGCGCAGGGGAGCGAGCGCGGCCTCGATCAACGGTAGGCGACGATTCTGGCGCCGCGGAAGGTCGTCGTCGTCGCCCTTCACGTTGCGTTGCAGGCTGTGCACCAACATCATTCGCAGCGACGCCTCGTTGTCGCGGATCACGTCGTGCAGTGCGGTGTCGACGCGTTGTACTCGCGCGACGGGGTCGGTTGGCTCGTCGTCGCCGAACAGTTCGTCGGGTTCGGGGACGCCGACGTCCACGGCCGCTTCGACGAGCAGCGCTTCGACGCTGGAGAAGTAGCGGTAAGCCGTCGCACGCGACACCCGCGCCTCCTCGGCGACGTCCTCCAGGCTCGGCTGGCGTCCGTGCTTCACAAGGTGAGATGCCGCCCGCAACAGGTCTTTTCGGGTTCGGCTCCGCTGATTCGGGCGTCCTACCGATTCGGTGCCCGCCACGTCAATCCTGCGGTAGTTGTCGGATGATCGCCGCGAGATCGATCCACACGTTCTCGCGCGCGATGTCTCCGCTGTCGGCGAATTCGATGACGTGCAACAGCCGGAATTCGAGTGGGCGGCCCCTGCCTTCGAGACCGAAAGGCGTGCCCGGCGCGGTTCCCCGCCACATAGATTCATCGACCACGAATCGATCGCCGTAGAGCCGGCGCAGGCATTCGACCTTGCTGTCGGACAGATCGGCGAACAGCGACTCGTAGAAATCGCGGGCACCTGCGCGGCCGTATGACGGGCCGGCCGGCCAGCCGACGATGTCGTGCTCGACGTCGGGCGCGAGGGTGGCCAGCACGCCGTCCACATCGTCGCGGGCCTCGAAAGCGAAATGCTCGTCGATCTTCGAGTCCATGTGTGCACGGGACATGCTCACCGTCGACTCCTTCCCGGGCCTCAGTGATACTGCTATCGCTTAATGAGACAGTAGTCTCATCTATAGATAGTTGTCCAGATCGCGGGAATAATGGCTTGGCATTCGCCGTTGGGCATGACGTACTATTGACTGTCCTGCCGAACGTCGGCGGGGATGCGAGGGGCTGATCGGTTTCGACTTCGCGCATCGAATCAAGGGAAGCGTGCCGGTGCAGGCAAGAGACCACCGTAAGCGTCGTTGCAACCAATTAAGCGCCGATTCCAATCAGCGCGACTACGCCCTCGCTGCCTAAGCGACGGCTGGTCTGTCAGACCGGGAGCGCCCTCGGCCCGGACCCTGGCATCAGCTAGAGGGACCCACCCATGGGTTCGGTCGCGGAATCCATGGGGACATCAAACAGCGACTGGGATCGTCATCTCGGCTTGTTCGCGTGACTGAGAGATCCGAGTAGAGACATAGCGAACTGCGCACGGAGAAGCCTCGACGACATGCCGTAGGACCCGGGTTCAATTCCCGGCAGCTCCACAACCGAAGATGCAGGCCAGGGATCCAATCCCTGGCCTGTTTTCTCTTTCCCAGCAGTTACCCGAACAGGGGCGGGGTTGCCGCGGCAAAGCCTGCCGGCGCTAGGCGAGGAAGGGGTTGTCGGGAAGCGGGTTGATGAGCGGATCGAGCAGCTTGCGTGACTGCTCGACGGTCAACACGTCGGCGGGATCCAAGGCGATGATCTCCCGGGCGGTCTCGTCGTATTCCCAGACGTCCTCCCCGATCAGCCGGCCCCGGTCGTCGTATGGCCAGATCATGTGTTCGGCGCTCTTCACCAGATAGGTCGCGTCGGGATCGACGGGCACCCCCTCGGAGGCGAGGACCACTCCCGGGGTCTGTTGGTACAGAGTCGACGTCGAGACGACCATGTTGTCGCTGACGGCCAGCAACTCATCGTGCGCGTAGAAGACGCACTGGGCGGTTTCGGTCCAGGTGCGGTAGACGGCCTGCACGGCTTCGGCGCCGTGAAGGGTGAACGAGCGGCCGAGATGGCAGAAGTGGTAGACGGGTTCTTCGACAGTCATTTCCGGCGCGAAGATCTCCTCGTAGCGGCCGGCCATCTCCAGGTTGCGGTGCCGGTCGTATGCCTGTAGCAGGTACCAATGGCGTGGGTTTTCCGTCGTCTCGATCAGGCGCCGGACGGCGATGTTGGTTTCGGTGATGTCGAATCGGGTCACGGTGTGTTCCTCTCGGGTGGTTGACGGGTCGATCATTCGACCAGCTGGGATTCGTGAGCCTTTGCCGCGTCGACGAGTTCAGCCAGCCCGGCCAGCAGGGCATTCAGGACCGGCCACGGATCGTCGAGTTGTTCGCGGTCGACCACCACCCCGAAGTCCAGCGCGTCGAGGTAGCTCATCACGGTGATGTTGATCCCGATGCCGTCGAGCACGCCGGACACCGGGATCTGAGCCCGTTGACGCGCTCCGCCAAGGTATTTGGGCGAAGACGGGCCGGGCACGTTGGAAATCATGATGTTGGCCGGCTGTTTGACACCGCGCACCCCGATCAGCCGGGACATGGCTGCGGCGGCCTGGGCGAAGAGGGCCGGTGGGATGAAGTGGTTGGCGTCGAGCAACAGCGAGGCTGGGATCGCGCGATGCCTCTCTTTGACCGCGCTCATGCTGATGTTGATGCGGCGCAGCCGTTCCACGGGATCGGCTGCGTCAGTGGGCAATTCGGTGAGCATGACCGAGACCCGGTTGCCGAACGTGCCCATTTGTTCGGGTGTGCGAACCGATATCGGCACAAACCCGGCCAGGGGCTCGTGTGGGAGCTCGCCCTGGTCGAGCAGCCAGGCGCGCAGCCCGGCGGTCGACATGGCCATCACCACGTCGTTGACGGTGCAGCCGAAGGCGTTCTTGACGAACTTGACGTCGGCGAGCGATGCCGAGCCGAAGGCTACCCGGCGATGGGCGGAAACGCGGGCTTGGAACCGCGTCTGCGGTGCCACGATGTCGTTTCCCGGCACCGTCGTTCCGGTCATCCCCGGGACCAGGCGGGCCAGCCCGCGGCTGGTCCGTGCCACCGCCTTGACACCGGGCAGACCCCGGATGGTCGGTACGTCGTCAAGATGTTGCAGGGCTGTGGGAGCGCCGCTCAGCACCCGCCACGGCTGACGCAGCATGCCGAGCGCACCGCGGCCCAGCATTTCCAGTTCGGACGGATAGCGCTCAGCGGGCATCGCCGGCGCCGGACCGGAGTCGCGAGCCTCGGGGGTGTCATCGAGCAAGATACTCATCACCTCGTTGCCGGAGACTCCGTCGACTGCCGCGTGGTGCATCTTGGTCAGGACTCCGACCGCGCCACCGTCGGCGACCCCGTGGATGACGTAGACCTCCCACAGCGGGTGATGACGATCGAGACGGCGGCCGATGAGGTCGGCCACGAGCACGGCGAGTTGTCGGTCGTCGCCCGGTGCGGGAACCGCGATCTCGCGTACGTGGTAGTCGACGTCGACTGCGCCGTCGTCGACCCAGTACGGGTAGTCGAGATGGAACGGGACCGGGGCCACCCGCCACCGGAACGTCGGCAGCAGATGCGCTCGTTCGCTGATCACCTCGCGAATGCGCTGGGCATTGAGTAGCTGCCCGGAGGCCGTCTCGGTGTCGTAGAGACCCAGTACGCTGACGTGTCCCTGGAGCCGGTCGTTCTCCATGGCCAGAAACTGAGCGTCGAGACTGGTCAACTGCCGCATGCGTAGATTTTTGCGAGACGGTCCTGTCGGCGCTTGTCTGGCACAGCCAGCAGTGCGAGCCGCATTTGTCCAAAGGCGCTAAATGTGGCGGATCCGGCGATTAGCGTTGCCGCCATGGAACCGTCCCGGGCTGGGGACGCCCGCGGTCAGGGCGATCGGCGGCTGTGGGGGACGGTCGTGCAGAAGACGGCCATCGAACTGGCCGAGCGGGTTTGTGAAATCTCCGAGTCGGTCGTCGGCCACGTTGCTGAACGACTCCCGGACCTGCTGAACAGCCCGGAAGCCGTGGCGGCAAATCGGGCCAGCACCGAGGCGAGCATCCGCGATTTCGCCGAGAGCCTGCTGTCCGGGGCCGAACCTGTCGAGCTGCCCGGGGCCACGGCGGTGTACGCGGTGGAGAGCATGCGGCGGGGGATACCGTTGACCACGCTCATGCGCAGCTACCGGATTGCCCATGCCGCGACCGCGCAGCACGTCACCGCCATTCTGACCCGCCATGCCGTCAGCGCCGAGGAACTGAACCGGGCGGGTGAACTCTGCTCGGAGGCCATGTTCGGCTACGTCGACACCGCGCTGTGTCTGGCTGAGCAGCTCTACACCGCGGAGCGGGAACGGTGGTTGCGGTCTGCGGCCGCCAGCCAGGCCGAAGCGATCGATGCCATCCTGTCGGGCAAGCTCGTCGACGTCGATGCGGCTAACCGGCGCTTGGGTCGCGACCTACGGCGAGTTCATATCGCAGCGATTGCCTGGCGGACGGTTGCCGAGGATGGCCGCGATTCGCTGGCCATGCTCGAGTCGGCGGTCCGCGACGTCGCCGAGGCTGTCGGCAGCCCCCACCCGCTGGTGCAGCCGCGCGGCACGTCATCGATCGCTGCCTGGATCAGCACCACGACGGAGGTCCCGACAGGCGTGCTCGACCAGGTGCGGTTCCGGTCAGCCCTGGCGCCGGGGGTACGAGTTGCGATTGGCGAACCCGGCCGCGGACTGGCGGGTTTTCGCGAGAGCCACAGCGAAGCTCTCGATGCCGAGCGCATGGCACGACTCCTCTGTCGGGACGAAGGCACGATCACTCGGTTCAATGACATTGCTCTGCATTCGCTGGCGACGACGGACCTCGAGCGGGCACGTCGATTCGTCCAGCGAGAACTCGGTCCACTCACCGCCGCAGACGAGACCACCCGTCGGCTGACGACCACACTGCGTACCTACCTTGACGAGAGCGGAAATCGGGGCAGGACGGCCAGACGCCTCCACGTGCACGAAAACACCGTGGCCTATCGGCTGCATCGGGCCGAGGCGCTGCTCGGGAGGTCGCTCGACACGCGCACGCTCGAACTTCGCCTGGCACTCGTGCTGGCCGAAGCAGTGCTGCCATCACCCTGACGCCGGAGCGTTGTCACCGGTTTCCCGGCCAGGCTCTGTCACTCTGTGCGAGTGGACCTGGTGTGGGGTGTCGTCGCGCTGACCGTCGCGACGTTGACGGTGCTGCTGGCGGTGCGCCGGTTCGTCATGGTGGGAAGCCAGTTGGTGTTCTCCCGCTATGTCGCCGTCGGCGGGCTGGTCGCGTTCGGCGCGCACCACGATGACTGCGCCGACGTCTACTGCGTGCGCTTCGAAGTGGGCGGGCCGGGCGTCTTTCACAACGTGACGATGCACCTGTTCGGGACAGCCGACACGGATGCCCAGCCGGGACGGCCCGCGGTGCGCCACACGATGGCGGCGGGTGACGATCCGATCGAGTGGACCTTCCAGCTTCCCGCCGAGGCCGCGACCCGGGCATGGGTGATGGTGACGTGGGTGCGGCCATATCTGCAGGGCGTGGAATCCGAGGCGCTCGCGCAATGGCTGCACACCGGCCGCCTGTACGAATGGCGTTGGTACTCCGAGACGACCCGATACGTGCGGACCGTCGTTCGGTTCATCGCACGACGATGGTCGCTTCCGGCCGGCGAGTCGATGAGAGACCTGCCGCTGTACGGCCGGTGGCGCCGCACGTCGTCGAACACCAGCGCCGATCTGCTGGGTCCGGCTGCCAGCCCGCCGCCGATGGTCTGACGGATCGGCCCCACCCGAGGGCCGCATGTGGGATACCCCCACACGCGGCCTCCGGCTCGGTTGTCCGTCACCGCGTACGTGTCGAGCGATGGCATGCCAGGCGCGCCATGGCGGAGCTTGCCGGCAACGCGGCTTGTCGCAGAGCGCGAGGACGCCCGTGCACCGACGGCCGCGTGATCCTCTGGACAGGGGCCGCGTTGACCGCTATCGCCGCAAGCAACTCGGTGTAGCTCCAACCGATCTCGGTTCCGGACATGGCCGACAGGTTGATCATCTGCTCCCGACCGGGCCGGCCCGGGCCGGTCATGCTGGGCTTCATGTTGATATCGATGGCTTTGATGACGCCGTCGGCGTCTTCTCGGCAATCGATGCGGATCGGCGCAGTGGCCTTGAGGAACTGCGCGACTCGCACGGCGTGCCTGCCGAATTCGCGGAGTTGATCATCGTCACCCGCAGGCTTGCTGTTCGACTGGATCGGCACCACCCCGCTGAACGGCATCACGCCACCGTGGTGTCCGGTCCGCTCGATCGCCGGAAGTGGCCAGTGGGTGGCTTCGTGGCGCACCCCGTCGGCCGTCTCATAGATGCCCGGCGGCATCACGGTCACTGCCAGCTCCCGACCGGACAGGTACTCCTCGATGAGGAACTTGCCGCCGAACTTCGGCCCTACGAGCGACTCGATGTGCTCTGCGGCGTCGGCGACCGAGTCGACGACCTTGACACCGGCGCTACCTCGGCCACGGACGGGCTTCACGATGATCGGGAAGGACAGTCCTTTCGTCGAAACCGCCGACTCGACTTGCCCTTTCGCCGGTCCGATCTCGACGTTGACGAGGGCCTGCACCGGTACCGGGACGCCGATAGCGCTGATGGCGGCCTGGCACACGTTCTTGTCCTCGAACTTCTCGACCACATCCAGTGGCTGACCAACGACGTACAGCCCGTCGCGAGAACCGAAGTGGGCCAACGGATGTTCGTCGAACAAGCTGGTATTGGCCCACAAGACCGCAGCTCCGTCGGAGACGGCTTGGGTGATGCCCTCGAGAGTGTCGGGGTACGTCCAATCCGCGTCGACGTCGGGCCGCGGGTTGCCCACCGGAGTAAGCACGTCACAGCCGGCCTGCGCCAACGCAAACGCGATGTCTGCGGATGAATCCCGGTATCCGAATGGGTTGGAAGGCTTGACCGCTCCGCCCAACGACGGTGGTGTAACGGCTTGGTGCAGCACCGCGATCGGCTTACCCGACAACGCAGGCGCATTCGCCGTGATGATGTCGCCGGTGCTCCGTACGTCAGCTGTGTTCATTCGAGTTCTCCTGTGTGAGTGGATATTTGGTATCGGTGGTTTGATGTGACCTTGCAGAACCGAAATTACGGCTCTTTCGGCGGCCCTGGCCCGCTTGTGCGCACAACCCCGACAAGCGCGCAATCTTCGGCTTTTGTGCATTGCGCTCAGCGCGGCTGCGGCGTGCCCGGGAACGCGGCGATGACTTCGCTGACGTCTGTGCACGTCTCCAAGTTCAGGATTTGTGTTGCGAGGCGGTCGATTTCGGACGGCGTCGCGCCGAGCCCCATCTGTAGGCAGTCCGAGAACTTGGCGACCGCTTCGTCCTCGGTCATCGGTTGCTCCGGGCTACCCTCCATGAACTCCAGGAAGCGTTCGATGCGCCGACCGTCCCGGCAGAGGATGCTCACCCGGGTCGGTGACATGGCGCCGGGCGCTATCGCATCGTCGACCACCACGCGCGTGCGCGCCGCCAGGGCACTTACGACGGGATCCGTGATCTGCGGCCGCTGGAAGGTGGTCACATCGACCCGGCCGTGGATGAGCGCCGTCGCAAAGCAATAGCAGGCGCTGAACTGGGCGTGGATCGTCGAGTCCCGGGCGACGTCGTAGGGTTCGCCGACGATCTTGGTGTTCACCTCGCTCATGCCGATGGCAACATTCTCGATGTCCGCCGGGCCCAAGCCTTCTCGGCGCAGCGCCTGGCCGATGGCGATCGAGTTGTGGGTGCAGCGACAGCAGGGATAGGGCTTCATGCTGTGTGACATGACCTCCCACCGCCGGCCCAGATCCTGTAAGAGAGCGTCAGGCAGGACATCGCCGGCCTCGTACAGCCGGAAGAGGCCCGCATCTCCCTCGAGGAACCGGGTCGGTCCGGTCAACCCCGCTGCGGCGAGATACGCCGCGGCCGTGCCGTTGCGTGAAGCGAAGCCCGCTCCGAGTCGCTTGGCCAGCACGCCGTCGTTCAGCGCCTGCCGGGTGCCCGAGGCCTGATGAAAGGCAAGCCCGACGGCGTCGGAGAACGTGCCGGCGCGCAGGTCCAGCACCCGCGCGGCCGCCGCCGCGGCGCCGAGCGCGCCCATGACGGTGGTCGGATGCCAGCCGCGGGACATGCTGTGGGGCGCGGTGAGTCCGAGTCGCGCCTGCAGCTCCACGCCCGTAGCGAGTGCTGCGATGAAGTCGCGGCCGCTGACACCGCCCCGCGCCTCTGCAGCGGCCATCACCGCGGGCAGGATGACGGCGTAGGCGTGTACGCGGCCGGGATCGTGATTGTCGTCGAAATCCAGCGCGTGCGCCGCTGCGCCGTTGGCGAGCGCGGCCGTCGGCGGTGCTACGCGGCCCTTGCCGAGCAGCACCGTCGAGGGGCCCGCACCCTCCCAGCCCAGTAGGAGACGGTTCACCTCCGGGATGCCGGGGGCTTCGGCGGCGGCAGCGATCACGCCCAGGGTGTCGAGCACGAACAGCTTGATTCGTTGCACCACCGGCGCGGGGAGATGCGAATAACGCCAATTCTCGTACGCGGCCATGACCTCGCGGCTGAACCCGTCGGCGGGCGCATATTGTCCGGTCGCCGGCTGCACTGGAAGGCCGGTTGTGATCGCTGTGTTCATCGTGGATGCTCTCCTGGAATCAGTTGCGGGGTAAGAAGAATGCGGCGACAACCACCGCGATACCGGCGAGAATGAGCACCGTCAGCGCCACGCCGGGCCAACCTGCCGACGTCAACGCGATGCCGCCGAACCAGCCGACGATGCTCGATCCCGCGTAGTAGAAGAGGTTGTAGAGCGACGAGGCCTGGGCCTTGCCGGCGGTGGCCCCGCGACCGGCCCACCCGGTGGCGACCGCGTGAGCGCCGAAGAATCCGACGGTGGCGACCACCAGGCCGATCAGTATCAGAAACAGGTTGGCGCACAACGTGATCAGTACTCCGGTGATCATGATGGCGATCGATGTCAGGAGCACTGCCTTGCGGCCGAACCGGGTGGCGAGGGCACCCGCGAGGGTCGATGCTCCGGTGCCCGCCAGGTAGGCGAAGAAGATCAGGCTGACCACTGTTCCCGGCAGGTGATAGGGCGCTGCGGTCAGCCGGAAGGCCAGGAAGTTGTAGATGGCCACGAATCCGCCCATGAGGAGAAATCCCTGGGCGAACAACGTCAGCTGGCGTGGTGAGCGCAGATTGACCAGCAGGCGGTGGGTCAGCGTGCCCTCTGGATTGGCGCCGAGGCCACGGGCCGGCATGAAACCGCGTGACTGCGGCGCGAGTTTGACGAAGCCCGCGGCCGCGGCCGCGCACAGGACGGCAACGGTGATCATGCCGATGCGCCACGTCGCGACGTCGGTGATCGGGCCGGCGACGACCCGGCCCAGCAGCCCGCCGATGCTGGTCCCGGACACAAAGGTCCCTGCCGCCCGCGCCGCGTGCTCGGCGGCGATTTCTTCGGTGAGGTAGGCGATCGCGATGGCGGGCACCCCGGCGAGCAGGAGTCCCTGCAGCAGCCGTCCGGCCAGCAACAGGTGAAGGCTGGGTGCGCACGGCGTGAGGACACCGAGCACGCTCGACGTCACGACCGATACCGACATCGCTTTCACCCGGCCGACGCGGTCGGCGATCACCGACCAGGGGATCACTCCGACGGCCAGGCCGATCGTGCAGGCCGACACCATCAGTGCCGCGCTGGCCGCTCCGATGCCCAGGTCGGTCGCAATCTGCGGCAGCACGCCCTGCGGCGAGTACAGCTGGGCAAACGTTGCGATCCCCGCGCAGAACAATGCCCCCAGCAGGCGGCGGTACTCGGCCGACCCCCGGCGGTGCCCGACCCAAGGTTGTGTGCGGCTCTGGGAGATGGTGTTCATGACCACGCCTTCAGTCGAGATGACATCGATTGCGGCGAAGTTATGTCTCCGGCGGCACGCCTGGCGCGCTTGTGTGCGCAACCCGCGCAATGCGCGAATTACGGGCTTTTGCGCATTTCGCTCACCGAAGCCGGGTGCCCTGGCCGCGGCCGGTGGCAACGCGGAGTTGATCCTTTGCGGTTACGCGCTAGATTGAGTCGTGTTTTCTCGCCGCATACGTAGCCCCTGGACGGGCAGTGCGCGGTCAAGTGGTCGCTGGGTCGGGCTTGGCGCTGCTGCACTGTTGACGGCCGGCGTCTCGCTGGTCACCGCAAACCTGCCGGTGGCGTCCGCCACCGACTGTGCCGACGCCGAGGTCATCTTCGCGCGCGGTACCGATGAGCCTGCCGGTCTCGGCCGGGTCGGTGACGCACTCGTCGATTCGCTGCGCAAGCAGACCGGCCTGAACATCGCGACGTACGCGGTGAACTACAAGGCCAGCAAGCTGCAGCTACACGGTGGTGACGGCGCCAAGGACGCGATCTCGCACCTCAAGTCCACGGTGTCGTCCTGCCCGGACACCCAGATCGTCCTGGGCGGCTACTCGCAGGGCGCGAGCGTGATGGACATCGTGGCAGGCGTTCCTGTGGGCGGCATCAACTGGGGTGATCCGCTACCTGCCGAGTACGCGAAGAACGTCGCGGCAGTCGCCACCTTCGGTGATGTGGCCACCCGCACAGACCAGGCACTGCCGACCCATAGCGCATTGCTCGGTGCCAAGGCGATCGACCTGTGTAATCCCAGCGACCCGATCTGTCACCCAGGCCCCGGCAACGCCTGGAGCGGACACACCGAGGGCTACGTCCCGCTGTACACCGACCAGGCTGCGGCGTTCGTCGCCGACAAGCTGCTGGGCGGGTCCCGGCAGTCGTTGCCCGGGTATGGCCCGCTGCCGGGATACGGCCCTGACACCTCGGTGCACGGCCCGCAACCGGGGTACGGCGGCGTGCAGGCGCCCGGCTCTGACGCGTCGACGTCGGGGCCCGCTTCGCCGCCGCCCGATCTGAGTTGGGTCTCGGCGGTCCGCTGACCTCAGATCCGGGTCGCGGCAAGCGATGCGAGTAACTGGAGTTTTTCTGCCGACGGCGAACCGGGCTCTGCGGTGTAGATGATGAGCACGTGTCCCGGCTCGGCGGTGATCGCGAGTTCTTCGTAGGCCAAAGCCAATTCGCCCACATCGGGGTGCTGGAACCGTTTCGTTCCGGCGCCGTGGGTGCGGACATCGTGCGTGCCCCAGAGGCGGCGGAACGTCTCGCTCTGAGTGGACAGTTCGCCGACGAGGTCCTGCAGGCCGCGGTCGTGCGGATCGCGGCCGGCTTCGGCGCGCATGATCGACACACACATGTGGGCGAATAGCTCCCAATCGGGATAGAAGTCCCGTGCGGCCGGGTCGAGGAACTGGAAGCGCGCGAGGTTGGGGACACGACCCCCGTCGCCGATGAGCGGGGAGTAGAAGATCCGCCCGAGTGCATTGGTGGCCACCAGATCCTGCTGTTGATTGCGGACGAAGGCCACACCGTCGGTGATGGCTTCCAGCGCCCACTGCAGGCTGGGACGGCACGCGCCCGGCTTGCTCGCCCGACGGCGGGACCGGCCGGAGGTCGGGATGCCGTCGGCCGCGCGGGCAAGGTCGAACAGGTGGGCGCGCTCGGTGTCGTCGAGCCGCAGCGCCTGGGCGATCGCTTCCAACACCGACGATGACGCGCCGGCAATGCCACCGCGTTCCAGCTTGGCGTAGTACTCGATGCTCACCCCGGCCAGGGCGGCGACCTCACCGCGGCGCAGCCCCGGCACACGCCGCTGGCCGACGTCGGGCAGGCCGACATCGGCGGGGGACAGTTTCGCTCGGCGAGAGGTCAGGAACTCGCGCACCTCGGCCTTGTTGTTCACCGATTCGACGCTACCGCTGAACCGCGACGCCAGGGGTGCCCTGCGAGTACACCTCACGACAGAGACTTCTTCACCGGTTTCCGGGGCGGTTGCATGGATCTCGATATCGACATCGAGAGGACCCCGATGACCCCGACCACCGACCAGTCGCGCGATACCCGCCGGCGCGCGCCGATGGCGTTGAGCGCCGCCGTGTTGAGCACGATCGTGCTGATCACCGCGATCGCCCCGTTGGCCACGGATATGTATGTGCCGGCGTTCCCGTTGGTAGGTCGGGATCTGGGGGCGTCCGCGACGCAGGTGCAGTTGACGTTGACGACGTTCTTCGTCGGCATGGCTCTGGGTCAGCTGGTCGGTGGGCCGGCGTCCGATCGGATCGGCCGTCGGATGCCACTTCTGGTGTCGCTGGCCGTATTGGCCGTCGCATCGGCGGTATGCGCTTTCAGCCCGACCATCGCGGTCATGATGCTGGCGCGAATGGTGCAGGGCTTCGGCGGGGGATGGGCCATGGTGATCGCCCGTTCGATCGTCGTCGATCTGACCCGTGGCGCTGAGCTGGTGCGGGCGATGAACATGGTGGCGGGCGTGTCGGGGATCGCGCCCATCGTCGGCCCGCTGCTCGGCGGGGTGATCCTGCAGTTCTCCCACTGGCGGGTGTCGCTCTGGGTGGTGGCCGCGCTGGCCGCGCTGATGTTCCTCGCGGTGGCGGTCGGCGTGGCTGAGACGCTGCCCGTCGACAAGCGCCACGGCGGCGGGCTCAGCCACATCGCGGGGACGACGAAAGCGGTTCTGCGCCACCGCTCGTTCGTCGGCTACCTGCTGGTGTTCGGCTCCTCGATGGGCATGATCTTCGCCTACGTCGCCACGTCGGCGTTCGTGCTGCAATCGATGAACGGGTTGTCGCCGATGGTGTACTCGGTCGACTTCGCGTTCAACGCCGTGGGATTGACCGTCGCCACCTTGGCTGCCGCTCGGCTGGCCAATCGGGTGTCCACCCGCAAGGTGGTCGCCGCCGGTCTGGTGGCCAGCGCCCTCGCGGGCGTGGTGCTGCTGGTCGGTGCGATCTGGTTCGGCATGCCGCTGCCGGTGGCACTGGGTGGGTTTTTCATCCTGATGACCGCCCAGGGCCTGGTCGGCCCCAACGCCGGCGCGCTGGCCTCCGATGCCGTGCCGGAGCACCCGGGCACCGGTTCGGCGCTGCTGGGGTTCCTGCAGTGGTGCATGGCCGGTGCCATCGCACCACTGGCCGGTCTGGGCGGTACCGAAACCGCGGTGCCGATGGCGGCCATCGTAGCGGTCCTCGCGGTGCTGTCCGTGGTCGCGCTGCGGATACTCACTCGGACGAAACATGAACATTCTGAACAACATTGAGAGGAACCACCATGCGTGGAGTCATCATGTACGCCCCTGGAGACGTCCGTGTCGAGGATCGACCGGACCCAACGATCGGGCAACCCACCGACGCCATCATCCGAGTCACCGCCGTTGCAGGACGCCGCGGCGGGATATCGGGCCATGGATGAACGGCGCGCCACCAAGGTGCTGCTCACCCTCTGACACAACGCCATCGAAGGAAGCCGATATGACGCAGACTCCAGACCCGCGCCTGAGCAGGCGCGGCATGATGCGGCTCGCCGGGCTCGGTGCGGCCGCCGCCGGCCTGCTCGGTGCGGCCGCTTGCTCGAATGCCGACGGCGGTACCGCCGCGGCGCCCCCGAGCGGCTCGGCGGCCCTGCCGCGACCCGACGCCGACCTGCCGCCGGGCGACACGTCCAAGGGCGCCGACAACTTCTTCGTCAGCGCACACGTCACCGCCGACCACGTCACCTTCGGCAACCAGTTCGGCCAGCGGCTGTCGGCAAACCTGTTCGTGCCCAAGGACATGAACCGGGCGGATCGCCACCCGGCTTTGGTGGTGAGCCATCCGATGGGTGCGGTCAAGGAACAGTCGGCGAACCTGTACGCGCAGAAGATCGCCGAGCACGGTTTCGTCACCCTCGCTGTCGACCTGCCCTACTGGGGCGACAGTGAAGGAGAACTGCGCAACCTCGTCGCCCCGGACAACTACGCCGAATCCTTCAGCGCCGGAGTCGATTACCTGCGTACCCTGAACTACGTCGACCGGGAGCGGATCGGTGCCCTGGGCATCTGCGGCAGCGGCAGCTACGTCATCAGCGCCGCCAAGATCGACCCGCGCATCAAGGCCGTCGCCACCGTCAGCATGTACGACATGGGCGCGGCGAACCGCTTCGGTCTGCGGCGTGCCGTGACCCTCGAGCAGCGCCGCGAGGTGCTGGCCAGGGCTGCCGCGCAGCGCGACGTCGAGTTCGCCGGTGGCCGCACCGAATTCACCGGCGGTACCCCCGAACACCTCACCGAGCAGTCCAGCGCGGTGGACCGGGAGTTCTTCGACTTCTACCGCACCGCGCGCGGACACCGCTCCAACACCACCACGCATCCGACCCTCACCAGCAATGTGCGGTTCCTGAACTACTTCCCGTTCAACGAGATCGAGACCATCTCGCCACGTCCGATGATGTTCGTCGCAGGCGATCAGGCGCATTCTCTGGAATTCAGTCAGGACGCCTACCGGCTCGCCGGCGAACCCAAGGAGCTCGTCCTGGTTCCCGGTGCCGGACATGTGGACCTGTACGACCGGGTCGAGCTGATCCCGTTCGATCGCCTGACCGGGTTCTACGCCCGGCACCTGTCCTGACGAGCGGCCACAACGAGACGAGGAGCGTTCCCGAATGGACTATGCACATCTAGGCCGGTCGGGCCTGTTGGTGAGCCGAATCGGGCTGGGCACCATGAATTTCGGTGATGTGACCGACGAAGGCGCCAGCTTCGAGATCATGGACACCGCCGTGCTGGTCACGAAGGTGAAACGCCGACTCGCCCTTTCATACGCGACCGAAAAGACTGCTGTACCACTGCGTCTAATCGGTGTCACGGGATGTGCCCTCGCGCTCGCCCTGTCTGGGTGCACAGACGATTCCAAACGGGACGCGGTCCGGCCCAGCTCTGAGACATCGCCGCTTTCAACATCACCCGGTGCGGAGACGACCAATGAGACGAACCACCAGGAGGACGCCGTGACAGGAACAGTCGTGCATTTCACCGCCGGATCGACCGTTGTGAAGGTGACGATCCACGAGGACACGCCCACAGCGAGGGATTTCGTGTCGATGCTGCCCATGACGCTCACCTTTGAGGACTTCAATGGAATGGAGAAGATCGCCTATCCTCCGCGGGCTTTCGACACCACCGACGACCCCGGTATGACGCCCAAGGTCGGAGACCTGTTCTCCTACATCCCCTGGGGCAATCTCGGGTTCTTCTACGACACTGGTTCGCTCGGCTTTTCCAGGCAGCTCGTCCGGATCGGCTCCACCGACGACCTCGACGCCATTCGGCAGCTCGATGGCCGCGAGGTCAGCATCGCTGTCGCGCCCCGTTGACGCAGTTGGCTAGTCGAGACGTGACGTCCCTGCGATGATGGGTAATCGGTCCTGCCTGCAACGCAACGGGGGAGTTGATCGCACTGTTTTCTGCACAACGTGAGTTCGCGGCCTACGGCCCGTCGCACTGCACCGTATTGGCGGTGTTTGTGCTGGGTGCGGCGTTTCTGGTGGTGGCAGGCCGGCGCCAGGCGCCGTCGCAGGCCCGGATGTTCAGCCGGGGGCTGGCCGTGCTGCTCGTCGGGGCATTCGTCGTGGCGCTGGGTTACAAACTGGTCGACCCCGCCATCGACACGTCCGTGCCGCTGCAGTTGTGCGACGTCGCCGAGCTCGCCGCGGCCTATGCCCTGTGGACCCACCGGCATTGGGCGTTCGTTCTCACCTACTTCTGGGGTCTCGTCCTGAGCTCGCAGGCGCTGATCACGCCGGACATCGGTACGGCCCGGGAGGGCGCCCCGGACTTTCCCCACCATCTGTTCATCACCTTCTTCACGCTTCATGTACTCGTGGTGTGGGCGGCCATTTACCTCACCTGGGGGCGTGGCATGCGACCGCGGTGGCGGGACTACCGCTTCGCCATCGTCGCGACCCTCGGATGGGCGGCGGTCACGCTCACGTTCAACGCGATCACCGGAACCAACTACGGCTACCTGAACAGGAAGCCGCCCACCGCCTCCGTTCTTGACGTCTTGGGCCCGTGGCCGGTGTATCTGGTGGCCGAGGTCGCGATCGTGCTCGTCGTATGGGCGCTGATGACGTGGCCGTGGGAGCGAGCCCGGCGACGGACGGAGCAGCGGCTGCCGGTGCAAGAAACGAGTGATTGAGCGCAACAGGAACCTCTTTCTCAGCTCGCGCCCATCTCGATGGGGCAGAATTGCCGAGGTGTCGACACCGCCGCAACGTCCCGGACAACCTGGTTGGCGCGGTCAGGGAGCACCACCGCCCGACCCGGCTACCCAGCGGCTGCGGCCACCCGAGCCGCCGACCGAGCGGCTGAGACATTCTCCGCCACCCCAGCGGCCGGGCCCACCCGAACCACCGACCGAGCAGTTGCGCGCTCACCGGCCACCGGCCGACACCCCGGCCACCGAGAAGATCGCCCGCCAGCGTCCGCAGGCGGCAGGCGAGCGGCCACGGAAGAAGCCGAAACGCTGGCAGGTCATCGTCCTGATCGCGGTCATCGTCGTCGCGCTGATCGCCGGCGGACTGGCCGGTGCGGAACTGTATGCCCGGCATCGGGCTGGGACCCTGCTGGCCGATGTCACACAGTGCGTCGTGCAGGACGGCGCCACCATCTCGTTCGGGGTGAGCCCGCCGTTCCTGTGGCAGCACATCACCGGCCACTACACCAATATCTCCGTCGACACCGCGGGGAACCAGGTCCAAGCCGCGAAGGGGATGACGGCCGACGTGAGTCTGTCCGACATCCGGTTGCAGGGTGACGCCAATTCGAAGGGCACCATCGGATCGCTCACCGCCACGCTGTCCTGGACCTCGGCCGGGATCAAGAACACGGTGGCCGACAACCTGCCCTTCGTAGGAGACCTGCTCACCGACGTGCACACCGACACCGCCGCAGGCACCCTCATCCTCGAAGCCGCGGGTGGCACCAGCATCACCGCCAAGCCCGTCGTCACCAACGGTGACCTCAACCTGCAGGTGCTCGACGCGACCGGCCCGTTCTCCAAGGACGCCGTGCAGTCGGCCCTCGACGGCCTCACCAAGAAGCTCAACGACAACTACCCGCTGGGGATCCACGCCGACAGCGTCGAGGTGACCAGCACCGGCGTGGTCGGCAAGTTCTCCAGCCAGAACGCGTCAATTCCGAACGGGGAAGCCAATTCCTGCTTCGCGAGCATCTGAGATCCGCACGTGAACATCTGCGCGTTCCTGTCCGCCGCCGACCTGGACGAGCGGTACACCGGGCCGGCCCTGGCCTTCGCCGAACTCGTCGGCGCCCGCGGAAACACCTTGGTGTGGGGCGGATCCGACACCGGGTTGATGAAGGTCGTGGCCGACGGCGTGCGTGCGGGCGGCGGCCGGCTGGTGGGTATCTCGGTGGATTTTCTGCGCCACAAGGCCAAAGCCGACGCCGATGAAATGGTGTTCACGCGTGATCTGGCCGAGCGTAAGGCGACGTTACTGGCCCGCAGCGACGCCATCGTGGTCCTGGTCGGCGGTCTGGGCACGATGGATGAGCTGACCGAGATCCTGGAACTGCGCAAGCACGGCCGGCACGACAAGCCGGTGGTTCTGCTCAATACCGCCGGCTTCTACGACGGTCTGCTGGTGCAACTGCGCCGGATGGAGCAGGACGGGTTCCTGCCGATTCCACTGGACGAGTTGGTGCACATCACCGATGACGCGAACGACGCGCTGACGTATCTGGAACGTGCCCTGGCACGGTAGACCGGCCTGCGACTCGCGGGTGTGGCAGGTGGAAGGCGGGCAGCGCATCGAGCATGGCCGCTAAGTCGCGTCCCGAGCACGCCACAGTGCGGTCCGGGCGCACGACGGCCGCGACGGCGTCACCGCGGCGCAGCCAATCGGCAACGGCCCCACCAGAGTCGACGTAGGCCGTGGCACCGCACGCGGCAACGCGCGCAGACTCGGCATCGGTCAACGCCCGGAGGCTCACCACCGAGAATCCGTCGCCGAGCCGGGTGTCGAGACGGGTTCCGTTGTCCAGGGCCGGGTTCGGGCACAATCGCCCGGCGAGTTTTCCCGGCCCGGGCAGCCGCAACGACGGGGTGCGGGAATCGAGCACCTTATCGCGCAGGCCTGGGACGAGATGCAGCCGTGGCACCACGACGCGGCGGGCGAGGCTGCCGAGCCGGCCGCCCGCGGTCATTGCCCGTCCGACATTGAGGGCCAGCCCGATCATGGTGCGGGCATGGGGCTTTCGTTCGCGCTCGTAGGTGTCCAGCACTACGGCGTCGAGATCACCGTGCAGGACACCCGCCAGCTTCCACGTCAGGTTCACGGCGTCCCGCAGCCCGGCCCCCATGCCCTGGCCGATGAACGGCGGGGTGAGGTGGGCCGCATCGCCCAGCAGGAAGATGTTGCCGCGTCGCCAGCGGTCGGCCACTTGTGCGCGGAAGGTGTATTCGGTGATGCGCACGAGTTCCAGTTGGTCCTCGGTGACGTGGGCGGTCCACGGCTCGATGAGCGGGCGCAGCGCGGACAGCGTCGAGAAGTCCGAAGCGGATTCGCCGGGGAGCAGCCGGAATTCCCAGCGGTAGCGCGACGTGCCGATCCGCATGTAGGTGCCGGCACGGCGCGTGCTGCAGACCTGATGGACACCCTCCCACTGGTGTAGGTCAGCGGTGGTGGCAATGTCGACAACCAGCCAGCGCTGTTCGAAGCGAAGGTCACGCATCGATGCGCCGATTCGCTTGCGCACCAGGCTGTTCGCGCCGTCGCACCCGAGCACGTAGTCGGCCGTGAGGATGTGCACTTTCGCGCCCTCGGCGATGCTGATGCGCGTGGGCGTGCCGGGCTCGATGTCGACCACCTCGGCGCCGCCCCACAATCGGGTCTGCGGGTATCGGGAGAGGTTGTCGCGCAACAGCGTTTCGAACTCCGGCTGGTCGAACATGTTGGCCTGCGGAAATCCGTTCGGACTACGGTCGGGATCGCGACGGAACTCGCTCAAGACCTGCAGGTCATCGTCGAGCAACCGCAGTCCCAACGCAGGCCGGGACATCGCGGCGAATCCCTCGGCCAGGCCGAGTCGGTCGATGACGCGGTAGATCTCGTCGTCGAGATGCACCGCGCGCGGCTGTGGGTAGACCTCGGACCACCGGTCCAGCACCAGGGCGTCGACGCCGTACTGGGCCAGCAGGGTGGCTGCGGTGACCCCGGTCGGGCCTGCGCCGATGACCACGACCGGATAGTGACTTGGTGGTTTCATTGCTGCTCGCGTGCGCTACAGCCACCGCACGCGCATGCGTTGCGTGCCAAGCTCGATGGCGCCGTCGTCGGTGGCGATGGTGGCCTCGACAACGTCACCGTCCTTGAGGTATTTCGGGTTGGCGGCCTGACGTTTGAAGAACGCCTTCCACTTCACCGCAGGGGGCAGCAGGTTGCCGATGATCTCGATCGGTTTCGGCGGGGCGCTGAGCGCGGTGCCGACCGGGGTACCGGTCAGGATCAGGTCGCCCGCCGACAGATCCTGGAAGCGGCTGAGGGCCTGCAGGGCTTGCAGCGGGCGGTACAGCATGTCGCCTTCGACCAGCGCGTTCTGCCGCTGTTCGCCGTTGACCTGCAGACGCAGCCGCAGATCACCGAACCGCTTGAGTTCGTCAGCGTCGAGCAGCACCAGCTCGGGTCCGACCGGGGTGAATGTCGGGTACGACTTGGCTTCGTAGAACTGGGTCTGGGGCAATTGGATGTCGCGCGCAGACACGTCATCGGTGATCACCAGACCGGCGATCGCCCCGGGGAGGTCGGCTTCGGAAAGCGTTGTCCCGACGGGAATGTCGCGGCCGATGACCAGGCCGATCTCCACCTCGTAGTCCAGAAACCGGACATGCGTCGGCTTGACGATGTCGGCGAACGGCCCGCTGATCGACGCCGAGGACTTGCGGAAGAACGTGAGTGGAATCGTCGCCGGATCCATACCTGCATCGCGGACATGCGATTCAAAGTTGGTCATCTGGGCGACCACCCGGCACGGAGCTGTGACGGGGGACATCAGCTCGAGGGAGTCCACGGCCACCGACTCGCTCGAGCGTGCCGCGTCGATGGCGGCCCGGTCAGCCAACAAGGCGCCGGTGGTGGTGGCGTCGGTGTGGATGCGCGCCGCGCCGTCGGGAGTCTTGACCCACCAGGCGTCGGCGGTACGGAGCACGGAAACGGTCATGAGGCAGCAACTTTCAGTAGGCCGACGAGACGTCGGAAGTCGAATTCGTTGTCGGCGCGTAACGCGGCGATCATCGAGCGCAGTTCGTGGCGTGCCGATCTGAGATCGGTGCCCAGAAAGTCCTTGCTGACGGGCGGTCCCCACTGCGACAGCCCCGAAGCGGTGAACGGAGCCCAGCCGGGTTCGACAGTGTTGTCGAACATGTCGCCATCGGTGAAGTGTTCGACGAGAAATCCGTCGGGATCGCGCCAGTAGTCGAACAACTGGCTGCCCTGGACATGGCGGCCGATACCCCACGAGCGCAGATAGCCACAGTCGCGCAGATATTCGCCGCCGGCAGCGAGGGCGTCGAGGTCGCTGACCTGGTAGGCGGAATGCACGTAGCGATCGGCGGGGCCGAGTGCCAGTGCGACGGTGTGGTGGTCGGCGGGGGTTGCGCCTCGGTCGCACCGGATGAAGCTCATCGCAGGGCCGCGGTCGCGCTGGCCGGGGTAGAACTGAAAGTCGCTGACGATCATGCCGAAGGTTTCCAGATACCAGTCGAGGGTCCGCCGATAGCTGGTGGACTGGAGCACCACATGGCCGAGGCGTTGGACCCGCGCGGGCGCCCGCCCGGGCCGTTGTGTGGTGTTGACGCGGGTGTGTTCGCGGCCGGCGTTCACAACCAGGGGTGGCTGCGTGGGCAGTTCGGCGAGTTCGTGCATACCGGCCACTACGCGCACCGGCGTGCCGCTCGGATCGACGAGATCGACGGCGAGACCGCCGATCGTCTCGGGCAGTGGCCGGGCCGAGCGTCCGGTCTTGTCGGCCAGGCGCAGCACGTCGACCTCATCGGCGGCGCGCAGTGCGAGGCCGCCGAAACTCGTGCGTCCGCCGCGGCGCACCAGTACGCACGGCGCACCGGCGTCGGTGCCACGCAGGTGGAGCTCGTCTGGGGTGCGCAGCGCCGTCTGGAAACCGAACGCCCGGGCGAATGCTTCGGCACGCGTGAGGTCGGGTTTTTCAAATTCCAGCCAGGCCAGATCGGCGACCTTGATGACCGGATTCTTGGCGCGTCCGCTGTGCTCGCCGCTGCGGGCGCCGTGCTCGCTGTGCAGGTTGTCGTGCGGATCGTGCTCTCTTTTCCGCAGGTGAGTGGCCATGAAACCTCCTTGACTGACGAAATCGTCACATACGACGACATGTTCAGTCAAGAGTTTCTGACGAAATCCTCAGAAATGAGGCACACTGGTTTGATGGCCGACGAACCGGTGAGCCGCTCTCAGCGGCGCAGGCAGCGCACCCGCGCGGCGCTGATCGAGGCGGCGCAGACGTTCATTGCGGCGGGCAAGCTGAACGCGCCGATCCTGGAGATCACCCAGGCTGCCGATGTCGGGATGGGGTCGTTTTACAACCACTTCGAGAGCCGTGAGCAACTGTTCGAGGCGGCAGTCACCGAGGTGCTCGACAATCACGGTGCGCTGCTGGACGAATTCACGTCCGCCATCGACGATCCGGCCGAGATCTTCGCGACCAGTTTCCGGCTCACCGGGCGGCTGTTCCGCCGCAGGCCTCAGGAGAGCCAGGTGCTGCTCGCCAACGGGATGTCGCTGCTGGGGTCAGACCGTGGGCTGGCCCCACGGGCGTTGCGCGATATCAGGGCGGGGGTTGCCGCCGGCCGCTTCGCTGTGGCCGATCCCGAGTTGGCGCTGGCGATCGCCGGAGGGGCGCTGCTCGGCCTGGGGAATCTGCTACGCGCACAACCTGATCGCGACGACGCACACGCCGCCGACATCGTCACCGAAGATGTGCTGCGACTGTTCGGAATGTCCGTCGATGACGCTCACGATATCTGCACGCGGCCGCTGCCCGACCTGTCGGCGTTGAGGCGCCCCGATTCGGTGGCCTGACACGGCCGGACGGTTGGTGTTCCTGAGGCGGTTGAGCCTCAACGCGGCTGGGCCAGAATCGGATCGATTACCGGCGCGCGACGGTCCCACCCGAGAAATTGACGTTTGTGCAGTCCTGCTTCGGGTAACACCTCCGTGCAGGAGGTCAGAAATGCCTACATGGAGTTGGATCGCCATCGCGGTCGTCGTCGTGATCATCGTGGTGCTCGCACTGATCGCGGGCGCATCGATAATGCGGAAGAAGCGTAGCGACAGGTTGAAAGACCAGTTCGGGCCGGAATACGAGCGGGCGGTGGACTCCGCAGGAGGCCAACGCGCCGCGGAGAAGGAACTTCTTGCTCGCGAACGCAAACACAAAAAGTTGGACATCACTGAGTTGACGCCGCAGTCGCGGGCGCGATACGAGCAGGCGTGGCAGGAGACTCAGGCGGGATTCGTGGACAATCCGTCGCAGTCGGTCAGCGAAGCCGATCGCCTCGTCACCGAGGTCTTGCGCGAACGCGGTTATCCGATAGACGATTTCGAGGAGCGAGCGGCCGACATCTCGGTCGATCACCCCAAGGTCGTCGAGCACTATCGGGCAGGGCACGTCCTGCATCTCGCGCAACAGCACGGCGAGATCGGCACCGAGGCGCAGCGCGAGGCGCTCGTGCACTATCGGACCCTCTTCGAGGAATTGCTGCGGCCGGACCATGAGACACACGAGGCAGATGCGACACACGAAACGCACGAAACACCGGCCGAGCGCGAAACCGGTACGGACACGGCGAAAGGGGCGCGAAAATGACCACCCACGACGAGCAGGCCGAGACCGGGTGGCCCGAGCCCGTACCTGCCTACGAGGACGATTCAGTTGCCGCAGATGCGCCGACGGACGACAACACGTTGTTGTTCGCCGACGAGCATCTCTCAGGCCTGCGCTCGCGGTGGAATGAGGTTCAGGCGGCCTTTGTCGACGACCCGAAGGAATGTGTGCAAAAGGCGGACAGTCTGGTGGCAGAAGTCGTCGAAGAGTTGCACGCGAGTTTTGCCGACACTCGTTCTCGGCTGGAGGCGCAATGGGCCCGTGGCGAAGATGCGTCCACCGAGGACCTGCGGGTGGCCCTGAAGCGCTATCGCGACTTCTTCCAACGGTTGCTGTCAGTCTGAGTCGGCTACAGGATCTCGAGGATGCTGTTCTTGAGTGCCTCGGAATCGGTGCCGAACACAGCCTGAACGCTGTTGCCCACCTCGATCACACCGGCGGCGCCCAGCGCGCGTAGCCGGTCCTGATCGACCTTGGTCTTGTCGGCGACGTCCATCCGCAACCGAGTGATGCAGGCGTCGACGTTGACGAGGTTTTCCCGGCCGCCGAATGCTTCGATCAGTTGCTCAGCCTTGCTGTCGGTGCGAGTCAGGGTGTCGACCGCACCGGCGGCGGCCGGGTCGCCGAGATTGGCCGCCTGCTCGGCCTCGAACTCGGCCTCGGGTTCGCGTCCCGGCGTGCGCATGTTCCACTTCGTGATCGCGAACCGGAACAGCAGGTAGTAGACGACGAAGAACACCAGGCCCATGCCGACGAGCAGCGGAATGTTCTTCGCGGCCGGTGCCGTGCCGTAGAGGAGTAGATCGACAAGGCCGGCGGAGAACGAGAAACCGAGATGTATGTCGAGCAGATAGGCGATCGCCAGCGACAGGCCCGTCAGCACGGCGTGCACGACGTAGAGCGGGAACGCCACGAACATGAACGCGAATTCCAGCGGCTCGGTGACACCGGTCAGAAATGCCGTCAGCGCCGCCGCCGAGAGAATGCCGACCGCGACCTTGCGCTGCTTCTTGTTCGCGACATGGATCATGGCCAGTGCGGCGGCGGGTAGCCCGAACATCAGGATGGGGTAGAAGCCCGCGGTGAGGTGTCCCGCAGTGGGGTCGCCCGCGGCGAATCGGGTCAGCTCACCGGTGACCACTTTGCCGTCGGGCGTCTGATAGTCGCCGTAGAGGAACCAGACGTAGGAGTTGGGGATGTGGTGCAACCCAACCGGGATGAGCATGCGGTTGGCGAAGCCATATACGAATGCGCCCAACGCACCCGAACCGCCGATGAACCGGCCGAGGCCGGTCAGACCCGCGTCGAAGATCGGATAGAAGTAGCTCATGGCGAAGCCGATGAACAGGCAGGCCACTGACACCGCGATCGGGACGAACCGTCTGCCGCCGAAAAAGCCAAGATACGACGGCAATTCGATGGTGTGATACCGGTCGAACAGCCATGCGGTGACCAAGCCGACGACGATGCCGGCGAACACGCTGTAGTTGATCTGGGCCTGCTCACCGGCCTTGTCGACCTGACCGGCGAGCACGATCGGCGACATCGTCTTGAACACCGCGGAGGTCACCAAATAGCCCACCGCCGCCGCGAGCGCGGTGGATCCGTCGGCCTTGCGCGCGAATCCGATCGCCACACCGATGGCAAAGAGCAGGGGCAGGTTGCTGAACAGCGCGTCGCCCGCCGCGCTCATCGACTTGAAGAACGGTCCGATCACCGGTGCGTCGATGCGGCCCAGCAGGTCAGGCTGGCCGAGCCGCAGCAGGATCCCCGCGGCGGGCAGCACCGCGATGGGCAGCATGAGACTCTTGCCCAGTCGTTGCAGCTGGGCGAAACTGCGCGCTGTCGGACTCGATTTCCCCGGTGTCCCGCCAGGTTTCGTGGTATCGGTCATGGGTGCGTCGCCCTCCTGGTCGCCTATGCGGTCGCCGCCGAGTTGGTCGGAAGCTTAAACGAGACGGCACCAGACCGAGGGCACGCTCGTAAGGTTGCGGCCACAAACAAAGGAGATCGACGCGTGAGTACCACGACAGTGCTGGCCCCCGTCGCCGGGCGGGCAGTCGCCCTCGGGGATGTGCCCGATCCGGTCTTCTCGGCTGCAATGGTCGGGCACGGCGCGGCAATTGACCCCGGACCCCGTGTGGTCGATGCCATCGCCCCCGTCGGCGGGAAGTTGCTGAAACTGATGCCTCATGCGTATGTCGTATTGACGGAAGAGAAAGTCGGGGTCCTGGTCCATCTCGGTATCGACACCGTGGCTCTGGGCGGCGATGGCTTCACCGTCCACCTCAACCAGGGCGATGACGTCGCCGCGGGCCAGGTCGTCATAACCTACGATGCTGCGTCGGTGGCCGCCAAAGGTCTCAATCCCATTGTCCCCGTTGTGATCATGGACGAGCGTGAGGCCGCCAACATCGCCGTGTCGGATGCCGTTCGGACAGGTTCGGACATCGTTTCGGGAGCTGTTCTTTTCACGCTGAACAGGTAATCCGGCGACAGCATGGCTAATCCAGAATTGGTTAACTGCGCAAACATTCGAGATGCGGCGTCGATGTTTACCCGCTACAAAGATTTGCGCGGGCGTAATGTCGGCCCGGCATACCGGCGCACCTTGGGGGTACGCATTGGCGGATTGGCCGTTCGTCGCACGGGATACGGAACTCAGCGAAGCTTCGCTGGCGCTACGTGACGGGTCGCGTGGCGTCGTTCTCGTAGGCCCCGCAGGCGTCGGCAAGACCGCGCTCGCCCGGGTCCTTGCGCGGGAGCTGCAGAGCGAGGGGCGGTGTGCGCGATTCGTTCTCGGCACCGAGACCGCGCAGGCGGTGCCGTTCGGGGCGTTCCATCATGCTCTGCACCTCACCGACGCACGTGAGCCGGCCGTCATGCTCGGCGCCGCGCAGCAGGCCCTGGCCGACCCCAGCCTGGTCATCGTCGTCGACGACGCGCAGTACCTCGACCCGCTGTCAGCTCTGCTGGTCCAGCAGCTCGCGGTCAACGGAGAACCGACGCTCATCGTCACCATCCGCTCGGGTGCAGCGCCGACGGACGCGGTCACAGCGTTGTGGAAGGAGCAGCTGCTGGCCCGTCTCGACCTCGAACCGTTCACCCGTGAGCAGACCGCTGAGCTGGCCGCCGCGGTGCTCGGCGGCGATGTCGACGATCGGGCGGTCGGGGAGCTGCACCGGTTCTCGTCGGGGAGTCCGCTCTATCTGCGTGGCGTGCTCAACGCCGCCCGCGCAGACGGGGCCCTGGTCCGCGACGGGGACCACTGGCGGTTGCGCGGCCACCTGCGGCCCAGCCCGGATATCCATGAACTGGTGGCCTCGCGCCTGGATGCGCTGCGACCAGACGAGCTCGACGTGGTGGAGGTGGTGTCTGCGGCGCAGGCACTCGAGTGGGACGTGCTGCTGGACATCTGCCCGCCCGAGGCGGTGACTCGCGCAGAACGTCGCGGTGCGATCCAGGTGATCGCTGATGCGGCGCACACCATGGTGCAACCGGCGCATCCGATCGTCGGCGAGGTGGCTCGACGACGCTGCCCGGTAACCCGGTCGCGTCAGATCAATTCCCTTCTGGCACGGCACTTGTCAGCGCACCGACCAGCCTCTGCCGACGTGCGGACCCGCATCCAGCTGGCCCGCTTCATGATGGCCAGCGATGCCCCCGCGGATCTCGAAACCATCGTCGATGCCGGTGCCAGTGCTGTCACCATGTCCAATCTGGTTCTCGGGGAACAACTTGCACGATTCGCCTTGGAGCACGGCTCCGGTGTGCAGGCCGCGATCGTGCTTGCCGACGCCATCAGCTGGCAGGGCAGAGGGCAAGAGGCAGAGGAGCTGCTGGCCCGATTCGACCCGCACTCCGGCGATGAGCTGACTGTGGTGCGGTGGGGCTGCCTGCGTGCGGCGAACCTCTTTTTCGGCTGCGGTCATGTCGAGCAGGCGTGGGCCGTTCTCGACATCGTCCGCGCGCGTGTGACCAGTGCTGCCGCCCTGAGCTTCATCGCCGCGATGGAGGTCAGCTTCGCGTTCTTCGCCGGTGACCTGCCTGCCGCGATCGCTTCGGGAACCCAGGCGCTGGCGTCGGATATGTTGCCGATGGCGACGGTGTGGGCTGCGCTGGCCACCGCGGGGGCGCTGGCGCTGTCGGGGCGCTTCGCCGCGGTGGCTGCGGTGGTGCAGCAGGGTGAACGGGCGGCCGATTGTTGCGAGTCCGGCCCGCAGCGCTACTCGCTGGCACTCGCCGAGGCCCTGGCCGGTCTCTACGGCGGTGACTTGACCGCGGTCGACCGCGTCATCACGCGGTACTCCGCGATGACGGCGGGTGCGCTGCAGGCAGAGGCCATCGTGACCGCGTTGGCGGGGCGTCTTGAGCTGGCGCGGGGCCGCGTCGTCGAATCGTGCGACGCGTTGCAGACCTCGGTGTGGGCGATGTCGGAATGCCTGCCGCGCGGTTGGGTCATGCTGGTCGCCTCGTGGTTGGCGCAGGCCGAGGCGCATCGCGGAAACATCGACGCCGCCACGGTGGCCCTGGCGCGGGCCGAAGCGGCCAGCGGGCCTCAGGTCGAGGTGTTCCGCCCCGAACTCGAGTTGGCCCGGTCGTGGTTGCAGGCGGCGACGGGCGAGACATCGTCAGCCCAGCAGCACGCCGTGCGGGCAGCGCAGCTCGCGCGTGGCGGCGGCATGCGCGCGGTCGAACTCACCGCACTGCACACTGCCCTGCGCCTCGGCGACCGTTCCGTGGACGCCAGGATTCAGCAGTTGGCCGCCCAGCTGGACGCGCCCCTGTCCGAGCCGATCGCCGCGCACAGCCGGGGCGTGAGCGAGCACGACGGCCGCTGCCTGGACGAGGCAGCCTGCCGTTTCGAAGAGCTCGGCGCACTGGCGCTGGCCGCCGACGCGGCCGCCCACGCCGCGCGTGAACACGCCCGCGCCGGGCGCCGGGGCAGTGAACTGGAATCCGCGACCCGGGCACATTGGCTGGCCAGCCGGTGCGGCCTGGCTACACCGGCAACCCGGCGTGCAGCCGATCCGCTGCATCTCACCGAACGCGAATGGGAGATCGCGAATCTGGTGGGAGCCGAGCTGAGTAACCGGCAGATCGCCGACCGATTGTGCTTGTCGGTGCGCACCGTCGACGGCCACCTGTACCGCATGTTCGCCAAACTCGGCATCGAGGACCGCGACCAGCTGGCCCGGCTGGTCCGGTTTCGCCCGGCGACCTGAGGATCAGGACGCGGTGCCGTCGGCGAGCAGGGTGATGAGCTCGTCGCGGGTGTTGACGCCCAGCCGCTGACAGGCCCGGAACAGGTGCCCTTCCACCGTGCGCACCGACATCACCAGCCGATCGGCAACCTCGCGGTTCGAAAGTCCGGTCGCCGCAAGGGCGATGACCTCCCGCTGGCGCGGGGTCAGCACACCGGTACTGGCCATCGCCCGGTACGCCGGGGTGCGGGCCCCGCCCGCGGCGAGCCGGTGCGCAGTGGCGATCGCGCGGCGCTGCCGCTCGCCGTGCAGGTGCGGTACGGCTTGCGCCGCGGCGTCGAGTGCGGCGACCGTATCGCCGATCACGGCATAGCCGTTCGACGCGCTCAGCAGCCGAGCGCCGTCGGCCCGGCGCAGCGCGGTGGCGTGATCGCGTGCCAATGCCGCCCGCGGGCCCTGCACCACCGCGGCCAGTTGACCGAGCCGTTCTGCCGTGTCGGTTGCGCCGAACTGGGTTGCGGTCTGCAGGCACCACAGTTCCTGCGCCGGCCTGCCCTGGGTGCGGGCAGTCCTGGCCGCGCCGATCGCGAAAGATATTGCGCGGCTTCGCGATCCATGTACTGCTTCGAGCCATGCCTGGGTCAGCAGCATATCCGTACGCCAGATGTGCGAGTAGTCACCGAAGTAGCGGAACCTCTCGGCGTCGGTGGTCCGGGCGCCCGCCAGATCACCGCACATCGCCAATGTCATGGTCAGCCACATCCCGGCGAGTTCGCGGATGACACCCGACTGCGCATCGAACACCGATCCGGTGGCCAACGATTCCCGCAGCCAGCGCTGCGCGGACTCCAACCGGCCACAACACAATTCGGCGTATCCGAGGATGACCGCGGTGAACGAACGCGACACCACGACGTCGAGCGACTGCTGTCGCAGGCGGTTGGCGATACCGGTGATGCGCTCCTGGGTGCCTGCCCGGTGCAAGCCGACGATCTCCATCAGGCCGAGACCGAACCGCAGATGCGAGGCTTGCGGGGCCGTTGTCGCCAGTTCATACCCAGCTGCTGCCGCTTCGGCCATGCGGTCGACCTGACCCAGGTCGCCGAGACCGCAGACCAAGGCCCAGTAACCGAACATCGCCGCCATGGGATCGACGTTCTCTGCAGTCAGCGCAGCCGTCGCCATGTCCACTGCTTCCCGGGGGTGGCCCAAGGCGATGCGGCACGAGGCATGCAGCGCCTGATAGGACGGGCCGAGGCCGCAGCTGTCGGCGGCGTCGCGCGCCGCCGACAACACGGTCTCGGCGCTGCCTGGCCGTGCCAGCACCCAGGACAGATTGGCAGCTCGCAACAGGGCGATCGACGCGCGTTCAGCGGCATCACCGCCGTCGGCCAGTTCCGCGAACATCGTGTCCGCGGCGCCACCCTGCCCGGCGAAAGCCAACATCGTGGCGAGCGCCGCCTGGGCTGCGCGGCCGCCACCTGCCGCGACCGCCGCCTCGGCCAGGCGGGCAGCCAGGTCGAGGTCGAGTAATTGCAGCGCCGCGTTCGCCGCTTCCACCAGGAACCCGGGATCGCCCTGGGTGTCGGAATCCATCAGCAGAACGGCACGTCGCACAGTCTGGACCGCCGACGGCGCGCACAGCTGCCCGATCAACTCGGCGACCCGGCCACGGATACTGCGTAGCCGCGCGGTGCCGGCCCGGTTGCGGCGGACCTCCCCGAACAACGGATGCGCCAGCCGTACCTGCTCGCCGTCGACGATGATCAAGACCCGGTCGCGCGCGTCGTCGATCACCGCGGAGCCGACGAATCGGAGCAGCACCGGCAGTTCGACCGGATCGGAGACGGCGAGCACGTCGAGCAGCTCGATGATCGCGTCGGGCTGGTTGCCCGTGCTCGCTTCGAGTAGGTCGACGAGCGAGGCGGACAGTCGAGGCGGCCCGTCCCACACCCATACGCCCGAGCGTCGCGCCAGCCGGCCCGCCGCGATCTCGTCGGTGACCAACTGCCGCAAATACAGTGCGTTGCCGCGGGTGTAGCTGAAGAACCGTTGTGCGCTCGACGATTCCAGTGCAGCGCCGAGGACTTGGGTGACCAGTGCGCTGACCCCGTCGCTGGTCAGCGGAGGCACGGGAATGCGGGGCAACCGCGCGCACAGGGCTGCCACCGAATCCGGTAGTGGCTCGCCGTCGCGGACCGTCATGACGACAGTGCCCCTTGCCTGCTCGACGAACCGCTCGATCACCAAGGCCGACTGGTCGTCGAGCAGGTGGGCGTCGTCAACACAGATCAGCACCGAGGGTTCGTCATCGACGAGGGCTTGGATCACTTCCTGCACGCGGTGCAGCGGATCCAGGCCACATTGCGCGGTGTAGCCGGCGAGCGCGCCCAGCGGGATCGAGCGACCGGTGGCCGTTGCCGCGATCCAGCGGACGAGCCCCTGCGGTCGCTGCGCAGCGGCGTGTGCCAACCGGGATTTGCCGACCCCGGCGGGTCCGGTGAGCACCGCGCCGCCATGGGAGCTCAGCGCGGCCGCGATCAGGCGCAGTTCGTCCTGACGATCAACCAGTGGCCACGCGGTCGGCACATCCGGATCCTAAGGCCGCGTGGTCAGCCGCGCCTGCAAGCACCGATGGCGCCTGCAGGCCGACCTACCCGATCAATCGAACTGCGACCGCACCGTGGCGGCGTCGGCGGCCGACAGGGCCGCAGCGGCCAGTTCCCGTGCCTCGGCACTGTCGATTGCGCGCACAGCGTCCTTGGTGGCCGGAATGGCCGGGGGAGTGACGCTGAGGGCATCGACACCCAGCCCGAGAAGCAGGGCGGCGGCGCGGTTGTCTGCGGCGAACTCGCCGCAAACCGAGACCGATGCCCGTCTCGCCGCGCCTTGACACGTCGACCGCACCAACTGCAGGACACCCGGATCGAACGCGTCCCCGAGGCTCGCGACGGCGTCGTTGTTGCGATCGGCTGCCATCGTGTACTGGGTGAGATCGTTGGTGCCGATCGAGAAGAAGTCGACGTGCGGCGCGAACGCCGCAGCCTTGAGAGCGGCGGCGGGCACCTCGACCATCATCCCGACCTGCAGATCGGCCGACGCTTGCGGACCGGCCCGCCGGATCGCGTCGTCGAGCAACCGGCGCGCGGAGAACAGTTCGTCGAGGGTGCTGACCATCGGGAACATGATGCTGACGGGCGTGTGCCTGCTGAGCCGGGCCATGGCCGCCAACTGGTCGGACAACAGCTGCGAGTGGGCCAGCGCCAGCCGGATGCCGCGCACCCCAAGATAGGGGTTCGGCTCGGCGGGCGTCGGCAGAAACACCAATGGTTTGTCACCGCCCACGTCGAGGGTGCGCAGGGTGATCCGGCGTCCCTCAAGGGATTCCGCGATCTTGCGGTAGACCGCGAGTTGCTCGTCCACGTCGGGTGCCTGCTCCCGGCCAAGGAACAGAAACTCCGTGCGGACCAGGCCCGCGAAGTCCGCGCCCTGGCTTGCCGCGGCGCGCGCGTCATCGACCGAGCCGATGTTGGCGCCGACCTTGACCGTGACACCGTCGCGCGTGATGGCAGGCTCCCGCGTCCGCGTGACGGCCTGCAGGTGCTGCTGCGCGGCTGCGGCGACCCGGGCTTCGAACTCCCGGCGGACATCGTCGGGTGGATCCACCAAGTATTCCCCGCGCGTACCGTCGACGGCAACGGTGGTGCCGTCGGCGATGGCCAGCACGGCCCGTCCGGCGCCTACGACCGCAGGGATTCCCTTGGCACGCAACAGGATCACGTTGTGTGCCGTGGCACTGCCGAACGCCAGCAGCACTGCGGCGACCTGCGTCGGATCGAGTTCGGCGGCCTCGGCGGGGGTCAGGTCGGCGGCCACCAGCACGCCGGTTGCCGCGGACGTGGGTGCAACATGGCCCAGCAGGGCACGGAGCACCTGATCGCCCACGGCGCGGACGTCCTCGGCCCGCGCCTGCAGGTAGGCGTCGTCGACGGCGGCGAACTGATCGGCCACCTCGGCCACCGCGGCGGCCCAGGCTGCTGCGGCGTTGTGACCGTTGTCGATTCGGCTCTTCGCCGCGCCGAGGAGCGCTTCATCGTCGAGCAGCAGTCCGTGCGCGTCGAAGATCGACGCCTCGGCTTCGCCCACGGCACGGGCGGTGTGGGCCCGCACGTCCGCGATGGCTGTACGCACGTCGTCGACGGCTGCGGTGAGGCTGCGCCATTCGGCCGCCGGATCCTCGCCCGGGTGTTCGGGTACCTCG
The DNA here is from genome assembly GCF_001665685.1 of Mycobacterium sp. 852013-50091_SCH5140682. Taxonomy (GTDB): domain Bacteria; phylum Actinomycetota; class Actinomycetes; order Mycobacteriales; family Mycobacteriaceae; genus Mycobacterium. The sequence continues at coordinate 62,816 of NZ_LZTB01000044.1, forward strand.
ACGGTGCCCGCCCGAACCGACCAGGCCGGCCCGATGCCCAGCCCCGGCCCGGCGCCGATGGGTCGGCCCGTCGCGGGTGGCTCAGGTGGGGCTGGGGTGGACGGTGTCTCGTCGAAGCGCCGGGCGGCCAGCGCAAGGATGTGCTCGAGCACATCTGCGGCTTGGGGGCCGGATACCCGGATGTCGACCTCGTCGCCACTGCGTACACCGAGCGTGGCGATCTTGGACAGGCTGGCAGCGTCGATCCACGCCGAACCGGTGCGCGGGTTACGGATGCGCACCTGGGCGTCGCGGCCGCGGACCTCCTGGACGAGGCGGGCTGCGGGTCTGGCATGCAGGCCGTGCGGGTTGGTCACGACGAACGTCGCGGCCAGTCCTTCGGCGGCGGTCTCGGTGGTGGCCGGTTCGATGCCGCCGCCGAGCTGGGCAAGTTTTCCGGCGAGCGCACCCGTGGCTTCGGCGGCGACCTCGGCGGCCGGGGCTCCGCCGCCCGCTGCGACCGCGGCCACGACCAGTCCTTCGACAAGGGGAGCCGGGCACAGCACGACCCGCTCCCGCACGTCGTCGTCGAGCAGTTCCAGCGCGAGTTCGGCGGAGAGCACGGCACTTCCGAGATCCATGAGCACCACCGCGCCGTCGCCGTGGTCGGCGGCGGCGATGGCGTCGACGATCGCTACCGCGTCGGTCCCGAACGTGTTCTCGTCGAGGCCTGCCGCGACTTCGATCTGGATTTGCTTGCCGTGCAACATCTCCTGCGCCAAGTCGACGGCAGCCGTGGCGAGAGGACGACTGTGTGAGACGACGACGAGCCCGACGGTCACGTGCCCACCACCGTCGCGGCAGCACCGATCAACAATGCTGCCGACGTGGCTCCCGGGTCGATATGCCCGACGCTGCGTTGCCCCAGATAACTGGCCCGCCCTTTGCGGGCCACCATGGATTCGGTGGCGTCCCTGCCTTTTTCGGCGGCGGCTGCAGCGTCAGCGAGAGCTTTGGGCAGGTCGGTGCCCGACGCGAGTGCCGCGTCGACGGCGTCGAGGGCAGGCGCGAGCGCATCGAACATCGTCTTGTCGCCGGCTTCGGCGCGTCCCCGCTGGACGACGCCTTCGACGCCGGCGCGCAACGCCGCGGCGAAATCCGCGCTGTCGGCACCCATCGCCGGTGCCATGCGCAGGAAGAAGGTGCCGTACAGCGGCCCACTGGCACCGCCGACCGACTTCACCAACGTCATGCCGACCTGTTTGCACAATGCGCCGGTGTCGGAAGGTGGTGTTTCGTCGAGCGCGGCCACCACGGCCGTCATCCCGCGGTCCATGTTGATGCCATGGTCGGCGTCGCCGATCGCGGCATCCAGATCGCTGAGATACTGGGCATTTTCGCCGATCAGCCGGGCGAACTCGCGGACCCAGGCGTTGAGTCGGTCCAGATCCATGTCAGCATCCTCTCCGCAACGCGGGTGTGTTGACCGGGTGGTCCCACAGCCGCAGCAATTCGTCGTCAGCGCGTAGCAGGGTGACCGAGCAGCCCGCCATGTCCAGGCTCGTGATGTACGGCCCGACGAGTGAGCGCGCGATCTGCACGCCTGCCTTCTCCAGGATGGCCGCCACTTCGGCGTACATCACGTACAACTCGATCAGCGGTGTGGCACCCATGCTGTTGAGGAACAACACCACCGGGTCCGTGCCGGTGAAGTCGAGGTCGGACAAGATGGGTTCGACCAAGAGTTCGGCGACGGCCCGGGCGGGTTGCAGCGGCACGCGCTGCCTACCGGGTTCGCCGTGGATACCGATGCCGAGCTCGATCTCGGTGTCGGACAGCTCGAAGGTGGGGTGGCCCACCGCGGGAACCGTGCCCGACGTCAAGGCGACGCCCATGCTGCGGGCTGCGGCGTTCACCCGGCGCGCCACCTCGGCGACCTCGGTCAGCGGCCTGCCCTCGTCGGCCGCGGCCCCGGCGATCTTCTCGACCAGCACGGTGGCGCCGACGCCGCGCCGCCCCGCGGTGAAGGTGCTGTCCTGCACCGCGACGTCGTCGTCGACAACGACCGACTCGACCGTGATGCCCTCGGCGGCAGCCAGTTCGGCGGCCATTTCGAAGTTCATCACGTCACCGGTGTAGTTCTTCACGATGTGCAGCACGCCTGCGCCACTGTCGACCGTGATGGTCGCCTCGAGCATCTGATCGGGTACCGGTGACGTAAAAACCTCACCGGCACAGGCGGCGTCGAGCATGCCGCGGCCGACGAAACCGGCGTGCAGCGGCTCGTGCCCGGACCCGCCGCCCGAGATCAGGCCGACCTTGCCTGCGACCGGGGCATCAGCGCGGTAGACGATGCGGTTGGTGTGGTCGACACGCAGTTCCGGGTGGGCCATGGCCATGCCGCGAAGCGACTCGGCGACGACGTCAGCGGGATCGTTGATCAGTTTCTTCACAATTCGGCTCCTCAGACTGCGGTTGGTGCTGCGTGGACGTTGAGTTGCGCGGTGTCGGCGCGGGTGCGTGAGATCGCGACGTAAGAGAGTGCGGCGAGCGCGCCTGCGAGGAATTCGGCGGCGAGATATACGGGCAACTGGTGCCAGGCCACCGAGCCGCCTGCGATCTGCTGGATGAGCATGGGGCCGAAGGTGCGGGCGGGGTTGATCGACGCACCCGTCGTCGGTGCCAGCGGGATGATCGCTGCGAATACAACCAGGCCGATCGCTACGCCGGCGAAACCTGCCGACGCCTTGCGATGTATCACGCCGAAGACGGTGAACACGAGTATGAACGTACCTACGAACTCCGCGAAAAATGCCTGTACGGCACTGATGTCGCCGGTGTAGGTGGCGACGCCCAGGCCGGCGTCACGCGCGCGGGTGCCCAGCACGCCGAGGATCGCCGCGGCCCCGACGGTTGCGCCGACGAGTTGTGCGGCGATGTAGGCCGGAACGCGCGACCAGGGGAACCGGCCGGTGACGGCCAAACCGACGGTGACCGCCGGATTGATGTGGTTGCCCGAGATGTGCCCGAGCGCGTAGACGGTCGCGACGACGACCGTGGCGAACGCGAATGAGATGACGCCGAGATCGGCCATCGTGAACGGCGCGTGACCGTTGATGATGATCGTCGCGGGCACCGAACCCACGCCGATGAACACCAGGAACGCGGTGCCGAAGGCTTCCGCGGCGAGTTTTTGAGTGATTGACGGCTCGTCCATGTCGTGCGCTCCAGAGAGTTGGGATGTGACACACCACTTGCCGACTGTGAATCGGCTATCTCGTATCACATTCGACATTATCGAATGTGATCTGGAACATACGCTTATGCTGCTGTGAGCACAAGAGTGTCTGCGGCACGAGGAGGTCGACGTGATTCAGGCGGTGGATCGCGCCCTTCGCATCCTCACCGTGCTCCAAGGCGGTCGGCGGATGAGCCTGGGGGAGATCGCCTCGGCGATCGAGCTCGCACCGTCGACCGTGCACGGCCTGGTGCGCACGTTGTTGGCGCACGGCATGGTGCAGCAGGAGCTGGATTCCGGGCGGTACCGACTGGGCCCCGCGACGTTGCGGATGGGCAACGTCTATCTGGACACGCTCGAATTGCGCTCGCGGGTCGCGGTCTGGACCGAAGGGTTGGCCCGCCGCACCGGATGTGCGGTGCGCACCGGGGTGTTGTTGTTCGATGAGGTCGTGGTCGTGGCGCACGAGCCGCGTCCCGACGGCACCCGGCAGATGCCCGAGGTGGGCATCGTGATCCCCGCGCATGCCAGCGCACTGGGCAAGGCGCTGCTGGCCTACGCGGCGGACTACCCGTCAGGGGAGCTGCGCGGGATGACGGGCGAGACCGTCACCGACGCCGACGCGCTCGCCGGCCAACTCACCCAGATCCGCGGCACCGGCATCGCAACGGAGGCCGAGGAGGCTGTGCTCGGGGAATGCTCGGTTGCGGCAACCATTTTCGATGCATCCGGTGAGGCCGCGGGCGCGATCGCGCTGGTGGTCCCCGCGGCGCGCTGGCCGTTGGACCAGGAGGCCGTCGACGCGCTGCGGGATACCGCACGCACCGTCTCGCGTGAGCTCGGCGCGCCGGTCTGGCCGCCCCGCCGCGGCGGATAGCGATCAGGCGGTGCCGAGACTTCCTCCAACGCGGTTTCGTCGACCTCGTCGACGAGGTCCACCGCCTCCTCGGGCATCTCCGGAGGGCCGGAACGCCGGACCAACCGGTTCACAACCGCCTCCGTGAACGGTATTTCCATGTCACGCACCCGGTTCGGTGATCACCGGGAGTCCTCGCTACCCGCCCTGGTGCCCACGAATTCGAGCAGGCGCGGGTCGGTCGACGTGAACCGCTCGACCTCCTCGCCGCCATCGCAGCGCAGCAGTGCGACGGTGATGCTGTCGGAAGTGCGGGCGATCACCTGCCAGTGCGCGCCGGACTCCTCCCAGCGCACCAGATCGGCAACGCGATTGACATCCATGGTCCTACGATCGCATGTGATGGCTGCGAAACATCAGATCCGGTTGGCGCGGGTGTATGAGGAACCGGCGCCCGACGAGGGGACTCGGGTACTGGTGGACCGGCTATGGCCGCGGGGAATCCGCAAGACGGACCCGAGGATCGGGCATTGGATGCCTGACGTTGCGCCGTCGACCGAGCTGCGGCACTGGTACAACCACCAAGCCGAGCGCTTCGACGAGTTCGCCACTCGCTACACCGCGGAGTTGGAGACCTCGCCGGCTGCCGAGGCGCTCGACGAACTGCGCGACATGGTGCGCAAGGGCCCCGTCACGTTGGTGACGGCGACCCGCGAGGTCGAATTGAGTCATCTGGTGGTGCTGGACAAGCTGCTCTCGCCCGACGCAAGGTAGGTAAACCTACCCTCACTTCCTGAGGTAGGCTCGGCGATCAAATGACCGAGATCGATGACGCGCCGATCCTCAAGCGCGAACTGACCGACATATCCGACGCGGTACGGGCCGTGGGGGCACCGCCCACCCCGATCGTGGCCGATCCGTACGCGATCCGGCCGGCCGATCCGGACGCGGACGCCGAGATGGTGGCCGAATGGATGAACCGGCCGCACCTTGTTGAGGCCTGGGAATACGACTGGCCGCCCGAGCGCTGGCGGCGTCATCTGCAGGCGCAGGTCGACGGTGAATACTCCCGCCCCTTCATCGGCAGCTTCAACGGCGAGCCCATCGGCTATATCGAGCTGTATCGCGCCGCGAAGGATTCGATCGCACCCCGATACGCCGCCGAACCCGACGACATCGGCATCCACGCCGCGATCGCCGACCTGCGGTATGTCAACCGTGGTCTCGCGGCGTTCCTGCTGCCCCGCATCGTCGCCAGCGTCTTCGAGCTCGAACCGAACTGCCGGCGCATCATGTTCGACCCGGATCACCGCAACGCCGCTGCCCGCAGGCTGTGCGAGTGGGCGGGGTGCACGTTCCTCGGCGAGCACGACATGTCCAACCGGCGCATGGCGCTCTACTCGTTACCGCGTCCATGACCTGCCGAATGGCCAGTTGTGACACGATTTTTCGACGGATGCGTGTCGCAACTGGCCATTGGTCGCGACGTCAGGATTGACCGAACTCGGCGTAGCCGTCGTAATCCGGCTTCATCGCGGCGGCCACCAGCTCCCACAACACCTCGTCGGTGCCGCCACCGACGCGGGCCAGCTTCATGTCACGCCACCACGCACCCAGCGGTGTCTCGTCGACGAGATAGCCCGAGCCGCCGAAGATGTGCATGCACTCGGAGAGCACTTCTTCCCCCAGCCGCGCGGCGCTGACCTTGATCGCGGCGGCGGCGCGCATGTCGAGCTTGCCCTGCGCTGCGATGCCCACCAGGCTGTAGCGCAGCATGTCGACGCGGGCCTGCAGGTCGGCGATGCGCATCCGCAGGGCCTGATGTTCGTAGAGTGTGTGGCCGAACTGCCGTCGTTTCATCATGCGCGCCAACGTGATTCCGATGACACGTTGGGCTCCCGCAGCCACCTGCCCGGCGATCGACATGCGTTCGTGGGCCAAGCCCCAGGAGATCGCCGCCAAGCCGGTTCCCGCCCGTGCAACCAGGGCGTCCGCGGGCACCCAGGTGTCGATGTGGACGGCCGCGGTGTCCAGCGGGCCTGCGCCGACCTTGCGGTACGGGGCCTGCACTTCGACCTGGCTGGTGGGCACGGCGATGACGACGACATTGCCGTGCCGGCTGGTCGGGTCATGGTCGACGCTGCGCGCCACCACCATGATGTGATCGGCGATGGGGGACAACGACACGAACTTCTTGATGCCCTTGACCTCGAAGCCGTCTCGGGCCGTGCGCACTTCGGTTTCCACGATCTGCAGGTCGGAGCCGCCGGATTCCTCTGAGGCGCCGATGCACAGCACCGCTTCGCCGCGGATCGCCTGCTCGCAGATGGCGCGGAGGTAGTCCGACTTGCCGAAGCGACGCAGCAGGGCGATCGCCGAATCGTGCAGGCTGACACCTACTCCGATGCCCGCCGAGCCCGTGCGGCCCAGCGCGAATGCCAGTTCGAAGAGCTTGGCCATGTCGGGTTGTTGACCGTCGCCCCATTTTTCGGCGAACACACCCGAACGCCCGAGGTGTTCGATTAGGTGACGCGGAAAACGTTCGGTCGCTTCGGCTTCGGTGGTCCAGGCTGTCACGGTCGCGTCGAAGGCCTCGTCGAGCAACTCACGGTATTCCTCGACGGTGGTGGTCGCCGGTCGGGTGGTCACGGTCATGCTCTCGCCATCTCCAGGTTGCGTTTGACCTCCAGCCGGCGCAACTTGCCCGACGAGGTTCTGGGTAATGAGCCCGGAGCCAGGAACACCACGTCGGCCGGTACGACGCCGCATTCCGAGGCCACCCGCTGCACCACTTCGCTGCGGGCGTCGGATTCGTCGCCGCCGCGGAACTCGGCCGCGATCACCAGGCCGGGCCGCGAGGCTCGTTCGTTGGCGCCAACGGCGACGACGGCACCTTCGCGAACTCCCTTGACCTGTGCGGCGATTCGTTCGACCTCGGCGGGGAAGATGTTGCGGCCGGCGACGGTGATCAACTCTTTCGCCCGTCCGCACACCACCAACTGACCGTCGACGAGGTAGCCGAGATCGCCGGTGGGGAACCAGGCGTCGCGCTGGTAGGGCTCCTGGCCCAGGTAGCCCGACATCATCGAAGTGCCACGGACCTCGATTTCGCCGACCTCGCGGTCGCTGACGCCCGCGTTGTCCTCGGTGGGGCACAGTCGCACCTGCATGCCGGGGATCGGCGCGCCGAGGACGGCGAGTCGCTGGGTGGTGGTCCGGGAGCCGGCCTTCACCGCGATCTCGTCGACTGCGACACCGACGCCGGGAGTGGGAATCGATACCGCACACGATGATTCGGCCAGGCCGTAAGACGGGCACAGGGCTCCGGGGTCGAAGCCGAAGCGGACCATCTCGGTGCCGAACCGCTGGGTGCCGTCACAGTCGACGGGCTCGCCGCCGTTGAGGGCGAATCGAAGCGGCGACAGGTCGAGGCCTTGCAGACGGCTCGCGTATTTGCCGATCAGTCCGTACGCCATGTTCGGCGCCGCGGTCAACGTGGCCCTGCTCTCCGAGAGCCAGTTCAGCCAACTGAAGGGCGATGCCGCGAAGGCCGTCGTCGGCGCCTGCCACGCCTGCAGTCCGTTGATCGCGTTGGTCAACAGGAACGCCAGGCCCATGTCGTGGTACAGCGGCAGCCAGGAGCAGCCGACATCGTTGGTGGACACACTGATTCGCTCGCTGATGCCGCGCAGGTTGGCCAGTGCGGCCGCCGACGAGATCTGCGCGGTGCGCGGGGTACCCGTGGATCCGGCAGTACCCTGCAGGATCGCGACGTCGGAGGGCCCGGAGTGGGGGCGGAGCCACGTGGCTGAACGCCGAGCGTGGGCGACGGTCACGTCGTCGTGAAGGGTGAATTGGGCTGGGGCCTTTCGCAGTTGCTCCAGGTGGGCGCCGTGGCTGAACACGGTGCCCACGCCGATGCCGGTGAACCGGTCCAGCGTTGCCTGCGCCCAGCGCTCGGGGTCCGCGCCGCGGACCGGGCCGGGCAGGATTGAGAGTGCTGCGCCGGCCAGAACGGCCCCCACAATCGCGGCGACGAATTCGGCGGTCGGTTCACCGACCAATCCGACCGTGCGCGAACCGTCTTCGCCGATGCGTTCGGCGATGTTCTCGGCGCGCACATGGACCTCGCCCCACGGATGACGCGCCCAAGTTTGGGTTTCGGTGTCGAAAACGACGAGATCGGCGCCGGTTGTGGTCAGCGAGTGCGACAGCGCTGTGGCGAGCGTGCTCACTGGTCGCTCTGCCCCGCAGGCAGTTTCGCCAGAATCGCGGCTTCCAGATCACCGACGGTGTCGCAGCCGAGCAGATCCTGTTCGGAGAGCGCAACACCGAGTTTGTCCTCGATCGCGACCATTCCAACCGCGAACGCCACGGAGTCGAGACCGGCGTCGTCGATCAGCCGGGACTCGCGGGTCACGCGCCGGATGTCGACATTCATGTCGTCGCGCAGGATTTCGATGAGGGCAGCGCTCACGGCGTCAGGCGTAGTCGGGTGCATGGGGTGGGACGGTACACCCGAGACTAAGGTAAGGCTAGGCTTACCTCCCGTGCTTAGTATTGGTGCCGAGCCAAATCTGTACTGCCGTACCGGACGCCCCCGTCGACCACCACAGCTGCCGGCACCATTTCGGCACTGATCAAGCCGTGGCCGTTGGTCAGCTCGTCCACCGTATCGAAGGCTGCGGCGATGCGGTCAGACGTGTCGATCACGATCGTCGTCACCGGCACCTGGCGGCCGATCTGAAAGAGCTTGTCCCCATGCGGTTCCCGGGTGCCGCTGTATCCCCATACGCCGCGCAGAACCGTGGCGCCTCGGCTGGTGCCGGACTGAAGGAGCTGGCGCACGATGGCCCGGTGGATCGGCACCCCGTCGTGCAGCGTGGCCTCCGACGTGTGGATCATCAGCTTCTGCCACAGCGGCCTGCCCTCGGCGTCGGTCGCGGGCAAGGTCGGCGGTCGCGTCAGCAGCTCGCCACCGCTCTTACACAACTGTGCTCGCTCGACGGTCAGCAACGGCTCGTCCAGCAGGTCATCGAGCTCGCCGAGCGCCGCCGAGACCTGTTCGCGCGTGCCGATCGCCATGATCATGATCGGAACATCGGAATTGCTGCTGAAGAACCGCGCACGGCGACGCTGGCCGTGCGCCGTCCCGTCGACCCCGAGAAGCACTGTGGCCCCGGCGAAACCGTGCCTGTGCAACGTGGTGCACACGGCACGATAGGCAGGCGCGCCGCCCACCCGGTGATGCCGGCCGACATAGACCGTCAGCTTGGCTGTCTCCGGGATCGTCGGCGCCGGACTACCGCGCCGGACCAGTTGCGCGCGTTCGAGCGTGATGAGCCCGCGAGTGGTCAGCGTGACCGTGTCCTCGGCGAGCGCCGCGATCTTGTCGGCGGTATCCACCGCCGCGACGGCCACCGGCGGGTCCTCCGACATGCTCAGCGTCTGATCGCTGCGTAAGTGGTGGTGTGGACCGAAACTGGCGATCCCTCGCATCATCACACTCGTCGCGACGTCGTTGCTGCCGTACAGATCGAACAGGGCGTCGGCGGCGAAGCGGTGACCGTGCCGCATGCGCTCGGCGAAATAGGCGGTGAGCTTGAGGTAGTCGGTCTCGTGCGGGTCACTCACAGCTGAGCTCCCAACCACAGCCCCAATCCCGCCATCATCAGGCCGAGAACCACACTGACCAGGATATTGGCCGCAGCCGGCCACAGACGGCGTTCTTCGCTCAGCCGCTGCGTTTCCAGCATCCAGGTGGAGAACGTGGTGTACGCCCCGACGTATGCCGTGCCCGCCAGTAGTGCGACGTTCGGGCTCAATGCCAGGCCGCCGAAAAAGCCCAATAGCAATGCGCCACTGAGGTTCACGACCAGCGTGCCGAACGGAAAGCCGCGCGTTTGCCGGGCCGAGACCGCCCGGTCGACCAGAAAGCGTGACACCGCGCCGAGGCCGCCGAGCAGCACGACCCCCGTCCACACCAGCAGGGTCGTCACACGCGGACCCGTCGGGTTAGCGCGGTGGCCAGCGTCACCGCGAGTAACCCGAGAACGAGACTGGCCGCCGTGTAGCCCGCCGCCAGACCCCACCGCCCGGACTCCAGCATTCGAACGGTTTCCACTTGCATGGTCGAGAACGTTGTCAATCCGCCGCACACGCCTGTGCCCAGCAACGGACGCCGGTAGCTGGATACCGGCAGGCGTTCCAGCAGTCGGGTGGTGAAGTACCCCAGCATGAAGGCGCCGACGATGTTGACGACGAAGGTCGGCCACGGCCAGTGGCCGGGCGCCGGTGCCGCCGCGATCGCCAAGACGGCGCGGGCCACCGTGCCCAGCGCGCCGCCGATGAACACGGCGGCCAGTTCGCGAGGGTCATGGCCGAACATGAAGTAAAAGTATGGCGGCAACTCGGCGACCGGCAGACACCGACGCGCTTCTGGTAGCAGAATCGTCAACCATGGCTGCCAACCCCCGTGCCGGACAACCGGCGCAACCTGAGGATATCATCGATGTCGCGCAGGTGGTGACGGCGTATTACACGTTGCAACCCGATCCCGAGGATGTGGCCCAGCAGGTGGTGTTCGGCACGTCCGGGCACCGCGGGTCGAGTCTGGATGCCGCGTTCAACGAAGGGCATATCCTGGCCACCACCCAGGCCATCGTCGAATACCGCGCCGCCCAGGGCACCACCGGGCCGCTGTTCATCGGCCGCGACACCCATGCCCTCTCCGAACCGGCATGGGCCTCGGCATTGGAGGTGCTGGCCGCCAATGACGTTGTGGCGATGATCGATTCGGCGGATCGGTTCACCCCGACCCCCGCGGTCAGCCACGCCATCTTGACCTTCAACCGCGGCCGGGATGCGGATCTGGCCGACGGCATCGTGGTGACCCCGTCGCACAACCCGCCCCGCGACGGCGGCTTCAAGTACAACCCACCCAACGGCGGACCCGCCGACACCGATGCCACCAGTGTGATCGCCCAGCGCGCCAACGAAATCCTGCGCGAGGGCCTCACCGCGGTCAAACGAATCCCCTTGACGCGGGCTTTGCAGACCGCGCAGCGCCATGACTACCTCGACGCCTATGTCGCGGACCTGCCCAACGTGGTGGACCTGCACGCGATCCGCGCCGAGGGCATCCGCATCGGCGCCGATCCGCTGGGTGGGGCCAGTGTCGACTATTGGGGTGCGATCGCCGAGCGGCACAACCTCGATCTGACCGTGGTCAACCCGCTGGTGGATGCCACCTGGCGGTTCATGACGCTGGACACCGACGGCAAGATCCGCATGGACTGCAGCTCGCCGAACGCGATGGCCTCCCTGATCGCCAACCGTGACAAGTACCAGATCGCCACCGGCAATGACGCCGACTCCGACCGCCACGGTGTCGTCACCCCCGACGGGGGGTTGCTCAACCCGAATCATTACCTCGCGGTGGCCATCGACTACCTCTACACCCACCGGCCCAACTGGCCCGGGTCGACCGCGGTCGGCAAGACCGCGGTGAGCAGTTCGATCATCGACCGGGTGGTCGCCGGGTTGGAGCGCAAGCTGGTGGAGGTTCCGGTCGGCTTCAAGTGGTTCGTCGACGGTCTGATCAGCGGGGCGATCGGGTTCGGTGGCGAGGAAAGTGCAGGGGCGTCGTTCCTGCGCACCGACGGGTCGACGTGGACCACCGACAAGGACGGGATCATTTTGGCTCTGTTGGCCTCGGAGATCCTGGCGGTGACGGGTAAGACCCCGTCGCAGCGGTACGCGGAGTTGGCCGAGCGGTATGGGGCGCCGACGTATGCGCGTATCGATGCGCCGGCTGACCGTGAGCAGAAGGCGCGGTTGGGCAAGCTGTCGCCTGAGCAGGTCAGCGCGACGGAGTTGGCTGGTGAGCAGATCACCGCGAAGCTGACCGCGGCGCCGGGCAACGGGGCGCCGCTGGGTGGGTTGAAGGTGACGACCGAGAACGCGTGGTTTGCCGCGCGCCCGTCGGGAACCGAGGACGTCTACAAGATCTACGCCGAATCCTTCAAAGGTCCCGAGCACCTTGCCGAGGTCCAGCAGGCCGCCAAGGACTTGGTCAATACAGTTATCGGGTGAGTTCTGTCGCGGAGACCGACTGTCAAAGCAAACCGAAGCTGCCCGGTGAAGTCTGGGTTCTGATCGCTGCCAACGCCGTGATCGCGCTCGGTTACGGCGTGGTGGCGCCGGTGCTGCCTGCCTACGCCCGTCACTTCGGCGTCAGCATCAGCGCCGCGACCTTCGTCATCACCGCGTTCGCGCTCATGCGCCTGACCTTCGCACCGGCCAGCGGCCTGCTGATCCAGCGGCTGGGGGAGCGGCGGGTCTACGTCAACGGACTGCTGATCGTGGCGTTGTCCACAGGCGCCTGCGCGTTCGCCCAGACCTACTGGCAACTGCTGCTGTTCCGCTCACTCGGCGGTATCGGCTCCACCATGTTCTTCGTCTCGGCGCTGGGCCTGATGATCCGGATCAGCCCGCCGGACGCCCGGGGCCGGGTTGCCGGCATGTTCTCCTCGGCCTTCCTGGTCGGCTCGGTCGGCGGGCCGGTGCTCGGAAGCCTCACCGCAGGCCTCGGGCTCAGCGTCCCGTTCCTGATCTACGGTGGCGCGCTGTTGGTGGCAGCCGCCGTGGTGTTCATCAGCCTGCGGCACTCGTCGCTCGCGGCGCCCGCACCCGACGACGGCCCCAAGGTGGGCGTGCGGACCGCGCTGCGCAATCGGGCGTACCGCGCGGCGCTGCTGTCCAATTTCGCCACCGGATGGTCGGCGTTCGGGTTGCGCATCGCCCTGGTGCCGTTGTTCATCACCGAGGTGTTCCACCGCGGGGCCGGCGTCGCCGGTCTGGCGCTGGCCACATTCGCGATCGGCAACGTCTCGGCCGTCATCCCCAGCGGGCATTTGTCCGACCGGGTGGGTCGGCGGCTGCTGCTCATCGTCGGGCTGAGTGCGGCGGGCATTTCGACCGTGCTGGTCGGATTCACCGACGGGCTGACGCTGTTTCTCGTCAGCGCGTTCGTCGCGGGGTTCTCGACAGGCATCTTCTCGGCACCGCAGCAGGCCGCGGTGGCCGACATCATCGGCAGCAAGGCACGTGGCGGCACCGCGGTCGCGACGTTCCAGATGATGTCGGACGTCGGCTCGATCGGCGGATCCTTGCTGGTGGGCATGATCGCTCAGCATTTCTCGTTCTCCTGGGCGTTCGTGGCCAGCGGAGCCATCCTGCTGCTCGCCGCGACGGGCTGGATCTTCGCCCCCGAAACCCGCCATATTCCGGCCGCCGAGCACACCCCGGCCCGCGCACTGGGCCCGGAGGCCGGTGGCGAGGTGCCTTGACCAGCGATTTTGAATGGCGGGTAGCCGTGGTGTAACTTCGTGGAGCACGACAAACGGGGCTATGGCGCAGTTGGTAGCGCACCACACTGGCAGTGTGGGGGTCAGGGGTTCGAATCCCCTTAGCTCCACGTTTTGAAAACCCGCTCTGACCTCGGTCGGGGCGGGTTTTTTCGTTAGCTAGGCACGTCGGGTCACCCGGCCGTAGACAGCCTGGGTCATCCGCTCGGCGTGGCCGTGCTACGCGGCGACCACGTCGGCACCGACCGCCGCCTGCATCCGGCTGAAATCCGAGTGCTGCATCTTGTTGAGGGGTGGTCCGGTGCTAGCGAACATTCCACCAGGCGGTGCGAACCGCATTGAGAGCGTCTTTCGCTGACACGGTGAGACGAGTCTGACCAGCTAATTGCGCCTGCCAGTCCGTGTCCGGTGGCGCGCTGCGAAACAGGTACGCCCCGGGGTTTTTGTTGGTGGGGCCGTATTGCCGGAACAGCGTGGCCGCAACCGGATCGATAGCGCCGATCTCGCTGAGGGCCCACAGGTCCCAAAGATCGCGGGGCGCGTGCCGGTCAGCCCATGTCGCAGTCTTCGACGCGACGAAGGCGGGCAAAGTGGGCACCAGCAGCGCCGCAGGTGGGGCATCGGCGTAGCGCTGGACCAGCACGCGACGTTCAGTCGGCCACAGGACGCGATCTCGAGACGAAAGCAGCTGCAGCCGCACTGGACGACCGTCCGCGGGTCGCAGCAGCACCGGCAGCGTGTTCGCGGTCGCGCTCAGCGCAGGTTCGACGGTGAGCCGCCCATGGCTCCGAGCCACCGCGCGGGGGAGTGAGGCGTCCAGGTCCTGCGCGACCTGCTTGCGGTCGCCAAGGGCAATCAGATCGATGTCCTCACTGAGTCGACCATCGGGAAGATGTGTGCGGGCCAGCGCCGTCCCGCCGATGAAGTGGATTCGGTCAGCAAAATGTTGGCTCAGAAATGCCAGCAGATGGGAAATCAGGTGATCGCGTTCAACTTGTTCAGCGGCGACACCGAATTGTGTTGCCACCGAGTCACGTTCGTCGACGTTCATGATCCCACTTGCGCCCAGCCTTCGGCCCGACGCAGCGACGCCAGCCGACGCTGGTCGGCTGCCAATGCCCGCAGGTGGTTCATGTCACTGCGTGCGTATAGCGCGGCGACCGCCGCGGGAACGTCAGTTTCGGCATCGCCCAGGGCGGGACGGTGAGCCAGATCGAGAACGGTCTGCTCGGGTGTTGTCACCAACGTCGGCCCCAGCTCGGTGCGGATGAGTTCTGCGTCCAGTTCGCTGGTCTGGCGCTTGACGAATCGTATGATTGCCTGCCGGTCAGAAATTGCGATCGGTCGATGTTGTCGTGGCACCGCGATGATCGCGGTGGCGAGTGCCCGCGGAATCGCGCCGTGTAGGCGAGCGGCGCTGACCCCCATCACGACGATGTTGTCCGCACCGTAAATCGTTGCGCCGATTCCAGCAGCGGCGGCTTCGAGTCCGGGGATCCATCCCCGGCCCACCATGTCTTGGGGGACAGCGACGTAGTAGCCGTCCGCGAGGCGATGAAGTAAGCCGTGTTCGGTGAGTCGCGCGAGCTGGGTTCGGGGATGGGCATACACGGCGGTGGCATCGCGTGGCCGGATTGTCCGCAGCGGGACTTGAGCTAGCTCCGTCGGTATGGGGGTGCTGCGGTCTTGTGCCATTGTCGCCTTTGAGTATGCAAATCGTACTTCTGTAGAGTACGAAGTGCATACTCGGTAGGCAAGCGTCGGGGCATCCGGCAGATGCGGAACAGTCTTGCCCTGTCGGGTCAGCTGCCTGAAAAACCACGGCTGGCCCTACGTAGCCGAGGTCGGAACAAGAAGGGCATTGGTATCGAAGGCGCAGATCGAAGGGAACGCCGAGATGCTCCGTGACCAACTGGAGCGCGGGACGCGCCCGCGCTCCGCCGTGACCTAACTGTCTTGCGACAGGCGATGAATCGCTGACACACGCTGGACACATCAGCATGAAATCCTCCACGTTTTTCGTTCGCGGGCACCAGGCGAGATCACTCCGGTGTCGAGCCGGCGAGCCTGATCACCGAGACTCACACCAGGGACAAATTCCGCGATGCATTTGTCCCTGGTGTGAGTCTCGGTGAGGTCCGCGCCTGACAGGTCACGCCAGCGGCGCGAGGCCCACCGACGGGAAGAGGTCGTGGGTGGGCAGCGTGTCCATGACGGCGTCGATCAGCTCGTCATAGTCGGGCTGCATCTCCCGCTGCGGCGCGCCGGCGTTGTACGTGACGGCCCAGCTGATGCCGTCGTCACGGATGGCCATCAGCGCGTCGGTATTGCTCAATCCGCCGTTGTGCGTCCACTCGACGCGTCCGTCGGTGGCGTTACCGGCGAACATGATGTCGGCAGGCGTGTACGTGTTGAGCAGCCGGTGCTTGGAGGTTTTCGCAAAGCTCGCAAGCACTTTCACCAAGTCGCAGGACGGAAAGGCCATCCCGCCGATCGCATCGCCGACCTCCTCCAGATTCACGTTGCCGTAGCCGGACCGCACCAGCGGCTGGTCCGCACTCATCAGACTGGCGGGCAGATCCATGTTCCAGTCGTGGCTCAGCACCTCCTGCGGCCGCCGACGTGCCAGCGTCGAGCCCGACGGTGTCGGCAGCGTCAGTCCCAACGGCGCGAGGACGCGTGACTTCAGCGCGTCGAACCACATACCGCCGGTGAGCTTCTGGACGAGGGCACCGAGGAATAGGTAGTTCGTGTTGCGATAGCCACCTTTCGGCGGATCGAACGGCTGACACATCATGAAGGCGGCGAAGTCCAGCTTGCTGCGCGCCGGGAGCGACTTGCCGAACGCGGCGACGACCTCGGGGTCGAGACTGGCGAAGTTTCGGGCGACGGATGTCTGGTGCTTGATGAGCTCCAGGACCGTGATGTCTTCGAACCCTTTGGTCTTCGTCATTCCCGGCGGCGGATCCAACGCCAGCAGGTGGTCGATTTTGCTGGTGTCGCCGAATTGAGGTCTGGTGGTCGGGTCTTCCATGAGTTGTCGGATCAGGATCGCCGTGAGGACCTTGCTCTCACTGCCGATCCGGAAGCTCGTCTGTGGTTGGGCGATGGGATAGCCCTGCGCACTCCATGTGAATGCGCGCGCGTAGATCAGTCGATGGTCCTGAGCCACCGCCAGATTCGCCGCCCGGATGCCGGTGCGCTTGAGGTAATCGGCCATCGCCTCGTCGAGGACGGTGAGCTCGGGCACCGGAGTGCCGGTGATGACGAGCCGACGCGGCAGTGGGTCGATCCGCTTTTTGAAGATGACGGAGAACCGATGGTCGTCCGTCCCGCCCATGTCGATGTGACGCGGCAGGTAGCCGAGTTTGCGGTGGCTTTCGACCTTGGAAGCCATCTCCGCCGGGGTGAGACCGCTGAATGACGCGCCGGGGCCGATGTCGTCGTCTCGGTACAGCGAGGCCCACTGGTCGTCGGACACCGCGGTGAGTTCGACGCGCCCGCCGTGTGCGAGCTGAATCGGCAGCTTGGCCATGTCGTCTTCCGGCGCGATCGGGTGCGTCTCGTAGACCGACCACGGGATCGCGTCGGGAGCTCGGCGGTACACGCCGGCCGCCCAGGATGCACCGCTGTTCTCGAAGAGTGTCAGGCTGGTCAGCACCGCCTCGTTGCGCTGGGCGATCTTGTTCATCGCCAGTAGCGATCCCGGATCGGTTGAGGCACCGTCGGTCATCCTCGGAAACCACATCAGCGGCGGCTCGCCGGGGCGCGTGGTCGCCGCCCAGACCCGGTCGGTGCCATCCCCTGACGCGGATATCAGCTCGATCGAATGACCGTGAGCGGCTTCGGTATCCAGGAATTTCGCCAGCCCGGCCTCATCGACGCCGTGGATCTCGTGCTGGTCGGTGTCGCTGCTCTTCATCCAGACGGCCGCGTACACGACACTGTTGGACGACAGCCGTTGCACGGCCAACGACACCATCCGGTGGTCCTTGCGCAGAGCGGCGGTCTTGTTCTTGTGGAATGCGGCGTCCCGGTTCCAATACGCCTCCCAGGCCACCGATGACTGGTCGACGGCACCGCTGGTGGGGGTCCACTTGATGTCTCCGTGCTGAAAGTGGCTGATGCGCCCATCTGTTCCGGCCGGACCTTCGTCGGTGCGCGGATAGCCCAGCCAGCTCTCCTCCCAACCCAATGAAGCCCACTTGGTGTGGATGGCGCCGTGCACCTCGTGGGCGCCTGTGCTGGGATGCCAGTAGATGGACCCGTGGTCGTAGTGCCGGAACCGCCCGGTTCGGTCCGGGCAGATGGTCTCGGGCCCTTTCGGTGGGCCAAGGTCGAAACCGGCCGCTTTCAGTGCCGCGAATTTGTCGTCGATCGCCGTCATGGCACGATCACCGCCCCGGTTGCCTTGGTCCAACGGATGAGTCCGTGCTGGAACCTGCTGAAGCGGCTACCGTCCGCGGCAGGTGTTTCGTCGGTGAGCACACCGCCGAGCGCTGCGCCCTGCGGTGACTGCCAGGCCGCCAAGATCGGGCCGTGTACCGCGAAGGCGCGCCAGTCGTGCCCTGGCCAATCGATGACCCCGTGCTCGAACGTGCTGCGACGCGTCGGCGGGGTCGACGCGTGCTCGTCGGAGATCGGGTACCCGACCGCCGATCGGACGCCGCCGATCCGGACCCACTTGTTGTAGATCGCTCCTTGAACGGCGAACGCGCCCAGATCCTTTCGCCAGACGATGGCAGCCCCGTCGAAGTAGGAGATGCGCCCGGCCCCGTCGCGGGTCATCAATTCGTCGGACGTGGGAAACCATGGATCTGTCGGGCTCTCGACTGTGCGAAGGTGATCGAGAATGGCGCCGTGCACCTCGAATGCTTCTTTCGGGTCGGCGGTCGGGTCGAGGCGAATCTCTCCGAAGGCGTACCTGCGCCGGCGGCCGCGACCAAAGTCTTCTCCCGGGCTTTTCGGCGGGCCGAGGAAGCCGTGGTCGCCGCCGAGCATCGCATATTTGTCGTCGATTAACCCCACAGGCGGGCACCTTAGTGCAGTAATCTTGGCCTCACCAGAGGCTTCGACTGTGAATCGCTGGCGCGCTTGGTGATTCGCTTGTCTGCTGGTGCTGGGTCGCGCACGAGGGGGTGAGCCTGGGCTGACGTTTTCGCCGAAGGCGCCGCGTTGCTCACGATGCCGCCAGGTGGCGACGTGGCGCCGAATTCTTATTCGGACTCGCTGATCAAGCGTTGTCTCGCAGGTGTTTTCAGCTCTGCTTCTGGATCGCCTGATCGTGCCCGATCAGTGGTCGCCGAGGCCGCAGCGCTTGAGCTCATGAGTTCTGTTGTGCTGCAGTACCTACATTGCGTCGAGTCTTCATAACCTATCGATAACCTATACATAGGTTGGCTCGATATCGTCGAAGGTGGGACGAAACGGAAAGTGACCGTTGCTTTCCATGCCCAGCAACGACTTTGGCCCGTGTCGGGGAGGCCGGAGCCGTAGTTTCGATTCGCGTTTCACAGGGGTGCTCATGAAGAGTCTGAAGAGAGTTGCAGTAGGTGCGGCCATCGCGGGGGCTCTCGGCGTATCCGCGCTTGGCCTTGGCTCTGCCACCGCCAACGCGGCACCGCTCACGCCCGGCGTGCAGTGGTCGCAAGGTCCGTGGCATCACGGCGGTTGGGGCGGCGGTCCCGGCTGGGGTGATGGACCCGGATGGGGCCCGCCACCGCCTCCGCCCTACGTGGGTTACGGCGGCTGGGCTCCGCCGTGCGTGTCCGGACCGCTCGGCTTTGTGCAGGTCTGCGCGTAGCCGTGAGACCGGGTTGCCCGCTCCGACCGTCATTCGGGGCGGGCATCGCGTCTTCCGCCGAACGCCGACTGCCACCCCGCCAGGCCTGACGGGGTGGCAGCCGCATCCGGTGTCCTACAGCCGAATGAATGCGCTCGCCTGGGCGTCCCACACGCCCCAGGCGCCGATCTCAGGATCCCAAACCACCGGGAACCCGGTGGCCCAGTCCGGAACCGGCGGGGCCGCAGGGGTGCCCATCGGTGGGATCACCGGAACCGTGACCCACGCAGGCGCCGAGGCGAACGGGATGCGGTCCTGGGGCATCGGTCCACCATGCCCAGGAGGCGGCAGATAATCCTGCCCCGGTGGCAGGGGATTGCCAGGCATTCCGGCGTTCACGCCGGGGCCGGGAATGCCGGGACCTGGGACAGGAGGTATCGGCGGCATCGGGACGTGCGGATCGGCGTGGGCCAGACCGGCGCCGATGCCCAATCCGGCCATGCCGAGCATGCTTGTGGTGACTGCACGCGCTGCGATTTTCTTCAAGGTCATGCGTTTGAACTCCTTGCGTGTGCTTCTGAATGACGGGAGCGCCGCGCCGTGTGGCACAGCGGCGATCCCTGACCCCCACACACGCCGCATACCCGGACGGCTGACTGCCAAACACCCGCCAGGTGAGAGCGGCGGCAGCCAAAAACCGGTTGGGGCGACTCCACCCGGTCATTACGCTCACCACATGGATGGGCCGTACATCAATCCGCACAACACGCCGTGGCACCGCGACATCGCCGAACGCAACACGGTTCTGCGGACGCAGGTCGGCTCCGGACTGCATGGTGTGACGGTCGACGGCACAGACGACCGCGACGAAATGGGTGTCTGCATCGAACCGCCGGACTGTGTGATCGGGCTCGCACAGTTCGAGCAGTACCAGTACCGAACCCAACCGGAAGGCGCGCGTTCGGGTGTGGGTGATCTCGATCTGACCATTTACAGCCTGCGCAAGTGGGCTCGGCTGGCTGCCGGTGGCAACCCCACCGTCCTGTTGCTGTTGTTCGTGCCACCCGAGGAAATCGTCGAGATTGCTTGGCCGGGAAGAGAACTGCAGGCTAGTCCGGAGCTGTTCCTGTCGCGCGACGCCGGGCGGCGGTTCATCGGTTATCTCGACGCCCAACGCGACCGGATGCTGGGCCTGCGCGCGCAGCGCACCAATCGCCCGGAACTGGTCGACGTATACGGGTACGACACGAAGTTCGCCTATCACGCGATACGGCTCGGCGTACAGGGCGTCGAACTGCTCAGCACCGGTCGGATCACGCTGCCGATGCCCGAACCGACCCGGACCTGGCTGCGTGATCTACGGGTCGGCAAGGTCGACCAACCGACTGTCATCGACACCATCGCGGATCTGCGCTCGCAACTCGTCACGCTCACCGATACGGCCGATCTGCCCGAGCGGCCGGATTACACCAAGCTGAACGATTGGCTGGTCAGCGTCTACACACGGTGGTGGGATACCGACGCGGACGACAACGCTAGAGGAACTGGCTGACCATCGCGATGCCAAGCGGGCCGCGGCCTTGACCCACGGATCGAAATCTCTTGCGCTCATAGAGATGTCGAGCCGGATTGCGTTGATGTACGTTCAGGCTCAGCGCCGCATACCTGCCGCTCGCACGCCGGAGCAACTCATCGAGCAGCGCGCTGCCAACGCCTGCCCCGCGGTGAGAGGGCGAAACGGCGATGGCGATCTCCGGCATGGCTTGAGCGTCAGCGTCACGCACGAGCGGTGGCTCGTGCTGGAAAGCCCACACCGCGCCGATGTCGATACCCGCCGAATCCACGGCGAGTATCACGATGCTGTCGCCAGCAGGTAGGAGCTCTCGAACATCGTTGTCATCGGGATCTGGTAGTGGCCAGTCCTCGATGACACAAGCATGTCGAGCCATCTCGATCACGAATGCCGCGTCGGCTGCGGTTGACGATCGAAGACGACAATCCCCGGGCACCTTGTTCTCCGTGTGGCTGAGCGCTCTTTGCGTGTCTTCGTCCTATGACACCACCAAGCCGCTCTGAGCCGGCGTCGGCGCGCGCTGGCTCAGTGGTGGAAAAGCAGGACGCCGTACGCCCCGCCGAAGGGCTGCTGCAGTTGAGCGGCTTCTTGGGCGGCGTCGCCCGGCGTGGCGGTGATCTCGGTGTTGCCCGGATTCTGGTCGATTGACGCGCCGGTCGGCAGGGTGCTGGCAGAGGCGATCGGCGCGGCGGCGATGGCGACGGCGGCCACACCCATGGCGACCAGTGGAACGATACGAGCAGTGGTGATGTGCATGGTCTTCTCTCAATCTCTGCTGTTGTTCTGATGCCGAACTCGGCACCTATCAGAGTCGTCTCGAGGGGCCCCGATGTCGTCAGCGCTGGCACCCAACCCGGTCTTCCAGCTAGCCGGAAGAGCTGCGGATAAGCTGGTGCTGGCGACGGCATCACGTGGCGACCCGAAAAGTGTTGTGCGCCATCAATACTGTCCATTGGCGAGAGATCAGACCGCTGGTGGCGCGTGGCAGCAGACCCTGGAATGGCCGTAGAATGGATCGGCCGGCCGAGCGGTACGGCGGCGATCACGTCAGAGATACGGAGCGACCAATGTGCGCGCCTTTCCCTTTCCACTCTATAGCGCATAGGGGGGCTTGCGGCAAGGCCGGGGGTATGGCGCAAAATCGCTGGCCTGAACCAGAACTCGGCGGGAATGCGGCACCGGTGTGCCGTGAGGTGTAAGAGCGAAAAGCGAGAGTATGTCAGAGTACGAAGACGAATTGCGGTCCGAGCGCGAGTACGTAGCCGGGCTGTACGCACGCCTCGACAGGGAGCGGGCCGAGGCCAACCGTCGCTATAAGGCGGCGTTGAGCAGCCCCGTCGACCCTCAGAACGGCAGCACGCTGGTCGAACGCGACGCCGAGGTGCGCGCGATGGCCCGGGAGATGCAGCGGTTGGATGTTGCTGACTACGGTCTGTGCTTCGGTCGGCTGGAGACTCTGGACGACGAACACCTGTACATCGGCCGCCTGGGCCTGCTGGACAGCGAGAACGACTACGAACCGTTGTTGCTCGACTGGCGGGCGCCGCTGGCTCGCGCGTTCTATGTCGCGACCGCGGCGAGCCCGGAAGGGATGCGGAGACGTCGTCAGTTCCACACCCGTGGTCGGCGGGTGATCGACTTCACGGACGAGACCCTGGGCCGCCCCACCGGCGCGGAACTCGGCGAGGAACTCGACGGCCCTGGCGATGCCGCCCTGTTGGCCGCGGTCAACGCGCCGCGCGGGGAGGGCATGCGCGACATCGTCGCGACGATCCAGGCCGAGCAGGACGAGATCATCCGGTTCGAGCACTCCGGCGTGCTCGTCATCGAGGGTGGCCCGGGCACCGGCAAAACGGTGGTCGCTCTGCACCGGGTTGCCTATCTGCTGTACACGCAACGTAAGCAGATGGAACGCCACGGTGTCCTCGTGGTGGGCCCGAGTTCGGAATTCCTCAATCACATCGGGCGCGTGCTGCCGTCGCTGGGAGAGTCACAGGCGGTGTTCATGACCACCGGTGATTTCGTTCCTGGCCTCAGTGTGAGTGCCGAGGACACCGACGACGCCGCGCGGTTCAAGGGATCCTTGAAGATGCTCGACGTCTTGGCGGCTGCCGTGGCGGATCGTCAGGAACTGCCGGACGAGCCGATTCCCATCGACCTTTCGGACGTCACGGTTCGGATCGACGCCGCGACCGCGGAGTGGGCCCGGGAAGAGGCGCGCAAGACCGGCCTGCCGCACAACGAGGCCCGCGCCGAGTTCATCGACGTCGTCACCTATGTGGTCACCGAACGTGCCGTCGCCCGCATCGGGAAGGGCTGGTTGACGCGCGACGACAAGCACGCGTGGGCCCAGATGCGTGCCGACGTGGTGAACGAACTCGAGGATCACGAGCAGTTCACCGCCGCACTCAACAGGCTCTGGCCGATCCTGACCCCCGAAGATGTTCTGGCGCAGCTCTATACGTCACGTGAGCGGTTGAGCGCGGCAGGCGCCGACGACGCGTTGTACCGCACCGACGGCGAGGCCTGGACGGTGTCCGACGTGCCGTTGCTCGATGAACTGGTCGATCTGCTGGGCCGCGACAAGGCAGCCGACGAAGCGGCCGAGCGGCAGCGCAAGGAGGAGGCCGCCTACGCGGCCGGAGTGCTCGATTTGATGGTCGACCGCGAGGACCTGATGGACGACGAGGATCACCTGCTGGCCGCGGACCTCCTCGACGCCGAGCAACTGGCGGAGCGATTCCAAGAGCAGGACGGCCGTGAGCTCGCTGAACGTGCAGCCGCGGACAGGGATTGGACATACGGGCATGTGGTGGTCGACGAGGCGCAGGAACTGTCTGAGATGGACTGGCGGCTGCTGATGCGGCGTTGCCCGCGGCGGTCGTTCACGATCGTGGGCGATCTCGCGCAGCGTCGGTCGGCCGCAGGGGCGACATCGTGGGGGTCGGTGCTGGAACCGTATGTGCCGTCAGAAGCCAAGGGCGCGAACCGCGCCGGCCGGTGGGTGTATCGGCCGCTGACGGTGAACTACCGCACACCCGCGGAGATCATGGAGGTCGCGGCCGCGCTGCTGGCCGAGTTCGCGCCGGGCGTCCAACCGCCCGAGTCGGTGCGCGCGTGCGGGGTCAAGCCATGGGCCCGCAAAGTCACTGACGATGAATTGAGTACTGCCATCGAGGAATTCGTCCAGGAGGAAGCCTCACGCGAGGGCACGAGTGTGGTCATCGGACCGGCGGGGATGCCAGGCACCGTGCCACCTGCCGCCACCAAGGGACTGGAGTTCGATGCGGTGCTCGTGGTGGAGCCGCAGCAGATCCTGGCCGACGGGCCGCGGGGTGCGGCCGAACTCTACGTCGCCCTCACCCGCGCCACCCAGCGGCTCGGTGTCCTGCACCGCGATCCGTTGCCGCCGGCGCTGGCCGGGCTCGACGAACGCTAGCCGGTGACCGCGGTCGGGTGCTGCGCGCCGGACGGATCGGGGACGTCGAGGCCCAAGTGCTCGCGCAAGGTCGTGCCGTCGTAATCGGCGCGGAACACGCCGCGTTCTTGCAGCAGCGGCACCACCCGGTCGACGAATGGATCGAGACCGCCCGGCGTGACGTGCGGTACGAGGATGAAACCGTCACTGGCATCGGCCTGGACCAGATGATTGATGGATTCGGCGATGGTAGCGGCCGATCCGATGAAGTTCTGCCTGCCGGTCACCTCGATGATGAGTTCGCGGCTGTTCAGTCCCTCGGCCTCGGCCTTGGCTCGCCATTCGTTGGCGGTGGCGATGGGGTCGCGGTGCATCCGGACGCTGGCGCGGCCGCGGGCGATGGTGTTCTCGCCGACGATGGGGTCGACAGTGGGGAGCGGACCGTCGGGGTCGTGGTCGGAAAGGTCGCGGTTCCACAGTTGTTCGAGGAATTTGATCGCGGTCTGCGGTGACACCTGGGCCAGCCGCACTTCATGAGCGAGCTCGGCGGCTTCGGCGTCGGTGTCACCGAGCACGAACGTCGCGGCGGGCAGGATCAGCAGTTGGTCGTGGCCGCGGCCGTATTTGGCGAGCCGGCCCTTGACATCGGCGAAGAATTTCTGGCCTTCTTCCAGAGTCCCGTGGCGGGAGAAGATCGCGTCGGCCGCTGCGGCGGCGAACTCGCGCCCGCGATCGGAGTCACCGGCCTGGAAGATCACGGGCCTGCCTTGCGGGCTGCGTGGGACGTTGAAGCGGCCGCTGATGTCGAAATGACTGTCGCGATAGGAGAATTCACCGGCACGCGCATCGGACAGGAACCGCCCGTTCGCCTTGTCGGCGACGATCTCGTCACCGCGCCATGAGTCGAACAGCGTGTGCGCGGCCTCCAGAAAACTCTCGGCTCGCTCGTATCGCTGATCTTCTGGCAGGAAGCCGCCGCGGCGGAAGTTCTCTCCGGTAAAGGCATCCCACGATGTCACCACGTTCCATGCCGCGCGCCCGTCCGAAAGCTGGTCCAACGAGGCGAATTGCCGTGCCACCTCGTACGGTTCGTTGAACGTCGAGTTGATCGTGCCCGTCAGGCCCAGCCGGTCGGTGACCGCGGCGAGGGCCGCCAGCACAGTGAACGTGTCGGGCCGGCCGACGACGTCGAGGTCATAGATCTGGCCGCCCTGCTCGCGCAGGCGCAATCCCTCGGCGAGAAACAGGAAGTCGAACTTGCCCCGCTCGGCAGTCCGGGCGAAGCGCACGAACGAATCGAACTCGATGTGGCTGCCCGATGCGGGATCGCTCCACACGGTGGTGTTGTTGACGCCCGGGAAGTGTGCGGCGAGGTGAATCTGCTTGATGGGCTTGCTCATACGGGGTCCTTGTCGGATTTCACGCGGTGGCGTACCGGTTGATGGGGCGGTCGAGGCCGAGCAGGCCGCGCAGCGTGGCGGCCTCATAGCGGTCACGGAACAACCCGCGCCGCTGCAGCTCGGGCACCAGCGCGCGGGTGATCTGTTGCAGATCGTGCGGCACGGTAGCCGGACGCAGCCGAAAACCCGCGGCGCCCGCGGCGTGCCACTCCTGGATCAGATCTGCCAGCCCCGTTGGTGTTCCGGTGAAAATCTCTGCATCACTGACGTATTCACTGCCGGCCAGCTCGTCCAACCGTGCACGGCGGGACCGTGCGGCGTCGGCATCGTCGTCGAGGAACACCACCAGATCGGCAAATACCCGCACCGGCGCGGCGCCACGTCCCCGTCGCGCGGCGATCCCCGCGGCCAGATCGGTGACCTCGGCAGCACCATGCGGGGTGACGAAGCCGATGTCGGTGCTCGACGCGATCAGCGCGTAGGCGGGGTCGACGTGTCCCAGCGCGGCCACGATCGGCTGCCCCTGTGGCGGGCGCGGCGTGATCGAGGGACCTTTCACGGAAAACTGGGTGCCGCTGAAGTCGATGTAGTGCAACTTGTTCCGGTCGATGAAGCGTCCGGTGGCCACATCGCGAATCTCGGCATCGTCTTCCCAGCTGTCCCACAGCCTGCGCACCACCTCGACGTATTCGGTGGCCTCATCGAAGAGTTCATCGACGAGTCCGGCTGATCTCGCTGGCAGCCGGCGCCGTCCGAAGTGCGCGGCGATGTCGGGGCGTGGGGACACCTGAACCCGTACGCCCGCCCGGCCGGAGCTCACGTAATCGAGTGTGGCGATCGCCTTCGACGCGTGGAACGGTTCGGTGTGTGTGGTGATGACGGTGGGAACCAGCCCGATCTGCTTGGTGTGCGGTGCCACCCGGGCCGCGATCAGCACAGCGTCGAGCCGGCCGCGCACCCGATCGGTGCGTTCGTCGGGACGCCCCGGATGGTCGGACTGCAGCCCGAGCGAGTCCTCGATGGTGACGAAGTCCAGCAACGCCGACTCGGCTTCGGTCACCAGGTCGGTCCAGTATTGCGCCGTGAGCAGCTCGGTGGGGCGGGCGTCGGGCTCACGCCACGACGCCGGGTGCCATCCGGTCCCGTCGAGTGCGACGGCGATGTGGGGTGCGGCCACGGATGGTCCTCACTTTCGGTCGCGGTCTCTGACGCCAACGCGGCCGGGCAGATCGATAATCCCCGCCCGCGGCCTCCGCGAGTGTCCAACCGGTCGTGACCTGGCCTCCAGGGATCGGCGCACGGTGATGCGAAGTCGTTCGATCAACCTGTCCAGTTCACACGCGGCGAGGGGGGTGCTGGGGTGCACGACGGGGTTTGATTCGCTGGGCTAATTGCTTCCCGCTCATCTCGTTGCTGGATGCGAGGTGTCGTTCCAGTAGCCGAGTGTCCGATAGTTCGCCCACATGGCTGCGAGGTTGCGTTCGGCGAGGGCGTGCTCCTGCGATGGGGTCGGGTGGGCCATGTCGAGGAAGTCACCGTCTATGAGGCAATGAGGGATGTCGGTGGCGCTCAGCTGTGCGTGCATTTCGAAGCCGACGCTGGTCTTCCCGGTACCGGACCGTCCGCCGATGCACATCCGGACTCCTCTTGCTCCGCCAACCCTTGCGTTCGTCTCGCGGGGCTGAAAGGCCTTGGTGTCCTGCGGTTTCACCGCAGACCGCCATCAAGCTGAATAGCACGGAACTGACGTGGCACCATTCTGAATGGCCGTTGTGGGTAACGATATTCGCTGGACAGTTCGCTGAAATCTTGGTTTGGTTGCCGCCGTGTCCATCGAGCCTGCTGCATTGGACCTGCTTGCCAGCGAGATCGAGGTTGTCTGGGGATCCGACAGCGTCGGCGCAGAACCTATCCCTCCGGTTGTGATTGTCCAGGCCGACGGCAGTTGGCGTCTCCATGTCGCGCCAACTCTTCCGGCCAGTAGCACACAAGCGGTCCGTGCAGTGGCTGCGGAGCTGTCCGACTGCACGGCAGCATCGCTGTTGGACGGGCTACATTCGGTGCTGGCGCCGGTGCTCGGCCCGCTCCGCCGCGAAGTCACGGTGAGCTACGACTGTTCCCGGCCAGCCCGTATCGTTGTGCCGGGGGTTCATGTGATGACCACCGCTGATACTGATGCCTGCCGGTTGCGGATCGCGTCGGACTGGGGTGCGCAATCCGACTGGGAACGACTGTTGGACAGCGAGTTTCCCTGGGCTGCGGCGACTGACGGCGATCAGGTCTTGGGGATCTGTGAAACCGCGCGATGGTCGCCACACGGTACGGAGGCGGGTGTGTGGACGTTGCCCGCTGCGCGTGGTCATGGCCTGGCAGCCGCGTTGGTCGGCGCCTGGGCATCGCAATGCGTGGGGCGGGTTCCTCGCCTGTACTACAGCACTTCCGCGGACAACTTGTCCTCGCAACGTGTAGCTGAACGTCTGGGGCTACCCCGCATCGGGAAACTTAGGTTTCTCACTGCTGAAAGCAGTTGAGCGAGCTAAGCACCGATAGCCGCGATCGTTCATCGTCTGGCAGTGCTGACTGACCGCTAGGGCCAAGGAATCGATGTCATCGAGGATGCTCTGGGCTAGCTCAGATAGGGGTTCCGTAGGGTGTCGTCTTACCGGTGTGCCATGGGCCGACGCCGGAGACCCGCGTGATATCAACAGTGACGAGGAGATGTCCATCTTCGTTCAGCTCGAATCTGGGCGCGCCTGTGTACTTGTGGAACAGCTGGTCCATGAATCTCTGGCCACGTTCGGGATCGTTGTCGATCGACGCGATGCCGTCGATGAGCAGATGTCGGGTTAGTCCGCTTTCGAGCTTTTGATTGTCCTGGATCGAGAGGATGCATTTCGGGTCGCGTGCGAGGTTCTTTCCCTTGACCCGCCACGGGGGTGTTCCGAACTGGATCTGCCCGTCATCAGTCACGTCGATCCAGATGAAGGAAACATGCGGGCGGCCGTTGGGTCGCATCGTCACCAGATGGGCGCAAGGGCGTGACTCGATGAGAGCACGGGCCTCTGGATGAAGGTCATAAGCCATCGTTGTCTACCTTTCGAAGTATTTACCCGACGTGAACGCCCAATAACTTGAACCACTTTGGCCAAGAGAGAGGCTGCCGTCGCGACAGTGTCCGGCGGAATGTGGACTTCGGATACCGCCTGGTGATCAACGAGTCATGTTGAACGCCGGCGATGCAATGCGTCGGGCGGGGAACTGGACTGCTGGCACCGACGACCTCACAGGATTTCGGCTACGGTGAACGGCGCCCAAGTGATGTCGCCGTAGAGGACGCTGACCACCTCCGGGTCCGAGCCGGGGGCAAGCGCCGCCGCGGGGTGATCGCCGCCGAAGAGCCATTCGATCGACTTGACCTGTGCCTCCTTCACGGCAGCGACGAACGGTACCGCTACCCGTGCAATCTGTTCGGGATCGTGTGGGCCGGCGAAGGTCGTGAAGTAGTTCAGGTGTCCGCCGATCGTTGCCAACCGGTCGGTACCGACAGACGAGGTCGTTCTTACGACAACTTTGTCGTCCACGTAGAGCTCCTGGACCAGTTCGCCGGGACGGGGTTCGGTGTGCTTCACCCATCCGACGTCCGCGCGGTTCCCACATGACGCCATGGCAAAGGACCGCATGCCTTCCGACTCCAGCCAGTGATGTGCGAAGAAGCGGCCATGCGCAGTTGTATTGCCATCGCTTGTCTGTGTGTCGTAGCCGCTGACTTCTGGAGCGATATAGCCGCAGGAGAGTCGCCCGTATGTTCCCATCCCCGAAGAGAGGCCGGGATCCTCGGCGGCCCAGAGGTTGAGTAGCACGATCCCGTCGGGATGAGGTTCCAACGTGCTCGGGAGAGCCTGCCGCGTTGCGGCCGGATCCGCCGGCCGGTACCCGATGATCATCATTCGGGCGTCCTTGACGATCTCTCGAGGAAGCGGGATGGTGCCCGGGCCGGCAAGGGTTTCAACGCTCATGGGATTTCCTCTCGAAGGTCAGCTTGTCCGTTGTTCCACTCCTGCGTCGGCACGAGCAGTCGTGCATCAGTGGTGGCCTCGTACGGGAGGTCATGGGCGGGGCGTGACACCAGTTCCAGCAGCAGCCCGATAGGTGTTCGGACGTACAGGATTGTCATGCCGGCATGAGGCACGTTTTCTAGCAGGATCGGGTCGCCACACGCGCTGCATCCGTGCTCTTGCAGGTACCGCATCGCTTGGTCGATGTCACTGACGTGAATCGCTAGGTGGGACGCTCCGACATCACTGTTCAGCGGCCACACCACCTCACGGTTCGCGGTACTCCATTGAATGAACTCCACCACCTGAGTCGCACCGAGCCTGACGAGCGCAAGAGATGCCGAGGCCCGAGCATCGACATCGAAATGCGTAGACATCCAGTCGCCCGAGGCATCGCAGAAAGGGCCGGCCCTGAGAATCTCTCGACCCCCGAGAACCTCGACGCAGAAGGACACGGCGGCATCCAGGTCGTGAACCGACCAACCGATATGGTCGACATTGGTTGCGGTAGGAATAGATTGGGTCATCACATGTACATCCAGTTCCAATTCTATCGTCAGCGAGACCGCGCGCCACACAGATAGCGATCGGGCTTTCGAGTTTCGATCCTATTGGTATGTAATCGTTTTCGTGTCAAACGGTCGGAATGCTGCCACCGTTCACCGTGTATTCGGCACCTGTGACGAATGATGCGAGTGGGCTCGCGAGGAATATGTTGACCGCGGCTACTTCCGCTACCGTGCCGAGTCGGGCGAGCGGAAGTTTGCGAACATTGACGGCAAAGTGTTCGATTGCAGCCTCCTTCTCCATCCCGAAGGACTCAGCTACAGAATCGCCGAATCCGCCCGGCCGGTCCCACATTGGTGTGCGTACAGGGCCTGGACTGACGGTGTTGGCGCGGATTCCAGCACCACCAAATTCAATCGACAGCGTCTTCATGAACATCAGGATCGCCGCTTTGGACACGTTGTACTCGGCGAAGAAGGGGTCAGGCATTCGGCCGGCGTCGGAGGCAACGCTGACGATCGATCCCCCGTTGGCGGCTTTCATGTGAGGCACCACTTCGCGGCACATCCGCACGATGCTCAGAAAGTTGACGTCGAGCGTGCGCCTCCAATCGGCGTCTGTTCCCTCGAGTGAGCTGCTACGGACTGGCGCGATCCCGGCACAGCAGATCAGGGCGTCGATGGAGCCGAACGCCTCCAGCGCTGCAGCTGTCACGGCCGAGGCTGAGTGTGAATCTGTGAGGTCGCACTGGAACGACCGGAGCCGCGGGTCCTGTCGAGGGGCCAGCGGGGCGACGTCAAGATCCGCCGCCAGGACGTTGGCGCCTTCGGCAAGCAGCTGATTCGCTGTTTCCAGCCCGATGCCTGACGCCCCGCCGGTGACGATCGCCGTCTTCCCTGAAAGCAAGTAGTCCATTTGCTATCTCCATTGATAGTGCCGTCATTCGATGACGTCCTGATAAATGCGAGCTTCGAATCTCGCATGTGATGAGCGAGTCACGTTGAAAGCTAAGTGATTTGACCCTCTTTGGCAAGTGCCGCGATATCGCGTAGTTCCGTTCATCAATTGGGGACTGCGAGCTAGAAGAACGACGAATGGCTGCCATTCAAAGATCGAAGGGCAAGTCGAAACTGCCTCGGATACGGTTGAGTGGTTGGCGGGACGGCGATGTTCGCGTCGGAACCGATTGCATCACAACGTGTTCTAGCGAGGAGGCTTGAATGACTGACCGGAGGCGCGCGGGATCTGCCAACGTGAGGTTCGACTGGGCGACGATTCACCACCCGCACCCGTCGACCGAGGCCACGACGATTGAGCGCTTCCTCGCCCTCGATGACCTGTCCAGTACCGTGTCCGATGTGCTCGACGAGCTGGGCGTCCGCGGTGCAATCCCCGCGTCATGCCTGGGTCCGTCGATGCCGAAGGAACGGATCGTCGGAAACGCCACGACGGTTCGAAACGTGGATCAGTCGCGGTCAGCGTTTGCCGCCGTGTCCGACAAGGATTGGCGCATGGCCGAAATCCTCGCCCTGAGGACCGCGCGGCCCGGGGACATCCTGGTCATTGAAGGCCTTGCCGAGGTATCCAACATGGGCGGCTTGATGGCGGCGGTAGCTAAGCGACAGGGCGTGGCGGGGGCGATAGTCGACGGCGGTGTCCGCGATCTGGGAAGGTCGCGCTCCTTGCAGTTCCCTGTGTGGTCGCGTGACCACACCCCGATCACCGGCAAGTGGCGCAGCGTCACCACCGAGGTCAACGGAACGGTCCGGCTATGCGACATCCAGGTCACAGCCGGCGATCTCATCGTCGCCGACGAAACCGGAATTTGCTGCATCCCGCGTGACCTCATCCACGCTGTCCTTGAGCGCGCAGAGCAGATCGCGTCGTCCGAGATTGGTTTCGATGCCCTGCTGAAGGCCGACGAGCCGGTCGATGTCCTCATCGACTATCTGTACGGCAGGACAGACTGAAACACTATAAGCGGCAATGACCTTCGATACGTTCACCTTCCGACCACCCCGCACAGCCGCTGAGATCAGTGCGCTCGACGCGACGCGACCACTCGTCGTCGAACTGGCCGCAAAAGTTGCGGGATGGCTTGACAGTTTGTCCAGCGAGCAGCGCGCACGAGCCACTTTCGCACCTCCCGGGAAATCGGAGCATGAGCGGTTGCTTTGGTTCTACACTCCGACCGACCACGGCGGCCTCCCATTGGTCGACCAGCGCCCGGCGCAGCATAGGCTGGCAATGCAGATTCTTGCGGCCGGACTCTCAGAGGCCGGATACGTCACCCTGGTCACGGTCATGGGCATGGAGAACGTGCTCGACCGTTTGGAAGGGTGGTCGATGACCTTCGAGCGCGAGCGGGGCAGAGACCCCGGTATGTATTACGTGAGCGTATTCGGGTCGCCGGGTGATCGACTGTGGGGCTGGCGATTCGGCGGTCACCATGTATCCGTCAATCAACTGATCGTCGACGGACGCGTCGTATCCACCACCCCCTTGTTCCTGGGGGCGGACC
This sequence comes from Mycobacterium sp. 852013-50091_SCH5140682, assembly GCF_001665685.1. GTDB lineage: Bacteria > Actinomycetota > Actinomycetes > Mycobacteriales > Mycobacteriaceae > Mycobacterium. Next base: position 95,513 of record NZ_LZTB01000044.1, read on the forward strand.
CCGCCGCTGCGCCGTTGATCGGCAGCGTTCTGCAACCACTGGTCAGCGTGCAGGACGTTGCCCTTGATTTGATGAGATCCTTCGATCGCGATCAGCGCACGCGTGCGCTGATTCATCCACGGGCAGTGTCGGATCTTGTTGGAGCAAACCGCTCTCGGGTCTCGGAAGGCAACCAGCGGCTTCCCCTGCCCGACGTGTTCCGAGGTCGGTTCACCGACGGCATGGTGGCAGCCCAGCTCAACCACGTCAACGAAGCGATGCAGTCAGGCTCTGGCTACTCGGCCGAAGACGACGCTCAAGTCGCCTTGACCGGGGTGCCGAAAGGCCTGCCGGCAGCCGCCATGACAGCGACGCAGCGGGATGCACTGCGGATTCTGCTCGACCTGTACTTCACCCGGGCGGCCGAACCGATCGCGGAGTCGTACCGGGTTCGGTACCGGGGAGACGACCAATTGGACGCGCTGCACGTCGCGTGGGCCGGGGCCACGAATGCCGGCGAACCCCACTACTACCGTATCCAAGGCCCCAGAATCCTGATCGAGTATGACAACACCCAACGCCGCGCCAACCACGTTCACGCGGTCTGGAGGGATCCAACGGGCGACTTCGGAGTCGACACCCTCGCCCATCATCACCACGCCGCGCATGGAGCGCTGAGGGCACACTCTCCCAGTGCGGCTCTCAACAGGTAGCCTGCGGAAATGGTGTCATTGCGGGCGCTGGAGTCCCTGGTGGCAGTAGCTGACCACGGATCGATCACCCGCGCCGCGGAAGCGCTGCATTCGTCGCAGCCCGCAGTGTCCCAACAGCTCGCCGCACTCGAACGTGAGACACGCACACAGTTGTTCCATCGCGAAGGGCGTGGAGTCAGGCTGACGCCCGCCGGTCGTGCGGCCCTGTCCGACGCGCGGCGGGCACTCGATGCCGCAGCTGCAGCAATGCGCTCAGCGCGCGTCGTCGGGGAAGGGGGCAGCGGGTCGTTGCGGCTCGCCTGCGCACAAAGCCTCACGGTCACGTTCCTCGGCCCTGTGATCCAACAATGGATCCAAAGCGATCGCGCAGTGAGGTTTACGCTGCGGGAATCGACCTCAATGGACGAGCTTGTGCAAGTGCTCGACGACGATGAGGTCGATGTGACGTTCGCTGCCGCCCCCACTTCCGTTCCTGACCGGTTCACGGTGACTCCGGTGGCAGACGAAGAGATTGTGCTGACAACAACATCGGACCATTGCCTGGCCAAACAGCCCGCAGTGCGACTCGATCAACTCGACGGCGTCCCCATCGTTCACTTCGCTCCCGAGAATGGTCTGATCTCCTGGCTTGACTATTCGCTCGCCGAGGCCGGTGTCCGTCCGGATCCGGTGATGAGAACCGCGGTGACAGCATCCGCACCACAGCTTGCCGCTACCGGGCTCGGCGTCGCCATCACGCCGATCAGCGCGGTCGGCGAGGGTTTTCCTGGAGCTGTGCGGTCCTTCTCACCGCGCTGGTTCCGCCAACTCGTGGCCATCACTCCCTCAGCGCCCGACCCGCTCGCCGCCCGCTTCATCGGCGAACTGCGGGCGCGGGGCGTGCGCGTACCTAGGGAGATTCAGCAGCAACTTGTCACCGACGTCACCGCATGAGACGTGCGTCAGCGAGTTGCCCCAACCAGCCATGGTCGGGATAGAGCCGAGTGATCCAACCTGCGAGGCGAGCCCTGCTGGTCTCGGTCAGCCGCGGTGCGACCCGATCGAAGTCGTTTTGATCCTTGGGATCGGCGCGGCGCGCCTTGAACAGCAGCGCCACCTCGGGGATGAGGTAGGGCATGCCGTCGCGGAAACCGATCAGCTCGCCGTAGGGCAGCGTGATCGACGGGTCTCGTCGGCACACCCACCGGTTGCCGTCGTGCGGCTCGCGGAATACGTCGAGGTGGTAGCGACCGCTCGCGGGATCTCGGCACCACGTCTGATGAAGGTCCGGATGCTCACCCGCATCGGCGTACGGCCAGAGTCGCCCGGCGCCGGCGACATCCCACTCGAAGCCCGGCAACGCGTCGGCGATCTCCGGAAAACCCCGGCGGGGAACGGCGATTTCGATGTCGGAATGAAGTCGCGGTGTGCCACCGAGATACAGGTCGATCGCCCAGCCGCCGGCCACACACCACGGGGCCTGAACGTGCGCGAGCCGCTCGGCCACCTCGCCCGGAGTCCATGGGGCCCACAGCCGGTCGAGCTCCTCGGCAGAGGGCATCCGGCCGCCGGGCGGAAGTGCATCGTGCGGTGCGGAATTCGTCATCGCGGCTCAGGGTATCTCGGCTGGGCAACGCCGAAGTTCTTGCGCAGCACGACGGCGAGCGTGCGGTATAGGAGCCGCTCGGTTTCAGTGCTTCGGCCGCGTTGGGTGAAGATCTGGACGATGACGGTGCCTTTGGTCCGCTGGAAGTCTAGTCCGGCGTCGAGTGCGATAATTTCGTCTGACTCATGCTGGTTCACAATTTGGAACCGGTCGCGTTCAGGTATTACGAGTACGTCGATTAGCGGCTGTTGGACAGCGTCAGTGATAGCCCGGACAGCTTCGGGAGTACGGCCGCGGATCATGTCGATACGAACGAGTGGCACATCAAGCTCCTTTGATTGGCCGGAGTTGTACTGGATTATCGGCCGAATTCTCGATTGCGGCGATTGTATTTTGCAGACCAACTCACTGCTCCGCTGATCGAAAAGTGTTGGTGCGGTTGGATTGCACCTGGGTTTCGAGGCGGGTTATATCGCGCAATGATGTGAGCTGAACCTTTCAGATACCTGGCGGGAGACCGGCAGGGTGCGGTCAACGGGACGATAATTGTGTTCGCCGCCGCGACGTGGGTCCGCTTGCAATTCGTCCCCGGCTCTGGCGATGAATTACCCGCCAGCAGTTGGTCGTACAATCGAGAGATTCCCCTGGTCTCCTTGATTTCTAGACTGGCAGCTTTACCTCGGCCTGCGGAATGTCGCAGTCGGGGACAGGGTGGCGTCTGCCGAATTGCCGCCAGGTGCTGATACCGTGAAGTTTGAACAGGATTTTAAACGCGCTGCGAGAAGGGCTGGTGGTCATTGTGCCGCGGGAGAGTCCACGGTCTGAGCCTATGAGGCTCGCGTTGCGCGAGGCTGCGTTGACCGTGGCAGCTGAGTTCGGGGTGCGTGGCGTCAACCACCGTCGGATTGCATCGACGGCGTCGGTCGCTATCGGATCGGTGAGCTATCACTACGAGAGCATCGATGAGTTGATTTTCGAGGCGTTCGCCGAATGGGTCCGCCGCCAGACGGATCGGTTTACCCCTGCCTTTGAGGCTGCTTCGGATGAGGACAGTCTTGTGCGGGCTGTGCTCAATCACCTGCATATCATGTACGGCAATCCGCGTGATCGAATCTTGTTGTTCGAGCTGTATGCCCAGTCGGTCCGGGATCCGGTGTATCACGGGCTAGTGGAGAACTGGTCGGTCACGGCCCGGGCCGCGATCGAACGTTTGTATAGCGCACAGACGGCGCAGCAGCTTGAAGCGGTGTGGGAGGGGATCGGTGTGCAGTTGGTGATGGGTGGTTCCATTTCCGCTCCAGAGCAGGCCGAGCCCTTCATTCGACTGGTGCTTGATCAGGAAAGTGCACCGGCGAAGGCTGGGCGGCGTGCCGCTTCTCGACGGAAGACCACAGCGCGCCTCAGTTGAACTGAGACGCGCTGCGGTGTAAGAGTTTTCGGATTTGCGCGGTCAACGAGGTGGTCTGAACGTGGAGGTGCTTAGGTGACGGCTACCTGGTCGCGGTCGTCGTCCTGGGGGTCACCGGTTTGGCCGCCCAGTCGGCGGTAGATGTCCGGGCGGGCTTTCTTCCAGTGCAGCGCGAGGACGAACCCGACTACGCCGGTGCCGTAGATGAAGACCTGCAGGACGGTTCCCAGTACGGTCGAGCCGCCGATGAGCAGGGGGAAGTACCACGCGATGATGGCGACAAACGATGCGAGGCCGACGAATCCCAAACCGGGGGCGACGAGTGATCGCCACCAGTTCTCGCTGTGCATCGTGCGACGCAGGTAGACGATGACAGCCAGGCTTGTCAGCGTCATGACGATCAGGATGGCGTAGCAGAAGATGCCAAACATCCAGGAGTAGAACTTCACGGCGTCCAGTCCGGTGAAGGGCAGCACGAGGATCAGGACGATCACGGCCACGGCTGCGGAGGCGATCGCGGGTGAGCCGTGTTTGGGATGGGCCTTGCCGAGAGCCTTCGGTAGCACTCCGTCGCGAGCGAGGGCGTTGACGTATCGGGCGACCGTGTTGTGTGGGGCGAGCGTTGCGGCGAACAGACTGGTGACGACGAGGCAGCGCATGATCTTGGCGGCGGTGTCGCCGGCGTAGTACGCCAGTCCGTCGGCGAACATGCTTGTTCCGTTGGTGGTGGCGACGTCCGCGACGTTGTTTGGCCCGTAGAAGGTGACCAGTGCCCAGGAGGAGAGAACGTAGAACAGGCCGATCAGGATGATCGCGAGATAGGTGGCCCGCGGCACAGTGCGTGAGGGGTCTTTGACCTCGGATCTATAGACAGCGGTCGATTCGAAGCCGATGAACGTGGCGGCGGCGAAGAGGATGGCGATGCCGACCGAGCCCGAGGTGAATGCGGAGGGAGTGAATGAGGTCAGCTGGAATCCGTGGGGGCCGCCGGTAAAAAGCACCGGCAAGTTGAACACCATCACGATGATCACTTCAAAGGCCATCAGCACGCTCAGGATGGTTCCGGACAGGTCGACGTTGAAGTGCCCGAGAGCCGCGACGGCGACCCAGAGAAGTACCGCTGGGATCCACCAGGGCACCGTGTCGCCTTTTACGAACGAACCGACAAGAAGATTGATCGAATCGCCGAAGAAGGCATACATGCCGACCAGGCAGGTCACGTATCCGAGCAGGGCGAGGAATGCGGCGGCCATGCCGGCCTCGCGACCCAGACCGCCGGTGACATAGGCGTAGAACGCGCCCGTCCGGGGGAAGACCCTCGCCATTGCGGTGAATCCGGTGGCGAACAGCACGAGTACGACACCGATGAGGGCGTAGATGCAGGGCGCTCCGGCGCCGTTGCCTTCCGAGATGACCAGCGGTACCACGCCGGCGATGGCACCAAGGGGCGCCGAGAACGACAGGACTGTGAAGATCAGTTTTGTGGTTCCCATGTGGCCGACGAGTGCGGTGCCTTTGGGGGCGTTCCCAGAGTCCGCGTCGTGTGTGTCTTCCATTGTGTCTCCCAATAGTGTGGATGAGGTTCCACCCGCGGCTTGGTGTACGTGAAGCGTGCGGCACGGGCTTGTGCCAGGCCCCTGCCAATGTGTTGGTCGAAGTGACCAAGAAGCCCAAGTGGATGGTCCTTTTGCGGCGCGGCCCTCGGACTGCCGCGGCGCCGGAATCTCTGTCTCCTTGCGGAACGGTCGATATCGGAACGCTTGTTTGAACTTCTGTATTGGAAAAAAGTTCAAATTTAGCTAGATCACAATGTAGCCCCGCATGTGACCTAGGTCAATCCCTGAATGTGACTTTTGTGTTGCTGATTGCTCGCGCTGCCTGCACGCACCATGGTGTGGGACCAGCCGCGGCAAACTGCTCGTCCGTTGTGTGCGCGGTCCAGGAAACATGCAGTGCTGGTGGCGGTTTCGGTATACGGCGGCCGCAATATGGCCAGAGTGAAACCCGGCACGATTGGTACCAAGCGCTGTGGGTGCCGCGCCACGCCTTGGCCACGGCGACCAAATGGGTCAGATTGTCCAGAACGGCGCGTTCGATCATTGGCCCGACCAAGACCAACACGGAATCTGGCGAAGAACCGATAAGGCATTGATGGATGCGGATGGACGCGCTTAACCCTCAGGTGCTGACCAGTAGTAGGCGGTGGTGACGTCGGCGGCATCGACGTAGCCCAAGCCGAGTGTGTCCGCTATGCGCCTCCCCTCGGGAGGAGAGGCGAGATCACAAGGCGAATCCACCGAAATGAGCGTGGTGAACGCTGCCGCTGTGGCGGCGCCGGTCGCCACTTCTTCCAGCATCAGCACGATTTGAGCGTCGGCAGGTACAGACCCGACGATGATGTCGGCCGCGACCGGAATCACATGGCCCGGTCGGCGGAATGATTGGGCGGTGCTGTCTTGTGCGGCGAGGCGGCGAATGGTCTCGGTGCGGTCATGAGCGGAGATCCCGGTTCCGATCCGGCTCGCCGCATCGACAGCGACATAGCTGTTGGGGCACAACGATTTCGGATCGGACGGCATCCGGGGAACCTGCAGGTCCCGTAAGCGTTGACTGGTCATGGCCACAAAGATCAGGCCGGCGCCGTGGGTGACGAGCGCAGTCGTTGCCGTCGCAGCGGCCGTCGCGCCGTTGAGCGCGAGCAAACTGCGCGTCCGGTGCCCCACGATCACAGGTTCTCCGAGGCGGTACCGGGTAAGGGTGGCTTGTAGGTCGGCTGAGGGTGACATCGCGGTCCTGGTGATGTATTCGTCGACGGTGACGGACATGGGAGGGCCTCCCGGGGTGGTCGTTCAGAGGGATTGGGCAGCCGCGGCGAACTCGGTCAGGAACCGGTCGGCGTCGGTGTCGTCGAACACCAGCGGCGGACGGATCTTGAGCACATGGCCGTGCATACCACTGGCAGAGATAAGGATTCGGCGTCTGCGCAGATCGTTGACGAGGTCGGCGGCCTTGTCCGGGTCGGGTGATCCATCCGAGCGCACGATGTCGACACCGATGAACATTCCTACGCCCCGGATCTCGCCGATCGCCGGCTGATCGGAGGCGATCGTGGCGATCGTGTCGCGCATACGTGTCCCGACCGTATGCGCCCGCGAGAGCAGTTGTTCGTCTCGAATCACGTCGAGGACGGCCTGCGCCGCGGCAATCGATGCCGTGTTGCCACCGAAAGTGTTGAAGTAGCGGACCGTACGATCGAATTCTTCGGTGATCTCGGGCCGGAATACCGCCGCGGCGATGGGCACGCCGTTGCCCATCGGTTTACCGATGGTGACGATGTCGGGAACGATGTGGTGGCGCTGAAAACCCCACCAGGCTTCTCCGGTACGACAGAACCCCGGCTGCACTTCGTCGGCAATGTAGAGGCCTCCGGCCCGGTGCACCTCTTCGATCACAGGCTGGAGGAAACCGGCGGGGTCGGTGAACACCCCATCGCTGGAGAAGATGCTGTCAGCGACAAAGGCGGCCAGCCCATAACCGTGACGCTGGAGATCGGCAATGGCCGTCGCCACGCGAGCGCGCATCGCCGACGCGATATCACCGCCATCGGCATGCTGACGATCTGGCGCTTCGATCACTCGGACGTGTTTGCCCAGCGGTGTCCCCGGGCCCAGTGACGGTGACATAGCGGCGACGGCCGCGGTCAGCCCGTGATAGGCGTTCTCGGTGACGATGATTCCTTCGTTCCCGGTGACGAAGGTCGCCAGGCGAAGTGCCAGATCATTGGCTTCGGATCCCGTGCAGGTGAGGGTGATTCGGCTGAGTTCGGCCGGGAAGGTTGCCGTGAGCCGCTCGCTGTAGTCGATTACGAGATCTTGGATGTAGCGGGTATTGGTGCTGATCGTTTGCATCTGGCGGTGAACGGCTTCGACGACGTGCGGGTGACAGTGTCCGACGCTGGGCACGTTGTTGTACACATCCAGAAAATCGTTGCCGTCAGCATCGAACAGATGTGTTCCGCTGGCCCGGACGAACTCCAGCGGTTCGCGATAGAACAGTCGGTACCCAGGACCGAAAACCTTCGCTCGGCGGGCGAACTGGGACCTCACCTCGGGACTGAGTCCGGAGAGGTCTATGGGGTCGAAACCGTTGATCATGGGAGCGCGGGTTCCGGCTGCAGATGGGCTCATCGTCTGTGTTCCTTCGGGCAGAGTTTTCAGAAGCGTGATGGTGGCGCCTGCAGGCGTGCGGCGACCTCATCCGGTGACACCGCCGCCGCGGCGGCAAGGTTTTCCCAATCAGAGCTGGCGTGACTCATCAGATACTCGTGGCGTTCGGGATTCTGGTGGGCACGCCACCCAGCGATAAGGGCTCGCATCAGCAGGCGAGCCAAGACGGTGTGCGGCAGTAGCGACATTTCGTTCGATGACAGAGTCCGTACTCGCTGATATCCGGAAAGGACAGCCGCGGCACGGTCCCAGGGATCGGGTAGCTCAGCGCTGAGTTGGTTTGCCATCGCCACGCTGACATCGAAGATGGTGGCAGAGCGGACCGCGTCGCCGAAATCCAGGATGCCCGTCACATAACGCGGATCGCTCGGGGAGACCACGACGTTGAACGGGCTGAAGTCTCCGTGAATCACCTGGGTGTCGAGGGCGGCCACGACCGGTGTCACGGTCTCGTTGTAACCCGCGATTACCCGATCGGTGACATCGAGGTGGCTTGGATCGGTGGTGTAGGCGCGCAAGGGGCCGAGACGGTGGAAGTGGGCCAGATCCCACAGGACAAGCCGTGTGTCGGCGCCATGGGTGAAGTCTTTGAGTGCCAACGATAGTCGGGCGAGCATGCCGCCCACGTTCTGCAACTGTTCGTGAGATGGGTCGGCGTGGCTCAGCGTTGTCCCTGGAATGAACTGCAGGACACGCAAGATCCTGGGGTACTTGCCGGTTGTCGCATCGATGGTGTGGTGTCCGCATCCGTCGAGTGTCGGGATCACCTGCTGGACGGGCAGATCCGGTGCCACAGTGCTGACGTGGCGGATCGCGGCGGTCTGTAGCGCAACGATGTCGGGATCTTCACCGTCGGGGGAGACTTTCACCAGATAGGTCCCGGCGGCTGTGGTCAGCCGGAAGGTGTCGTCCTTCTCCGTCGCGATGCGTGACAATGTCCCCGAGAGACCGTAGCGACTGTCGATAAGCGACCTGACCACTTCAACGTCGCTAGGTGTGCCGGTGGAGGCGAGGCCGCTCTCGGCGACGAGACGGTCGAAGAAATCGGTCGGTGTGTGTGCGTTCGCTGTCACTTCGATGCCTCGTGTCGTCGCTGTGGGTCGTGAGTTCGGCATTCGTTGAATGCTGATAGTCGCCATACGTGAATCTCGGACTGTCACAGGTGCGGTGGCGTAGGGAAGGAGAAGCCGTCTTCGGGATTGTCGGTCGGCGGTCGCGCACCGCGATGGCCGATGCCGACGATTCGACGGGAGATGAACGATGTGATTGGTCAGCTGGACCGGACTGGATCGTCAACCACAGCGTGCGGTTGACGATCCAGACTGGACCCTTGCCGACGACCTCAGTTACTGGTTGATGACGAATACCTTGCGCAGCGTCTCGTGGACCGTCCAGGTGGCGACCTCGCCCGCGTCGACGAACACAAGGTCTCCGGCACTCACGTCGATGCTGTCGCCGTTCTCCCCGGATACCGTTGCCTTGCCGCTGAGTACGTAGACGGTCTCCTGGCCCGGCAGGTTGCCGTGTGTGCCCGGCTCGGCCTGCCACACCCCGTGGAACTGGTCGCCGTCGGGGCTGGTGTAGAGACGGTTCGAGGCTGTCGGAGCGTCACTGTCCTCGCGCGTGGCGGACCGAGATCGATCGTGAGTGGGTTGAACTTGCGGATCGTGGCCATATCTTCCTTCTCTTGTTGCTGATTGGCCCGGTGTGGACGGGTCAGTTGGCAGTGAGGTGTTGCAGAGCGGGGCGGACCTTGGTGCCGATGAGTTCGAAGCTTCGGCGGTAGGCGTCGGCGTCGTCGACATATTCGTGTCCGAAAGACACCAAGGTGCCGAAGCCGCCCACCTTCTCGTGGAGGGCTTCGATCTTGCCGATGACGGTGTCAGGGGAGCCGACGATGAGGAAGTTGTCCACCATCCACTCGATTGACAGGTCTTCAGGTGCAATTGTTCCGCCGGAGATCAGATCGCCGATGTGGAGTTTGTTGACGAAGGTCGGGATGTTGTACTCGCCCCATACCTTGCCCATCGCCCCGTTGAGGACTCGGTCTCGTGCTTCGTCGTCGGTTTCGGCGACGAAGTAGTCACGACAGATGCGCCAGTCGGCGCGGGTGGGATTGTGTCCGGCACCGCGGGCAGCTTCGGCGTAGGTGTCCCAATGGTGGACGAGAACCGACTCATGAACCTGCTGGCTCATCGGGATGCCACCGCGACGGCCGGCTTCGGCCAGGCTCGGCGAATGCGCCTGCATTCCGGTCACCATCAACGGGATGCCCGGCTTCTGCAACGGCTTGAGGTGCGGACCCGCGATCGACTCGTCGTAAGCCGGCATGTCGACGGAGAAGAACTCGCCCTCGATCTTGAACGGGCCTGTGCGCGTCCAGATCGCCTCGATGATGTCGAGAGCCTCGACCAGCATTCTTGGGTTGTTCTTTCCGGTGCCGAACAGTTGTGCGTCACTCGGGTAGGCGCCGGGGGCCACGCCCGCGATGTAGCGGCCACCCGTGAGGTGGTCGAGCCACATCATCCGGAACGCCAGGCTGACTGGATTGTGGTACGGCAGCAGGTGTGCCGCGGCACCGAGGGTGATGCTGGAGGTGATCTGCGAGGCCGCGGCGATCATCTGATCCGGCGCGGGCGACGGCTCGTCGCCGAGCGTGTAGTGCTCGGCGAAGAACGCCTCGTCCAGACCGTACTGGTCGGCCCACTGGGTGACCTGAAGGTCCCAGTCGATGACCTCCTTGGCGGTACGCTTCCCGGCCGAGTACCCGAGCGCGTAAGGAATGTTGAAAATGCCGAATCTCATTGGTGTGATGTCCCTTTCGAATTAGAAGGTCGGCTGTCTGGAGACAACCGGGGAAAGCTCGACCGGTGAAAAACCAGCGGTGCGACGTGCCCGTGATCGCTGGGAGGCTCCGCGACGGAGGCGGCGAGAACGCGGGCCACCACGATGGTGTGATCGCCTCCGTCGTATTGGGCTTCGGCTTGGCAGTTGACCCACGCCGACACCCCGGCCAGCAGTGGTCCGCCCAACCGCGGATCATGCTCGCAGTCGACGCCCTCGAACTTGTCAGCGCCGCTGCGGGCGAACTGGCGGGCCAGCTCCGACTGCCCCTCGGACAGGACGTTCACTACGAACTGGTCACTCTCGGCGATTCGCGGCCAGCTCGTCGACGTCTTGGCGACCGATAACAGCACCAGGGGCGGATCCAGAGACAGTGATATGAAGGACTGCAGCGTCATACCCACCGGACCCGAAACGGTATGCGCGGTCACAACAATGACACCCGTGGGGAAATGCCCCAATACGGACCGGATGGTTTCTGCGGTCACCACGTCGGCGGGTAGAGACTCCATCGTGACTCCTTTTCGCGCCCATCCATCGCAAAGAAGTTTGAACGCTTTTTCTGAACATTTTTTCAATGTGTGACACACGCTACACACGGCGAGTGCGGCCGTCAACCCCCTTGTTTCGACCGCGTAGACGCTCCCGGCGTCGTTTCCTGCACGCCACCCATCAGCGTGACCGGATGAATGCGCTGCGGTGCGGATTCGGTCTCAGTTCGACTGTGCCGCAGTGGAATTGCCTGCTCGCAGCTCGGTCGATGAGATGACCCTCCGCCACTTGGGATGGCTGCCGGGCCGGTGGCGCTTGGCGGCACGTGCGCGACGGCTCGGCGCCGGTCGTGCCGGGGCGGTGTTGGTCCGATCGGCCGGCGATGGTCGTTCGTGTGTGCGTCGTTGCGGTATGCCCGAAAGATGCTCGCACGCGCGGTCTTTGGGGGAGTCAAAATGATTCGGTCTTGACAGTATGCGCTGTGCGCGCAACGATGACACCGAATTTGTAAAAAAGTTCAAATCAAACGGATGGTCGTGTTCGCACAGTGCACACGATGACGCCCTTGCTGTGGGCGATGACATCTGACTTCCCATGGGCAAAGGAGAAAAATCATGGTGCCAGAGTTTGCTGGACGTACGGTGCTTGTGTCGGGATCAGCTCGCGGACAAGGCGCCGCGCATGCCTTCCGCTTCGCCGAAGAGGGGGCCAACGTCGTAGTCTCCGACATCCGCGACCAACTGGGCGAGGAGGTCGCCGCGCAGATTCGCGAGAAGGGCGGCAGCGCCATCTATCAGCACCTCGACGTGCGCGACAACCAGCAGTGGCTGGCCGCGGTGGCACGAACCGAATCCGAGTTCGGCAGCCTGAACATCTTGATCAACAATGCAGGCATCGTGAACTGCGATCCCGTCGACACCTGCACCGACGAAACCTGGAACAACGTCATGGACACCAACGCCGGCGGCGTCTTCCGCGGCATGCGGGCCGCCATCCCAGCGCTGCGCCGGGCAGGCGGCGGCGCGATCGTCAACACCGCCTCGATCATGGGCCTGGTCGGCTCCTGGGGCTACGCAGGCTACGTGGCCAGCAAGTTCGCGGTCGTCGGTCTGACAAAGTCCGCCGCACTGACCTACGCCAAGGAGAACATCCGAGTCAATGCAGTCGCTCCGGGCTGTGTCGACACTCCGATGCTCGACGAAGAAAAAGCCATCATGGCCGAAAACCCGTACTGGGACTTCGACGAGTGGATCACGGCCCAGCCGATCTCTGTACCGGCCCGACCCGAAGAGGTCAGCGAACTCATCGTCTACCTTGCCTCAGACCGCGCCCGCTACTGCACCGGCGCCGTCTACCCAATCGACGGTGGAACCACCGTCGGCTGACGACGCCAGCTCGATAACTGAACGCGAGCGCTCGACTACTCGGTGTGCAAGGGCAACATCGTTGCGAATCTCCCCGAGGTTCAAGGCTTCTGCGCGCCGTCCGAGGTCAGGTTTCACCACGCGGAGAACGCCGACGTCGACGCCAGGTAGTCGAGTTTGCGGCGAATTCCGTTGATTTCCCGGCCGATGCTGCGCAGCGCAGTGCGGTCCTGCGGTGACAGCGTTGACAGGTCGACCCGGTCGTCGTACTCGCCGCTGTGATTTCCGGGTAGGGCCGCATTCCATCGCGCCGCCCGTACCCGCCAGCGGATGCTGGACCCGATGGCATGGCACTTGTCGAGTTCGCGCGCGTCGAGACTGTCCAGATAGGTGCTGCCTGCGCCGTCACGCAGCCGATCGCGGGTACTCAATGCATCTGAGCCGCAACTGAGCGCCGCCCATCGGGCGATGCGCACGACAGGGTCCACCGCGGCGAGCTTGATGTCGACACCATCGTCGCCGGTGGTGAGCAACCGCAGCCGGGATGGAACGTGCGCGCGGATGTAGGTCGCGTCCTGCAACATGGCGGCCAAAGCCGCCGGGTGCGCCCGCGTCGCCGTTCCGGCCTGGCCGCGTAGATCGGGACCTGCGGTGACCGGCAGCGCGTCGGCCAGCAGGCCGATCATCACCACTCCGCGGTCGGCGGCGGGGTCAGCGGACCAGTCGCCCATGGCGTCGGCCCACTCACGGGCCGTGCGATTGAACCGCACGCGCGCGGCGATCGCTCCGTTGTCGTCACCGCGGAAATCACAGGCGCCGAGCAGTTCATGGACCTGTGCCGCGTGCGCCAACGCAGCGTCGGGCGTGCTGTCGTCCGCCCGGACGAACAGGGTCTCGAGATCCGAGCCGGGCAGTGCGTCGCCGCGTCCGACGCTGCCCGAGGCGTACCAGACACCCCGGTCCGCGCCCACCAGCCGTGCCGCGGCGATCAGGGCTGTTCGGACCAGCGACGACCAACCCTCCGCCACCGTTGCAGCGCCGGATCTGGTTGCGATGAATTCAGTGACGGCGTCATGCGCTTGGGCAGCCGCGCTGATCAGGTCGTGCTCGGTGACCGCAGCTGCCATGCGACGGCGTGCCGGCTCCAGCGGGTCATCGGGCATACGGGGATTCTGACAGGCCCCGGGGCTGTGAGTGTTCGGCAACCAAACCCTTACTGACGGCTACATGGACGAAACATCCGGGTGACGCCCCGGACATCGCGGCCCGCTTATCTGTCATTCGACAGATATGGACCGGGCGGCAGCGCGCCCCGCACCCGAGGGACATCTCCTATGACCAGTAGCGCAACAGCGCCCGGACGCGATATGTCCGACCACCCCGGAGACCATCACGACCTGGCCGAATTCGGTTACGACCAGCAACTGCACCGCAGGCTAGGGCGGTTCGAGTCGTTCGCGGCGGGCTTCTCGTTCGTGTCGATCCTGACGACGATCTTCCAGTTGTTCGGGCTGGGCTTCGGATTCGGTGGCCCGGCGTTCTTCTGGACTTGGCCCGCAGTTTTCCTCGGGCAGTTCTTCGTCGCGCTGTGCTTCGCCGAACTGGCCGCGCGCTATCCGATTTCGGGTGCCGTCTACCAATGGTCACGACGCATGGGCGGCGAGGTGGTCGGGTGGTTCGGCGGCTGGTTCATGATCCTGGCCCAGATCGTCACTGCGTCGGCTGCCGCCATCGCACTGCAGGTCGTGCTGCCCACGATCTCGGCGCGGTTCCAGATCATCGGTGACGACCCGGCTTTGACCTCGCCGAGCGGAGCGGCCAACGCCGTGCTGCTCGGCACTGTTCTGCTGGTGGTCACGACGACGATCAACTGCCTTGGCGTCAAATGGATGTCGCGGGTCAACAGTGCGGGTGTCGTGTGCGAGATCGTCGGTGTCATCGCGGTTATCGGGGTGTTCTTCACCCACGCCCAGCGTGGCCCCCAGGTGGTGTTCGATACAGGGACCCCAGGCCAACAGCCCGGCTACATGTGGGCGTGGATCATGTCCGGCCTGATGGCTGCCTACGTGATGGTGGGATTCGGCTCGGCAGGTGAACTGGCCGAAGAGACCCGCAATCCGCGCCGAGTGGCGCCGCGCACCATCCGGTTGGCGTTGTCGGTTTCCGCGCTCGGCGGCGGCCTGATGATCTTGGGAGCGCTGATGGCCGCGCCGAGCCTCACCGACGGGCGGTTGGCCACCGAGGGGCTGCCGTATGTGCTCGACACCGTGCTGTCCTCGCCGTGGGGAACGGTCCTGCTGATCGACGTGTGTATCGCGATCACGATCTGCACGTTGGCCATTCAGACCGCGGCGTCACGGCTGATGTTCTCGATGGCTCGCGACAACCGCCTGCCGGGCTCGGCGATCCTGTCCCGCGTCAACGGCCGCACCGGCACTCCCATCTGGCCCTCGGTGCTCATCGGAGTGCTGTGCATCGGCGTCCTGCTGGTGAACGTCGGCAACGCTGCCATCTTCGCGACGCTGGCCAGCGTCTGCATCATTCTGATTTACCTCGCCTACCTGATGGTCACCGCCCCGCTGTTGTACCGCAGACTCAAGGGCTGGCCTGCCGAGCGCAATCAGGTTGATTCCGAAGGTCTTCCGCTGTTCTCGCTGGGCAGGTTCGGTGTGGTCGTCAACATCCTCGCCGTGGCCTACGGCGCCCTGATGATCGTCAACCTGGGTTGGCCGCGAGCCGCGATCTTCAACCCGACCGGCGACATGCCGATCCTGCAATGGGCAGGCCCGCTGAGCGTCGCCGTCACCGTACTGCTCGGCGTGGCCTGCTTCCCCCGCGGCAAGACGCACCCGAAACCCGTCACGATTGGAGCCTGAGCATGACCACTGCGACGACTGCCGGGGCACGCGACCACGCCCGTGCCCAGGCCGGTACCGTCACCGACGCGATGCCCGTTGTCCCGGCATCGAATTGGCCGTCCCCACCGCCGGGTGTCGACGCACAGCGGCTGACCTGGGCCGAGACGGTGCCAGGAGGGCGCTACACCACCAAGGTGTTGGCCCGCGGCACCCGGCTGCGACTGCGCGATCTGGACGGCAGCGCGTGCGCCCACCTGTTGTTGTGGCGTGCCGACGCGCCGTGGGAACGCCTCAACGTCGCCGACACCGTGAAAGTGCCCTGGCATGCCTATATTTCGGCTGGGCACCCGCTGCTCAGTGATCAGGGGCGAGTGCTGGCCACCGTCGTATCGGACAACTCACGCCACCACGATGCGCTGTGCGGTACCACCACGCTCACGGGCAATACTGCGAAATACGGTGCGGGGGAGGTGCAGTCGGCAAGCCCCGCTGGCCGGGAGCTGCTGGCGCTGGCCGCGCTGAAGAACGGGCTGTCCCGTCGGGACGTCGCACCGAGTGTGTCGTTCTTCCACGGCGTGCGGGTGGAGTCCGACGGCACACTGGTGTCGACCGGGTCTGCCGGCCCGGACACGGCGGTGGAACTGATCACGCACCTGCCGCTCATCGCGGCCATCGCCAACACCGCCCATCCGCTGGACCCGGCACCGGTGTTCGACGTCGGACCCGTCGAAGTGTTGGCTTGGACGGCACTCGGCGACCTCACGGCTATCGGGACCGAGCTCAGTGCTCGCGATCCGGAATACCAACGCGCTTACCTGAATTCCGAAGACGTCTGGAGTGCCCGATGACTGTGCTTGTTACCGAGACCCTTGTCGACGAGGTGGTTGCGCCACGGGCGCCGTGGTCGCAGGTCGTATCCGCGGGTGACGTGCTGACCATCATCGACCTACACGGCAATCAGGCGGTGGACACGTTGTTCTACGGAGCCGACGATCACACCGTGCGCTACAGCGCTCCGGCCACGATCGCCATGCAGGGCAACATCTTCCTGACCACCGGGTCGGTGCTGCGCGACAGCGACGGCGCGCCGATGCTGACGATCATCGAGGATGAGGTCGGTAACCACGACACCCTCGGCGGCGCCTGTTCGCAGGAGTCCAACACCCTGCGCTACGGGCACCACACCAAACACCAGCACGCCTGCGTGGAGAACTTCATCGGCGAGGGCGCCCTGTGGGGGCTGGCGAAGGCCGACATAGTCAGCAATATCAACTTCTTCATGAATGTGCCGGTGGAACAGGACGGTTCGCTGGGCATCGTCGACGGCTTGTCCGCACCGGGCAAGAAACTGTCGCTACGTGCCGAGATCGACACCCTGGTGCTGGTCTCGAACTGCCCGCAGATCAACAACCCGTGCAACGGATTCGATCCGACCGCTGTGCGCATGGTGGTGACGCGCCGATGACGGAGTTCTTCTCTGCTCCCCGCGTGCGCACCATCGAAGTCATCCGGCCCGGCCTGGCCACCACCGTCCAGGACTGGCCCGGCCGGGTCGGCTACTGGCAGATCGGGGTGCCGCCGTCGGGACCGATGGACGACGTGTCATTCCGGCTGGCCAACATCGCGGTGGGCAACCCCGAAGGCGCGCCGGGATTCGAGACCACCATGGCGGGCCCCGCGTTACGGTTCGACACCGACACGTGGGTGTGTGTCACCGGTGCGCCGGCACCGGTCACGATCGACGGGGTGCGGGTCCCGCAATGGGAACCGGTGCTGGTGGGGGCGAATCAGATCCTTGACGTGGGCCTGGTTGCTGGTGCGGGTCTGCGCTCGTACATCGCGGTGGCCGGTGGGCTGCGCGCCGACGAATATCTCGGCAGCGCTGCGACATTCACCCTCGGCCGGTTCGGCGGACATGAGGGCCGGGTGCTGTGCGGCGCGGACAAACTCGACATTGCCGACGCTCCGGTGGGACGGCGGCGGCGGATCCTCTACGACGAGCAACCCGCCATCGGCAAGCATTGGTACATCGCCGTCACGGTGGGCCCGCATTCGGCACCGGAGTTCTTCACCCGCGATGACATCGACACCCTGTTGGAGCACGACTACGAGGTGCACTTCAATTCTGACCGCACCGGGGTTCGGTTGATCGGGCCGAAACCCGAATGGGCCCGGCCCGACGGCGGGGAAGCCGGACTACACCCGTCGAACATTCACGACAACGCCTATTCGGTGGGCTCGCTCGATTTCACCGGCGATACCCCGATTCTGCTGGGGCCCGACGGCCCCAGCCTGGGCGGCTTCGTCTGCCCGGTCACTGTCACCGCTGCCGATCGGTGGAAGCTGGGCCAGCTCGCGCCGGGGGCCACGGTACGGTTCGTGCCGGTGCGGGCCGATGCGGCACCGTCGCCCGCCACAGTGGGCAGGCCGCGACGCGCCTTCATTCCGGCCGTGTTCTCCTCCGGTGGTGACGAGGACGACGGAATCCTGCACCGGGCAACCTCGTCCGATGGATCGACGGCGGTCACCTACCGGCGCTGCGGCGACGACAACGTGCTCGTCGAATATGGGGAGATGCGCCTCGATCTGGCGCTGCGGGCCCGTGTGCACGCCTTGCACCACGCGCTGGAACAGGATCGGCCGGCCGGCCTTGTCGACCTCACGCCTGGTGTGCGTTCGTTGCAGGTGAAGGTGGACTCGACCCAGCTCCCGCTCTCGAAGCTGGTGCCCCTGTTGACCGAGCGGGAGGCGTCACTGCCGGCCGCACATGACCTCGTGGTCCCCAGTCGCACCGTGCGGCTGCCGTTGAGTTGGGACGATCCCGCGACGCGTGAGGCGATCGAGCGCTACATGCACGGCGTGCGGTCGGATGCGCCGTGGTGCCCGTGGAACATCGAATTCATCCGCCGGATGAACGGCCTGCAGTCGACCGATGATGTGCACCGGATCGTGTACGACGCAGAGTATCTCGTGCTCGGCCTGGGTGACGTGTATCTCGGCGCGCCGGTGGCGACACCGCTGGATCCCCGGCACCGGCTGGTGACCACCAAGTACAACCCGGCCCGCACGTGGACCCCGGAGAACGCCGTGGGTATCGGAGGGGCGTACCTGTGCATCTACGGCATGGAGGGCCCCGGCGGGTACCAATTCGTCGGACGGACCACTCAGATCTGGAACCACCGTCATCCGCTTCGCGCCGCAGGTTTCGAGCCTGAACACCCTTGGCTGCTCAGGTTTTTCGATCGTATCCAGTGGTATCCGGTGTCCGCGGACGAGTTGCTCGACCTGCGCGCCGACATGGCTGCCGGCCGCGGACGCGTCGAGATCGCCGACGGGACATTCTCCCTCGCCGAGCATGATCGGTTCCTGGCAGCCAACGCCGGCGACATCGCCGCCACTCGCGCGGAAATGGAGACCGCCCGCGCCGAGGAACGGCAGCGGTGGGCTGCGGCAGGGGAGTTCGCCAAGAAGGAGTCAGCGTGAGCGAGCTTGCAGGCATCGGCGAAGTCGCCGAGGTCTACCGGCGCATCGAGGAGAGCGGCCGCAGTGAGGTCTTCATCCACCTGCGCCCGCAGGCCGACGTCGAAGCCGATCTCCGCGTGGCAGCGGGCCCCTTGGCAGGGCTACTGTTGGCAGTGAAAGACAACGTCGATGTGGCGGGTGTACCGACCACGGCGGCGTGCCCAGGCTTCAGTTATCTTCCCGATGCCGACGCACCGGCGGTCTCCGCTCTCAAGGCCGCCGGTGCCGTCGTCATCGGCAAGACCAACCTCGACCAGTTCGCCACCGGGCTGGTTGGAACACGCAGTCCTTATGGTGCCGTGCGGGATTCACGGCGACCGGAGTACATCTCGGGCGGATCGAGCTCGGGTTCGGCGGTCGCGGTCGCACTGGGGTTCGCTCACATTGCGATCGGCACCGACACCGCGGGATCCGGGCGGGTGCCCGCGGGTCTGCAGGGGCTCGTCGGGATCAAGCCGACCATCGGAGTGGTGAGTACCGACGGTGTTGTACCGGCGTGCGCCAGCTATGACTGCGTGACCATCTTCGCGGCCGACCTGGCTACCGCCCAGGCAGCCATGGCCGCCATGAGTGCCGGTGCGTCCCAACGCGTCTGGCCCGCCGACGTCCCGCTGGCCGCGCCGCCTGCGCCCCGGGTCGCGGTGCCGGCGGAACTGCCAGAACTCGACGCCGACTGGCGGGTGGCCTTCGATGCGGCGGTGCATCGGGCCCAGGCGGCGGGATTCGAGACGGTACCCATTGCGATGGACGCGTTCTTCGCCGCCGCCGATCTGCTGTACAACGGCGCGCTTGTCGCCGAACGCTGGGATGCGGCGGGCGGTTTCGTGGCAGGCGCAGTGCCGGATGCGGGATTGGATCCGACGGTAGCGTCCATCATCATCGCGGCGGGCGGGTACTCGGCCGCAGATCTGCTGCGGGACCGCCGTCGGGTCGAGGAGTTGCGACGTGAGGCGCTCGCGCAACTCACCGGCTGCGATGCCCTCTTGGTGCCCACCGCACCCGCGCATCCGTGCATCGCCGAGGTCGTGGCCGACCCGATAGCAGTGAACACCCGCATGGGTCGGTACACCAACTTCTGCAACCTGTTCGACATGTGCGCGATCGCGATTCCTGCCGGAACGGTCGCCGATGGTGCACAGTTCGGTATCACGTTGCTGGCGCCCACTTTTCACGACGCCGTCGTCGCTGACCTCGCGGGTCGTTTCCTCGGTGAGCCGCCTGCTGCCGGTTGGCCTGAGCTCGGCAGCGCAGCGGTCACGGAGCTTGCGGTCTTCGGTGCGCACCTGCGGGGCCAGCCGTTGGAGCATCAATTGACCAGTAGAGGCGCCCGCTGGGGCGGAGCTATCAAGACCGCACCGCACTACCGGCTGTACGCGCTCGACACTGTCCCACCCAAGCCTGGGCTGGTCCGTACCACCGAAGGCGGCGCGACCATCCTGGGGGAGCGGTGGGTGCTGTCGCGGGCCGCTCTCGGCGACTTCCTCGATGAATTGCCCGCGCCGATGATGCTCGGCAAGGTCGAGCTCGACGATGGCACCTGGATCACCGGATTCGGTTGCGATCATGCGGCTGCCGAGCAAGGGCGGGACATCACACGATACGGGGGCTGGTTGGCGGCGCACATGGGCTGACGCCTGGGGATGAACCTTGGGTTGGGGACTCAGGCCTGCGGCACGATGAGCGCGACCATGACCTCGAGCCGGCGGGCGGCCTGCCGGTAGGTCATCGCGCCGGTCTGGGCTTGCAGCAGCGCGCCCCAGAACACTGACTCGAGCGTGGTGAGCACTTCGGGCCAGGCGCCGGTTCCCAGGGCCGTGGAAATCCGTCGCCGCACCTCACTGGAGATGCGGGATCGGACATCGGCGACGGTGTCGTCCTCGGCGCTCACCAGTACCTGGGTGCACATGCGGGCCAACCTCGGCTCGTCGGCCAGCAGCAGGGTCATTGCCCTGAGTTGGTCGCTGACCCGGGCGGCGATGCCGACGTCTGGGTCGACGTCGAGCGGCAGTGTCGTCACCCGATGGAGATAGAGCTCGGCGAACACCACCTCGAGCGATGGGAAGTGGGCACGCAATGTCGCAGGTGCGATTTGGGCTTGCGCGGCCAACCGCGTCACCGAGACGTCGGCATCGCTGTCGAGCAACTGTGCCGCGGCACCGAAGATGCGGCGACATGTGTGTGCGCGCCGACCGTGGGCGTCATGCAGACGGGTGACAGTTGCCACCGTCGGGCTGGACATCTGTCCAGGCTATCGAGCATCGGCAAGGAAGGCAATCAACGGGTCAAATTCGAACTGGGCCAACGGCAGTGACATGATCACTGCGAAAAGGCAGGCTATCGAGGCGCCGATCCGGAGCGGAAAACTGCGCGTCACGAGGTCACAATGGACAACTGTCCACTTCCTGAGATGGCTGGGTCAGCGAGCGATCTCGGTTTCGGGTTCCTTGGGTGCGTGGGTGGCCAGTACCGACCCGGCGAGGATCAGGCCGAGGCCGGCCACATTCCAGACCGTCAGCGGCTCGCCGAGCACGATCACCCCGGCAGCCAGCGCGACCGCCGGGTTGATGTAGGTCACCACCAGTGCGCGGGCCGGGCCTACCTCTCGAATCAACGCAAAGAAGATGATGAAGGCCAGCGCCGTGCAGACCACGGCCAACACGACCAATGCCAGTAGTGCACGCACCGACGGCATCTCGTGAGGCCAGGCCGCCACGGCCGGAGCGGTGTAGATCAGCGCCGCAAGCGCCAAACACGCCGCGGTCAACGGCAGGGCGGGCACGTCGGCGAGGTAGCGCGCGGCCACCAGCGGGGCGATCGCGTAACAAGTCGCCACCAGCAGCACCTCGGCGATCGGCACGCCGTGCCCGCCCGTGAGGCCAGGGCCCGCCAGCACCGCCACACCGGCCATCCCGATGCCCAGTCCCGCGATGCGTCTGGCGCTCAAGCGTTCTCCGCCGGTGAGCCGGTCGAGCATCGCGGCGATGATCGGTGCGGCCGCGATCAACAGGCCGGTCATCGAACTGCTCAGGGTGCGTTCGGCATCGGTGAGCAGCACCCAGGCCGCGATGATCTCGAAGAATGCGAAGGCCAGCACGGGTTTCCAGTGCCGCAGTACCGGCGCCCAGGCAGCCCGCGACAGCGCCAGCGGCAGGAGCACCAACGCCCCGACGGCGGTACGGGCCAGAACCAACACGGGAACCGAGACGCTCTCGACCGCGACTTTGATCAGCAGGTAGGGGATGCCCCAGATGATGCTCATCGCGCTGAACAACAACCATCCGCGCGCGCTCACTCCAACACCCTACGGACGTGTCACCCTGTCGGGGCGGATTATGTCGTGAGATCCAGTGCGATGTCGACGAGCAGGTCCTCTTGCCCGCCGACCATGCCTCGGCGGCCGGCTTCCTCGAGCAGCGTGCGCGCGTCGATACCGAATCGTTCGGCCGCCGCCTCGGCGTGCCGCAGGAAGCTCGAATACACCCCGGCATAACCGAGGGTCAGGGTTTCCCGGTCCACTCGGACCGGACGGTCTTGCAGGGGACGCACGATGTCGTCGGCGGCATCCTGCAGCGCGTGCAGGTCGCAGCCGTGTGAGACGCCCAGCTTGCCGATCGCGGCGACGAAGACCTCAAGCGGGGCGTTGCCCGCGCCTGCACCCATGCCGGTGAGCGAAGCGTCCACGCGATGTGCGCCGTGTTCCACGGCCGTGATGGAATTGGCCACGCCGAGTGCGAGATTGTGGTGTGCGTGGATGCCGATATCTGTTGTGGAGGAGAGGGTTTGGCGTAGTGCGCTGATCCGGTCGGCGACGTCGCGCATGGTCATCGCACCGCCTGAGTCGACGACGTAGACGCAGGTGGCGCCGTAGCCCTCCATCAGGCGGGCTTGCTCGGCCAGCGCGTTCGGCGTCGTCATATGGCTCATCATCAGGAAACCCGCGGTGTCCATGTTGAGCTCGCGAGCCGCTGCGATGTACCGGGCAGAAAGGTCGGCCTCGGTGCAGTGCGTGGCGACCCGCACCACGGTGGCCCCGGCGTGGTGCGCGTCGGTCAGATTTCGTACCGTCCCGATTCCGGGCAGCAACAAGGTGGCGACCTTGGCCCGGGTTGCCGCGCCGGCGACCGCTTCGATCCACTCCAGGTCGGTGTGGGCGCCGAAGCCGTAGATGCAGCTCGATCCGCCCAACCCGTCGCCGTGGGCCACCTCGATCGAGTCGACTCCGGCGGCGTCGAGTGCCTGCGCGATCCGCACTGCCTGGTCGATGCGGTACCGATGACGCACCGCGTGCATGCCGTCACGCAGCGTCACATCGCTGATGTAGAGGGGGCGGTTCATGAGGGAATTCCGTTGGCACGAAGGGCGATGTGCTCCGCGGCAGCCTTGGCGGCCGCGGTAACCATGTCGAGGTGACCCGCGTAGTCCGGCAGGTGGTCGGCCGCGCCGGTGACCTCGAGCATGGCGGTGACGCGGGTGCCCGTGAACGCGCCGGCCTCCGGGATGTACAGCGGGCTCTCGGCGCCGAACGTCTCGAACTGCACGCGTTGTTTGAGGCGGTAGCCCGGCATGTAGCGGTTGACCCGCTCGACCATGTCGACGATGTCGGCCTCGATGGCTTCGTCGTCGAGATCGCCGTCGAGATCGCCGTCGAGAAGGCAGTAGACCGTGGTTCGCATCAAGGCCGGTGGATCGGCCGGGCTCAGCAACAACACGACCTTACTTCGTCGGGCTCCGCCGACCTCCCGCAGTGCGGCACCGGTGGATTCGATGAACTCGTCGATGCCGGCCCGGTCGTCGGGTCCGACGGATCGCGACGCCACCGCGCAGACGATCTCGGCGTAGGACACGACACCGGATCGTCCGATCGCGGCCACGATCGGCACGGTGGCCTGCCCGGCACCCGTCCCGATGGTCAGGGTGCGGTCGCTGCGCACGTCATCGAGATTGAGGGCCGGCACACAGTGTGAACCGATCGTCTCCGCGGCGAGATCGATCGTCGGCACCCCGCTCCGCGCGAGGACGGCCCAACTGCCGGTGCGTATGCGGGGCGCCGTGGTATCGAAAACCAGCCTGATGTCGGCGAGATTCGGCATGGCGAGCAGTTCGTCGACGCAGTCGGCCATCGCGGCCACCGACAGTGGGCCGTCGCCCTGCTGGATCTTGACCATCAGGTCGGTGCCGACGCCGCCGGAGCCGAGAATCGCCACGGGCCAGCGGGCCGCTGTCATCGGTCGGAGCCTTCGGCGATCATCCGGATCGCCGTGTCGTAGATGGCGTGTGCGTGGACCTCGAACAACGCGAGAATGTCGACAGAATCCCCGCCGATCTCTTTGGCGACGAACAAGCCGTCCGCTCCTGCGATCGCATACGTGACCAGTAGATCAACCTGGGCGTCGGTGAGGCCGGCGGTGACCCCGCTGAATGCGGCTTTCAATTCGTCAGCAGCCTGCGCTCGCGCGCGCAGGAACATCGCCCGGGCCCTGGGTTCGACCGGGCGTCTTTCCAGCGTCAGCATCAGCCCGAGCCGCAGAAAATCGGGGGCGTCGAGCAGTGCCTTGGCGATTTGCGTAGCCATCGCGCTCACCCGTTCGCGCGGTGCGCCGTCCTCGGGGAGGCGCCAGGCGTTGAGCCAACCGGAGAAGCTGCGTTCGATCACCGCGGCGATCAGATCGTCCTTGTCCTTGAAGTGCCAGTAGATGGAGCTGGCCGGTAATCCGCAGGCCTTGCTGACCAGGGCGATGCTGGTTCCCTCGTACCCGCGCTCGGAGGCGATCTGGGTGGCGGCGTCGAGGATTCGCTCGCGTGACTGTTCCCCGTCGGCACGTTTGCGACGAGGCGCGGGACGTGTCTTGTCTGTCATCTGCCCTCCTGCGGCGACCTCTTGACTCTGTAGTGATCACTACACTACCGTAGTGATCATTACAGAACAAGCTCTCGCGAAAGAGGCTCCCATGACCCGTGCAGACATCTATGACGTCGCGGTGATCGGCTATGGGCCGACCGGCGCCACCGCAGCCAATCTGCTGGGCCGGTTCGGATTGAAAGTCGTTGTGATCGAGCGCGATCCGGATATCTACAACCGGGCCCGCGCCATCTCGACGGACGAAGAGGTGATGCGGGTGTGGCAGTCGGTCGGCCTGGCCGCTCGCCTGCAGCGCGACATGCTGCCCGGGAGGCCGCTGGCATTCGTCGACGCCGATGGGCGAGCCTTCATCGAAACCGTCATCACAGGCCGCGGCTGCGGGCACCCGTCACAGCAGTTTCTGTACCAACCCGCCGTCGATGAGGTCCTGCGGGAGGGCGTGGCGCGCTACCCGAATGTCGACGTGCTGCTGGAGCACGAATGCCTGCGGGTCGGCAACCGCGACGACCACGTCGAACTCATGCTCGCCGACCTGCACACCGACGCCTTCAAGCGCGTCCGGGCGTCCTATGTGATCGCCGCAGATGGTGGATCATCGCCAACGCGTGGACAATTCGGCATCGGGTACACCGGTCACACGTATGCCGAACGGTGGGTCGTCATCGACACCAAAGTGCGCAAGGAGTGGGATGCCCACGACCGCTTGCGATTCCACTGCAATCCCGAGCGGCCCACCGTGGACTGCCCGACGCCGCTGGGGCACCACCGGTGGGAATATCCGGTGCGCGCGGGGGAGGATGAGCGAGAATTGGTCACCGAAGAGGCGATATGGCGGGTGCTGGGGGCGCAGGGCGTCACGCCAGAGCATGTCGAGATCCTGCGCGCGGTGGTCTACAGTCACCACGTCCGCGTCGCCGACCGGTGGCGGGTCGGCCGCGTGTTCCTCGCAGGTGACGCCGCCCATGCCATGCCGCCGTGGATCGGTCAGGGCATGTCGGCAGGCGTGCGTGATGCCGCCAACCTGTGTTGGAAGCTGGCGGGGGTACTGCGCGGCGAGCTCGCCGACTCGGTGCTGGATTCCTATGAGGCCGAACGTAAGCCGCACGTGACCGAAGTGACCCGGCGCGCGGTGATCGTCGGCCGGATCATCACCGAACGCCGCTCGGGCGTGGCAGCGTTCCGCAACCATGTCCTTCGGACGCTGACCAAGGTGCCCGGCGTTCTCGCTGCCGGACAGCGGCGGTTCTGGATTCCCGAAGCCTGCTACGCCGACGGATTCTTCGCCGGCATGTCCAGCGCCGCCGTCGCCCGCCAGATCCCGCAACCGATGATCGTCCGCGACGGCGCATCGATGCCCCTCGACGATCTCCTCGGCGGAACGTGGGCCTTGGTCTACACCACAGCCCTGCCCACCGGTGCGCAGGCGTGGCAACAGATCGGTGTCCAGGCCCACCGAATCACCGAGCCCGGACTGACACAGTGGCTGCGTGCCTACGGTGCCGACGCGGTGGTCCTGCGGCCTGACGGATTCATCTATGCCGCAGCCGGATTCGGCGAACCTCTGCCCGCCCCACCGGTGGGCCTGACCCTACCCAACATGACCGGAGCCCACGTATGACCACCACCACCGTCACCGAACGTACCGTCCGTGCCGCAGGCAAAGACATCTTCTTCGCCGAAGCAGGCGCGGGACCCGCAGTCGTCATGCTGCACGGCGGGGGGCCTGGCGCCTCTGGCGTCACGAACTACTCCCGCAACATCGATGCCCTGTCGCAGCGCCACCGCGTCATCGTGCCCGACATGCCGGGCTATGGAGCCTCCGACAAGCGCATCGACACGACCGACCCGTTCGGTTACCTCGCCGACGCGATCCGCGCTCTGCTCGACGAACTCGACATCGACACAGCGCATCTCGTCGGCAATTCTTACGGTGGGGCGGCGGCACTGCGGCTGGCGCTGGATACGCCGCATCGCGTGGGCAAGCTCGTCCTGATGGGCCCCGGCGGTATCGGCACCACCCGGATGCTGCCCACCGCCGGGCTCAACAGCCTGCTGTCCTACTACGGCGGTGGCGGCCCAAGCCGCGGGAAACTCGCCGATTTCATCCGAAATTACCTGGTGTACGACGGCGCTTCGGTTCCTGACGACCTGATCGACGTGCGCTACCGAGCATCGATCGACCCCGAAGTGGTGGCGAATCCACCGCTGCGTCGACCCTCAGGACCGCTCGCGCTGCGCACGTTGTGGCGCATGGACCTCACCCGCGACAGCAGGCTCAAGAATCTGCAGACGCCGACCCTGGTGCTGTGGGGCCGCGACGACAAGGTCAACCGCCCGGCCGGTGGCCCGATGCTGCTCAACCTGATGCCCAACGCGGAACTCGTGATGACCTCGCACACCGGGCACTGGGTGCAGTGGGAGCGTGCCGAACTGTTCAACGAGCTCGTCACCGAGTTCCTCAGCCCCGATTCGAGGTTGGCCCATGGCTAGTGTGTTCGGCAACGTTCAGCTCGGATACATCGTCATCGAAACCGACAAGTTCGCCGACTGGCGACGCTTCGGTCGCGAAGCGATCGGGCTGCATCTCGATGAAGCGCTGCCCGATGTGATGCGATTCCGGTTGGACGACAACGAATGTCGATTCCTGCTGCAACGTGGCCCGGCCGAGGATGTCACCGCGTTGGGCTGGCATGTCGCCGACCATGCCACGTTCGACGAGATCCTTCGTCGCGTCACCGGCCACGGTGTACCCGTGGCCCACGGAACAGATGAGGAATCCGCGCTGCGGGGCGTCGAACGTCTCGTGCGGTTCCCGGGACCTAACGGGCTCATCCAGGAAGTATTCACCTGCGCCCGAACAGGTTCCGGGCCACTGCGGATGGCGGTCCGCGGCGGGTTCGTCACCGGCGACTCCGGGCTGGGACACGTCGCGATCACCACCAAGAAGCCCCATCAGGTGCGGGGCTATTACGACACGGTGTTCGATGCGCGGCTGTCCGACTACATCGACGAGACCATCAGCGGTGTCAAGTTCAAGATCCGGTTCCTGCGGGTCAACGAGCGCCACCACTCGGTGGCGATCGCCGCAGTGAACCGGTTGCCACTCAACCCGATCCGGACCCGCGTCCAGCATCTCAACATTCAGGTCGCCGACCTTGACGATATGACCGCGTCGTACCAGCGGGTGAAGCAACTCGGCTTCGACATGGCGTTGGACGTGGGACAGCACACCAATGACCGCGAGCTGTCCTACTACGCGGTGACGCCGTCAGGGTTCGAATGGGAGGTGGGCTGGAACCCTATCGTGGTCGACGAATCCACCTGGGAGCCCACCACACACCGGGGCATCAGCATCTGGGGCCACACGTCGGAAGGGCGCAG
Organism: Mycobacterium sp. 852013-50091_SCH5140682; assembly: GCF_001665685.1. Classification (GTDB taxonomy): domain Bacteria; phylum Actinomycetota; class Actinomycetes; order Mycobacteriales; family Mycobacteriaceae; genus Mycobacterium. Next base: position 123,745 of record NZ_LZTB01000044.1, read on the forward strand.
CATCATCGACAAGCTCAGCCAGTTCAAGCTCGGCGCACTGTCCCTGGCACAGCGAGAGAACGTCGTGCCGGCACTGGCCGGCGCAGGCATCCCCGACAACTGAGAAGGCTCTGGACCCGTCCGGACGGGCTGCCATCGACAGGACGAATGCCCTGGCCCTCTTTCCCCGCCTCGGTAGCGCACCTCGGCTGCCTGCACCCACACCGCTCGAGCACATCCGGCACACGGTCAGCCGGGTCGTCATGCGCGGTGTCGCGCGGATGATGCAGCCCGGCTGACGCGTCCCGCCGCTACGGGCGCGTCAAGTCCGCATACCGACTCACGTGCCAGTCGGTCGAGCCGAACTCGTACTGAACGGCGGTGAGCCGCTTGAAGTAATGTCCGATGGCCAACTCTTCGGTCATGCCCATGCCGCCGTGCAGTTGCACCGCGTTCTGGCCGACGAAGCGCGCGGCGCGGCCGATGGTGGCCTTGGCCGCCGACACCGCTTTGGCGCGGGCCGCCGCGTCGGTATCGAGATTCAACACCGCGAGATACACCGCGGCCGCAGCCTGCTCGACCTCCATGTGCATGTCCACCATGCGGTGCTGCAGGGCCTGGAAACTCCCGATGGCCGTGCCGAATTGGTGTCGCTGCTTGCAGTACTCGACCGTGTCGGCGAGTACCTTGCGCATGCCGCCGACGGCTTCCGCGCACACGGCCGCGGCGCCCTCGTCGCGGGCCCGCTCCAACGACGGCCACGCCTGCCCCGCGCCTCCGAGCAGGGCGTCGGCCGGGACCCGCAGGTTCTGCAGATCCAGGTCGGCGGCCTGCCGGTCGTCGACCGTGCGGTAGGGATGAATGGTGAGACCCGCTGGACGTGAGGCGGTCTCGACGAGGAACAGCGAGATTCCGTCGGTATCGGCAGGATCACCCGACGTGCGCGCGGTGATCAGCAGATGCGTCGCCAACGGAGCGTTGAGCACCATCGCCTTGCTGCCGTCGAGCACCCAGCCGTCGCCCTCACGGCGTGCGGTGGTGGCGACGGCGCGCCAGTTGTCGCCGGAGGCCGGCTCACCGGCGGCGAGCGCGACGATGGCGCTGCCGTCGACGATGTCGGCCAGCAGCTGATCGGCCCCGCCCGCGCGGTGCAACAGCCCGCCGGCCACCACCACGGTGTCGACGAACGGTTCGATCACCAGTGCGTGGCCCAGCGCTTCGGCGATGAGCATGGCCTCGACGGGACCTCCGCCACTGCCGCCGGCAGCTTCGGGGAGCGTGGCGCCCAGGATGCCGAGTTCGTCGGCGAAGCCACGCCAGATCTCGGGCTGCCAGCCCGGTCCCGTCTTGGCGGCGGACCGGCTCGAGGTGAGGTCGTAGCGGCTGGACAGAAACTTGGTCAGTCCTTCCCGCAGCAGTTCCTGCTCGTTGGTCAGGTTGAAGTCCATCTACAGCCCCAATTCCGCTTTGGCGAGGATGTTCCGCTGAATCTCGTTGCTGCCGGCATAGATCGAGCCGGCCCGGTCGTTGAAGTAGCGCAGCGGGGCCACCGCCTGCCAGGGTTGGCCACTGACATACCCGTCGGCCGGCGGTTCGAAATCCGCCACCGGACCGCCCGGGCGGGTGGCGTGCGGCTGGTAGGCGCGCCCCCACGGCCCGGCCGCCTCCATCGACAGCTCGGTCAACGTCTGGCTCAGTTCCGTACCGAGGATCTTCAGCATCGACGACGCCGTTCCCGGATTCCGGCCTTCGGACACTGCCGCCAGCACCCGGTATTCGAGGATCTCCAGCACATCGGTGCGGATTCGGGCCTCGGCGAGCTTTCGGCTGAACGCGGCGTCGTCGATGAGGCGGCCGCCGGCAGGTCCGGGCTGTTCCGTGGCGACCGTCGCGATCTCCTCGGCGAGCACCTGCAGCGCCGGAGCCGACGCGCCGCCGCCGCGCTCGAATTCCAGCAGGTACTTGGCGACGGTCCAGCCTTCGTCGATGGTGCCGATGACGTTGCTCTTCGGCACCCGGACGTCGTCGAAGAAGACCTGGTTCTGGACTTCCTCACCGGAAGTCATGACCAGGGGCCGGATCTCGATGCCCGGCGCGGTCATGTCGATCAGCACGAACGTGATGCCCTGCTGCTTCTTCGCGCCGCGCGTAGTGCGGACGAGTGCGAACATCCAGTTCGCTTCGCGGGCGTGGGTGGTCCAGATCTTGCTTCCGGTGCACACCAGGTGGTCGCCATCGTCGACCGCGGCCATGGACAGCGCGGCCAGGTCCGAGCCGGCCTCGGGCTCGGAGTAGCCCTGGCAGAAGAACACTTCGCCGGTGAGGATCCGCGGCAGGAAGTAGTCCTTCTGTGCCTCGGTGCCGAACTTGATGATCGCGTGGGCGACCATGCGGATACCCATCGGCGACAGTGACGGTGCCCCGGCGAGCGTGGACTCCCTGCTGAAGATGTAGTGCTGGGTCAGGCTCCAGTCGCAGCCGCCGTACTCGACGGGCCACGCGGGCGCCGCCCAGCCGTGCTGATGCAGGATGCGCTGCCAGGCCATGCTGGCGTCATGGTCGGCGTAGACGCTCGTCATCAGCCGCCCCGCCTGCCGAAGATCGTCGGTCAGATGCTCTGCGAGAAAGTCGCGCACCTCGGCGCGGAAGTTCTGGTCGGTCGTAGACCACTTCAGGTCCATGCGTGCCCCTGTCTGCCGGTGTCGCAACCACAGAGTAAACCTAGTTAGTTAAGTGATGCGAGCTGCCCTTGCGCGCGCGACGCCGGTCGAGGCGTCCCTGCTGTGAGCCGCGCTGGTACCAAGCTGGCGCGTCGGGCAATAATTGAGGGCGTGGAGCGGCGTCAGAGCGAGCAGGACACCCGATCTCCGATGACCACGTTGCAGCAAATGCCGGCGTTGGTCGTCTTGGAGCGGTTCCCCGTTCCGGTGCTCGCAATCGCCGAGGATGGCAGCATTCTGTTCGCTAACACTGCTTTCGCCGAAATGCTCGGACACAGCGCGGAATCAGTGAAGGCCATGAAGTTTGCCCAGATCTTTCACTCGCTGCCCGATGACGAGTCCGCGGTGTCGGTCGTGCGGGCCAACGCCGAGCTGGTCGTCGACCTGGTGCACCAGGACCGCTCGATCGTGCGCGCCCGGATGAGCAAGTCCGCGCTGCTGCGTGGAGACGATCCGGTGGCGCTGGCGACGTTCCACGATCTCACCGAGCAGCTGTGGGTGGACGAACTGTAGCCGCGCTACCTGCCGATCATCGGCGACCGCCGGAGTGATTCGCGCGCGAGAAACTCACGGAAGTATTCCAGTGACTCTTCGTTGACGATCGCGGGTAGCAAGAGTTCCCACGTTCGCCCCACGCGCTCCCGAAGGTCGTTCGCGGTCCCGGTGGCGCGCGACAGCGCCTCGGCGCCCAGCATCGAACCCAGGATCACCTCTGCGGCGCTCTTGGGATCGATGTCGCTGCGGAGGTCGCCTTCGGCGGCGGCGTGGCCGACCTGCTCGACGAGGTCGTCGAGCCAGCTCCCGTAGACCCGGCCTGTTGCGTCGTTGAGACCGCTGAAAGTCCGCAGCAGCTGCATGCCGATCCAGGCCAGCTTGTCCGCGGCGGTGAAATCGGTCACCACGAACATGCCGTGGATGAGGTTCTCCAGCGCAGGCGAGGATGATCCGGTGATCGTGCGAAACGTCGCCAACATGCGGGCGCCGGCCTCATCGATGATGGCCTCGGCCAGCGCCTCCTTGGCGTCGAAGTGGTAGTAGAACGCTCCCTTGGTCAACTCGGCGCGTTCGATGATGTCGCCCAATCCCGTTGCCGGGTAACCAGTTTCGTCGAAGAGCTCGACGGCGGCGGCAATGATCTTGCGGCGGGTGACCTCCGACCGGGCCTGGCGTGCCATGGCGTGCTCCGTCAGGCCGGCCCGGTGGCCGGGTCGGTGGCGATGCGGGTCGTGGCGGGTTTGATCGGTGCGGCCTTCTTGAGCGCCGCGGTGGTGCGACGCCTGATGAACTGGGCCAGATAGCTAAGTCGGTCCGGGTTGGCCAAGCCCGGCAGCACCAACTTCCACGCCCGCTCGAGGTCGGTGAGGAACCGTTGAGGGTCGTCCAGATCGCTGGTCTGGCGGATGCCCAGCTGCATCGACACCAGCAGCATCGCCGCCACCTGTGGATCGGTACCGTCGGTGAAATCGCCCTCGTCCACCGCGCGCCGGACGATCGTCGCGTACCCGGAGATCCAGGGCGCAAGGACCTGCGGTCCCAGCCTGTCAGTACGTCCGATCGACTCCACCAAGTTCCCGGCCGCTCGGGACATCGTCTCGCCGATGTCGTCGACGGCCAGCTGGTAGGAGATGTCGACCAAGGTCTCCATCGCGGACAGATTGCGGGCGAGCACCTCGGTGACCCGTTCCCGGGCGCGTTCGGCGCGGTTGTCGATGATGGATGACGCCAGTGCGTACTTGGACCGGAAATGGAAATACAGCGCGCCCTTGGTAACGGCTGCGTCGGCCAGGATGTCGTCGAGGCTCACGGCGCTGTAGGGCTTGTGGGCGAACTGGCGCGCCGCGGCCTGCAGGATCTGAAGCCGTGTGACGTCTGCTCGTCGGTCGAGCTGCTCAGTCACCAGGACACCCCAAGTTCTTCACGACTGCGTGATCGGACGAGGCATCTGGCGCCGCCCGGCGCGTGCACCGGGATTGTTTCATTCGGGTTCCTCGGGACACCAACACCCCGGCGGCTGAGCGCATCTGCCCACTCGCCAATTGAGATACTCGAAGTCATCGCCACGCGTGCATATCATTCTAAAGGTATGTAGGGTGCTTAGCGTGATAACTCTTGGTTCGCAGTGGGCGGACGTGGACGCGGCTCGCGTCGCGATCTCGCCGACGGTTGCCAAGGGTTATCGTGGAGACGTTGCCATAGCCTGCGCTGGCTATCCCCCTCGAATCCCGGTGCGGGCTGTGGCAACCTCCTCTCCAGTTCATCGACGCGACGTGGCCGGTACCCGGGTCGCGGCGTCGAAGAGCTGGAAAACTGGCTGAAGAGTTCTGTTGAGTACTGTTGATCGCGCACCGATCGGCGCGGGCGCGTCTGGGTTTGCGGGCCACGTGCCGCCGGCGCTGGCAAACTAGAGGTATCCGTAGATGATGTGGGACGACGAATTTGACGTCGTTTGCTGTGGTTCCGGCCTCGGGGTCTTGGCGTGCGCCATCGCCGCAGCCGACGCCGACCTGGACGTCCTTCTTGCACAACCCGGTGTCGAGAACCGACACGAGGCCGACGCGCCGCTGCTGGGGCCCGGTATCGAGGATCCGCAAACGCGCGAGTATTTCGACGCACTGTCTGCCGACGTGGGGTCGGTCGCTGCCGCGTCGAACGACGTCGAGCTCACCGTCCGGTCTGTGCGCGCTCCGGCCCCGGCCCGGCCGGGGTCCCCGATTGCGCCGTTCTACGGGGCGCGCCTGCGTGACTGGGCTGTCGAGTGCCTGCTGTCGCCGTACGGTGTGCTCTACACCCGGCTGACCGACCGGGAGACCCAGTCCATGCAGACGCAGTCGGGCGAGGACATCGAGGTCAAGGTCATCGGTTCGGTGACATCCGGCGACGGTGCGGTATCGGCGCTCGACGAATGGCTGATCGGCCAGACCCGGGATCGCGATATTTCGACGTATGAGAACAGCACGCTTGAGCGCATCGTCTTCGAAGAGGACGAGATCGTCGGTGTTGTGCTCAACACCGACGAGGGCCCACGCGCGATCCGAACCCGGCACGGTATCGCCGTAGCCGGCAGGCAGAACGGCCCGGCCCGTGGCGCGTTGCCGGTCGATGAGCCGAACCGCACGCTTCAGGTGGGGCTGGTCGGGCAGAGCGCCAGCCGGTTCGCCCGTGTCGAGCTGCTGGTCACGGACCCCACAGCAGGGTCGAGCAGCTCGGAGTACTGCACGTCCGATCTCGGCCGCGGCGGGGGCCGTTCACATGTGCGGCACTGGCGGAAAGCGAACCGGAACCCGCCCCTTGGCTAGCAGCTGCTGCATCTCGCGCCCCGAGATCGGTCGGGACAACAGGAACCCCTGAGCGCGGTAACAGCCGTGCCGAAGCAGGGTGAGCGCCGCGGTTTCGGTCTCCACGCCCTCGGCGACCAGTTGCAGGCCGAAGGCGCCTGCGAGCGCGATGACTGCGCGGACGATCGGTAGATCGCCGGGGTTGGAACCCAGTTCGGCGACGAAACTCCGGTCGATCTTGAGTGTGTCGACCGGTAGGGATTTCAGCAGGGACAGCGCGCTGTACCCGGTGCCGAAGTCGTCGATCGCCACATGAACGCCCGCGTTCTGCAGCCCGAACAACGTACGACGCGTGGTCTCGATGTCCTGAACCACGACGCTTTCAGTGATCTCCAGGCACACCGAGCCGCGCGGAAGCCCGAACTCGTTCATGATGCTGGCGACAGAGTCGACGAATCCTTCGGTCACCAACTGCACCGGCGAGACGTTGATCCGCAACAGAATGCGCCTGCCCAGGCCGTTGGCGCGCCAACGGGCGAATTCGGCACATGCGTTGCGCAGCACCCATCGTCCCAACTCGCCTGCCAGGTTGATGGATTCGGCGACTCCGATGAACGAATCCGGCGCGAGCAGCCCGCGCGTCGGATGCTGCCACCGGACCAACGCCTCGGCTGCCAGCACCTCGCCGGTACGCATGTCGATCTCGGGCAGGTAGTGCAGCACCAGTGATCCGTCCTCGATCACGTTCTGCAGGTGCAACTCGATGTCGTTACGGAAATCGATCTCCATGGCCATCGCATCGGAGAACGCCGCCACCTGGTTCCCGCCGGCGCTCTTGGCGGTCAGAACCGCCTGGTCGGCGCGGCTGAGCAGATCCGAGGTCGAGTCACGCCCGGGAATGCCCTCGGCCAGGCCGATACTCACCGTCCGGGTGAGCATCTCGCCGTCGACCGTCACCCGCTCACGCAACATCGACTGCAGTCGGTAGGCCAGGGCTTCGGCGTCTCCGACCGACATCGGTGCCGCGGGGACCACGACGAACTCGTCACCGCCGAGGCGCGCGATGATTTTCGGCTCGTCGTCGCCCTCCTCGAGGCGCTGCGCCAGGACTCTGATGAACGCATCCCCGGCGGTGTGCCCGAGATAGTCGTTGATGGCCTTGAGCCGGTCCAGATCCAGGAACATCACCGACACCGGACCGGGTTGACCGGCCGCGAGCCGTTCGTCGAGATGCGCCAGCAACGCGCGGCGGTTGTACAACCCGGTGAGGTGGTCGTGGTCGGCCAGGTAGCGCAGCCGCTCCTCGGCAGCGATGCGGGCCTGCACCTGGGCGAACAAGGAGGCGATCGCCTGCAGCGCATTGAGTTCCTCGGGTCGCCATTCGCGGTCGCCGAACTTGACGAAACCGAGCACGCCGGTGGTGATCTCGCCCGACAGCAACGGCACGGACGCCATCGAGGTACTAGGAACCTGGCGCCCCGCCTCGATGGTGCGCTGGTAGTCGTCGGTGGCGGGTTCGGGCCGGAACACCGCGGGCTCTTTGAGATTCTCCGCCATGGCGAACACCGGGTCGGCGTCGGCGAACCGAACGACCGCGATCGGATCCGTGGGGGCGTCCACCGGCCGCGGCGGCCATTCGGCGACCAGTTTCGTGGTGTGGGCCTGGTGATCGTTGTGCCGCAGGAAGCTCACGTCGACGTCGAAGTAGGACACCAGGTCGGCAAGCACCTGCTGGCTGACCGCCGCAGCGGTGGCGGCATTGACTGCCATCAGCTGTGTGGCCACCGACGTGACGACCAATTCCAGACTGCGTGGCACACCAACCTCCGGAGTCACCTCAACCATGGAGCGGCTCATGGACCAGCGGCAGCGGCCTGCGGCGGCTGCGTACCGTTGGGCGTGGTGCACAGAACAACCTGAGCACCAACGCCTGGGACGCATCGCGTTCGGTCGCCGACAACTGGCGCAAAGAGTACTGCAGATCGCGTAACTCCCCGGCATGGTCGGGGGACAGGTGCGCGCGCCGGTCGGCCGTCCACCCGATCCGCCATGGCTGGGCATTGCCGTCCGCCGACTCGTCGATGGTGTCGATCATTGCCCTGCCGCTGCGGAGGCGTCAACGGCTTCGACGTCGTGCAGCTCGGCCGAGATCCGCTGGACTTCGCCGTAGAAAGCCGAAAGCTGTTTGGGTTCAGCGTGGTTGGCGAACGTGCGCCGATCCCACCACATCATCTTGGTTTGGTAGCGCTCGTCCGGGTACGGCGTTGCGGGGATCTTGGCGGCGAGCACACCGCCGGAGGACAGCCAGCGCTTGAGCACGTACGCCGCGGCGGTGGCCATCGCGAATCCGATGTCAAGGCGCGTCATGAAATGCAATGGCATGCGTGCCAGGGTGTCCGTCAGCGCTCGGCTCTGGTCGGGGTCGTCGCACACCCACGCAGTCTTCATCTCGACGACGCCGAACGGCAGCCGGTCGTCGATCATCTTGCGCACGGCGCTGAGCCCGGGCTGGCCCGCCCACTCGACGGTGGCATGGCATTCGTCGGTGTGCTGATACGGGCCCTTGGCTCGCAGGCCGCCGACCACCACGCCCGCTTGATTGATACCTGCGCAGAACAATGCCGTGTCATCACCTGTGCGCAGTGCATCCATGTCGAGCGCCCGTTCCACGCCGTGCTTGCGATAGTTGCGTTGGGCCCCGCTGACATAGTCATGCCACAATTCACGTTCCGAACCAGGGGTCGCGATGACGATCGTGCAGTCGCTGCCGGGATCCCACCAACTGTGGGTTTTGTCCAGAGACAGGGTTGAACGAGCAGCGACATCGCGCTGGGGAGCGGTCATTGGTGATCCATTTCTTCTGGCAGCCGCACCCCCCGGACCGGTTCGGCTGATTTGTTGTGCGCACCACGGTTGTGCGATTACGCGAGATGAGTATCACGCCGCAGGCACAGGTAATTCCAGCTAGCAGGCGAAACTTGTCCAGTAGTGTGTCCATTTCTGCACTCGGGGAGGCCATTTATTTACGGCGGCATGCAAATTTGGCAAATCTTATGGACGATAACGCTACTGGATATTCCTGCTGAATGTTTGTCGAGCAAAGTTTCTGCACGGCTGAGATTCGGCTTCACCATTCTTCGTGTCGGATTCGGCCAGTTTTGCTGTCTGGACACGAGCCAGTCATACGGACGACGTTTCGCCGCTGCGAGGCGATCACGGTACCCGGGTCGAGCGCCGGGCAGCTGCACGGGTGAGAATCTGGTGGGTGACGACTGAGGAGTACCCGAGAGCCAAGAGCCTGCCGGTCCGTGATGTGGGCCGGCTCCTGCTGCGTTGTGCGGACCGCCCGGGACTGGTGGCAGCCATCAGCAGCTTCCTCACCGGAGCCGGTGCCAACATCGTGTCGCTGGATCAGCATTCGACTGAGCAGACCGGTGGCACCTTCATCCAGCGCACCATTTTCCACCTGCCCGGATTGACCGCGGCCCGTGAGGAACTGGAGCGCGAGTTTCGGGAGCGGGTGGCCGGGCCGTTCGAGATGGACTTTCGGCTCACCGAAGCCGCCAAACCAAAACGCGTGGCGCTGATGGCATCCCGGGAGGACCACTGCCTGCTCGACCTGCTGTGGCGCAACCGCCGCGGTGAGCTGGACATGTCCGTGGTGATGGTCATCTCGAACCACCCCGATCTCGCCGAGCAGGTGCGGGCGTTCGGCGTGCCGTACATCTACGTTCCCGCGACCCGCGACAATCGGGCAGAGGCTGAGCAGCGGCTGCTCGAACTGCTGCGCGGCAACGTCGACCTCGTGGTGCTCGCGCGCTACATGCAGATCCTCACCCCGGAGTTCCTCGATGCCATCGGGTGTCCGCTGATCAACATCCACCATTCGTTCCTGCCCGCGTTCATCGGCGCAGCACCGTATCGCAGGGCCAAGGAGCGGGGGGTGAAACTGGTCGGGGCCACAGCGCATTACGTCACGGGTGACCTCGACGAAGGACCGATCATCGAACAGGACGTGGTGCGGGTCGATCATCGCCACGCCGTCGAAGACCTGGTGCGCCTCGGCTCCGATGTCGAGCGGGTGGTGTTGTCGCGTGCGGTGCTGTGGCACTGTGAGGATCGCGTCATCCGGTTCGGGAACCAGACCGTAGTGTTCTGAACGTCGTTCGGGTGCGGTCCGAGAGGAGTTGCGATGAAGGTGTTCAGCGGGCTCGACGAGTTCGTGGCGGCGGCAGGCAGTGAGCTCGGACCGACCGAGTGGATGGAGATCACTCAGGATCGGGTGAACCTGTTCGCCGACGCGACCGACGATCACCAGTGGATCCACGTCGACCCGGAGAAGGCGGCCGGCGGCCCGTTCGGCGGGACCATCGCACACGGGCTGCTCACTCTGTCGCTGCTGCCGCACTTCACTCACCAGCTCTACCGGGTTGACAACATCGCGATGGCGATCAACTACGGCTACAACAAGGTTCGCTTCATCACGCCGGTGAAGGTCGGCGCCAGCGTTCGGGCTCGCGCGCGGATCGACGACGTCGCCAAGCTGGACGGCGCGGTGCAGGCGACGGTGACGGTGACCGTCGAGATTGACGGAGTGGCCAAGCCCGCCGCGGTGGCCGAGTCCATCGTCCGATTCATCGGCTGATCTTTCCCTGGCGAGCAGACATGGCGGTACCGGAAAACCGGCGTGTCGGGTGCTTTCACGTCTGTTCGCGGGGGGTGACGGCGGCTTTCCACTCCTAGCGGGTGGTGCGTTGCGCGGCCTTGACCAGTCCGCCTCCGATGATGAGACGCTGGATCTCGCTGGTGCCCTCGTACAGTCGCAGCAACCGGACCTCGCGATAGATGCGCTCCACCGGGACCTCACGCATGTAGCCGGTGCCGCCGTGAATCTGCACTGCGAGATCGGCCACGTTGCCTGCCATTTCGGTGCAAAACAGCTTGGCGGCCGACGGCGCGATCCGGCGATCCTCACCCGACACCCACTGGCGGGCGGCGTCGCGTACCAACGCCCGGCCTGCCATGACGCCGGTCTGCTGGTCGGCGATCATCGCCTGGACGAGTTGGAAGCTGCCGATCGGCTCGCCACCCTGCGTGGCCGCGGCGGCATAGGCGACCGATTCGTCGAGGGCCCGCTGTGCGGAGCCGACGGCCAGCGCGGCGATGTGCACGCGTCCGCGTGCCAACGACGTCATCGCGGCCCGGTAACCCACGTCTTCGCTCCCGCCGACGAGGGCGCTATCCGGAACGCGGACGTCGGTGAACGTGACATCGGCTGTCCAGGCGCCTTCCTGCCCCATCTTGGCGTCCTTCGCCCCGATCTGGACACCTGCCGCATCGGCAGGCACCAGGAACACTGCGATACCCGGTCCGGCATCATCGGCGGGGCGGGTCCGGGCGAACACCACGAACAGGTCGGCTGTCGGGGCATTGGTGATGAAGCGCTTCTGGCCGTCGATCACCCAGTCGTCGCCGTCGCGAACAGCCTTGGTGCGCAACCCGGCTGGGTTGGACCCGGCTCCGGGTTCGGTGAGTGCGAACGATGCGACGACGTCTCCGGAGGCGATACGTTCCAGCCACTGCGTCTTCTGCTCGTCGGTGCCGAAGCCGACCAACACCTGGCCGGCAATGCCGTTGTTGGTACCGAACATCGACCTCAACGCCAGCGCGGTATAGCCGAATTCCATTGCCAGTTCGACATCTTGGGCGAGGTTGAGGCCGAGGCCGCCCCACCGCTGCGGTATGGCGTAGCCGAACAGCCCCATCTTCTTGGCCTGCTCACGCAGGTCGTCGGGCACCTTGTCGGTGGCCAGGATTTCGTTCTCGCGGGGCACCACGGCTGTGCGGATGAAACTGCGGGTCTGCGCCAAGATCTCCTGGAAATCCTCGTCGCCGACTTCGGCCGCAGTGGTGGTCACGGGGCAGCTCCATATCTCTCAGGCGGGGACCCGGGGGCGAGTGTTTGCAATATCGTATATGAAATATGATCGGCGCTTGAGAGAGCCCACGAGCGAGAGTTAGGTGATCAGGTGTCATTGCTTACCGGCCAGACTGCGGTGGTGACCGGCGGTGCTCAGGGGCTTGGCCTCGCCATCGCGCAGCGGTTCGTCGACGAGGGTGCCCGGGTGGTGCTCGGCGATCTCAACCTGGAGGCGACCGAGGCGGCAGCCGCCCAGCTCGGCGGCCCTGAGGTCGCCGCTGCCGTTCGCTGCGACGTCACCTCGGGCGCCGAGGTCGAAGCGCTGGTGCACGCCGCTGTGGAGCGGTTCGGCGGGCTGGACATCATGGTCAACAACGCCGGCATCACGCGTGACGCGACGTTGCGCAAGATGACCGAGGACCAGTTCGATCAGGTCATTGCCGTGCACCTGAAGGGCACGTGGAACGGCACCAAGTCGGCCGCGGCGATCATGCGGGAGAACAAGCGCGGCGCGATCGTGAACATGTCATCGATCTCCGGCAAGGTCGGTCTGATCGGCCAGACCAACTATTCGGCAGCCAAGGCAGGCATCGTCGGCATGACCAAGGCCGCTGCCAAAGAACTGGCCCACCTCGGGGTGCGGGTCAACGCGATTCAGCCCGGATTGATCCGCTCGGCGATGACCGAGGCCATGCCGCAACGTATTTGGGACCAGAAGTTGGCCGAGGTTCCGATGGGCCGCGCCGGCGAACCCGACGAGGTCGCCAAGGTCGCGCTGTTCCTGGCCAGTGATCTGTCGTCGTACATGACCGGCACTGTGCTTGAGGTGACCGGCGGGCGATACGTGTGAGTATGCGCGACGCCGTCATCTGCGAACCGGTTCGCACGCCGATCGGGCGCTACGGCGGCATGTTCGCGTCGCTCTCGGCCGTCGAGCTCGGCGTGGCGGCGCTCAAAGGTCTGCTCGAACGCACCGGCGTCGCGCCGGAGGCGGTGCAGGACGTGATCCTGGGCCATTGCTACCCGAACAGCGACGCCCCCGCGATCGGCCGTGTGGTGGCGTTGGATGCGGGTCTACCGGTGACCGTTCCCGGCATGCAGATCGACCGGCGCTGTGGGTCGGGTTTGCAGGCGGTGATCCAGGCGTGCCTGCAAGTGCGCGGTGGTGACAGCGATCTCGTCGTCGCCGGCGGCACCGAGAGCATGAGCAATGTCGCGTTCTACTCCACCGACATGCGGTGGGGCGGATCTCGTGGCGGAGTGCAGATCCACGACGGGCTCGCGCGTGGGCGCGTCACTGCGGGTGGACAGTTCCACCCGGTGCCCGGCGGCATGCTGGAGACCGCCGAGAACCTACGTCGCGAGTACGGCATCACGCGGGCCGAACAGGACGAGCTTGCGGTGCGGTCGCATCAGCGTGCGGTGGCCGCGCAGACCGACGGGGTCCTGGCCGAGGAGATCATCCCGGTGGCGGTCGGCTCTCGTAGCGGCGAGACCGTGATCGACACCGACGAGCACCCGCGCGCCGACACCTCGGTCGAGGCCTTGTCCAAGCTCAAACCTGTTCTGCTCAACCAAGACCCGGCGGCCACGGTCACCGCGGGCAATTCGAGTGGCCAGAACGACGCGGCGTCCATGTGCATCGTCACAACGCCGGACAAGGCGGCCGAGCTCGGCCTGACTCCGCTGGTGCGGCTGGTGTCCTGGGGCGTGGCAGGCGTCGCTCCCCATGTCATGGGCATCGGCCCGGTGCCTGCCACCGAGTTGGCGCTCGCCAAAGCCGGGCTGGCTCTCTCGGATATCGATCTCATCGAACTCAACGAAGCCTTCGCCGCTCAGGCGCTCGCGGTGATGAAGGAATGGAAATTCGGGGCGAGTGACCACGAACGCACCAACGTGCGCGGCTCGGGCATCTCGCTGGGCCACCCCGTCGGGGCGACCGGAGGCCGGATGCTCGCGACGCTCGCGCGCGAGCTGCCGAGGCGCGGCGCGCGGTACGGCCTGGAGACCATGTGCATCGGTGGCGGGCAGGGGTTGGCAGCGATCTTCGAAAGGGTGACATCGTGACCAAACTCGCCCAGACCCTGGGACTCACCGAGTTCCAGACCGAAATCGTCTCGACCGTAAGGCAATTCGTCGACAGGGAAGTCATCCCCACCGCCCAGGAGTTGGAGCATTCCGACACCTACCCGCAGGCCATAGTCGATCAGATGAAAGAGATGGGCCTGTTCGGGCTGATGATCCCCGAGGAGTACGGCGGACTCGGTGAATCGCTGCTGACCTACGCGCTGTGCGTCGAGGAACTGGCCCGCGGGTGGATGAGCGTGTCCGGCGTGATCAACACCCACTTCATCGTGGCCTACATGATCCGGCAGCACGGCACCGACGCCCAGAAGCGGAAGTTCCTGCCGCGCATGGCCATCGGGGACACCCGCGGCGCGTTCTCGATGTCCGAACCCGAGCTGGGCTCCGACGTCGCCGCGATCCGTACCCGGGCCACCAAGCAGAGCGACGGCGACTACCTCATAGACGGTCAGAAGATGTGGCTCACCAACGGCGGTAGTTCAACGCTGGTGGCCGCCCTGGTGCGCACCGACGAAGGCGCAGACAAGCCGCACCGCAACCTCACCGCATTCCTGGTGGAAAAGCCCGCAGGTTTCGGGGAAGTCGTTGCGGGGCTGACTATCCCGGGCAAGCTCGACAAGCTCGGCTACAAGGGGATCGACACCACCGAGCTGATCTTCGACGGCTACCGCGCGTCTGCAGATGACGTTCTCGGTGGCGTCACCGGCCAAGGGTTCTTCCAGATGATGGACGGCGTCGAGATCGGCCGCGTCAATGTGTCCGCACGCGCGTGCGGCGTCGGCATCCGGGCGTTCGAACTCGCGGTGCGCTACGCCCAGCAGCGTCAGACCTTCGGTAAGCCGATCGCCGAGCACCAGGCCGTCGCCTTCCAATTGGCCGAGATGGCAACCAAAGTCGAGGCCGCTCACCTCATGATGGTCAACGCCGCGCGGCTCAAGGACTCCGGTGAGCGCAACGACGTGGCCGCCGGTATGGCCAAGTACCTGGCCAGTGAGTTCTGCTCGGAGGTGACGCAACAGAGTTTCCGGATCCACGGTGGCTACGGATACTCCAAGGAGTACGAGATCGAGCGGTTGATGCGCGACGCGCCGTTCCTGCTGATCGGTGAGGGCACCAGCGAGATCCAGAAGAACATCATCAGCAAGCGGCTGCTGTCCGACTACCGGGTCTGAGCCGTGACCGTTCCCGATTTCGCCTCTCGCCCACAGCTTGCCGAGGATGTCGCCCGGCTCATCCGCCGGCGGATCTTCGACGGCACCTACCCGTCGGGGAAGTTCATCCGGCTCGAGCAGCTCGCGGCGGAACTCGGCATCAGCGTCACGCCGGTGCGCGAAGCGCTGTTCGGACTGCGTGCCGAGGGGCTGCTCACCCAACAACCCCGGCGCGGGTTCCTGGTGCTGCCGGTCACCCGTCGTGACATCGACGATGTGGCGGGTGTGCAGGCGCACATCGGCGGTCAACTGGCCGCCCGTGCGGCGGGCCAGATCACCGATGGTCAACTCGATGATCTCGACCGGATCCAGCGGGAGCTGGAAGACGCGTACGCGCACAACGATCATGAGCGGGCCGTCCGGCTCAACCACGCGTTCCATCGGGGTGTCAACCGGGCGGCCGAGTCGCCGAAGCTGGCTCAGTTGATGTCCCAGATCACCCGCTACGCACTGGAATCGGTCTACCCCACGGTTGCCGGGTGGCCCGAGCAGTCCACGCATGATCATCGCCGGATCCTGGCAGCCCTCAAGGTCCGCGACGGGGCCGCTGCCCGCGACGCCATGGCCGAGCATCTGTGCGCGGCAGCCAAGCCGCTCGGCGATCACCTCGAACGCGTGGGTGTTCTGGAGTAGCGGTACGGGTTCCGCCGATACCTGCTACCGTTACATAACCACGGTAGATCGTAAAGGTTGATGCTCATGCCAAAACCCGTCATCGTCGGCGCTGCCCGCACGGCCATCGGCCGGTCATTCAAGGGCACCCTGGTCAACACGCCTCCCGAGACCCTGATAACGACGGTTCTGCCCGAGGTTGTTCGTCGTGCCGGCATTGCTGCGGAGGCCATCGATGATCTGATCTTCGCGGAGTCGAATTACGGTGGGGGCGATATCGCGCGCTATGCCGCGGACGCTTTGGGCTGGGAGTCGGTGCCGGGGCAATCGGTGAACCGGCACTGCGCGGGCAGCCTCACTGCGATCGGCAACGCGTCGGCGCAGATCGGCTCCGGCATGGAGCGCGTCCTGGTGGCGGGTGGTGTGCAGTCGCTGTCGTCGTCCCCGCTGATGAAGTGGCGGGTGCCGGGGCCGGAGCTGACCTTCATCGAGCCGTGGATGACGCCCACTCACGTCGAGACCCCGGACGCGCCGATGCGGGACATGTCGGTCACGGTCGGTTGGAACACCGCCCAGGCCGTCGGCATCACCCGTGCGGAGATGGACGCGTGGGCGGCCCGGTCGCATCAACGCGCTATCGCGGCGATCGACGAGAGCCGATTCGTCGACGAGATCGTGCCGTTGAAGGTGACTCAGCCGGACGGCTCGGTCACCGAGTTCAGTATCGATGAGCATCCGCGGCGCGGTACGACCGCCGAGAGGTTGGCAGAGCTCAAAGTCCTGCACCCGGAGATCGAGGGATTCTCCATCACCGCGGGCAACAGCAGCGGCACCAACGATGCTGCCGCTGCTGTCGCGCTCGTCGACGCCGACTACGCCGCGGCTGAGCGCCTCGGTGTGCTGGCCACCGTGAAGGCTTGGGCCGCAGTCGGTGTCGCGGCACGTGACACCGGCCTGGGCGGGGTCAAGGTGATCGGAAAAGTGCTCGACCGTGCCGGGCTCAAGCCGTCCGACGTGGCGCTGTGGGAGATCAACGAGGCCTTCGCGTCGGTCCCGATCGCGGCGGTTCGCGAGTATGGTCTCGACGAGGAATTGGTCAACTTCTCCGGAAGCGGCTGCAGCCTAGGCCATCCGATCGCCGCCTCGGGTGCGCGCATGGTGACCACGTTGGTCTACGAGCTGCAGCGCCGTGGCGGTGGCATCGGTGTCGCCGCCATGTGCGCCGGCGGTGGTCAGGGCGGCGCCGTCGTCATCGAGGTGTAGTCGAAGCGAGTCAGACAGTCTTGCGTCGGACCGCCTTCTTGGCAGGTTTTGCGCCCTGCTCGATCAACTGCGCCGCGTGGTCGAGGATGCACTGAAGGCCGTACTCGAAGTTCTTCTCGTCGGCCGCGCCGATGCGATGGCCTTCGCCGGTCATCTGTGCGAGCAGGGGAGTGCTCTCAGGATCGATCACCATGGTCTCTTCGAAGTCGCCGGGCGCGTTGTCGTCGGCCCGGTTCTTCTCGTAGAGCCGGTGCAGCACTACCGATCCGCGGACATGCACGGAGACAGCCGAATACGTATCGAACGCGTCCTGGGCTGAGAGCCCGGCCTCGACCAGACCGCTGATCGCGGTTTCGATCTCCTGCGCGCCCAGGCGCGCGGCTCGCGGACTCAGAGCCGACCGGATCAGGATCAGATCGCACAGGATCGGGTTGCCCATGAACGCCGTGCGCATCGTCCGGGCATGGTTGGCGAGCGACTCACGCCAATCCTTGGCTTCGACATAGGGTGTCGCGACGGCGAATTGGCGCAATGCGCGATCGGTCATCGCGTTGAGCAGATCGTCCTTCTTGCGGAAGTACCAATAGATGCTCGTGACGCCGACGCCGAGGTGCTTGCCGAGCAGCGGCATGCTCAGGTTGTCGATCGAGACCTGCTCGGCGAGTTCGAACGCGCCGGCGATGATGTCGTCGGGGTTGATGGATCCTCGTTCGCGGCGCTGACGCTTCTCCGCGGTCGGGTGCTTTGCCACTGCGGACACCTCCATCGAATTCGATACTGCTCAGGCAGTTCCTGCGCCAGTGACGGGCGGTTTTCCGCCCGTTTACTGTAATTAATCTAGTAGGCTTTTCCGGGATATTGGACCGCGGGCGAAGGGGCACTGGTGTCAGAGGTAGTTCTGCGGGAGCGTCAAGGTCGCACACTCGTCATCACGATCAATCGGCCGGAGGCCCGTAACGCGTTCAATCTGGCGGTCGCCCAAGGGCTCGCCGACGCGGTCGACGAACTCGACAACACGCCAGAGCTCTCGGTGGCCATCATCACCGGCGCAGGCGGCAACTTCTGCGCCGGTATGGATCTGAAGGCGTTCGCCTCCGGAGAGCTGCCCCACGTGCCTGGCCGCGGAATCGGGTTCACCGAACGGCCGCCCCGCAAACCGCTCATCTCCGCGGTCGAAGGCTATGCGCTGGCCGGCGGCACCGAGATCGTTCTGGCGACCGATCTGGTGGTTGCCTCCAAGGCCGCCAAGTTCGGCATCCCGGAGGTGAAGCGCGGTCTGGTCGCCGCGGGCGGCGGTCTGCTGCGGCTGCCCAAGCGCATTCCGTATCAGAAGGCCCTCGAACTGGCGCTCACCGGTGACAGCTTCACTGCCGAAGAAGCCGCGGCGTGGGGCTTCGTCAACAAACTCACCGAGCCGGGCGAGGCCTTGGCCGGCGCCCTCGAACTGGCCGAGCGGATCACCGCCAACGGCCCGCTCGCGGTGGCGGCTACGAAGGAGATCATCGTCAAGTCGGCCGGCTGGTCCGAGGACGAGATGTGGAAGAAGCAGGGCGAGTTGATCACTCCCGTTTTCACGTCGAAAGACGCGATCGAAGGAGCGACTGCGTTCGCCGAGAAGCGTGCCCCGAACTGGACTGGTTCTTGACGGATTGATCGATCTCGGGCTCGCCGGCGGCGCTCTCGAACCCGACTATTCACCCCTTCGCACAGCGTCCTGATTATCCGTCGGCTCGATGCGGATACGTTGGGTGTCAACCCATTCCACGTAGCCGGAGCCGCCGACGGATGTGTCTCGGTACCGGCCCTCGAATGTGTAGGCGCTGACGTACCCGCGCCCGTGCCCGTAGCGCCACGGGGCATCGACTGCGCAGTCGAGGGTGAGGACCGGGGCGCCGGCGTCGTCGGTCACCGTCCATCGGAATCGCTCGGGCATGTCCATGGTGCGGCCGCGCTCATCGATCAATGGAGCTTGGCGGTAGTCGAGGATGTCCATGCGGGTGTTGGTGTAGATCTCAGAGGTCTTGCCGAGGATGCGCAGATGTGCCAAGCGGCAGGCGATTCGGCCGCGGGCCCGCACATCGGTGAGCAGGACCTGGGTTTCGGCGTCGAGATTGACGATCTGGTAGGTGAAGAAGTCGATCGGCAGTTTCAGCGCGGGCGGTACGGGCCTTCGGGTCAGCGACTGGTGAGTGAGGAAGCGTGCGTACTCGACGGTGCCGAGACCGTCGATCGCAGTGGTGCCCGATGCGTCCTCGACGGTCCCGGAATAGGTAGCCAGGAGGCTGAGGTGGTCGTAGATCGGTGTCTTGACGAAATAAGAGACCTGGTCGGTCACAGCGAGCCGTAGGTCGACCGAAAAGTGTTGGTAACGGCCGCGGACCGTGACGCTGGGGTAGCGCACATCGATGGTCAGGTCGTCGCCCCAGCGCAGGGACGTGCCGTCCTCGGTGAACATGCAATCCGCCGTCGTATCGTACGCGCGGTAGTGGTGCTGGCCTTCCGCGGCCGTCGACGACAGCACGGTGGCGGTGTGCCGGGCGTCGCGCGCAGCCAGGTAGTCGTTGTCGAAGAGTTCCGATCCCGTTGCCCCGATGAGCGTCATGGTGTTCAGATACCGGTGTGGTGCCGGCAGTTGCGGGACGAATACCCCGTAGTGGGTGGCCGTCCACGGGCCCGACGCGGCGTGTGGGCGCAGCATGGCCGGTGCGTCGAATGGCAGGCGCGAGGCCGGCAGGCGTCGGTCGACCCGGGGCATCAAGCCGTCGACGATGATTTGTGACAGCACGCGGGAGATGGGTTGTTTGAGCACTGCCGGCCTAGCCCGCCCATGCTGTACCGAAGTCATACGTCCCCCATCCGCATGTCTGTGGCCACGCGTTTCATGAAGTGACCTACCGGTAACATAAGGACATGTGACCCCAAGGTCAATCCCTTGTCGCTTCGGCAACTCGAACGCGGCGGGCCGAATGATCGGTCGTTCGATAGCGTCGTACAGGTGCGACCCAACCGAACCGGCACCAAGGGCATGCCCCGCCAGCAGCGAGAACAAGCGATCCTCTCGGCGGCCTCGGCCGAATTCGGTGCGTCGAGCTACGTAGGTGCGCACATGAGCGTCATCGCCGCCAACGCCGACGTGTCGAAAGCGCTCGTGCTGTCCTACTTTGGTTCGAAAGAGGATCTCTACGTCGCCTGCGTCGAGCGCGCCGGGGAAACGCTGGCTGCCGCGATCGGCGATGCCATACCGGTGCCGTCCGGCGGCGCGAGCGACGGCGAGCGGGTCCTCGAGGCGATCTTCACCACGCTGGCCGACCGGCCCAGCGACTGGCCCGTCGTCTATGACCGGACAGTGCCCGCCGGTCGGGCCCGCGACGCCGCGCGCGAGCAGCGCACCATCCTGCGGGAGCAGGCCATGGCCGGGGTCACTCGTGCGCTCGCCGAAGTCGGCCTCGACGACCCTGACGACCTGTCGGCGGCGACGGTGGTCTGGGAGCACATCGTCTCGGCATTGGTGCAGTGGTGGCAGCAGCATCCCGAGCAATCGGCCGCCGACATGACCGCGCGCGGACGGCGGATTCTCGCCGCGTTGTCGGACCGTCCTGTCGCAACGTCGTAGCCGTAGCTGTAGCCGTAGCCGTAGCCGCGCGAGCAGACGTGAAGGTCCCGGAATGTGCGGCGTGTCGGGAACATCCGCGTCTGCTCGCGGATGAAAGGTGGCACTCTCGGTCGGCTGAGGGCACTACGGTAGAGATTTCAGTATCGACCGAGGAGGGCGCATGGCCGACGACATCGAGGCGATCAAACAGCTGAAGGCCCGCTACTGCCGGTTCCTGGACACCAAGGACATCGACGCGTGGCGCGCACTGTTCGCCGAGGACGTCGTGGTCACCCTGGACATGGCTGTGTCGACCGGCGGGGCGGACCCGCAGACCGCACCGCCGCTGAACGGTTTCAACGAGTTCTTTCCCGTGGTGTGGGGTGGCGTCGAACATGCAGCTACGGTCCACCACTGCCACACCCCGGAGATCGAGTTGACCTCGGATACCACTGCCACGGGCATCTGGGCGATGGAGGACATGCTGTATTTCGCCGACGGCGGTCATCTACACGGCGCGGGGCACTATCACGAGACCTACGAAAAGCGTGACGGCGCATGGCAGATCACCAGCCTGCACCTCACCCGGACGCTGTTGAAGTTCACCACCGCGTAGCCGACGGGCCGCTGATTTCCCGATGCCGAGTGTCGCATCGCGACGAGTTTTGCCCTCCAGTGCAGTCTGATCGTCATGGGCAAATTGATTTATGGGTTCAACGTATCGGTGGACGGGTACATCGCCGATGCGCAAGGCAACATCGACTGGTCTGAGCCGAGCGACGAACTTCACCAGTACTGGAATGACTTCGAGCGGGAGACCGCGCTGTCGTTCTACGGGCGCAGGCTCTACGAACTGATGTCTGCGTACTGGCCGACGGCCGACAAGGCCCCGGACGCCACCCCTCTGATTGTCGACTTCGCCCACATCTGGCGCGACATGCCCAAGGTTGTGTTCTCGCGCACCCTGGAATCCGTCGACTGGAACTCCCGCCTGGAACGCGGCGACCCGGTCGAGGTGGTATCGAAGCTGAAAGCGGAAACCGACGGCAGGCTGGAGGTGGCAGGCGCGACGCTGGCCGCACCGATCGTGCAGGCCGGGCTGGTGGACGAGTACCGAATCGTGGTCGCACCCACCGCGGTGGGCGGCGGAACCCCGTTCTTCCCGACCCTGCCGTCGTGGATGTCGCTGCGACTGTTGGAGAACCGCACCTTCCCGGGTGGCACGGTACTGCTGCGCTACGAGGCCAAACGCGACTGAGTCAGTGATCGGGTCGACGGGACCTGACTGTGACGCGAATTCGTCTGGCGGCCAGGGCGATTCGGCCCGCGTTGGGGGCGGGCTCATGCCTAGTTGGCCGACGGTGGTGGTGGCTCGGGTTCGAAGGGTGTGTACCACCACCAATCGGCGCGTTCGCCGGTCGGCCCTCGGTAAGGCGGTACCTGGGGTGGTGGTGTGGTTGGTGGTCGCGCCAGTGATCCGGGATGTAGCTGCTTGCCGGTGGGGTCGGTGACGCTGAGTTGGTGGGCGGGGCCGGTGATGGTGATCCCGCCGTTGTGGTGCAACCGGTGGTGGTACGGGCAGAGCATCACCAGATTGTCGAGGTCGGT